>CAWDPL010000001.1:0-15222 GCA_963804105.1 uncultured Alphaproteobacteria bacterium
CCGGCCTGACCGTGGAACCGGCCAAGCGGACCGTCTGTGGCGCCAGCCGCGCGGCGGCTGGGGCGGTGGCGGCGCCATCCGTAACCGCGATCAGCAGACCGGTTCCGGCGGCCATGCCTGCGGTGTGGGCGATGGGGAAATGCTGCGCATAATAGGTGTCCTTCGCCTTATTGGCGGCGAGGAGGGATTTGTACCGATCCATGAAATGGGAGCCGACGCCGCCGCCAAAGACAGCGCCTGTCAGCGCACCAGCATAGTCGCCGGTTCCCCAGCGTGAGAGCGTCTGCGAAGCCGTTCACCCCGGCCCTGGCTTCGCCTTCGACGTCCGAACCGAAATCTCGACGCGCCTGCATCCGCCGTCTCCGTTTGTCCGGAGATCGATCCTGTCAGAAATCCGACGACTCGGAAAGAACAAAAAGAGAACATAGGTCCGCCCTCGGTTGGCGCGTGTTTGATCGATCCGCCTTTACGCTCGCCCCCTCTTATCCCACCATGCCCGCCAACAATCAGACGGGACGGGAACGATGAAGGACAAGGGCGGAGGGACTGTCGCGGCGCGACATGCTGCGGGGCGCGGGCGTGGCCGGGCGCGGTCGCTGGGTCGCTGGCGGGCCCAGCGCAGGCGGCGACGGCCCCGAACGGCGCGAGGCGCTGGAGGCGCTGACGGCGGCGAGGCGGACGTGCTGGAGGCCTTCTGCGCGCCGGCTGGTTCCCACTGATGCTTCCGGTCCGGGCGCGCGCGAGGCGCGGGCGGCGCATTATATCGACCGGGCGCTGGCCGGCGCCCTGGCGTCCTCGCGCGAGACGTATCGCAGCGGTCTGACCGCCCTGGATGACCGTGCACGCGCCGCCCACGGCGCAGCCTTCTCCGAGCTTTCGCCCGAGCTGCAGGACGCCCTGCTGACCGAGACCGAGGCCAAGATGCCGGCCTTCTTCGCCCTGGTGCGCGATCACACCCTGCAAGGGATGTTCAGCGACCCCTATTACGGCGGCAACGCCGACTTCATCGGCTGGGACATGATCGGCTATCCCGGCGTGCGGCTGGCGACCACCGCCGATCAGCAGGCGTTCGATCCGCATCTGAAGCCCACCCATCAGTCCGGCTACGACTTTCCCATGTTCAACCGCGCCAAACGCGCGGCCAAGCCGGGGAGCGAAGGGCAATGACCGTCACCCTCAAGAAGACCGACGTGGTGATCGTGGGCCTGGGCGCGGCGGGCGGGGTGGCGGCGCTGCCGCTGTGCCGGGCGGGGCTGGACGTAATCGGCCTGGAGGCGGGCGGTTGGCTGGGGCCGGCGGACTATGCGCCGGACGAGCTAGCCAACAATTTGCGCGGCTGGCCGTTCTCGGCGCAGAAGGCCAACCAGGAGGTGCCCACGCACCGGCCCTCCGCCGCCGCGCCCTATTCGCCGCGCATGGCCTATCATCCGATGATGAACGCGGTGGGCGGGTCGAGCATCCATTACTGGGGCCAGAGCTGGCGGCTGAACCCGTGGGATTTCAAGGTGGTCAGCGCGACCGACCGCCCGCTACGGCGCCCACCGCATCCCCAAGGGCTCGACGGTGGAGGACTGGCCCTTCGGGCTGGAGGAGCTGGAGCCCTATTACGACAAGGTCGAGTACGAGGTCGGCATTTCGGGCAAGGCGGGCAATATCGCCGGCAAACTCGATCCGGCCGGCAATGTGTTCGAGGGCCCGCGCGCCCGGGAATATCCCATGCCGCCCCTGCGCAGCACCGGCTTTACCGAGATGATGACCGCGGCGGCCAAGACCATCGACCTGCATCCCTTTCCAGGACCCGCCGCCATCGCCTCGGTCCCCTATGAGGGTCGGCCCGGCACCGCCTATCACGGCTGGTGCGACCGCGCCGGCTGCCACATCAACGCCAAGAGCTCCACCGCCGTCTCGACCATCCCCAAGGCCCTGGCCACCAAGCGGTCTGCAGGTGGTGACCGGCGCGCGGGTCACCGCCGTGGAGGTGGGCCGCTCCGGACGCGTCACCGGCGTGACCTATGTCAAGGACGGCGAGGTCTATTTCCAGCCGGCCGCCGCGGTGATCCTGGCCAGCTACGTCTATGAGAACGTGCGCCTGCTCTTGCTGTCCAAGTCCAAGGCCTTCCCCAACGGCCTGGCCAACAACCACGGTCAGGTCGGCCGCCACTACATGAGCCACAACCAGGGCGCCCACGTCACCGCCCTGTTCCCGCGCGACATCAACACCTGGTACGGCATGCCGGCCCAGGGCGTGGGCGTGGACAACTGGGCCGACGACAATTTCGACCATTCCGGCCTGGACTTCATCGGCGGCGGCAACATGTGGGTCTATTCCAGCCGCCGCCCGATCCTGACCGGAAACATGACCACCTTCGGCAAGACCAAGGGCTGGGGCTCGGAGTGGAAGGCCTTCGTCATGCAAGAACGCCGACCGCACCAACGGCGCCTATCTGCAGAAGACCACCTTGCCCTACGAGGACAATCTGATCGATCTGGACCCGGTGGTGAAGGACCCGCTGGGCCTGGCCGTGCCGCGCATCACCGCGGACTTCAAGGACAACGAGAAGAAGATCGCCGCCTTCATGCAGGACAAGATGATCGACTGGTACCGCGCGGCCGGCGCCATCGAGGTGGAGCGGGGGACGCTGGGAACCATGGGCCCCACCACCCACTGCTACGGCGGCGCGCGCATGGGCGATAATCCAGAGACCAACGTGGTCGACCGCTGGGGCTTCGCCCACGAGGCGCCCAACCTGGGCGTGGTCGGCGGCGCGGTGATGGGCACGAGCGGCTCGCGCAATCCCACCCTCACCCTGCAGGCCCTGGCGTGGCGCACAGCCGAGCATCTGGCCGACAAGTGGGCGACCCGGACGAGTTGAATAGAATTAGCCCCGAAAACGCACGAAGGCAATTAAAGCCCAGTCATCCCCAGGATCGGCCTTCAGCCGCCCGTGGGATGACGATCTGAGTGGGCTTCGTGATCTTCGTGGTTCAAGAATCTTGGTTCCGGCTTGGGCCGGGTCGGCGGAACCTAAGCCTTGCGCCAGACCGGCCAGAGCAGCTTCTTGGCCTTGACCTTCACGCGCAGCAGGTCGTGGCGCGCGGCGATGTACAGATGGCCGTCCGCGCCGATCTCGCAGTTCCGCTCGATTTCGTCGGCGCGCACGATGCCGATGGGCTTGCCCTGCGGCGTGTAGATCGAGACCCCGTCCGCCGAGGTCGCCCAGATGTAGCCGCGCGTGTCCACCCGCAGGCCATCGCCGTCGCCCGGGCCGTGCTGCATGTCGATGAACTCGCGCTTGTCGGTGATGACGCCCTTCTCATCCAGCGTCATGGCGAACCAGCGGCCCTTGTCGTCGCGATTGAATTTGTCGGTCAGATAAAGGGTGCGCCCGTCCGGCGACAGGCCGATTCCGTTAGGCGACAGATCTCCGTCCACGAGAGTGACGGTATTGTCGGGCGCGATGCGGAACACGCCCTGATAGTCCATCTCGCGCAGGGGCGAATCCACGCCGCCCTTCAGGCCGAAACAGGGGTCGGTGAAATAGATCGAACCGTCCTTGGCCAGGACCACGTCGTTGGGGCTGTTGAACTTCTTGCCCTCGAAGTGCGAGCACAGGATCGTCTTCTTCTTGGTTTTCAAGTCGATCACGCCCACCACGCGCGACCCGCTGCCCGCGAACACCACACCGCCGCGGCCCAGGCACAGGCCGTTGGTTCCGGGCTCGTTGATCTCGGGATCAACCGGGCCCTCAACGCCGCTGGGCGTCAGCCAGACCGAGCCGCCGTCCTTTTCGTTCCAGCGACGGATGGCGTTGGCGCGCACGTCCGAGCTCAGGAGGAAGCCGTCCGGCCCGCCGACCCACACCGGGCCCTCGCACCAGGTGTAGCCGCCCAGCACCCGTTCCACCACGGCGTCGGCGTCGACCAGGGCGTCCAGTTCCGGGTCCAGCCGTTCGATCTTGCCGACCACGGGAAAGGTCTGCGCGCGGGCGGCCGGGGCGATCACGGCGCCGGCGGCCATGCCGGCGACCACGGCGCGCCGGGAAGGCGCGAGGCGAGAGTATGGCATGGGCGTTCCTCTAATTATCGTTGCCACGACTGGATACTGGACGCGGCGTTAATTCAAGTCGCCGGCGCCCTCAAGCGGAGCGTTTCATGCTCAGGATCGGAACCGGCGGGTCCAGCATTTGGCCCTTCATCTCCGGGGTCAGGGGCTTGCCGTTGGCCGGCAGGGCGAGGATGGCGCGCACCACGTCCATGCCCTGCACCACATGGCCGAAGGCGGCGAAGCCCTCATTGTCGCCCGGCGCGCCCGGATGGGCGTCCAGATAGGGTTCGGGGCTGGCGCAGATGAAGAAGTCCGCCGTCGCCGTGCCGGGGGCATTGCGGGCTATGGAAATCGTCCCGGTCCTGTGCCTCAGGCCGGTGAGGCGGGTGCTCTCATGGGCGATGGGCGCGAAGCGCCGCGCCGTCGGCGAGGGTCCGCCCTCGATCGTGCCATCCTTGGGCGAGCCGGGCGTGCGCGAGGCGCGATAGAAGCTCCCGCCGTCATACTTGTGCGCATCCACATAGCGCAGGAAATTGGCCGAGGTGATCGGCGCCTTCTCAGCCTCCAGCGCCACCACGATATCGCCGTGCGAGGTCTGGATGATCACCTTCGGCTTGACGCCCGCCGCCCATGCCTGCAGCGGCCCTGACATCACAAGCGCGGCGGCGCCCAATACTCCGCGACGTTCAATTCCAGCGCCGTGCATGTCGTTTCCTCCTGAGCTTGCGCGGCAGCATATGACGGCCGGATCCGACGGGAAACACCTCGCCTCGATCCTCTGTTTTCGCATCGCGCGATCAACTTGACATAAAGACATAAAGATATCTTTATGTGATCCATGACCATGAGGGCCGATCAAGCCATCGAGATTCTGCGCGCGGCGGGCGAGCCCTCGCGCCTGCGCATTCTGGCGTTGCTCGCGCGCGGCGAACTGGCCGTGATGGAATTGTCGCATATTCTGGATCAAAGCCAGCCGCGCGTCTCGCGGCATCTGAAGCTGCTGAGCGAGGCGGGGCTGGTGGAGCGCTTTCCGGACGGCGCCTGGGTGTTTTACCGGCTCACCGGCGAGACCGGCCACAAGGGCGCGGCCCAGGCGCTGCTGGGCATGATCGATCCGAGCGACCCCCTGCTGGCCCGCGACGCCGATCGCCTGGCCGATGTTCAGTCCAGTCGGTCCGCGGACGCGGCGGCCTATTTCGCCCTCAACGCCGCCCGCTGGGACGAGATCCGCTCACTTTACGTGGACGAGGCCGAGGTGGAGTCCGCCTTGCTGCAGGCCGCCGGCCCGGGACCGTTCCATCGCATGATCGATCTGGGCTCCGGATCAGGTCGGATGCTGACCCTGTTCGCGCCATATGCCCATAGCGCCATCGGCTTGGACCTATCGCAGCAGATGCTCAACATCGCCCGCGCCCAGACCGCACAGGCGGGCCTGACCCAGTGCGAGCTGCGCCACGGCGACATCTTCGCCACGCGCCTGCCGGACGGCTACGCCGATCTGGTGGTGGTGCATCAGGTGCTTCACTACCTGACCGACCCGGCGGCCGCGGTGGCCGAGGCCGCGCGGCTGGTGGCGCCGGGCGGACGGCTGGTGATCGCCGACTTCGCCCCGCACCGGCTGGAATATCTGCGCGAGCAGCACCAGCATCGACGGTTGGGTTTCTCCGACGAGGAGATGAAGGGCTGGCTGAAGGCGGCGGGTCTGTCGCCGCTGGGCCGTATCGCCCTGCCGCCCAGCAAGCCGGGCGGCCTGACCGTCCATGTCTGGAGCGGGCCGCGCCCGCCGGAAAAGAGGATCGAGCCATGAGCCCCGCCGAGATCAGCCGCACCGTGGGCGCCATGGCGCGCGCCGGCGCGCGCGCGTCCAAGGCCAAGGTGTCCTTCGAGTTCTTCCCGCCCAAGAGCGAGGAGTCCGAGGAAAGTCTTTGGAAGGCGATCCGCCGGCTTGAGCCCCTGCACCCACAGTTCGTGTCGGTGACCTACGGCGCGGGCGGGTCCACGCGCGAGCGCACGCACCGGACGGTGCGGCGCATCCTGCAGGAGACCAGCCTGGTCCCCGCCGCGCACCTCACCTGCGTGGCCGCCACGCGGGCGGAAGTGGACGAGGTCATCCGCGACTATTGGAATGTTGGCGTGCGCCACATCGTGGCCCTGCGCGGCGATCCGCCCGGCCAGGTGGGCGGCGCCTATCAGCCCCCCGCCGACGGCTACGCCAACGCCACCGAACTGACCTCGGCCATCACGCGTATCGCGCCGTTCGAGGTGTCGGTTGGCTGCTATCCGGAAAAGCATCCGGAAAGCCCCTCGCTGGAACACGACATCTATGTGCTCAAGGCCAAGATCGACGCCGGCGCCACCCGCGCCATCAGCCAGCTGTTCTTCGATGTTGAGGCCTTCCTGCGCTTCGTGGACAAGGCGCGCGCCGCGGGGATCACCATTCCCATCGTGCCGGGGATCATGCCTGTGACCAATTTCAAAGGCCTGGTGCGCATGACTGGGCTATGCCAAGCGCGCCTGCCGAACTGGCTGTACAAACTGTTCGACGGCCTGGACGAGGACCCCGACACCCGCCGCCTAATCGCCTGCTCGGTGGCTTGCGAGATGTGCGCGGAGCTGGAGGACCGCGGCTTTTCCGACTTCCACTTCTACACCCTGAACCGCGCCGATTTGGTCTACGCCATCTGCCGCGTGCTGGGCGTCAGCGCGCCGGCCCCTGTGGAGGCGACCCCGTGAACAGAACCGAACGGATCGCGGCGCTGAAGGCCGCGGCCAAGGACCGCGTGTTGATCCTGGACGGCTCCTGGGGCGTGATGATCCAGCGCGAAAACCTCACGGAAGAGGATTTTCGCGGCGCGCGCTTCAAGGACCATCCCGATCCGCTTAAGGGCAACAACGACCTGCTCAACCTGACCCGGCCCGATATCGTGCTAGGCCTGCACGATGCCTATTTCGCAGCTGGCGCGGACATCAGCGAGACCAACACCTTTTCGTCCACCGCTATCGCCCAGGCCGACTACGGCCTGCAGAGCGCGGTGCGCGATCTGAACCTGGAGGCCGCACGCCTGGGCCGGCAAAGCGCCGACCGCTGGACGGCGCAGGAGCCGCACAAGCCGCGCTTTTTGGCCGGCGCGATCGGGCCGCTCAACCGCACCCTGTCCATTTCGCCGGACGTCAACGACCCGGCCGCCCGCGCGGTGACCTTCGACGAGGTCTACGCCGCCTATCGCGAACAGGCGCTGGCGCTGCACGAGGGCGGGGTGGACCTGTATTTAGTGGAGACCATCTTCGACACCCTCAACGCCAAGGCGGCGATCAAGGCGATCCTGGACCTGCAGGACGACGGGCTGGAGCCCTTGCCGATCTGGATTTCCGGCACCATCACCGACCGCTCGGGCCGTACGCTCACAGGGCAGACCGCCGAGGCCTTCTGGAACTCGGTGCGCCACGCCAAGCCCTTCGCCGTGGGCTTCAACTGCGCCCTGGGCGCGGAGCTCATGCGCCCGCACATCGCCGAAATGGCGCGCATCGCCGACACCCTGGTGGCCGCCTATCCCAACGCCGGCCTGCCCAACGCCATGGGCCAATACGATGAACAGCCCGACCAGACCGCCCACTTCCTGCACGAGTGGGCCGAACAGGGCCTGGTCAACATCCTTGGCGGCTGCTGCGGCACCACGCCCGATCACATTCGCCATGTCGCTGAGGCGGTTTCCGGCATCAGGCCGCGCGCCGTGCCCGAGCGGCCCAAGGCGTTGCGATTGGCGGGTCTAGAGCCGTTCGAGTTGGCGTAATGCGTCCGGTATTCGTCAACATCGGCGAGCGGACCAATGTCACTGGCTCGGCGAAGTTCCGTAAACTGATCGTCGAGGGCGACTACACGGCTGCGCTCGATGTGGCGCGTCAGCAGGTCGAGGCGGGCGCTCAGATCATCGACGTCAACATGGACGAGGGCCTGCTGGATTCCAAGCAGGCGATGATCACCTTCCTCAACCTGATCGCCGCCGAGCCGGACATCTCGCGCGTGCCGGTGATGATCGACAGCTCCAAATGGGAGGTGATCGAAGCCGGGCTGAAGTGCGTGCAGGGCAAGTGCATCGTCAACTCCATCTCCATGAAGGAGGGCGAGGCCAAGTTCCTGGAGCAGGCGACGCCAGTGCCTGCGCTATGGCGCGGCCGTGGTGGTGATGGCCTTCGACGAGGTCGGCCAGGCCGACACGGCCGAGCGCAAGGTGCAGATCTGTCAACGCGCTTACGGCTTGCTCACCGAGCAGATCGGCTTTCCGCCCGAGGACATCATCTTCGATCCCAACATCTTCGCCGTGGCGACAGGGATCGACGAGCACAACAATTACGCTGTGGATTTTATCGAGGCCACGCGGCGCATCAAACAGACGCTGCCCTACGCGCGCGTGTCGGGCGGGGTGTCCAACGTCTCCTTCAGCTTCCGCGGCAACGAGCCGGTGCGCCGGGCGATCCACGCGGTGTTCCTGTACCACGCCATCAACGCGGGCATGGATATGGGCATCGTCAACGCCGGCGATCTGCCGGTCTATGACGAAATCGAGCCTGAGCTGCGCGAGGCGGTCGAGGACGTGATCCTCAATCGTGGCAGGCCAGACGGTCAAAGCCCCACCGAGGTGCTGGTCGACCTCGCCCCCAAGTACAAGAGCCAAAACGATCAGCCCGCCGCCGTCACCCTGGCCTGGCGCGAGCAGCCGGTGGGCGAGCGCATCAAGCACGCCCTGGTGCACGGCGTGACCGAGTTCATCGAGGCGGACACCGAGGAAGCGCGCCTGGACGCAGAGCGCCCGCTGCACGTCATCGAAGGGCCCTTGATGGACGGCATGAACGTGGTGGGCGACCTGTTCGGCGCGGGCAAGATGTTCCTGCCCCAGGTGGTCAAGTCGGCGCGGGTGATGAAGCAGGCGGTGGCCTATCTGCTGCCGTACATGGAGGCGGAAAAGGGCGGCGCGCCGCGCGAGGCCGCGGGCAAGATCCTCATGGCCACGGTCAAGGGCGATGTGCACGACATCGGCAAGAACATCGTCGGCGTGGTCCTGCAGTGCAACAACTACGAGGTGATCGACCTGGGCGTGATGGTCCCGGCCGACCGCATCCTGGACGAGGCCCAGGCGCACGGCGTGGACATGATCGGTCTGTCGGGCCTGATCACGCCCTCGCTTGGACGAGATGGTGTTCGTCGCCTCCGAGATGGAGCGTCGAAAGTTCACGATTCCGCTGCTGATCGGCGGCGCGACCACCTCCAAGACCCACACAGCGGTCAAGATCGAGCCGGCCTATTCCGGCTCGACCACCTATGTGCTGGACGCCTCGCGCGCGGTGGGCGTGGTCTCGGGTCTGTTGTCGCCGGGCGAACGCGACGGGCACATGGCCGCGACCCGCGCCGACTATATCAAGGTGCGCGAGCAGTATGCGCGTGGTCAGGAAGCCAAGAATCGCGCGCCGCTGACCGACGCGCGGGCCAACGCCTTCGTGATCGACTGGACGGCCTATGATCCGCCGCGCCCGAGCTTTCTCGGTACACGGACCTTCGCGCCCTACGATCTGGCGGACCTGGCGACCTACATCGATTGGTCGCCGTTCTTCGCCAGTTGGGAGCTGGTGGGACGCTTTCCGCAAATCCTGGAGGACGAGATGGTCGGCGAGGCTGCGCGGGACCTCTACGCCGACGCCCAGGTGACGCTGGGGAAGATCATCGAGGAGAAGTGGTTTGAAGCGCGCGGGGTCGTGGGCTTCTGGCCCGCCAACGCCGACGGCGACGACATCGTGCTGTACGCCGATGAGTTGCGCGAGACCGAGATCGGCCGCCTGCACAGCCTGCGCCAGCAGATGGCCAAAAGCGCCGGCCGCGCCAATGTCGCCCTGTCCGATTTCGTCGCGCCGATCGGGACCAAGCCGGACTACGTCGGCGGTTTCGCCGTCACCGCCGGGCACGGCGAGCTAGAGGTCGCCAAGCGCTTCAAGGACGCGGGCGACGATTATTCGGCGATCCTGTCCGCCGCCCTGGCCGACCGCCTGGCCGAGGCGTTCGCCGAGGCCTTGCACCGGCGCGTGCGCACCGAGCTTTGGGGCTATGCGCCGGACGAACCCTTGGCCGTTGACGCCCTGATCGCCGAGCAGTATCGCGGCATCCGCCCCGCCGCCGGCTATCCGGCCCAGCCGGACCATACGGAAAAGGCGGTGCTTTTCCGCCTTCTGGCCGCCACGGCCGCCACGGGCGTCGAACTGACCGAAAGCTTCGCCATGAACCCGCCGTCCTCGGTCTCGGGCCTCTATTTCGCCCACCCTCAGGCGCATTATTTCGGCGTCGGCAAGATCGAGCGCGATCAAGTGTCCGACTACGCCCGCCGCAAGGGCTGGGATGTGAAGACCGCCGAACGCTGGCTCGCGCCGATCCTGAATTACATGCCGTGAATTCCGGTCGCGCCCGGAAAATATAGCCTTTAAGCTATAGACGTTATATAGCCTTGAGCCTATGTGATCCCATGTCATGGACGGTCGCCAATCACGACGAGTTCGACCCGGAGTTCGACGCCTTGCCCGAAGCGGCGCAGGACGAGCTCCTGGCGGTCACGGCGTTGTTGGAGACCTACGGTCCATCGCTGGGCCGCCCGCATGTCGATACCTCGGCGGGGTCTAGGCACGCCAACATGAAGGAGCTTCGGTTCAACGCGGCGGACGGGGTTTGGCAGGTGGCGTTCGCCTTCGACCCGAGCCGCCAAGCGATCCTTCTGGTTGCTGGCGATAAGGCCGGGGTTAGCCAACAGCGGTTTTACAAGGGCCTGATCCGCAAGGCCGATAGCCGATTCACGGACCACCTGAAGCGGTTGAAGGAGAAGTGACATGGGCCGTACGCGCCAGGAGATCATAGCGGGCCTGCCGGCTGGACGGCGAACCAAGATCGAGGTCCGCGCGGCCGAACTTCACGGCGAAGTCGAGGGGCTGAAGGCTCTCAGGCTTCTGACCGAACGCAGCCAAGAGCAAATCGCCCAGAGCTTGGGCGTGAAGCAACCTTCAGTCCTTAAGATCGAGCGGCAAACCGATCTTTACCTGTCCACGCTCCGACGTTTCGTGGAAGCGGCAGGCGGCAAGTTGGAGCTTCGCGTGGAGTTGCCCGGCAAGGGCGTGCTGCACCTAACGGGGCTCGGCGAGTTGAAGCCCTGATCGGCAGCGCGATTTAAGTGGCGTGTGTCCCAACTTACCATGGTCCTGCTTCAGGATTTCGCATTTGCCTGATGGTGATGCGTGCGTCCCCGAAAGCGGGGAGGGTGCAAATCCTACTCCACGCCCCGCAGCGCCGGCTCTGGCTTGGCGGGGGCGGCGGGTTTGGTCGGCGGCTTTGCCGTGCTGGTCGGGCCTGGCTCCTTGGGCGCGTCCGCAATCGAAATCCCCAGCGCCTCGGCCGCCAACTGGGACTTCTCGAACAGCCGCTCGGCGGTGGTTTCGCATCGGCCGGGCAGGTCCCAGCTCAGGTAGGACCACATGCGGGTCTTGGGATCGGCCTGTAGGGCCGGGGCCCAGATATTGCCGCCGAGCTTGACGGCCGCGCCGCCGCGCGCATTGATTGGCTGGGGGCTGGCCTTTTCGGCCGCTTCCATCGCCCGCTTGTAGAGCGCCAGATATTCCTGTCCGGCTTGCAGCTGCTCGGCGTCCAACGCGGCGGTTTCCTTGGGGTCCTGGTCGGGCAGCTTGTCGAGCTCGGGCTTGACGATCTTGTACAGCTCCATGTGTCCGGACAGGGCGCCGTAGCACCAGGATACGAAGCCGTAGTCGTCGTGCGGCGCGCCCACGGGAAAGGGTTCTTCGGGCGGCGGGGCCACCGGCGGTGTCTTCAAGGTCGGCATGGCCGGTTCAGGCGGCGGGCCGGGAGCCGGATCGGCTTGCGCCAATGTCAGGGCGAACAGGGCGGCGATCAGCATGCAAGGTCCTTTCCCGATCCTCAGCGATGGGTGAGCGGCCCGTATCCCCCGCCCCCAGGGGTCAGAATCTCGATCACGTCGCCTTCGGCCGCCATGATGGAAAAGCAGCCCGGCAAGTCCTTAGCCTCGCCCGACGGGCTTATCAAACGTTGATGACCCTTATCGCCGGGTCCGCCGCCCGCCAGGCCCAGCGGTGCGGTCAGCCTTCGGGTCGACAGCAGGGCGGCCTGCATGGGCTCAAGGAAGCGCAAAATCCGCTGCACGCCATCCCCGCCGACACGGGCGCCGGACCCGCCCGAGCCGCGCGGACGGTGAAGCGCTCCAGGCGCACGGCGAAGCGCCGCTCCAGAATCTCCGGATCGGTCAGGCGCGAATTGGTCATGTGAGTGTGCACCGCCGAGGCGCCCGCCGCCGCGGCCGTGGCGCCGGCGCCCCCGCACAGGGTCTCATAGTACTGGCGGTCCTCGTCGCCGAAGGTGAAGTTGTTCATCGTGCCCTGGGAATTGGCCATGACGCCCAGCGCCTCATAGAGGGCGTCGACAATGTGCTGGCTGGTCTCCACATTGCCCGCCACCACCGCGGCGGGCCAGCGCGGCGCCAGCATCGAGCCTTCCGGCACAATGATCTTCAGCGGCTTCAGGCAGCCGGCGTTGAGCGGGATGTCGTCGTCCACCAGGGTGCGGAACACATAGAGCGCCGCGGCGTGGACGATGGCGGTGGGGGCGTTGAAGTTGTTGGGCTGGACCGCGCTTGTGCCGGTGAAGTCCAGCACCGCCTCTCCGGCTTTGGCATCGACACTGATCCGTACACAGATTTCCGCGCCGCCATCCATGGGCACGCGGGCATGGCCGTCGCTCAGCCGTCCGATGGCCCGCCGCACGCAGGCCTCGGCGTTGTCCTGCACGAAGCCCATGTAGCGCGCGACCGTCCGCGCGCCGTGCGTATGGATCATGTCAGACACGGCAGCCGCGCCCGCCTGGCAGGCGGCGAGCTGGGCCTTCAGGTCGGCCAGGTTCCGATCCGGCGCGCGCGCCGGATAGGGACCGGCCAGGAGCGCCGCGCGGATGTCAGCCTCGAGCAGCACGCCGCCACGCATGATCGGCAGGGCTCCAGCAGCACGCCCTCCTCCTCGATGCTGCGCGAGAAGGGCGGCATGGAGCCCGGCTGGATTCCGCCGATGTCGGCGTGGTGGCCGCGCGCGGCGAGGTAGAAGGCGGGCGCCTCGGCCGTGTCCATGAACACCGGAGTGACCACCGTGATGTCCGGCAAGTGCGTGCCGCCGTCGTAGGGGTTGTTCAAGGCGAAGGCGTCGCCGGGGCCCAGGCGGGGATGGCGCGCCTTCACCGCCTTCACGCTGGCGCCCATCGAGCCCAGATGCACCGGCATGTGCGGGGCGTTGGCGACGAGGCCGCCATCGGCGTCGAACAGGGCGCATGAGAAATCCAGCCGCTCCTTGATGTTCACCGAGTGGGCCGTGCGTTCCAGGGCCGCGCCCATGGCCTCGGCCACGCCCATGAAGCGCCGGTTGAACAGCTCCAGCGTGACGGGGTCGGGCGTGTCGAGATCAGCCGCCTGCGCGCGCGCCTCGCCCTGACGGATCAGCCGGATCAGCCCGTCCGCCTCACGCTGAGCCCGCCACCCCGGCGCCACCGCGATCTGGGTGTCGCCGCGGATGATGAGGGCGGGGCCTTGGATGGACTCGAAGGCGTCGGCGTCGATGATCGGGGCGTCGTGGCAAATGCCGTCGGCAAATAATTTCACGATCCCTCCCCCTTGATGGGGTGAGGACCGGTCGCTGAAGGCGAGCGGCCGAACGGGCAGGGGTGGGGGTGGGCCCGCGACATTGCCGGACGGGCTTGGGAGGCGGCGGGCCTTTTGCGTTGAAATCCTGAAGCGTCTGCGCTATCACCCCCATCCCCAACCGTCCTGCGCGCTCGTATACGAGCGCTTGGACCCCCATCAAGGGGGAAGGGAGACTGGTGGATTCCACCTCCACGCTGGCGATGAGAACCTCCCGTTCAGGCTCGGCGAAGCCGAACAGTCGGCGGTGAGCGGATTCGAATTCGGCGCGCACGTTCTCCGCCGATCCGAACGCCGCGGGCAGCGTCGCGTCCGCGCCGTCGTAGCGCAGCATGAGGCGTCGGTGAATTTCGCCCGGCGCGCCGCCCTGGGCCGTCAGCGCCGTCTCGGCCTGGCGTTCCAATCGCTCGGCTAACGGCGCAGCCTGCTCGATCCCGGCCTGATCCAGCCTCGCCTCCAGCCCCGCCTGCTGCAGGTTGCTGAGCTGCGCCTGGCCGATGCCCCAGGCCGATAGCAGGCTGCCATGGCGTGGGCACAGCACCTCGCGCGCGCCCAGCGCCTCGGCTGTCCAGCAGGCGATCTGTCCGGCCGCGCCGCCGAAGGCGACCAGCACATGGCCGCGCGGATCGAACCCGCGCTCGGTGGAGATGCGGCGGATGGCCTGGGCGGTCTGCTCCACGGTGATGGCGACAAAGCCCTCGGCCGCGGCCTCCGCGCTGGGCACGCCCATGGCCTTGGCCAGTTCGGCCAGCCGAGCGCGGGCGGCGGCCACATCCAATGGGCTGTCGCCGGAGGGGCCGAACACCTGAGGGAAAAATCGCGCGTCCAATCGCCCGAGCACCAGATTGGCGTCCGTCACCGTCGCCGGTCCGCCCCGACCATAGGCCGCCGGTCCAGGATCGGCGCCGGCGCTGTGCGGCCCGGCGAGGGCGCGAAAGCCGTCATAGGTCAGGATCGAGCCGCCGCCCGCCGCCACGGTCTGCACGTCCAACGTGGGCGTGCGCAGTTCGATCCCGGCGACGCGAAGCGTCTCGCGCCGCTCCAGCGTTCCGGCGAAGCGGCAGACGTCGGTGGAGGTGCCTCCCACATCGAAGCCGAGCACGGCCTGGGCGCCGGCTTGCACGGCCGTATGCGCTGAGCCGACGGCCCCGCCGGCCGGTCCGGACAACACCGCGTCCTTGCCACGAAAGGCCTGGGCGCGGGCCAGGGCGCCAGATGACGTCATGAAATACAGCGGCGCGCCGCGGACCGCGCTCGCCACCTGGTCCACATAGGCCCGCAGCACCGGCGTCAGATAGGCGTCGACCACAGCGGTGCGCACCGGGGAACAAAGCGGGGGAGAGGCGAGGCCTCGTGCGACAGGGTCACATGCTCAAAACCCGCCGCGCGCGCCAGAGCGCCCGCGACGAGTTCGTGCGCCGGATCGAGATCTGCGTG
>CAWDPL010000002.1:0-21787 GCA_963804105.1 uncultured Alphaproteobacteria bacterium
TGCGCTCGCCCTCGGTGGGATTGCGCGCGCGGAAAACGTGAACGGTGGTGAAGTCGTACAGGGCGCAGATCACCTGATCGGTGACCCCGGAAAGCAGCGTGGCGGTCTCGATGCCGCCGGCGCCGCTTTCGAGCCGCTCCTTGGCGATCATCCGCCCGCGAAACAGGGCGGCGCGCAGCACATCCAGCGCCCGCCGGCGCTGTTCCGCCGGATCGCCCAGGGCGTCCAGCGCCGCGGCGGTCAGCTGCGAGCGCAGACGCTCGCCGTCGACGACATACTCCAGACGGGTGGGGCGAAGGCGGACGGGCGGCATGCAGGCTAGATAGTTTGCTTCGTGCGCTATTGCGAGCGCGCGCTAGGCATTCCGGACAAAGCGCGCCGCGAAGAACCCATCTGTTCCGCCCTCCAGATGGAATGGCAGGATTTGCAGCAGACCGTCCTGGGTTACGCTGGCTGCAGGCGCGCCGCCTTCGCCCGGCGCGATGGGCTCCAGGGTCAGCTCGGGATGGCGCTGCAGAAACGGCGCGATCTGGCCCTCGCCCTCCTCGGGCTCGAGCGAACAGACGCAATAGATCAATCGCCCGCCAGGCTTCAGCCGCCGCGCCGCCGCGTCCAGCAGCCGCGCCTGCACCCCGGCCAGTTTGGCAATCTCGCTCGGCCGCGCGCCCCACAGGGCGTCCGGCTGGCGGCGGAAGGTGCCGGTCGCCGTGCAGGGCGCATCCAGCAGCACGGCGTCGAACAGCCGCTCGTCGGCCCAGGACGCCGCGTCCGCCGCGACCAGTTCGGCCTTCAGCCCCATTCGCTCCAGATTTTGGGCGGTGCGGACTTGGCGCGGCCCCGACCGGTCCACGGCGGTGACGTTCGCGCCCGTGGCGGCCAGCTGCAGGGTCTTGCCGCCGGGCGCTGCGCACAGGTCCAGCGCCGACTGGCCCGCCGTCACATGCAACAGCCGCGCGGGCACGGCGGCCGAGGCGTCCTGCACCCACCAAAGGCCCTCAGCGAACCCCGGCCATTCCGCCAGATCACCCTTCAGCCCCGCGCGCAGGCTTCCGCCCGGCAGGATCTGGGCGTTCAGCGCCTGAGCCAGGGCGGCCGCATCCGCCGGATCGCGCGGCGTCACATCGCTCAGGGGCTCCTGGGCGATGACGGCGGCGATCCGTGCGGCGCTGTCCTGGCCATAGGTCGCGCGCCAGCGGGCCATCAGCCAGTCCGGCGCCAGGCGCTGTATGTCGAGCGGGGGCGCGCCGTCGCGTGCCAGGCCGCGCAAGACGGCGTTGACCAATCCCTTGAACGGGCGCGTGTCGTTGCGCGAGGCGGCCAGGGCCACGCTGGTGTCGACCACGGCGAAATCGGGCGCGTCCATGTAGAACAGCTGGGCGGCGCCCAGGCGCAGGATCGCCTTCACCGTTTCCGGCGGCGGCTTTTTCAGGCGCGCGTCCAGGGCCTGATCGATCGGGCCGAGCCGACGAAGCGCGGCCATGACCAGGGCGCGGGCGAATCCACGGTCTCTGGGCTCAAGCCGGCTGAACGGCGGGCGGGCCATGGCCTCGTCCAATCCGCCCCGGTGATTGAGCGCGGCCAGCAGCACGTCCAGGGCCGCTGCTCGCGCCGGCAGGCCTTCCGCCTCGACCGTGTCCGAACTCACGCCGCCGGCCTCAGATGATCGCTCCTTAGGGTTTCGGCCAGAAGGCGTCCCTCAACCTCGCGGCTGGAGCCGGCGCGCCAGGCCACCACGATGCGCCGGCTGGGATGTCCCGGCGCCAGAGGGCGCACGGCGACCGGCGCATCATTGGCCAAACCCGCCTCCACCGCCATGGCCGGAAGCAGGGAAACCCCTAGGCCCGAGCCCACCATCTGCACCAAGGTGTGCAGGGAGGTGGCGGCGAACAGGCCCTCCTCAGCCGAGGCCTTGGGCGGATGCAAGCCGCACATCTCAAGCGCCTGATCGCGCAGGCAGTGGCCGTCCTCCAGCAGGATCAGGCCCTCCTGCAGCATGGAGACAGGCGCGGCGGCCTGGGCGGTCATGGGATGGCCCATTGGGGCCATGGCCAGCAGCTCGTCCTCGCCCACGACGTCATAATCCAGACCCGCCACGTCGTAAGGCAGGGCGATCAGGGCCGCGTCGATGGCCCCGGCCTTCAGCGACTCGACCAGCCTGTGGGTCAGGTCCTCGCGCAGGAACAGCTTCAGGCGCGGGAACCGTTCGCGCAGAACAGGCAGGGCCTTGGGCAACAGGAAGGGAGCGATGGTGGGGATGACGCCCAGGCGAAAGCGCCCGGTCAGCGCCTGGCCCGCGCTCTTGGCCGCCTGCACCAGATCCTCGGCCCGGGCCAGTATGTCGGCGGCGCGCCGCACGGCCTCTTCGCCCACGGCGGTCAGGATCACCCCCGAGCGCGCCCGGTCCACCACCGGCGCGCCCAGCGCCCGCTCCAACTCATGGATGCCGGCGGACAAGGTAGGCTGAGTGACATGGGCCGCCTCGGCCGCGCGGCTGAAGGAGCCGTGTTCGGCCAGGAGCTTGAGATATTGGAGTTGGCGCAAGGTGGGAAGCATGAGGTCGATATAGGCGTGGTCTATCGCAAATGCAAAAGTCATTGATTTTTTAGGCGGGGCGCTCGCGTAACGAGTTTTGGGAACGGCTTTCGCAGAAAACAGGCGTGTCCTTAAGCCCTTGGCGCGGGGCGCGCCGCGAAGCATTCTCCCCGTCATGGTCAAAGCCACGCCCGTCGTCGGAAACCTCTCCGCCAAAGCCGAATCCGCGCGCGTCCAGGCCATTTTCGACCGCTTCGCCGCCGCCGTGGCCCATCCGAGGACCGAGCTGCATTACGCCAATCCGTTCACTCTGCTGGTGGCGGTGGTGCTGTCGGCTCAGGCCACGGACAAGTCGGTCAACAAGGCCACCGAGACCCTGTTCAAAATCGCCGACACGCCCGCCAAGATGGCGGCGCTCGGCGTGGAGGGCCTGGAGCCCTACATCAAGACCATCGGCCTTTACCGCACCAAGGCCAAGAACGTGATCGCCCTGTCGCTCATGCTGCTCGAGCAGCACGGCGGGCAGGTCCCGCTGGACCGCGCGGCGCTGCAGGCCCTGCCCGGCGTGGGCCGCAAGACCGCCAGCGTGGTGCTCAACGAACTGGACGTCGAGCCGGCCATCGCCGTGGACACCCACGTGTTCCGCGTGGCCCACCGACTGAAGCTGGCTTCGGGCTCGACCCCGGACAAGGTGGAGCATGAGCTGATGGCGATCGTGCCCGGACCGTACCTGACCCGCGCGCACCACTGGCTGATCCTGCACGGCCGCTATGTCTGCGTGGCGCGACGGCCCAAGTGCGAAATCTGCGTCGTGGCCGACCTTTGCCCGAGCCGCGAGCTCTACATGGGCGGCTGAGCGCGGCGCGATCACCGCTTGCACAACCGGAAATATGTGCTACCGATCGTAGCATTACGGAGCGTTAAACATGGCCGAAGAGCTTCCGGACCTGGGCGACCTCGAACGCGAGGTCATGCAGCTGGTGTGGGCTCAGGGCCCGACCACGGCCGAGCAGGTGCGCGCCGCCCTGTCGCGCCCGCTCAAGGAATCCACGGTGCGCACGGTGCTGCGCCGGCTGGAGGACAAGGGCTATGTCGTCCACGCCGTGAAAGGCCGGACCTTCCTGTTCTCCGCCGCCGAAAAGCGGGGCGCGGTGGCCGCCAAGGCGGTCAAGCGCATCATGGACTGGTTCTGCAACGGCTCGCTGGAGGAAGTCCTGGTCGGCATGGTCGACAGCCGGTCAAATCGATCCCAAGCAGCTCCAGGCCCTGTCGGACAAGATCGCCAAGGCCAGGACGGGCCGCGATGACCGGTGACGCCCTGCTCCTGGGCCTGCTGGGCGAAAGCGCCCTGCGATCGGCGCTTCTGGCCGGCTGTGTGTTCGGCGCGCTGAAACTGGCGCGCGTGCGCGATCTGCGCGTGGAGACGGCGATCTGGACCCTGGTGCTGCTGGCCGCCTGCGCCATGCCCATTCTGCAAACCTGGGCGCCGCCGGGCCTCACGGTTCGCCTGCCCGCGTGGGTCGGCGTCGAGGCGGCGGGCGGCCGGGCGGACGCGACGGTCCGGGCGGCCGGTCCCTCCCGTTGGCAGGGCGGCCTGATCGTCATTTACGCCGTGGTCGCACTGGCGGGCCTGATACGCCTGGCGATCGGCCTTCTGCTGACCCTGCGCCTTTATCGGCTGGCCGAGCCCGTGCCCGAGGATTGGGCCCGCGGCCGCGCCATTCGCTCGAGCGCGGCGGTGGACAGCCCCCTGTCCTTCGCCCACTGCATCCTTCTGCCGGCGGACTACCGCGCCTGGCCGCAGGCCAAGCGGCAGGCGGTGCTGGCCCACGAGGAATCCCACATCCGGCGCGGCGACTTCTACATTCAGCTGCTGGCCTGCGCCTATCGCGCGGTGTTCTGGTTCAGCCCCCTGGCCTGGTGGCTGCCGCTCAAGCTGAGCGAACTGGCCGAGACCGCCAGCGACCAGGCCGCCATCGGCAAAACGAACGATCCGGCCGGCTACGCTGAGATCCTGCTGGACATCTGTCGGCGCGCGCGCGGGACGCCGGTGGTGGCGGCCATGGCGCGCGGGCCGGGCGTGGCGCGGCGGGTGGAGCAGATTCTGTCCGGCGCCCCGGAGACGGCCCTGGGCGCGGCCGGCCGGGTCGGCGCCCTGAGCCTGGCGATGGCCGCCTGCCTGGCCTTCGCCGAAGGTCGCGCCGCCATAGCGCCGGCCGAGGCCCGGCGGGTCCTGACCGCCGCCTTGGCCGTTCAGGGCTTCGCGCGGGAGAATGCGACGGCGCAGTCGCCTCCGGCTCATGGCGCCAGGCGTTCACGACGCGCGACGGCCCCTTCGCGGCGCCCGCCGCCGGCCTCGGCCGCCGCCGCTCCGCCGACGACCGACATCACCTACAACCCTCGCGCCCTGCTCGACGGTCCGTCAGTGGTCGCACTGGGCGCGTTCGTCCCCGTCAACGACTCTAATCGCTGATCCCGCCGCCGATAACCGCAGCCCGCCGAACAAATGAGGGAGAACACCATGCGGTCTATGATCTTCTGGCTCGGACTGGGCCTCTGGCTCGGCCTGAGTTATCCCGCCTTGGCGGGGGTCTACGACGGCAAGTGGGTCGCCGACATTCCGGTGCAGGGGCGGTGCAATGTTTCCGGGATGATGACGCTGGTCGTGGTCGATCATGACGTGGCCGGCGAGGTCCACAGGACAACCGGAAATCCCAACACAACCCGCATCGCCGGAACGGTGGATGATGACGGCAACGGGACCTTCGTCGCCGGAAACAGTCCGCCGGGCACGATGAAATTCGACCCCGACCATTTCGACGCCACATGGTTCAACGGCTACTGCAATCGTCACGCCCAGGGCGATCGGGCGCCGAACGAGCAGCAAACGGCGGCCCTGGCGGCCGAACGCAAGCAGCATCAGGCGCGTTATGCGGACCTGGTTCGTCGCGCCCTGGCCGACGACAAGACGCTCGACTACACCGAATTGCGCCGGGAGTCGGTCTACGCCAAGCACTGGAGCTTCTACGACGGTCAGGCCGTCGGCCTGCTCGATCAGGCGGCGGCGGCGGTCAAGGGCAAGGATTGCGTGGCGGGGCTGGAAAAGCTCGATGAGGTGATCAAGCTGGATTTCATCATCGATGCCGCCCATGCGCTCAAGGCCGACTGCCTCAAGCAGGCCGGCAAGCCCGATCAGGCCCGCATCGAATCCGACATCGCCGATGGGCTGATTCACTCCCTGATGGACAGCGCCGGCGGGGCCAAAAGCCTGATGCGCGCCCTGAACGACGGCGACGGCGCCGACCGTGGACAGCGCCTATGTCGTCACCACCTACCGCGAGGAACTGGACGTCCTGGCCAATCGCCACATCCAGCTGAAATACCGCCAGACGGAAATCCGCGGCAGCAACGGGCGCTTTTACGATCGCCTGGGCGGCATTTCGATCCACACCAACGGCGGTGTCGATCTGGCGTCCAAGGACCTCTACTTCGACATCTCCGCCTTCATGGCCGGCCGCCAGTCGGCCCGGGCCGCTGTGGCCGTGGCGACCGCGTCGATTCATTGAGGACCGGCGCGGGCTATGGGCTGAGCGGTTCAACCGGTCTATAGACCGCGCGGACCTTCCAGCCCCGCGGACCTTCTCATGCCAGACCTCTACGACGTCGCCGCCATCGGCAACGCCATCGTCGACGTGATCGCCCCTGCCGGCGAGGACTTCCTGATCGACGAAGGCCTGGCCAAGGGCGCCATGATGCTGATCGACGAGGCGCGGGCCGAGCAGCTCTACGGGCGCATGGCGGCGGGCATCGAGGCCTCCGGCGGATCGGCGGCCAACACCGTGGCCGGCGTGGCGAGCCTCGGCGGCCGCGCGGCCTATATCGGCAAGGTGGCGCAGGACGGTCTGGGCAAGGTGTTCGCCCACGACATCGCGGCCATCGGCGTGACCTACGCAACCGCCCCGCTCAAATCGGCGGCGCCGCCACGGCCCGCTGCCTGATCAATGTCACGCCCGACGGTCAGCGCACCATGTCCACCTTCCTGGGCGCCTCGGTGCACCTGACGCCGGACGACGTGGACGCGGCCCTGATCGAAGGCGCCAAGATCACCTATCTGGAAGGCTATCTGTTCGATCCGCACGAAGCGCGGCGAGGCCTTCGCCAAGGCCGCGGGCCTGGCGCGGGCGTCGGGCCGGCTGATCGCCCTGACCCTGTCGGACGCCTTCGTGGTCGATCGGCATCGCGAGGCGCTGAAGGGCTTCATCGACAGCGAGGTGGACATGCTGTTCGCCAATGAGGCCGAGCTGACAGTCCCTGTTCGAGACCGACGATTTCGACGCCGCCGCCCGGGCCCTGCGCGGGCGCGTAGGCCTGGCCGCCATCACCCGCGGCGAAAAGGGCTCGGTGGTCCTGGCCGGAGACGAGATTCACGCGGCGGACGCGGCTTGCGGTGGAAAAAGTCGTGGACACCACCGGCGCGGGCGACCAATACGCGGCAGGATTTCTCTTCGGCCTGGCGGGCGGGCGTCCGCTGCACTATATGCGCGCGGCTAGGTTCGCTCGCCGCCGCCGAGGTGATTTCCCACTACGGCCCGCGGCCCCAGGTCTCGCTTAAGGATTTGGCGCTGAAGGCCGGATTATAAAGAGGCGTCATGGCCAACCGCACCGCAGAAGTCGATCCGCGAGACCAAGGAGACGCGCATTCGCGTGCGCATCGACCTGGACGGCGACGGGCAAGACCAACATCTCGACCGGCGTCGGCTTCTTCGACCACATGCTGGAGAGCTTCGGCCGCCATGGCGGTTTCGACCTCGAGGTCGAGACCGCCGGGCGACCTGCACATCGACATGCACCACACGGTGGAGGACACCGGCATCGTCCTGGGCCAGGCGTTCAAGGAGGCGCTGCGACGGCTTCAAGGGCGTGCGCCGCTTCGGCAGCGCCTACATCCCGATGGACGAGACCCTGACGCGCTGCGCCCTGGACCTGTCCAACCGGCCCTATCTGATCTGGAAGGTGACCTTCACCCGGCCCAAGGTCGGCGAGATGGACACCGAGCTGTTCAAGGAGTTCCACCAGGCCTTCGCCATGAACGCCGGCGCCTGCCTGCACCTGGAGACCCTGTACGGCGACAACACGCCACCACATCGCCGAGAGCGGCTTCAAGGCCCTGGCCCGCGCCCTGCGCCAGGCGGTGGAGCTGGACCCCAAGACCCACGGCACGGCCCCCTCCACCAAGGGCGTGCTCTGAGGTCGGTCATGTCCAGGGTCGTCTCTGATCGATTACGGGTCGGGCAACCTGCGCTCGGCCGAAAAGGCGCTGCTCGAGGCCGCGCCGCCGGTCGGGCCGCGGCCACGAGGTCGTGGTCACCTCCGATCCCGAAGTGGTGGCCAGCGCCGATCGCCTGGTCCTGCCCGGCGTCGGCGCCTTCGCCGCCTGCATGGCGCCTGCTGCACGCGCGACCGCGGGCTGATGGAGGCCATGACCGAGGCGGTCAAGGGCCGCGGCGCGCCGTTCCTGGGCGTTTGCGTCGGCATGCAGCTTTGGCCGACCGCGGGCTGGAGTTCGGCTCAAACGCCGGGGCTTGACTGGATCGCCGGCGAGGTGCGCCGGCTGCACCCGGCCGATCACGCGCTTGAAGGTGCCGCACATGGGCTGGAACGCCCTGGCAAAGGCAGCGGCCCACCCGCTCTTCGGCGGGACGCTGCCGAGGGCGCGGCACATGTATTTCACCCATTCCTACGCCCTGCACGCCGGCCGATGCGGCCGACGTGCTCGCCTGGACCGACCACGGCGGCCGGTTCGTCGCCGCCGTCGCCCGGGACAATGTGGCGGGGGTGCAGTTCCACCCCGAGAAGTCGCAAGGCCGCGGGCCTGCGGCTGCTCGGCGACTTTCTGGAGTGGCGGCCGTGATCCTCTATCCCGCGATCGACCTGAAGGACGGCCAGTGCGTGCGCGTGCGTGCATGGCGACATGGACCACGGCCACGGTGTTCAACGCCAGTCCCGCCAACCAGGCCGAGCAGTTCGCCAAGGCCGGCTTCGACTGGCTGCATGTGGTCGACCTGAACGGCGTCGGCGAGGGCCGTGCGGTCAACGCCGCGGCCGTGGAGGCGATCCTGGAAGCGGTGTCGATGCCGGTCCAGCTGGGCGGGGGCATCCGCACGCATGGAAGAATCGAGGCGCTGG
The DNA here is from genome assembly GCA_963804105.1 of uncultured Alphaproteobacteria bacterium. GTDB lineage: Bacteria > Pseudomonadota > Alphaproteobacteria > Caulobacterales > Caulobacteraceae > BOG-938. The sequence goes on from CAWDPL010000002.1 coordinate 8,719, forward strand.
ATCGAGGCGGGGGTCAGCCGGGTGATTCTGGGCACGGTCGCGGTGCGCGATCCGGCCCTGGTCAAGACGCGCCGCCGCGCAATGGCCCGAGCAGATCGCCGTCAGCGTCGACGTGCGCAACGGCAAGGTGGCCGTGCAGGGCTGGCTGGAGGACTCCGAGCCTGGACGCCCTCGACCGTGGCCCGGCGGTTCGAGGACGCCGGCGTCTCCGCCCTGATCGTCACCGACATCGACCGCGACGGCGCGCTGACCGGGATCAATGTCGAGGTGTTCGGCGCGATGGCCGACGCCGTGTCAGATCCCGGTGATCGCCGCCGGCGGCCTGGCCACGGTCGACGACATCGGCCGCTGCAGGGCGCGCAAGGGCGCGCCCATCGCCGGCGCCATCCTCGGCCGGGCGCTCTACACCGGCGCCATCACGCCGGCGAGGCGATCGCCGCCGCCAGCCCGGCGCGGGCCGCCTGAGGTGCTCAAGGTGCGCGTCATCCCCTGCCTGGACGTCAAGGACGGCCGGGTGGTCAAGGGCGTCAAGTTCGTCGCAGCTGCGCGACGCCGGCGATCCGGTGGAGCAGGCCCGCGCCTATGACGCCGCCGGCGCGGACGAGCTGATGTTCCTCGACATCACCGCCAGCCACGAGGGCCGCGGCGCCATCCTGGACGTGATCGCCCGCACCGCCGACGTCTGTTTCATGCCGCTGGGCGTGGGCGGCGGCGTGCGCACGGTGGAGGACGCCCGCCGCATCCTGCGCGCCGGCGCCGACAAGGTCTCGATCAACACCGCCGCGGTGGAGAATCCCGGGCTGATCAGCCGCTGCGCCGACGCCTTCGGCGCCCAGGCCGTGGTGCTGGCCATCGACGCCAAGCGCGCGGCGGACGGCGAGCGGCTGGGAGGTGTTCACCTACGGCGGGCGCAAGGCACCGGCCTGGACGTGGTGGAATGGGCCGTGCGCGGGGTCGAGCTCGGGGCGGGCGAGATCCTGCTCACCTCCATGGACCGCGACGGCGCCAAGTCCGGCTACGACGCCGCCCTGCTGCGCGCCGTGTCCGCCGCCGTGAGCGTGCCGGTGATCGCCTCGGGCGGCGCCGGCTCGGCCGGGCATCTGGTGGAAGCCGTGCGCGAGGGCGGCGCCGACGCGGTCCTGGCCGCCTCCATCTTCCACTTCGGCGACATCAGCGTGGGGCAGGCCAAGCAGACCATGCTGGACGCGGGCCTTCCGGTGCGGTTGAGTTGACTATCAACTCCGCTCATCCCCGCGAAAGCGGGGACCCAGGCCTTTCCAGCGGGGTGGTTCGTGGACAGAACTGGGTCCCCGCTTTCGCGGGGATGAGCGGTTGAAAGGAAAGCCCGCGTCGCCCATGAGCCGTTTCGCCGACACCTTCGACCGCCTGGCCGCCACGATCGAGGCGCGCAAGGGCGCCGATCCGTCCAGCTCCTACACCGCCAAGCTCTTGAGCCGAGGGCGTGGAGCGTCTGGCCAAGAAGTTCGGCGAGGAAGCCGTGGAGACGGTGATCGCCGCCGTGTCGGGCGACAAGGACGCACTGGCCGCCGAAAGCGCCGACCTGATCTATCACTGGCTGGTGCTTCTGGCGGGCGCCGGCGTCAGCCTCGACGAAGTCGCCGCCAAGCTCGAGGCGCGGGAGGGGACATCGGGGCTGGCGGAAAAAGCGGCGCGGAAACCTTGAGCGGGTTCAGGGGTCGCTACGTCGCTTCAACGCCACATAGATCGCGCCCTCGCCGCCATGGCGGCGGTGGGCGAAGGACCAGCCGGCGACCACTTGGCGCAGCGACGGGTCGCCCAGCCAGTCGGGCGTTTGGCGGCGCAGGACGCCGTCGCCGCGTGAGCCCTTGCCGGTGATCACCAGCACGGCGCGTTCGCCCAGCGCCTGAGCCTGAGGCAGGAAGCGAAGCAGGGCCGCCTTCGCCCTGTCCTGATCCATGCCGTGCAGGTCCAGCGTCAGATCGATTGGGTCCCGTTCACGCACGATGCGTCGCTTGCGTCCGGGCTCGATGTCGGCCGGAGGCGGCGTAGGTCGGTGGGGCTTGACGCGAAGAGGGGCCGCCGGCGTCGGTTTCGCAGCCTTCGCGGGCTCGGATTTGGCGTCGGTCTCGGGCGGGGCCTTGACCGGTTCGCGGCCCGCGGCGGGGCGCACGGTCGAGGCGACGATGGCCCACAGCCGCAGCTCCTCGGGCCGCAGCCCGCGTTTCATGGGGCCGGATGGGCCGGAACGGCGGCGCCGTGGCCTGGGCGATCTGCGGCAGGTCCACCACCGGCTTCAGCGCCACCATCTTCAGTTTGTGGCGCACGCGGCCGGCCTCCACGCCCGCGCTTTGGCCCTGGCCGGTGTAGAGGTCGGCCCGCACATCGCCCTTGATCGCCCCGCCCGCATCCAGCGCCATGGCCAGTCGGCGATAGGCGGGAAAGGCGCCGCTGAGGGCCGGGGCCTCAGCGCTGATCCAGTAGAGGCCGCCGAAGGCGTGCTTGGATGGATCGACGGCGATGGCTCGGCCGGGCGTGAGCACCGCGCCGGCCGCGCCCACCGGCGGCTGGCCGTCGTCCGGCTCAAGGGAGAAGAAGACATAGCGGGGATCCAGCCGCATGATCGCCTCCGCTTCCTTGCCGCGGTGATCGGCGAGCCAGCTGTGGATGGCGTCGCCGGAGGTGTCGGAGGCGTCCAGCAGCCCCTTGTCGCGCATGGCCGTGGCGATGCCCACGAATGGCCGCCCATTGCCCGCCGCGAACAGGGCCTTGTCGCGCTCGCCGTCGGGGAACACCAGGACGCCCGAGCCCTGGATCTGCATGAAGAACAGATCCTCCGGCTTCATCCACGCCAGGGCCTTCTTGTCAGGGGTTTTTTCGATCACCGCGCGTTCGGGATAGGGCTCGAACTTGCCCTCGCGCACCCGGCCGGTGACCTTCTTGCCCTGGAACTGCGGATCGAACGGGCCCAGGTCCAAGATCACCATGTCGTCCGGCTTGGCCCGCACCGGCGCGGTGAAGGCGCCGCCGCGCATCTTGCGGGCCGGGTATTCCGGCGCGAAGTAGCCGGTCAGCAGGCCATCGTCGGCGATCGGCTGCAGGCTGAAGTTGGTTTCCAGGAAGGCGCGCGAGATGATTTCGTCCTGCGGGCCCAGGTCGCGCGCGCGCAGACAGACTTCATGCCAGGCGGGGTCCTTGGCCACCCCGCAACCGGCGCGAAAGGCGTCCAGGGCGGCGGCGTGGTCTTCCTGGTCCCATCCCGCCAGGTCGGAGAAATGCAGGACCGGCGGGGGCGTCGCGATGGCGGCGTGCGTCGCCTGGGTATCGGGTGGAGCAGACGTGATTTTTGCGGAGCGCGGCGGCGGTTTGAAGCTTGGGTTCCGGCGCGCTTGCGCAGGCGCACAGACCGAGCGCGGCGGCCGCTAGGACCAGGCTGCGCGCGCCGAGCATGTCCCTAGGCCTCGGCGGCTTCGACGCGCACCAGAATCCAGTTCGGTTCGCGGCTGGAAAGCGGGCGCTCGAAGGTCCAGTGCTCGGCGGTCCGGCGGTCGTCCACCGCCTCGCCTTCGGGGCCCTTGGAGCGGCTGCGGAATTCGCCCAGGAACCGCACCTTGATGCGGGCGACGTCGTCTTCGGTCTTGGACTCCTCGACGTCGGCGCGGACCGGCTGCAGGAATTCCACGCTTTCGCTACGGCCCTGCGCCTCCCGCTCATCGATGGCGGCCTCGAAGCCGCGCATAACCTCGGCCGAGACCAAGGGGCGGAGGGCGTCGCGGTCGCCGCCGGTGAACGCGCGCACGATCGTTTCATATGCGGCGCGGGCGTTTTGCAGGAAATGCTCGATATCGAAGCCCGGGTCCTTGGCCCGCACGGCGGCCAGACCGCCCAGGGTCACCTCGTCCACCGGCGGGCGGGCGGCGATCGCGCCGATGATCGGCGCGCGCCGCGCCAGTTCCGGCTGGTCTTCCGGCTGGCGGCCCACGCGGCGGCCCAGCACCGCGTAGAGCTGATAAAGCACCACGGCGGCCAAGGCTGCGAAGATGAGAAGTTCGAGAACCTGCACAATTAATCCCGATTGGCTGACGGTGCTAATATAGGACGCCCTGCCGCGTCCGTCAGGTCCCGCCGTTGCGCCTGCCTGACGCCCATGTTAGCAGCCCCGCCTTATCGCCGATGAAATCTGGACGGAGGTTTAACACCGTCTGCGTCGGCGCAAGGGATAAAACATGACCGACGCCGTCCCCGAGACTCTCGCCAATGGGCCCGGAGCCCAGGGCGGACCGCCCATGGTCCGCATTCTCGCGCAGTTCATCCGCGATCTTTCGTTCGAAAATCCGCGCGCTCCGGACGCCCTTCAGGCCACGGCGAACCAGGTTCAGCCTCAGATCGACCTGGGCGTGGAGCTCAGCGCCCGCGGCCGGCAGGACGGTCTGTTCGAGGTGGACTTGAAGTTGACCGTCGCCGCCGTGCGCGAAGGCTCGGTGGTGTTCCAGCTGGAACTGCTCTACGGCGGGCTGTTCCATGTGGCCGGGGTGGCCGAGAGCGATCTGGAGCAGGTGCTGCTGATCGAGTGCCCGCGTTTCCTGTTCCCCTTCGCCCGCCGCATCGTGGGTGATGTGACCGGCGACAGCGGCTTCCCGCCTCTGATGCTGGAGCCGCTCGATTTCGTCGCCGTCTACGCCGCGCGCAAGGCGGCCGAGTCTGGCCAGGTCGGCAACGCCTGAGCTGCGCGGCCTTAGACCAGGCCCAGCTTCAGCCAGAGCGCCTTGTCCTTCAGATTGGCGCGGATGAATTCGGCGTGGGCGGTGCGTTCCGCCTCGGTGGAGCGCGCGGGTAAGGCGCGAGGCCTTTGCCCATATTGGGTCTTTGCACTTTCCACGACCGCGGCGCGCGCGATTTGCGGCGTCAGTTCCAGCCCGCGCTCGCGGCCGCCCTGCAATTCGAGATAGACCTCGGCCAGCAGACGCGCGTCGATCAGGGCGCCGTGCTTTTCCCGCTCCGCCAGGGAAATCTTGAACCGCTTACACAGGGCGTCCAGCGAGTTGTACATGCCCGGAAAGCGTTTTTGCGCCAGGCCGAGGGTGTCAATCCAGCGCGTCTCATGCAGGCCCTCGCGCCCGAGCTGTTCCAGCTCGAAATTGACGAAACCTCTGTCGAAGCCGGCGTTGTGCGCCACGATCGCAGCGTCGCCGACGAACTCCAGAAAGGCGTCGCACACCTCCGGCGCGTCGAAGCGCGGCTTGTCCGCCAGGAACCTGGCCGACAGACCGTGCACCTTCTCCGCCTCCACGGGCATGTCGCGCTCAGGGTTGACGTAGCGGTGAAAGGTGCGGCCGGTGGGCAACAGGTCCTGCAGCTCGATGCAGGCGATTTCCACCAGCCGGTCGCCGCGACGCGGATCCAGTCCGGTGGTTTCGGTATCGAGGACGATCTCGCGCGCCATGCCTGTTTGATGGCCCCGTTCGTCCTGGGAAATCAAGCTTTGCGGCGAGGGGCGGTCCAGCCTGCGGCGCTGACGGCGTCCAGCACCGCTTGAACCTGTGCGCGCGCGGCCTCCAGGCCCTGGGAGGCGTCGATCACGAAATCCGCGCGGGACCGCTTTTCCGCGTCCGGAATCTGCCGCGCCAGGATCAGGTCCAGCTTCTCGCCGGTCATGCCCGGGCGGGCCAGGGCGCGGGCGCGTTGGATCTCCGGCGGCGCGGTGACCACCACCACGGCGTCCACGTCCTCGTCGGCGCCGACCTCGAACAGGAGGGGAATGTCGAGCACCGCCACGGCCGCGCCGGCCGTCCGGCGCCGATCCAGAAAGGCCTGTCGGCGGTCGCGCACCAAGGGATGAACCACCGCTTCCAGCCGCGCCAGGGCCGCAGGGTCCTTCGCCAGGACTGCCGACAACCGCGCCCGGTCGACCGCCCCGTCGCGCACGACGCCCGGAAAGGCCTGTTCCACCGGAGCCACCGCAGCCCCGCCGCGCGCGTAGAGCGCCGCCACCTCGGCGTCGGCGTCATAGACGGGCGTTCCCGCCTGGCGGAACAGGCCGGCGGTGGTCGATTTGCCCATGCCGATGGAGCCGGTCAGGCCGAGAACGATCATGCTTGAGCCTCAAGCGCGGCCAAGGCCAGCGCCCGGTAGTTTTCCGGCGGCGGGACGCCGAAGAACGCTTCGAACGAGGGCGCGGCCTGGCCGATCAGCATTTCCAGGCCCTCCACCGTCTTCCATCCCCTGCTCGCAGCGTCGGCGAGGAACTTCGGCGCCCTGTAAACCATGTCCAACGCCACGCCCCGGCCGCGGGGGACCGGCCATTCCAGGTCGGGGCTCGGCGCGCCGCCCAGGCCCATGCTGGTCGCGTTGATGACGACGTCCGCGTCCGGGGATATCCGGAAGCTGTCCCAGGGTTCGGCTTTGACGCAGAACGCCTTCGCCAAGGCTTGCGCCTTCTCCTGGGTTCGATTGGCGATGACGATGTTCGTGTTGCCCAGCGGCGACGAAGGCGGCGACGGCCCCGCGCGCCGCCCCGCTCGCGCCGAGGATTTCCACGCGGCAGGTCTTGAGGTCGAGGTTCGATAGTTTGATCCTGAGCGCCTCCAGCAGGCCTTGGCCGTCGGTGTTGCGGGCTTCCACCACGCTGTCTGGCCGAAACAGCAGCACATTGGCCGCGCCTGCCCGCGACGCCGCTTCGTCGGCGATGTCGGACAGGGCCAGGGCCTCTTCCTTGTGCGGGATGGTGACGTTGACGCCGCGCAGAGTCTCGCCGCCGCGATGACGTTCAACAAAAGCCTTTAGCTCGCCCGGCGCGACCTCGAAAGCGTCGTAGGTCGCATCAAGGCCTCTGGCCGCGATCCAGGCCCGGTGGATGCGGGGGCTCAGCGAGTGGCCGATGGGATGGCCGATCACCCCAGCGCGCATCCGTCCCTTGGTCATGTCTGCAACGCTCCATGCAGGCGCAGATAGTCCAGCAAGCCCAGCAACGGCAGGCCCAGCACCGCGAAATAGTCGCCTTCCACGCGGCTGAACAACTGTACGCCCTCGCCCTTCCAGCGCGTAGCCGCCCACGCAGGTCAGGGCCGTCTGGGCGTTGCGTTCAAGATAGGCGTCCAGAAAGGCGTCCGAAAAGGGTCTCATGGTCATGACTGGACTGGACAGGGCGCGCCACACGGGCACGCCGTCACGGGCGACAACCGCGGCGCTGTGCAGCCTGTGGGTCCTGCCGCGCAGGGCTCGTCAGGCGCGTCGCGCGCCTCCTGCGAGGTTGTCGGCCTTGTCGATCAGGGCGCCGTCCAGGTCCAGGGTCTGGTCCGCGCCGATCACCAGGCCGGCCGTGCGGCGCGAAACCTTGACCGCCTTGGCTTCCGCCAGGGCGTCGGCGATATCGCGCGGGCCGTGGCCTTCGGCCAGCAGGGCCTGCTTGACCGCCGCCTCGTCCACGCCGGCCGATTGCGCGGTGAACGCCACGCCGGCTGCGGTCAGCAGCTGTTTGCGGGCGGCGCTTTGCGAGGCGAGCGTGACGGGGGTGAGGCTCATGTGGCGGCGTTCGCCTTGCTGCGGGCTGCGTTGAGCAGATTGATCACCGCCGCAGCGGTTTCTTCCACCGAACGGCGGCTCACGTCGATCACTGGCCAGCCCATGCGTTCGAACAGGCGGCGGGCGGCGATGATCTCCTCGCGCACGGAATCCCCCTCGATATAGCTGCTCTCCCTTTGCTCGTTCAGGCTCAGAAGGCGGTTGCGGCGAATCTGTATCAGTCGGTCGGGCGACACGATCAGGCCCACGACAATGGGCCGACGCAAAGTGAACAGCTGAGGCGGCGGCTCGGCGCCGGGCACCAGGGGCACATTGGCCGCGCGCACGCCGCGATGCGCCAGATAGATGCAGGTGGGCGTCTTGGAAGTGCGACTGACGCCAACCAGCACCACGTCGGCGGCCTCCAGGTCGGGCGTCTGCTGGCCGTCGTCATGGGCCATGGCGTAGTTCAGGGCCTCGATCCGCTCGAAATAGTCCGCGTCCAGGGCGTGTTGCGCGCCCACGCGGTTGGACAGGGTGGCGCCGAGATAGCGCGCGAGGGTCGAGACCAAGGGATCGAGCGCAGCCACGCAGGCGAGATCCAGCTCGCGACACCCGCGCTCCAGGCCCGCGCGCAGTTCCTTGTCCACGATGGTGTGCATGACGACCCCGGGAGCGGCCTCGATTTCGCGCAGGACGCGCTCCAGCTGCCGCTCTGAGCGGACCAGGGCGTAGATATGTTCGATCGGCAAGACGTTGTCGAAGCGTGCGCACACCGCCTTGGCCATGGCGTTGAGGGTCTCGCCGGTGGAGTCCGACACCAGATGGATGTGAAAGTAGGTGGCGAAACGCGGGGGGGTGGTCATGGGTGGGTTGCGGGCCGTAGAGGGAAAACCGACGCCGGTGGAACAGCGTTAACAAAAGCTTAACAAACCCCGTCTTGGCAGGGGATCGATCGAAAGCGAATCCGCGCCGGCGGGTTTTGCCGAGCTCAGCGGGGACAAGCCGGCGGGTTATCCGCCAAGTTTCCGCAATGACCAAGCCTGTGGAGAGCTCGGCGCGCCGTAGCGGGAGCGTTTCGGTTTGCCAGGTCCACCCACAGGGCCTCGCGGCGACATTCGCGGAGATCCTGCGCTTGCCGCAGCGTTTGGAAGATTGTCCTCGTTATCCACGCCTTGGGGACGGATCACCGCGGCGAATTTATCCTTTGGACCGAACTGTGCAGAGACCGTTCCAAAGGCATTGCTCCCCATCATCGGCCGCCCTAATCCTGCCTCTCCAAAACTCTTAATCTCTTATTAAGCATAAGGAGCGCCTTGAGCCGGACTGCAGGACGGGGCTAAGGAGCAGCGCCATGAGTCTGCCTGCATCCTCGCGCCTTCTGTCCGTCCTATCGGGCGAGACCACCGATCGGCCACCGGTATGGTTCATGCGCCAGGCGGGACGGTTCTTGCCCGAATACCGCGCGTTGAGAGCCAAGGCTCCGGACTTCATCGCCTTTTGCCTCAATCCGCGGATGGCGGCGGAAGCGACGCTGCAGCCGATGCGCCGGTTTCCCATTAGATGCGGCCATCGTGTTCGCCGACATCCTGCTGATCCCCGGCGCGCTGGGGCAGAAGGTTTGGTTCGAGGCGGGCGAGGGCCCAAGACTGGGCGAACTTCCGTCCAACCAAGCGCTGGCGGGAAAGATCGCTCAAACAGCCGAGGCCCTAGCGGCGGTGGGCGAGACCCTGTCTCTGGTGCGTGGGGCCCTGGAGCCTGAGCGGGCGTTGATCGGCTTTGCCGGCGGGCCGTGGACGGTGGCCACCTATATGATCGAAGGCGGCTCAAGCGATCGGAGCGCTTCACGCACTCTGGCCTACGCGGAACCGGAGCGAGTGGACGGGCTCATCGACGTGCTGGTCGAGGCGACGGCGCTTTACCTGGCCATGCAGGCGAAGGCCGGCGCCCAGGCGCTCAAGCTGTTCGAAGTCCTGGGCCGAGGGTCTGCCCGAACCGCTGTTTCAGCGCCTGGTGGTCAAGCCGCACGCCGCGATCATCCGGCGCTTGCGCGAACTGGGCGTGACCGCGCCGGTGATCGGCTTTCCCCGCGGCGCCGGCGCTCTGGTGCAGATCTACGCGGATGAAGCAGGCAGCGATGCGGTGGCGCTGGACGTTCAGGCAAGCGCCGCCATGGGCCGAGAATTCAAGCGAACAAGCCGATTCAGGGCGCGCTCGATCCGCTGTTGCTCCGAGCCGGGGGAGCCGAATTGGACCGCCGCACCGATGAGTTGCTCGATCAGTGGGGATCGGGACCTATATCTTCAATCTGGGGCACGGCATCTTGCCGGACACGCCGATCGAACATGTGGCCCGGACGGTGGACCGCGTGACCGGCTGGAACCGAAAGGCGTGAGCGGCGAGATCACGAGACGTCGGCTGGCGGTGGTTCTGTTCAATCTGGGCGGACCGGATGGACCCGCAGCCGTGCGTCCGTTCCTGTTCAATCTGTTTTCCGACCCGGCGATCATCGCCCTGCCCGGTCCGGCGCGTCTGGTCCTGGCGGCGCTGATTTCCACCCTGCGCGCCAAGAGCGCTCGGGCGAACTATGCGCGAATGGGCGGAGCCTCGCCGTTGACACCGGAAACGGAAGCCCAGGCCCGGGCGCTGCAGGCGCGTCTGGAGCAGTCCATGCCCAGGACTGAGGCCAAGGTTTTCATCGCCATGCGCTATTGGAAGCCTTCAACCGGCGCAGCCGCCGCTGAGGTCGCGTCGTTTGCGCCGGACGAAGTCGTGCTGCTGCCGCTCTACCCGCAGTTTTCGACCACCACGACGGCTTCCTCGCTGAAAGCCTGGCGGCGGGTCTACAGAGGGCCGGGGCGGTACATACGGTGTGCTGCTATCCCAACCAGGACAGCTTGGTGAAGGCGCACGCGGAACGGATCCTGCAGATCTGGCGGGAGGCGGGCGAACCCTGGCCTATCCGCCTGCTGTTTTCCGCGCACGGTCTGCCTGAGACGGTGGTGGCCAGGGGCGATCCCTATCAGGCGCAGATCGAAGCGAGCGCGGTCGCCGTGCTAGAACGGATCGAGCGGATACCGGGCGAGATTGGGATTGGCGGGTTTGCTACCAGAGCCGCGTCGGCCCGATGAAGTGGCTCGGCCCCTACACCCTCCACGCCATCGAAGAGGCCGGAGCGGAAGGCATGGGCGTTTTGATCTCCCCCATCGCCTTCGTGTCCGAGCACATCGAAACCCTGTGCGAACTGGATCACGACTATGCTTTACTGGGTGAACAGGTCGGGTGCCCGGTCTATTTGCGGGCGCCGGCGTTGGGTGTGACGCAAAGCTTTATCGACGGACTCGGCCAAGTGGTGCAGAACGCGCTTGCGGGGCCCTGCGCCACCCTTCCGGCCGGACCCTGGCGGTGCGATAGGGCCTGGAGCGGGTGCCCCAGAAGCAAGGACCTGACCGCATGAGCGGGCTGTATGATCTGATCAGCGGGCAATACCAGGTGGTGCGCGGCCTGCACATCATTGCGGTCATCGCCTGGATGGCTGGGCTGCTCTATCTGCCGCGCCTGTTCGCCTATCACACGCGAGCGACGCCGGGCTCGGAGATGGACCTGACTTTCCAGACCATGGAGGCCAAGCTGCTGGGGATCATCATGAACCCCGCCATGATCGTGACCTGGTTGCTGGGCTTGACGTTGATCTACATCCGCACGGCCGCAGGGCACGATCTGGGCCTTCTCCTTCGGCCGTGGATGGCCACCAAGCTGGCGGGGGTTGTATTCCAGACCGGCTGGCACCACTTCCTGGCCAGGAGCCGCAAGGCCTTCGCCCAACACAAGAACCGGCATAGCGAGCGGTTTTGGCGGATGGTCAATGAGCTGCCGTTCCTGGTGGCCATCGTCATGGTCCTGGCGGTCACCACCGAATTCGGCGGCTGATCAGCTGGAGGCCTTCACGGCGCTTGACCTGACGGGACAGCTGTGGTTCCGCTGATGCAGGTCCGGTTCGCCGGATTCCCGCCTTCCAAGGACCCCGTGCTCGGCGCGGCGCGGTCCGCCTTCCCCCTTTAGCGGTTTGGCCTCCAGGCCGCGCACATCCAAGGCCCCCGGGCCCCCTATCCAAAGGCCCAAAGGGCCATGAACGCCGCCTTGCGCGGCGAGTTACAGAGTTTATTCATGACAGACGAATTCGAAATTCTGATTGAAACCACGCCTGATGCGAGACCGCCGACGACGGCGGACCGTCGGTGATCGCCACCATGGGCTTGCAGCGCATGTCGCTGCAGGAGCTCAAGGATACATATACTACCGATCTCGGGCCTTCGCCGAGGCGCTGGAGATCGACAACGCCAACCGCATGCGCAAGCAGGACATGATGTTCGCGATCCTCAAGACCCAGGCCGAAAAAGGCGCGAGATATCCGGCGACGGCACCCTCGAAGTGCTGCCGGACGGCTTCGGCTTCCTGCGCTCGCCGGAGGCCTCCTACCTGGCCGGCCCCGACGACATCTACGTCAGCCCCTCGCAGATCCGCCGCTTCGGCCTGCACACCGGCGATACCGTCGAGGGCGAAATCCGCACCCCAAGGGAGGGCGAGCGCTACTTCGCCCTCGTCAAGGTCAAGACAGATCAACTTCGAGACCCGGACAACATCCGCCACAAGATCCTGTTCGAAAACCTGACGCCGCTTATCCCGACAAGCGGCTGACGCTGGAGCGCGACCCACCGTGAAGGACCGCACCGGGCCGCGTCATCGACATCGTGGCGCCCATCGGCAAGGGCCAGCGCTGCCTGCTCGTGGCCTCGCCGCAAGTCGGCAAGACGGTCATGCTGCAGCACATCGCGAAGTCCATCGCGGCCCGCAAGATTCACACCGAGACAACCGTTGACTGGGTCCTGGGCTTTGCGACGATTATGCATGGCTGCGCGACAAGCAGAACCCAGAGGTCACTGCGTATCTCGAAGCAGAGAATATTTACGCTGAAGCGGTGATGGCTCCGTTGGCGGATTTGCGCGAAGAGCTTTATCGCGAGATGCTCTCGCATGTAAAGCAGACCGATGTTTCTGTTCCGTTTCGCGATGGTGACTGGTGGTACTACACGCGTACAGAAGAGGGCCAACAGTATGCGATTCATTGCCGCAAAGCTGGCACGGATGCTGGACCGAATGTTGCTGCGGCGGAAGAAGTGATTCTTGATGGTAAAACCAACTGGCTCAGGGGCACGCGTTTTTTGCGATTGGTGCCACCGATATTGCGCTTGATGGTCGATGGCTGGCTTATTCGACAACACGACCGGGTTCCGCCAATACACGATGCGCATAAAAGATTTGAGTACAGGCGAAACGCTTGCCGATGAGGTTGAGCGTGTTGGTTCCATCGTTTGGGCTGCGGATCATCGCACTGTTTTTTATACCGTTGAGGACGAGGAACAGAAGCGACAGTACCAACTGTGGCGGCATATGCTGGGCACGCCGCACACAGACGACGGACTGGTATTTCAAGAGGACGATGAACGATTCAATCTGGGGCGCAGGTTGCACGCGGGACGGCAAATTTTTGGTTTTCGAGTCATCCAGTCACATCACTACAGAGTCGTGGG
>CAWDPL010000003.1:0-42656 GCA_963804105.1 uncultured Alphaproteobacteria bacterium
GAGATGGAGATCATCGCGCTGGAGGAATGGATCAACCAGCAGGTAGAGATGAACGACGACCTGGATCGCGAAGACGCTGAGCGACGGCGACAGCTATTGGCACGTGGCGGCCGGCCAGTGGATGCTGGACCACCATCAGGTGATCGAACGGGACACCTTCTCCTTCACATTCGCCGGCAAGCCCTGGGACACCCATGAATGGCTGGCCGAGGTCGCCATGGCCCTGGCCTTTCGCGCCGCCGGATGGATCGGAGTTGCTGGGCTGACAGGCGCGGCGGCGGCGGCCGTGATCGGTCTGACCGCGTCACCGTCTGGCGCGCTATCTCAGCCCCATGGGAACGATTCTCGGCGTGGCGCTGGTCGCCGCGGCCTCGGCGCCAACCTTTTGGCGCGCCCGCATTTCCTGGTCCTGCCGCTGCTCGTGCTGTGGACCGGCGCCTTGCTCGACGCGCGGGCCCAGGACCGGGCGCCGTCGCTATTGTGGCTGCCGCTGATCACCCTGTGGGCCAACGCCCACGCCAGTTTTTCTGTTCGGCCTGCTGCTGATCTGTCCCTTCGCGCTCGAGGCGCTGGTCGCCCAGCCCAGCCAATGGCGGCGGACCGTCCGAGGCTGGGGCCTGTTCGGCCTCGGCGCGGCCTTGGCGGCCCTGCTGACGCCGCACGGCCTGGACGGCCTGCTGTTCCCCCTGAAGGTCGGCGGCATGGGCAGTCTGGCGAGCATCGCGGAATGGCGCAGCCCCGATTTCCAGCATCTGCCGCCGGTGGAGATCACGCTTCTCGCGGCGCTCTACATGCTGCTCTCGCGCGGGGTGAAGATCCCGCCGGTCCGCCTGATCCTGCTGCTCGCCCTGCTCTACATGACCCTCGGCCACGTGCGGCATGAGACCCTACTGGTCCTGATCGGCGCGCCGATCTTGGCGCAGCTTTTGGGAGGGGAGCCTGCCCGCGATCCCCGCCCGGCCCGAGCCGCGGGCCTGCTGGCGGCGGGGGCGACAGCCGCCCTTGTGATCCTGCTTTTTGGCGCCCGGCTGCTTCTGCCGCCGCCCCCGGCCGACAGCGCCGTCTCGCCCGCGAGCGCCCTGGCCCACGTTCCCCCCGAAATTCGCCCGCCGACCCGTGCTCAACAGCTACGATCTGGGCGGGCGATCCCGATCTTCCGGGGCGTGCTGCACCTTCATCGACGGCCGCACCGACATGTACGGCGACGCCTTCAACGCCCGCTATGACGCCATCATGCAGCCGGACCGCGCGGCGTTTGACTTAGCCGTCGGCCAATACGGCATCCGCCTGGACCTTCCTTCAGCCCTTCCAGCTCCCTGATCCCCCTGCTGGACGCCAGTCCCCGAAGGAAAAGGCTCTACGCCGACCGCTATGCTGTGATCCACGTGAGGCGCTAGGGTTCCGCTCTTGCGCCCGTCGCCGGTCGGCGTTAGCCAGCGGCACTGCCCCGCTGGAGAGCCGTCCATGACCGCCGATGAGGTGATCGCCGAATTTCGCGCCGCCGGCGCCTTGCGCGAGGGGCATTTCGTGCTGTCCTCGGGCCTGCACAGTCCGGTGTTCCTGCAGAAGAACCTGGTGTTCATGAACCCGGCGCGCACCGAGCGTCTATGCCGAGCCCTGGCCGACAAGATTCGCAAGGCGGAGCCGGGCGTGGATCTGGTCATCTCGCCCGCCGTGGGCGGCATCATCCCCGGCTATGAGACCGCCCGTCAGCTGGGCGTAGCCTCGCTCTACGTCGAGCGGGAAGGGGGCGCCTTCAGGCTGCGCCGGGGCTTCTCCATTCCCAAGGGCGCCAAGATCGCCATGGTGGAGGATATCGTCACCACCGGCCTGTCCTCGCGCGAATGCATCGCCGCGATCCGGGACGCGGGCGGGGAGGTGGTCTGCGCAGGCTGTATCGTCGATCGTTCGGGCGGGCGGGCCGACGTGGGCGTGCCCCTGATCGCCTTGGCCACGCTGGACGTTCCGGCCTATCCGGCGGACCGGCTGCCGCCGAACTGGCCGCCCTTCCGATCGAGGATCCGGGCAGCCGCAGGCTGTCGGCATGAGCCGGCTTCGCCTCGGGGTCAATATCGACCACGTGGCCACCATCCGCAACGCGCGGGGCGGGACCGATCCCCAGCCGCTTCGCGCGGCCGGACTGGCGCTGGCGGCAGGGGCCGACGGGATCACCGCCCATTTGCGCGAGGATCGCCGGCACATCTCCGACGCCGATATCGACGCCCTGTCGGCGCTTTGCCACAAGGCCAAGCGGCCCCTGAACCTGGAAATGGCCGTCACCGAGGAGATGCTGCACATCGCCCTGCGCCACCGGCCCCACGCCGCTTGCCTGGTGCCCGAACGGCGCGAGGAGCGCACGACGGAGGGCGGGCTGGACGTGGCGCGCGGGCATGGCGCGATCGAGCCAGTCGTCGCCCGGCTGCGCGAGGCCGACGTGCGCGTGTCCCTGTTCATCGAACCGGACCCCAAGCAGATCGAGATGGCGCAGGCCGTGGGCGCGCAGGTTGTGGAGTTGCACACCGGCGCCTATTGCGAAGCGGTCAAGGCCGGGCAGGACGACCTGGCCTATCGCCTGCTGGCGCGCCTCAAGGAGTCGGCGCTGGAGGCGTCTCGCCGGGGGTTGGAGGTCCACGCCGGCCACGGCATCGATTTCGACAGCGTGGGGCCGATCGCTCAGATTCCGCAGCTGACCGAACTGAACATCGGCCATTTCCTGATCGGTGAGGCGATCTTCACGGGCCTGCCCGCCGCCATCGCCCGCATGCGCTCGCTGATGGACGCGGCGCGCGACCTGAGCATGGGCCAGCCATGATCGTGGGCATCGGTTCGGACCTGGCGGACATCCGGCGCGTCCAGCGTGTGCTCGAACGGTTCGGCCCCCGCTTTATCGGCCCGCGTCTTCACGGACATTGAAAAGGCGCGATCGGAGCGCAAGGGCGACCGCGCCGCCAGCTACGCCAAGCGCTTCGCCGCCAAGGAGGCCTGCTCCAAGGCGCTGGGCACCGGCATTCGCGGCGGCGTCTTCTGGCGCGACATGGGCGTGGTCAACGCGCCATCCGGCAAACCGACCATGCGGCTGACCGGCGGCGCGGCTGGAGCAACTCAAGGCCTTGATTCCAGAGGGAATGACGGCGGTGATCCATCTCAGCCTGACCGACGACCACCCCTACGCCCAGGCGTTCGTGATCATCGAGGCAATCGCGCAACAGGACGGCGCGCCGTTCGCCTAAAGACGCGCATCGGCTTGCCGTGCGCGCGCCGAACGACTAGCAAGAACCCAGCCCGACATGCCGGCGCTGTTTTGAGAAGTGTCTTTCATGTTCACCGCCAGCAAGACGGGGTCGGGATCTGTGCGCTCACACGCCTCCAGCGAGATGATCGAAATCGGCAAGACCATCGTCTACGCCTTGCTGATCGCCCTGGTGCTGCGGGTGGTGCTGTTCCAGCCCTTCACCATCCCATCCGCTTCGATGGAGCCGACGCTCTTGGAGGGCGATTACATCATCGTCTCCAAGTACAGCTACGGCTTCTCCCGCTACTCCCTGCCGATCAGCCCGCCCATCTCGCACGGCCGGCTGTTCATGCATGAGCCGGCGCGCGGCGACATCATCGTGTTCAAGCTGCCGCGCGATCCGCACATGGACTACATCAAGCGCCTGATCGGCCTGCCCGGCGACACGGTGCAGGTGCGCCACGGGACCGTGTTCATCAACAATCAGGCCATCCCGCAAAAGCCTGACGGCTCGGCCAGCATCGACATCGGCGGCTTTATGCAGACCGCGGAGAAGCTCGACGAAACCATGTCCGACGGCAAGAGCTACACCACCTATCAGGTCAATCCGGACGATCCGGCCGAGAACACCGATCCCTTTGTCGTGCCCAAGGGCGAGTATTTCTTCATGGGTGACAATCGGGATAACTCGCTGGACAGCCGCTTTTCGCCCGACAACGACGGCGTGGGCTTTGTTCCCGCCGAGAACCTGGAAGGCAAGGCCGAGCTGATCCTGCTGTCTTGGGGCAAGGGCGCCTCGCTGTTCAAGCCGTGGACCTGGGTGCTAAACGCCCGTCCCAGCCGCTTCTTCCACATCCTGCATTGATCGGGTCTGCATGAGCTCAAGGGCCGCCGCGATCGCCGCCCTCGAGCGCCGCCTGGGGCTCAGTTTCCAGGATCGCGCCTTGCTTGAGCGCGCCCTGACCCATGCTTCCAAACTCGGCCAGGGGCGCAAGGGCGTGCTGCACAACGAGCGGCTGGAGTTCCTCGGCGACCGGGTGCTGGGCCTGGTCATCGCCGAGGAATTGTCGCGGCGCGATCTGGACGCCGGGCCGGAAATCCTGGCCAAGCGCTACGCCCATCTGGTCAGCCGCAAGGTGTGCGCGCAGGTCGCCACAGGCATAGGCTTGGCGGAGGCGATGGACGTGCCCAAGGCGCAAGGGCTGCGCCGCAACGACACGGTGTTGGCCGACGCCTGCGAGGCGCTGCTGGCCGCCGTCTATCTGGATCAGGGGTTCGAGCGGGCCAAGGCGGTGGTGCTGGACCTGTGGCGCGCCGCGTTGGATCAGCCGCTGGACCTGGACGCGGCCAATCCCAAGACCACATTGCAGGAATGGGCCTTGTCGTTGAAAAAACCTCTGCCGACCTACAGCGTCGTCTCACGCGAGGGGCCGGCCCATGCGCCGGTGTTTCGGATCGAAGTGACGGTGGAGGGCTTCGCCCCCGCGACGGGCCAGGGCAAGTCGCGCCA
Source organism: uncultured Alphaproteobacteria bacterium (assembly GCA_963804105.1). Taxonomy (GTDB): domain Bacteria; phylum Pseudomonadota; class Alphaproteobacteria; order Caulobacterales; family Caulobacteraceae; genus BOG-938. The sequence continues at coordinate 4,743 of CAWDPL010000003.1, forward strand.
GGCGGCCGAGAAGCTGGCGGCCCAGGCGCTGTTGGCGCGCGAGGCGGGGCGATGAGCGAACCCACCCGCGCGGGCTTCGCCGCCATCATCGGCGCGCCCAACGCCGGCAAGTCGACCCTGGTCAACCGGCTGGTGGGCTCGAAGGTCTCCATCGTCACGCAGAAGGTGCAGACCACGAGGTTTCCGGTGCGCGGCGTTGCCATGGCGGCGCAGGCGCAGATCGTGCTGGTCGATACGCCCGGCATCTTCACCCCGCGCCGGCGGCTGGACCGGGCCATGGTCCGCTCGGCCTGGGGCGGCTCGCAGGACGCGGACGTCACCGTGCACCTGGTCGACGCCCAGGCCCAGTGGGCGGTCCTGCAGGGCGAGGCCAAGGGCGCGGACAAACGCGCGGCCGTCGATGTCCAGACCATCATCGAGGGGCTGCGCGCCGCCGGGCGCAAGGCGATCCTGGCGATCAACAAGATCGACCACATGAAGCGCGAGAACCTTCTGGCCATCGCCCACGCCATCTTCGCCGAAGACATCTACGACCGGGTGTTCATGATCTCCGCCGCGACCGGCGCGGGCGTGGACGACCTGAAGGCCACGCCTCGCCGAGCGGATGCCGGAAGGGCCGTGGCTTTATCCGGAGGACCAGACCGCCGATCTGCCCGCGCGCCTGCTGGCCGCCGAGATCACGCGGGAGAAGATCTATCTGCGCCTGCACGAGGAGCTGCCCTACGCCGCCAGCGTGGAGACCACCGCCTTTGCCGAGGGCAAGAAGGGCCTGCGCCTGGAACAGACCATCTATGTCGAGCGCGAGGGCCAGCGCCCCATCGTGCTGGGCAAGGGCGGGCAGACGCTGAAATGGATCGGCGAGGCTTCGCGCACCGAACTGACCGAGATACTGGGCCAACCGGTGCACCTGTTCCTGCACGTCAAGGTCAAGGAAAACTGGGCCGAGGAGCGGGGGCTGTATAGCGACTGGGGGCTGGATTTCGATGTGTGAGTTCATGCATCCTTCCCCCTCGATGGGGGAAGGGTAGGGATGGGGGTGGTCGCGGTGCGTTATCCGAAAGTGGCGCTTGAGGCGCACCGCCTCGAGCACGAACCCTTCATCGTCCTGCCCACACCCCCATCCCCGCCCTTCCCCCATCGAGGGGGAAGGGAGCCTTACTTTGGCCTATCCTGAACATGGAATGGGACGATGACGCCTTCGTCCTGTCCGCCCGCGTCCATGGGGAACCGGGCGCCATCGTCGACCTGCTCACCGCCGAGCACGGCCGCCACGCCGCCCATGTCGCGGGGGGCGCGTCCCGGCGGATGAAGCCCTTCCTGCAGGCCGGCGCGCGGGTCATCGTCCGCTACCGCTCGCGCCTGTCCGAGCAGCTGGGCTCGGCGTCCCTGGAGCCGGTGGGCGAGGGGCCGTCGGCGCTGTTCGATGATCCCCTGGCCCTGATGGGCCTGTCCGCCGCCACCGCCGTTGCCGCCGGCGCCTTGCCCGAGCGCGAGGCTCATCCCGGCGCCTTCCTGGGCCTGGAGGCCTTCATCGCCGCCCTGTCCGCCGTGCGCGACTGGCCCGCGGTCTATGTGCGCTTCGAGGCCGGGCTGCTGCAGGACCTGGGCTTCGGCCTGGACCTGACCCGCTGCGCCGCCACCGGCGCCCTGGACGATCTGATCTACGTCTCCCCCCGCACCGGCCGCGCCGTCAGCGCCGCGGCGGGCGAGCCCTACAAGGACAAGCTGTTGCCCCTGCCGCCCTTCATGCTCGGCGCCCAGGCGGGGCTGGGGGCGGGCGATGTGGACGCGGGGCTGAACCTGACCGGGCATTTTCTGGAGCAGTTCGTGTTCGGGCCGCTGAATCGGCCGTTGCCGCCGGCGAGGGTGTGGATGATCGATAAGCTGCGGGAGGCGGGACGGTTGTGAGTCCACTCTCGGCGTCGTCATCCCACGGTCGCCCGCAGGGCGAGCCGGGGGACCCAAGCGGGATTTCCAAAGCATACCCGTTGTTCATAGGGCGCAGGAGCCAACCCTGTGGCCTGAAGCTCAGCTGTCGCTTGGGTCCCCCGGTCCGGTCTTTCGACCGGCCGTGGGATGACGAGCGAGGTGGAATCTGATGCTGTGCCCCCCATGAACCAACCCCTTCTCCCCCCCAACGGCGGCGGTGGCGACAACGACCGCATCATCGACGAGCCCCTGAGCGAGGCGCTGTCGCGGCGGTATCTGGCCTACGCCCTGTCGACCATCACCAACCGGGCGCTGCCGGATGTGCGCGATGGGCTCAAGCCGGTGCATCGGCGGCTGATGTATTCCATGAGCCTGATGCGGCTGGACCCCGCCGGGTCGGCCAAGAAGTGCGCGCGGGTGGTGGGCGATGTGATCGGCCGCTTTCACCCGCACGGGGACGTGGCCGTCTATGAGGCCATGGTGCGCCTGGCCCAGGACTTCGCCCAGCGCTATCCGCTGGTGGACGGCCAGGGCAACTTCGGCAACATCGACGGCGATAACGCCGCGGCCATGCGCTACACCGAATGTCGGCTGACGGCGGCGGCGCAGCTCCTGCTGGACGGCATAGACGAGGACGCGGTGGATTACCGCGCCACCTATGACGGCGAGGATCACGAGCCGGTCGTCCTGCCTTCGGGCTTTCCCAATCTGTTGGCCAACGGCTCCTCCGGCATCGCCGTGGGCATGGCCACCTCCATTCCGCCGCACAACGCCGGCGAGCTGATCGACGCCTGCCTTCTGCTGCTGGCCAAGCCCGACGCCTCGACCGACGCGCTGATGGAGAAGGTTCCGGGGCCGGACTTTCCCACCGGCGGGATCATCGTGGAGCCCCGCGCCTCAATTCACGAAATTTATGAGACGGGCCGGGGCGGGGTGCGCACGCGGGCGCGCTGGTCGGTGGAGGAGACGGGGCGCGGGACCTACGTCATCGTCATCACCGAAATTCCCTATCAGGTGCGCAAGGCCGAGCTGGTCGAGCAGCTGGCCGATCTGATCGAGTCCAAGAAGGCCGCGCTTTTGGGCGATGTGCGCGACAAGTCCGCCGAGGACGTGCGGCTGGTGATCGAGCCCAAGTCGCGCAATGTCGAGCCCGAGGTGCTGATGGAGAGCCTGTTCAAGCTCTCGGACCTGGAGACCCGCTTCCCGGTCAATATGAACGTGCTGGACGCGCGCGGCACGCCCGGGGTGATGAGCCTGAAGCAGGCGCTCAAGGCCTTTCTGGATCACCGGCGCGAGGTGCTGGTGCGGCGCGCGCGCCATCGGCTGGGCAAGATCGAGGCCCGGCTGCACATCCTGGACGGCCTTTTGATCGTCTATCTCAATCTGGACGAGGTGATCCGCATCGTCCGCTTCGAGGACGAACCCAAGGCCAAGCTGATCGCCGCCTTCGGCCTGACCGATATCCAGGCCGAGGCGATCCTGAACACCCGCCTGCGCCAGCTGGCCAAGCTGGAAGAGATGGAAATCCGCCGCGAGCACGCGACCCTGGCCGAGGAGCGCGACGGCATCCAGGCGGTGTTGGACTCCGACAAGAAGCAATGGAGCCTGGTGGGCGTGGGCCTGCGCGACGTGCAGAAGGTGCTGGGCGTTCACACCACGCTGGGCAAGCGCCGCTCGACCTTCGCCGATGCGCCGGTGGTGGACGCCGCCGCCGCGGCCGAGGCCATGATCGTGCGCGAGGCCATCACCGTGATCCTGTCCGAGCGCGGCTGGATACGCGCTCAGAAGGGCAAGGTGGAGGACCCTTCGGAGCTGAAGTTCAAGGAGGGCGACAAGCTGGCCTTCCTGGTTCCCTGCGAGACCACCGACAAGCTGCTGGTGTTCGCCTCGGACGGCCGCTTCTTCACCGTGCCGTGCGACAAGCTGCCGTCAGGGCGCGGCATGGGCGAGCCCCTGCGCCTGATGATCGAGCTGGACGACCGGGTGGGCATACTGGCGGTGTTCGCGCACAAGCCGGGCCGCAAGCGCGTGATCGCCTCCAAGGCCGGTTACGGCTTCATCCTGCCGGAGGACGAGGCGGTCGCGTCCAAGCGCGCGGGCAAGCAGGTGCTGACGGTGGACAAGGCCGGCGCGGCCTTCTGTCTGGAGGCGGTGGGCGACCATCTGGCCGTGATCGGCGACAACGGCAAGATCCTGGTGTTCAAACTCGAGGAACTGCCTGAAATGTTGCGCGGCAAGGGCGTGAAATTGCAGGCTTATCGGGAGGGCGGTTTACGTGACGCCTTGCCCTTTAACGCCGCCGAGGGACCGGCCTGGATCGACGCAGCCGGCCGCACGCGCGCCTGGCCGGAATGGCGCGATTGGCTGGGCCGACGCGCGGGCTCGGGCAAGCTGGCGCCCAAGGGCTTTCCGGCGAGCAAGCGGTTCAGGCCGGGGTAGGGGTGGGCTTCTCCTCCCCTGTGAAGCGCAGCGGAACGGGGGAGGGGGACCGCCTGAAAGGCGGTGGTGGGGGCTTTACCACGGCAAGAAGCCCCTTCCACCACACTCCGTGTGGTCCCCCTTCCCCGCTTCGCAGGGAAGGAGAAGGCTTACTCGCCCTCCTCGAGCCGCACCCAGCCGCCGGGCCGGAGCACCTCGATCGGGCGGAAGCGCGCCTTGTAGTCCATCTTCACGCTGCCCGGGACCCAATAGCCGAGGTAGACATAGGGCAGTTCGGCCAGGCGGGCCTGGACAACGTGGTCCAGGATGACGAAGGAGCCCAGGCTGCGCCGGCTCATGTCCGGATCATAGAAGCTGTAGACCAGCGACAGGCCGTCGCCGAGGATGTCGACCAAAACGCAGGCGACCAGATCGCCCGGACCCCGGTCGCCCGAGGGCATGCGATATTCGATCACATGGGTGCGGACGGCCGTATCCTCGACCATGGCCACATAGTCGGGCCAAGTCATGTCGGCCATGCCGCCGTGGGCGTGGCGGGTGAGCAGATAGCGGCGGAGCAGGTCGAACTGCTCCATGGTCGCCTCGGCCTCCACCAGATGGCGCGACAGGTCGCCGTTGCGGTCCAGCACGCGCCGTTCGGAGCGGGTGAAGGGATAGTCGCTGGCCGGCAGCCGTGCGGAGATGCAGGCGTCGCAGGTTTCGCAGGCGGGTCGGTAGGCGATGTTCTGGGAGCGGCGGAAGCCCACTTGGGTCAAGGCGTCGTTGACGCCGGGTCCGTCCGACAGGGGCAGGTGGGCGAACACCTTGCGCTCTTCGCGGTCAGGCAGATAGGGGCACGGCGAGGGGGCCGTGAGGAAGAATCGAAGCTGACGGGGTGCGAAATGCTGAAGTCAACGCGTCGCCTTCAAGTAAGCCTTGGCCTGTCCCCCTTCAGGACTCAGCCAGCCTATAGATTAGTGCGCATCCCCCGTCGTCTCCGCAAGATGGCGCACCCTAAAATGGAATTCCGATTCACGAATTGGGCGGCAAAACGGGCGCATCGCGCAGCAATACAATCGCAATGCGACGATTTCCCGGCAGGGTAGGGTCGTCGGGAAACAGCGGATCGGAATCCGCCTTGCCGGACACCTGATAGATGCGGTCCGGGTCCACGCCCGCCTCCTGCAGGATTTGCCGCGACGCGTCGGCCCGGCCCGAGGACAGCTGCCAGTCGGACGCGGGCTTTCCGCCGTCGGCGCTGGCGCTGGTGTGGCCGGAAATGGTCAGGCGATTGGGCAGCTGGTTGATCACCCGCGCCACCGCCCTCAGCAGCACGCGCGCCCGGTCGTTGGGCCGGGTCGAGCCCTGGTCGAACATCGAGCGTCCTTCCTGATCGACCAGCTGGATGCGTAGGCCTTCGGGCGTCTGGTCCACCAGGATCTGCTTGGACAGCTCGGCCAGCTCGGGCATGTTCTGCATGGCCTGACGCAGGGATTCCGCCGCGCTCTGGAAGGCCTGTTCCTCGCGTTTGGCCAGGGCTTCCTTCAAGGCCTGTTCGCTGGCCTGATCGACGTTGGCCTGTTTGGCGCTTGCGCCCTGATCGGTGGTGGTCTTGGGCGCTTCGGGCGAGAGCTGCTGCACCACCGACATGGAGCCTGAGCCTTTGGCGCCGTCGTCGCCCAGCGCCGTGCCGGCCAAGATGCCGCCGGCGCCCGAGCTTGAGGCCGACACGCTGGCGGGGGCGAAATAGTCGGCGATGCCGCGCTTCTGGTCGGGCGAAGTGACGTTGATCAGCCACATGAGCAGGAAGAAGGCCATCATGGCCGTCACGAAGTCGGCGTAGGCCACCTTCCACGCGCCGCCGTGATGGCCGCCGCCGACCACCTTCTTGACCTTCTTGATGATGATCGGGCGTTCACCGCCGCCGAAAGCCATACCCGCCGTCCCGGACCGCATTAACCTTAGTCATCCGCGACCATGGTCGACGGACGTTAAGATGCGGTTTGCAATTCAGGCGGCCGGGCCGGCGAACTCAAAAATTCGCTCGGCGGTTTCAACTGACCGGCAAGGCCCTGACGGCGGCGACGGCGGCTGCGAGCAGCAGGATGAAAGTCGCCAGGAGCTGGATTCCGAAGCCGGCCGCGCGGCTCTTCACGTCGCGCATGTAGCCGGCCAAGTAGAGCGCCCGGCCGATGATCCAGACCAATCCCAGCGCCGCCCCAATGAGCGGGCTCCAGTAGGACGAAAACATCCACAGGGACGGCAGGAAGATCACCAGCCACTCCAGGGTGTTGCCCTGGACCCTGATGGCGCGCTCGACCAGGGGATGGCCGGACATGGCCGGCGCCAGCACGCCGTGCTTGTGCCGCTGGCGCGCCACGTTCGCGCCGGTGGCGAAATAGAACAACAGCGCAAGGACGCTGGTCAGCACCGTCCAGGGGTTCATGCGGCTCCTCCCATAGCCTCTAAGGGCTTTGTCGGAAGCGTAAGGCAATTGGCGGGCTTGGCAATGCGCTAGGTCAAGCGCCCAGAAGCTGGGCCGCGCGCGGCGCGAAGTAGGTGATGATCCCGGCGCAGCCCGCGCGCTTGAAGGCGGTGAGCGATTCGAGGATCGCCCGCTCCTCTTCGATCCAGCCGTTCTGGGCCGCGGCCATCAGCATCGCGTACTCGCCCGACACCTGATAGGCGAAGGTCGGCATGGCGAAGGCCTCCACCACCCGGCGTACGATGTCGAGATAGGGCATGCCGGGTTTGACCATGACCATGTCCGCCCCCTCGGCGATGTCCAAAGCCACTTCGCGCAGAGCCTCGTCGGTGTTGGCCGGGTCCATCTGATAGGTGCGCTTGTCGCCCTGCAGCGCCTTGGCCGAGCCGATCGCCTCGCGATAGGGGCCGTAGAAGGCCGAGGCGTACTTGGCGGCGTAGGCCATGATCATCACGTCCTGCAGGCCCGCGCCTTCCAGGGCGGCGCGCAGGGCGCCGACGCGGCCGTCCATCATGTCCGACGGCGCCAGGATGTCGGCCCCGGCCCGAGCCTGCATCAGACCCTGCTCGACGAGTCGCTCGATGGTCGGGTCATTGAGGACGCGGCCGTTCTCCAGCAGCCCGTCGTGGCCGTGATCGGTAAAGGGGTCCAGCGCCACATCGCACATGATTCCCACCTCGGGCGCGGCGTCCTTCATGGCCTTGACCGCGCGGGCGATCAGGCCGTCCGGATCGGAGGCGATGGAGCCGCGGGCGTCCTTCTTCTCGCCGTCGATGTAGGGAAAGACGGCGATGGCCGGAATGCCTAGGCCGCGCGCCTGAACGGCGGCCTTGGCCGCTTCGCTCACCGACAGCCGGTCAACGCCCGGCATGGACGCCACCGGAATGCGCGCCTGCGGGCCGTCATGCACCACCAGCGACCAGATCAGGTCTGACGGGCTCAGACCACGGTTTCGCGCACCAGACGTCGGACCCAGTCGGCCTGGCGCAGGCGGCGTGGACGCAGGGCGGGATAGGCAGCGAGGGGGGCTTTGCTCATGGCGCGGGCTTATACAATCCCATCGCGCAACTGGCCAATCGGGCGGCCGGCGGCGAGGCGGGCGACGCCGTAGATCGGTCCGATCCAGCTGAACAGAGTGGCGCCCGCCAGCAGCACGGCGCCGGCGGTCATCTGGAAGGTCGTGGCGGCGGGCAAACGGACGGGATGCACTTCGAAGCCGTAGCTCCAAGTCTGCACCTGGGCCGATTGGGGCCAGGCGCCGGCGAGTCGCACCAGCTGGGCGTCCGGCTGGCCGCGCAGCATGGGATGGGGCAGGGCCCCGGCGCCGAGCAGACTCATCAGCGCCCCCAGCCAAAGGGCGCCGGCCGACAGCACGAGGGCGAAACAGATCCAGAAGATTTTCAGCTGGAATTGGAAATGGCTGGCGGGGATCGGAGCAGACTGTCCCTTGCGATCGTAAGCCAAGATCATGGCGACAAAGCCACTCACGCCGCCGGTGAACAGGCTGATCAGCAACAGGCCATAGCCGATATAGGCTGCCAGTACGCCGCGATCGGGGTCGAATTCAGCCTGCGGAGCCGGCGTCAGGGTCGGCGGAACCGCGGTCATGGACAACTCCAACGGGGTTGAGCCGGATTCAGCCGGCGTTCAGGGGGCGGGCTGCACGGTTATATTGTCGCAAGCGGTCAATTTCCCCGTCCGGATCAATGGCCTCAGCATGGACATGAACTTATTTGATATGCGACAAAGCCGCCGCGCAACCGGCCGGTACAAGGTGCAGAGGTTAGCAGCGTCAGGGATCAAGAGCGTTATGGATTCCAAGTTCGATTACCAGGGGGCCTTCGCCGCCGCCGTGCAACAGGTGAAGGCCGAGGGCCGTTATCGCGTGTTCGCCGACCTCAAGCGGCTGCGCGGTCAGTTTCCCAAGGCCATCTGGACTGGTCCGGACGGACGCGAAGAACGCGAAGTGGTCGTGTGGTGTTCCAACGACTACCTGGGCCAAGGGCAAAACCCCGTTGTGCTGAACGCGATGCACGAGGCCATCGACCAGGTGGGCTCGGGGTCGGGCGGAACGCGCAACATCTCCGGCACCAACCATCACCACGTCGAACTTGAGGCCGAGCTGGCCGATCTGCACGGCAAGGAAGCGGCCCTGCTGTTCACCTCGGGCTATGTGTCCAACGAGGCGACGCTGGAAACCCTGCAGACGGTTCTGCCGAACCTGATCATCTTCTCCGACGCCTTCAACCACGCCTCCATGATCGCCGGCATCCGCCACGGCCGCTGCGCCAAGCACGTTTGGCGTCACAACGATCTGGCGCACCTGGAAGACCTGCTCAAGGCCGCGCCGGCGGACGCGCCCAAGCTGATCGCCTTCGAGAGCGTCTATTCCATGGACGGCGACATCGCTGACATCAACGGCGTGGCCGATCTGGCCGAGCGCTATGGCGCCATGACCTATCTGGACGAAGTCCATGCCGTGGGCATGTACGGCAAGCGCGGCGGCGGGGTGGCCGAACGCGACGGCGCCATGCACCGTATCGACATCATTGAAGGCACGCTGGGCAAGGCGTTCGGCGTGATGGGCGGATACATCACCGGCACGGCCAGCCTGATCGACGCCATCCGCTCCTACGCCTCGGGCTTCATCTTCACCACCTCCCTACCGCCGGCCTTGACGGCGGGCGCCAAGGCGTCGGTGGCCTGGCTGAAAGAGCACAACGAGGTGCGCGAGGCCCATCAGGAGCGCGCGGCGCGCCTGAAAGCCATGTTCAAGGCCGCCGGCCTGCCGGTCATGCCCTCGGTCAGCCATATCGTGCCGGTGCTGGTGGGCGATCCGGTGCACACCAAGCTGATTTCGGACGTGCTGCTCAATGAGCACGGCGTCTATGTGCAGCCGATCAACTATCCGACCGTGCCTAAGGGAACCGAGCGCCTGCGCTTTACGCCCACGCCGTTCCACACCGACGAGATGATGCGCGATCTGGTTCAGGCGATGGACGCTCTGTGGGCGCGCTGCAACGTCAAGCGGATGGGCGGGCACGCGGCCTAACCTGCGCGCTTGCGCCTTGCGCCTCAACTCAATTCATTAGACGTTGACGACAAGTCGCGGTCGGACAGGCCGCGTCAGATAACGTGCAATGGGAGAAGAATGATGGCGAACGCTCGCGCAGGATTGGCGGCCTTCATTGTCGCCTTGGCTGCGGCTTTTTGCGTTGCGCCGGCCGCCCGGGCCAGCATTTCGGACATCGCGCGGGCCGATCTGGACGCCAAGGCGATTTCCATCGTCCCGATCGAAAAACTGCAATTCAAGGGCAAGCCCGGCGGACCGCAGACGGCGGTGGTGTTTGGCGATCCGGACGGCGATGGCCTGTACGGCATCATTATCAAATGGCCGCCGCACACCAACTCGCGGCCCCACATTCACCTGAATGATCGCTACATCACCGTCCTGTCCGGGACATGGTGGGTGGGAACGGGCGCAAAGTTCGATCCCAACTCCATGTCGCCGGTCAAGCCCGGGGCCATGGTCACCCACTATGCCGGCCAGATTCATTATGACGGCGCCAAGGACGAGCCGGCGATGATCTACATCGTCGGCATGGGTCCGCAGACCAGCTTCAATCGCGAAGAAAAATAACGCTTGCGGCTTAGGCCGTCGGCGGGTTGCCTCAGGCGTGTTGCGCGCCGGGCGTTTTCAGAACAGGCTCCTGACAAATCCCGGCCAGCGTGGCCGGGCAGAAACGCCAAGGGAGTTCGCGATGACCTTTAAACATCTCAAACTGGCAGCCATCCTGGTTGCGCTGACCGCAGGCCTGAGCGCCGCGACGCTGGCTAGAGCCGCCATCGACCCTTCGATGGTCAGCCTTGTTCCCATGGACAAGCTCGACTTCAAGGGCAAGCCCGGCGGGCCGCAGCAGGCGAGCGTGTTCGGCGATCCGGACAAGCCGGGGCTCTACGGCATCGTCATCAAGTGGCCGCCGCACACCGGCTCGCGCCCGCACACCCATCCGTATGATCGTTACGTCTGGGTGCTGTCGGGAACCTGGTGGGTCAACTCCGGAACCAATTACAGCCCCGACACCATGGTCCCGGTCAAGCCGGGCACCTTCGTCACCGACCTCGCCAACCAATACCACTATGACGGCGCCAAGGATGAACCGGCCGTCATCTATATCGTCGGCATGGGCCCAACCGCCGGTAAGCGCGAACCGAAATAGCGGCCGGCCTTAGACCGCGCGTTCCCGGCGCCGACGCACGCCTCGGCCGAGGCCGATTTTCTTGGCGAAGTCGGACCGCCGGGCGGCGTAGGCCGGGGCGACCATGGGATAGTCCGGCGGCAGACCCCACTTGCGGCGATAGTCCTCGGGGGTCATGTCGTAGCGCGAGCGCAGGTAGCGCTTGAGCATTTTCAATTGTTTGCCGTCCTCCAGGCAGACGATGTAGTCCTGGTGGATCGAGCGCGAGATGGGCACGGCGGGTTTTTGTTTCTCGCCGATCTTGGGTGCGGCGGCGCCCAGGCCGCCCAGAGCGCCATAAACGGTCCGGATCAGTTCAGGGATCGAGGCGGTGGGAAGGGTGTTCTGCGCCACGTAGGCTGCAACAATGTCAGCGCTCCATCGAAGCCTCTCTTCGTGGGACGCATTGGGCGAATTGGTCGTTACCGTCATTCTTTCTGTCCGTGTTGCTATCTCCCCACGCCGCCCCCACCTTGGGGAAGGCGGTCGCTCCAATCACGCCCCTCGGCTGCTCAGTGCGAGCACAGCCAACGCGCGAGTTGTCGGGCGGTTCCTTCAGTCCACGGGAAACTTGTTCAGCCGATGGATTGATCCCTGCTCATGGGCGGTTAAAGACAGGGACCAGTCAACGAATCCGTCGGCCGTCCGGCGGTCCCGAACGAAAGGGCATGACCATGTCTTCGCCAGCGTCCTCCGCCGTGGCTCCGCAGGATGCGTTTTTCGGGTGCGATTTGGAACGGGCAGATCCGGAGGTGTTCTCCGCTATCGGCAAGGAACTGGGCCGCCAGCAGCATGAGATCGAACTGATCGCCTCTGAGAACATCGTGTCCAAGGCGGTGCTCCAGGCCCAGGGCTCGATCCTCACCAACAAGTACGCCGAGGGCTATCCCGGAAAGCGCTATTACGGCGGCTGCGAATATGTCGACATCATAGAGACCTTGGCCATAGAGCGCGCCAAACAGCTGTTCGACGCCAAATTCGCCAATGTGCAGCCCAACTCTGGCAGCCAGATGAACCAGGCGGTGTTCCTGGCCCTGCTCACTCCGGGCGACACCATCATGGGTCTGGACCTGGCCGCCGGCGGACATCTGACCCACGGCTCGCCGGTCAACATGAGCGGCAAATGGTTCAAGCCGGTATTCTATGGCGTGCGCCGCGAGGACCAGCGGCTGGACATGGACGAGATCGCAAGCCTGGCGCGCGAACATCGGCCCAAGCTGATTATCGCCGGGGGCAGCGCCTATTCGAGACTGTGGGATTTCGCCGCCTTCCGCCGGATCGCCGACGAGGTCGGAGCCTATCTGATGGTGGACATGGCGCACTTCGCCGGCCTGGTCGCGGGCGGGGTTCACCCCAATCCCGTGCCCCATGCCCATGTGGTTACGACCACCACGCATAAATCGCTGCGCGGGCCGCGCGGAGGCCTCATTCTCACCAACGACGAGGACCTCGCCAAGAAGTTCAACTCGGCGATTTTTCCGGGCCTGCAGGGCGGACCGCTCATGCATGTGATTGCCGCCAAGGCGGTGGCCTTCAAGGAAGCCTTGCAGCCCGAGTTCAAAATCTACGCCCGCAACGTGGTGGAAAACGCCAAGGTTCTGGCCGAGACCCTCCGCGCCGAGGGGCTGGACATCGTTTCCGGCGGTACGGACAACCATCTGATGCTGGTGGACCTTCGGCCGAAGAGGGCCACCGGCAAGGCGGCGGAGGCGGCGCTTGGGCGCGCGAACATCACCTGCAACAAGAACGCCATCCCTTACGATCCGGAAAAGCCGTTCGTGACGTCCGGGATCCGCCTCGGGACGCCCGCCGGAACCACGCGCGGCTTCGGTCCAGCGGAATTTCGCCGCATCGGGCAACTCATCGTGGAGGTGGTCGACGCCATCGGCAATGGCGAGGGTGACAGCGCGGTGGAACAGAAGGTGCGCAACGAAGTGCTCGACATAACCGCCCGGTTTCCTATCTACGCTTGAGCCGACTAGGTTGGACGGCAAGGAGCCCTGATCCGTGCGCTGCCCGTTTTGTGGTGAACTCGAAAGCCAGGTGAAGGATTCGCGGCCGTCGGAGGATGGCGCGGCGATCCGGCGCCGGCGCCTGTGTCCGGCCTGCGGCGGTCGTTTCACCACCTTCGAACGGGTGCAGTTGCGCGAGCTGACCATCGTCAAGCGGTCGGGACGCCGCGCGCCCTTCGACCGCGAAAAGCTTGTGCGCTCCATTTCCATCGCCCTTCGCAAGCGGCCGGTGGACCCCGAACGGGTCGAGCGGATGGTCTCGGGCATCGTGCGCCAGCTGGAAAGTCTGGGCGAGACGGAGTTGCCGTCCCATGTCGTGGGCGAGATGGTGATGAAGGCGCTCAAGGCCTTGGACGAGGTCGCCTATGTCCGCTACGCCTCGGTCTACCGCGACTTCCGCGAGACGCAGGACTTCGCGCGTTTCCTGGGCGAAGAAGGCCTCAGCGACGAGACCGAGGCGGGGTGATGGCCGCCCCGCGCGGCGTTACGCTCAAGCTCGCCACCTCCTTGGACGGTCGTATCGCCACGGCCTCGGGCGAGAGCCGGTGGATCACCTGCGGGGAGTCGCGCCGGGTCGGCCATCAGTTGCGCGCCAACCATGACGCGGTGCTGGTCGGCGTGGAGACGGCCATAGCCGACGATCCGGAACTCACCGTCCGATTGGAAGGCTACAAGGGGTCTCAGCCCGCCAGGGTGGTGCTCGACAGCCGTCAGCGGCTGCCGATGGGCTCCAAGCTCGCCAGGACGGCCAAGCAGGTTCGCACCTTGGCCGTCACCACCAGTCCGCCCACCGCCGGGCTGGCCATCCTCGGCGTGACGGTGATCCAAGTGACTGCCGACTCCGATGGACGTCCCCATCCCCGCGTCGTGCTCGACGTTCTGGCCGAGGCCGGGCTCAACCGGATCCTGATCGAAGGCGGGGGCCGCGTGGCGGCCAGCTTTCTCGCCCGAGGCCTGGTGGACAGGATTGAGTGGTTCCGCGCGCCCATCATACTGGGCGCGGCGGGACGGCCCGCGGTGGGGGTCTTGGCCTTGCACCGCCTGGCCGAGGCCCCAAGCTTCAAGCGGCTCGGCGTCAAGCCGGTCGGGCCCGACCTTTGGGAACGGTACGAGAGGGACTGAATGTTCACGGGCATCGTCACCGACGTGGGGCGGGTGCGCGACGTGCGCGACACGGCGCGCGACCGCCGAATTCGAGATCGAGACCCACTACGATGTCGCCGGCATCGAGATCGGAGCTTCGATCAGCCACGCGGGTTGTTGCCTGACGGTGGTGGAGAAAGGCTGGGACTGGTTCGCGGTGGAAGCCTCAGGCGAGACCCTGTCGGCCACCACCTTGGGCGAATGGACCGTCGGCCATCCCGTGAATTTGGAGCGCGCGGCGCGGCTGGGCGATGAGTTGGGCGGACATATCGTGACCGGCCATGTGGACGCAGTCGCCCAGGTGCTGTCCGTCACGCCCGAGGGCGGATCGCATCGGATCGACTTCAGGGCGCCGCGGCCGCTGCATCGCTTCATCGCCTCCAAGGGATCGGTCGCAATCGACGGCGTGTCCCTCACCGTCAACACCGTGAACGACGACGTGTTCGCGGTGAACATCATCCCCCACACCTGGACCCAAACCACCCTCGGCCGACTGGCGAGCGGCGGGAAGGTCAATCTGGAGATCGATATCCTCGCTCGCTACGTGGCGCGTTGGCGCGAAACCCTTTAGACCGCGCCGAAAGATCCAGGCCATGAATTCCGACGATCCCATTTCGCCCATCGAGGACATCATCGAGGACGCCCGACAGGGCCGCCCTACATCCTGGTGGACGCGGAGGACCGCGAAAACGAGGGCGATGTCATCATCCCCGCTCAGATGGCCACCCCCGAGCAGATCAATTTCATGGCCAAGCATGCGCGCGGCCTGATTTGTCTGGCGATCACGCCTGCGCGGGCCAAGGAGTTGCGTCTGTCGCCCATGGCCTTCGAGAACCAGGCGGAGCATGGGACGGCCTTCACCGTTTCCATTGAGGCCAAGGAGGGAGTGACCACCGGCATTTCTGCTCACGACCGGGCCCGCACCGTGGCCGTGGCCATCGATCCGACCAAGGGACCGGACGACATCGTCAGTCCGGGACATGTGTTCCCGTTGGTGGCCAAGGACGGCGGCGTTCTCGTGCGGGCCGGACACACCGAGGCGGCGGTGGACATCTCGCGTTTGGCGGGCCTTTTTCCCGCGGGCGTGATCTGCGAGGTGATGAACGACGACGGGTCCATGGCCCGCTTGCCGGATTTGATCGCCTTCGCCCAGATGCACGGCCTGAAGATCGGGACGATCGCCGATCTGATCGCCTACCGCCGCCGCAACGAAAAATATGTCGAACGGGTGCTCGATCAGCCCTTCACCAGCGTCTACGGCGGGGAGTTCCGCCTGATCATTTACCGCAATCTGCTCGACGGTTCCGAGCACGCGGCCCTGATCCGGGGCCACATCCAACCCGACAAGGAAATTCTGGTGCGGATGCACGCGGTGGACTTTTTCGCCGACGTTCTGGGCCGCACCGAAGCGCGGCGCACCTATGTTCCCGCCGCCCTGGAGGCCTTGGCCAGGCATGATGGGCCCAGCGTGGCGGTCTTCCTGCGCGATGCGGGCCCGTTGTCCGAGCGATTGGGCCACAGCCACGCCGAATACATGGGCCAGAGATCATTGCGTCAGTACGGCGTGGGCGCGCAGATCCTGCTCGACCTGGGCGTGCGCGACATGATCCTGATGAGCAACCTGACCGCCAAGCCGGCGGGACTGGAGGGCTACGGCCTGAAGATCGTCGGCCGCGTCGCCGTGCCGACCTCGACGACGGAGAGCTGAACCATGATGGCGGACAATCTGCGCGTGCTGATCGTCGAGGCCCGATTCTATGCCGAGATCGCCGACGAGATGCTGGCCGGCGCCGCCGACGCCCTGCAAGCCTATGGCGCCGAATACGACGTGATTAGCGTCCCGGGGGCTTTCGAACTGCCCGCGGCGGTGGCCCTGGCGCACGAAGCCGCGCACCGCCCGGCCGGGGTGCGCTATGATGGCTTCGTGGCCCTGGGCTGCGTGATCCGCGGCGAGACCACCCATTACGATTACGTCTGCGGAGAGTCGGCGCGGGGCCTGATGGATCTGTCCATGAACAAGAACCTGGCCATCGGCTACGGCGTGCTGACCGTGGAAGACTCCGAGCAGGCATGGGCGCGCGCCCGGCGCTCGCAAGGAGACAAGGGCGGATCGGCGGCGCGCGCCTGCCTGGACATGATTGCCCTGAAGCGGCGCCTGTTCGGCCAAATTCGATGAACGGCCGGCAGGCCCGATCGGTCGCCAGACTCGCCGCGGTTGCAGGCGCTCTATCAGATGGAGACGGCCGGCGCGGGGGTGGAGGCCGTCGTGCGTGAGTTTTCCGACCACCGTTTCGGCGCGGACATGGAGGGCTCACCCTTGGCCGAGGCCGATGAGGTCTTCTTCGGCCAGATCGTGCGCGGCGTTGTGAAGGACCAATTCGCCGTCGATCAGGCGATCGCCAGGCATCTTGCGGCCGGCTGGAGGCTGGAGCGGCTCGACGCCACGCTGCGCGCCATTCTGCGGGCCGGCGCTTTCGAGTTGACCGAGCGCCCGGACGTGCCGGTGGAAGTGGCCATCGATGAGTACGTGGAGTTGGCCAAGTCCTTTTTTGAAGGGCCCGAGCCCGGCTTCGTCAACGCCGCGCTGGACGCCATCGCGCGCGATCGCCCGCCGCCGTCCGATGAGCAAAGCTGATCCCGACGCCAAGGCGGTCGACGAGTTCGACCTGATCGCGCGGCTGATGCGCCCGTTGACGGACGGCGCGCCCGAGGCCCTGGATCTGTTGGACGACGCCGCCGTGCTGGCGCCGAGGCCGGACGAGGACTTGGTGGTCACGGCGGACATGATCGTCGAGGGCGTGCATTTTCTGTCGTCCGATCCCCTGGACCTGGTGGCGGGCAAACTGCTGCGGGCGAACCTGTCGGACCTGGCCGCCATGGGAGCCGAGCCCTACGGCTATTTTCTGACGATTGCGTGGCCCGCCCGCTGCGGCTGGTCCGAGCGGAGGCCTTCGCCGCGGGTCTGCGCCGCGATCAGGACGCTCTTCGGGCTGAGGCTTCTGGGCGGCGACACCGTCTCCACCCCGGGACCGTTCACGCTCAGCGCCACCATGCTCGGCCGGGTCCCGGCGGGACGGGCGGTGCTTCGCTCAGGCGCGCGGCCTGGCGATTTGGTGCTGGTCAGCGGACAGATCGGCGACGGCTGGCTTGGGCTTCAGGTCGCCCTGGCGTCGGGTGAAAAACGTGGGCCAGCCCAACGCCAAGAGCGTCCTGGCCCGCTACCGAACGCCAGAGCCTCGTTTGGTTCTGTGCGAGGCCCTTCGCGCAGGCGCGCATGCGGCGGCGGACGTGTCCGACGGACTCATCGCTGACGCGGGCCATATCGCGCGCGCGAGCGATGTGGCGATCGAACTTGACCTGGCCCGCGTCCCGCTTTCGCCGGCCGGACGCGACTACATCGCCCAAAGCACCGACAGGGCGCAGGCCCGGCTGACGCTGGCCACCGGAGGAGACGACTATGAACTTGTCCTCACCCTCGCCGCGGACGACGCGCCGGCGATGATCGCCGAGGCCGCCCGGCGCGGCCTCGCATTGACGGTTATCGGCCAGGTGGTGCAAGGACAGGGGGTGCGAGTTGTCTTGGAGGGGCGGGAAATTCCCGTCATTGAGCCGGGCTATCGGCACAGCTGACTCAGAGGGCGAACGTGTTCAGAGGACGGACCTCGGCAAGTTTGACTGCGGGATGCTTGGGGCTGGTCGCCATGGCGCTGGCTTTTGCGGCGTCGGCCGCCGATGCGCCGGCGCCGCCGGCCACGGTTCAACTCGCGTCAGTGGCCATGCCCATCGTCGTCAACGGACGTCTGATCAACTACGTGTTCGTCACGGTCAAACTCGATCTGGCGGCGGGCGTGGACGGATCGGCGGTCAGAGCCAAGGAGCCGTTCTTCCGCGACGCCCTGGTGAGAGCCGCTCACCGCGCGCCCTTCACCCTGGCGAGCGACTACACCCGCGTGGACGAAGGACGGGTTCGCGCGGAGGTGATGAATGACGCCGTCGCCATCGTCGGCCGCGGCGTCGTGCGTCAGGTGGAGGTCGTCAAACAGGTCCCTCAGCACCGCACCGGCCTGCCGTCGACGGCGACCGCCGCGCGTGGGCCGGAATTGATCCCTTAATCACAAGCGGTTGCGCCGGGCCTTCACATTTGGCAGGGTCCGCCGTCCGTTCGCCCAACCGACGCCGGAGGGAGCGCAGGACGACGATCGGGCGGGCCGTTCGGCCCAGCCGCCGCCTCGTGCGGCGTGAAACAGGTATGAAGGGACAACGTCACAATGGGTCTTAAACTGGTCATCGCCGCGGGGCTGCTGGCGGTGCTTTACGAAATCGTCCAGACCGTCGGCCTGCTCAAGGCCCCGGCCGGCAACGAGCGGATGCAGGAGATCGCGGCCGCGATCCAGGAAGGGGCCCAGGCCTACCTTCGCCGCCAGTACGCCACCATCGCCGTGGTCGGCGTGGTTGTCGTCGCGCTGCTGGCGTTCTTCTTCCATGGCTGGGAACAACCGGTCGGCTTTCTGATCGGCGCGGTGCTGTCAGGTCTGGCGGGCTTCGCGGGCATGCTGATCTCGGTGCGCGCCAACGTCAGGACGGCCCAGGCGTCTTCGCAAAGCCTGGCGGGCGGCCTGAAGATGGCCTTCACCTCCGGCGCGGTCACCGGCATGCTGGTCGCCGGCTTCGCCCTGCTGGGCGTGGCGGGCTATTACGCGGTGCTGACCAAGGGCCTGGGGCTGGAGAACACCAGCCGTGAGGTGGTCGACAGCCTGGTTTCCCTCGGCTTCGGCGCCAGCCTAATCTCCATTTTCGCGCGCCTGGGCGGCGGCATCTTCACCAAGGGCGCCGACGTGGGCGGGGACATGGTGGGCAAGGTTGAAGCCGGCATTCCCGAGGACGACCCCCGCAACGCCGCGACCATCGCCGACAATGTGGGCGACAACGTCGGCGACTGCGCCGGCATGGCCGCCGACCTGTTCGAGACCTACGCGGTGACCACAGTCGCCACCATGGTGTTGGCCACGATCCTGTTCCGCGATTCTCCCGACATCGGCAGCTTGCTGCTGTTGCCCCTGGCCATCTGCGCCGTGGGCGTAGTGGCCTCGGTCATCGGGGCCTTCTTCGTGCGCTTGGGCAAGTCGGCCAACATCATGGCCGCCCTCTACAAGGGGCTCATCGTCACCGGCGTCCTGGCGGCCGCAGCCCTGTACTTCGTGGTGCCCCACTTTGCGCCCAACGCTCTGACGGTGGCCGGCAAGACCTTCGGCGGCGCGGCCCTGTATGCCTGCGCCATCGCGGGGCTGGCGATCACCGCCCTGATCGTGATGATCACCGAGTACTACACCGGCACGAACTTTCGGCCGGTCCAGTCGATCGCCCAGGCGAGCGTGTCAGGCCACGGCACCAACGTTATCCAGGGGCTGGCCATGTCGCTGGAGGCCACGGCCCCCATCGCCATCGTCATCATCGCCGGCATCCTGGTGACCTTCAACCTCGCCGGATTGTTCGGGGTGGCCGTCGCCACCACCGCCATGCTGTCGCTGGCCGGGTTCATCGTCGCCCTGGACGCCTTCGGCCCTGTGACCGACAACGCCGGCGGCATCGCCGAAATGGCGGGACTGCCCAAGGAAGTGCGGGTTGTCACCGATTCCCTGGACGCGGTGGGCAACACCACCAAGGCCGTGACCAAGGGCTACGCCATCGGATCGGCGGGTCTGGGCGCCCTGGTGCTGTTCGCGGCCTATACGCAGGACCTCAGCTTTTTCGCCAAGACCGCCGCGCCGGGCTCGTTCTTCGACGGGCTTGGCGTGGTCGCCTTCGACCTGTCCAATCCCTATGTCGTGGTCGGATTGCTGTTCGGGGGCCTGCTGCCCTTCCTGTTCGGCGGCATGTCCATGACCGCCGTGGGACGCGCCGCCCAGTCGGTGGTGGTGGAGGTCCGCCGGCAGTTCCGGGAAAACCCGGGCATCATGACCGGCAAGGTCAAGCCCGAGTACGGGCGCGCGGTGGACATCCTGACCAAGGCCGCGATCAAGGAAATGATCGTGCCTTCGCTCTTGCCCGTGGCCAGCCCGATCGTGCTGTTCTTCGTCATCGAGGCCATCGCCGGCAAGTCGGAAGCCTTCTCAGCGGTGGGCGCCATGCTCATGGGCGTGATCGTCACCGGCCTGTTCGTGGCCGTGTCGATGACTTCCGGAGGCGGGGCCTGGGACAACGCCAAGAAGGTGATCGAGGAAGGCTTCACCGACCGCGACGGCGTCTTGCACAAAAAGGGATCGGAAGCCCACAAGGCGGCCGTGACCGGCGACACCGTCGGCGATCCCTACAAGGACACCTCCGGTCCGGCGGTGAACCCGATGATCAAGATCACCAACATCGTGGCCTTGCTGCTGCTGGCGGTGCTGGCGCGGCAATAGAGGCCGCCCGCTGATCGCTCGAACAAGAACGCCCCGGAATTGGCTTCCGGGGCGTTTTTCATTGCAGGATCAGATGCGCTCTAAGGGCCGGGCCGTTGGCCGGGGGCCGGTTCGGTGGGGGGGATCAACGAGCCGCGGCCGACGTTGCCCAGGAGCTGTTCGATCACCGACAGTTCACGTCCGCGCGTGGGCGTCTCACGGGTATTGTAGGCGATGACCTTGCCGTCCTTTAGGCTGAAGGCCTTCACGTCGGTGACCTTTTCGCTGTCCTTGTCGAAGGTGATTTGGATCACGCTGCGACGGGTCACGCGAATGGCGTGAAACGACATCTGATTGGTCCGCTTGACTTATATAGAACCAGACGTTGGGATCGAAGGTCGAAACCGCCGAGGGGCTGCCCAGGGCGTCCAGCACGGTGGACTTGGTGTCCACGCCCACCTTCGTGTCGGCGGGCTTGTGTTCTATGGCCTGATAGCCGTTGGTTTCGCGAATGGGCGCGCAGCCGACGACCAGGGCGCCGGAGAGGGCGGCGGCGGCGAATAAGGCGAAGGCGGGTCGGCGCAGCATCGATTGCTTCTTGCTCATGATGTCCAGCCTTTGACCTAACGTCCCGACGCCCTTAGTTCAATGACGTTCACAGCGGGCGGGCCGGGCGAGGATATGCGCCGGGCTCGCGGCTAAACTTGGACGGACGCCGGAAAAAGGAAAACATGATGATCCTGGGCCGCCTGTTTGGGCCGCGTCCCGCCGTCCTGGCCGGCCGCAAGCTATACGTCGCCGCGGTCGCCCAGGCGCGTCAGCCGATTTTCTACGAGCGCCTGGGCGCGGCCGACACCGCGGAGGGGCGCTTTGAGCTCTACACACTGCATGTGGTGCTGCTGCTTCGGCGGTTGAAGCGTCAGGGGCCCCAGGCCGCGGAGACCGGTCAAGGGCTGTTCGACGCCTATGTGCGGGGACTGGACGACGCCTTACGAGAGATGGGCGTGGGCGATCTTTCGGTGGGTAAGAAGATGCGAAAATTGGGCGAGGCCTTCTATGGCCGCGTCAAATCCTATGATCAGGCGCTGGAGGCCTCGCCCGATCACGGGGCCCTGTCTGCGGTCATCGGCCGCACGCTTGGAGCGCAGGGCGCAAACATTCCGGCGCTGGTCGATTATGCGGTTCGGGCGGAAGGCGCTCTGGCCGGCCAGTCTTTGGACAGGCTTTTGAACGGAGAGGCCGCATGGCCGAAGATCGAAAACTAGACGACGGCGTTGCGGGGGCATGGCCGGTGGGCTTGTCTCTGCACGAACTGGGGCGCGGGGCGATTGAGCGGCGGCTTGTCGCCGAGGGTCCGGCGCGGGCGCGCATCGCCGAGGTGCTGGATCTGGTCGAACTCAAGTCCCTGGAGGCCAGGCTGCGGATCACGCCCTGGCTGGACGGGGCGCAGATCGAAGGACCGTGGACCGCGGTCATCGTTCAGACCTGCGGGGTCACCTTGGAGCCGTTCGAGACGGCCTTGGGGGGGCTTTGTCCGTGCGGGCGGTACCCAGCGGATCACCGGCTCTTTCGGCCGAGCCGGAACATGAGCTCGAATTGGACCCGGAAGCGGATGATCCGCCCGATGAAATCAGCGACGGCGTTTTGCCGCTGGGCGCCTATGTGTTGGAGGACCTGTCCCTCGCGATCGATCCGTTCCCGCGCAAGCCCGGCGTCGCGTTCGAGCCGCCGCCGGGTCCGTCTGAGCCTTCGCCCTTCGCCGTCCTCGCGCGGCTGAAGGATCCGAAGGGCAAGTCTTAGGCGCTCTTGCATCGCCGCCATGTCCCTGTAGGGTCCGGCGGTCATTGGGAGGGCGCAGCGCGGCGTGTCCAAAACGAACGTAATCTCCATCGACGCCATGGGAGGCGACCACGGGCCGGCCGTGGTCGCCCCGGGCGTGGCCCTGGCTATCGAACGGCTGGGATCGCGCGCGCCGCGCTTTCTGCTGCACGGCGACGAGGCCAGGATCAACGCGGAACTGGCCAAGCTTCCGGCGGCGGCCGCCGCCTGCGAAGTGCGCCATACGGACAAGGTGATCGCCTCCGACGAGAAGGCCGCGCACGCAGTTCGGCGGGGCAAGGGCTCGAGTTTGTGGAACTGCGTGCAAGCCGTGCGCGAGGGACAGGCGAGGGCGGCGGTCTCCAGCGGCAACACCGGCGCCCTGATGGCGATCTCCAAGCTTCAGTTGCGCATGATGGGCGGCCTGGACCGCCCCGCGATCGTCGCCTCCTGGCCGACGCTGAGGGGCGCCTCCGCCGTGCTCGATGTCGGCGCCAACGTCACCAGCGACGCCGCTCAGCTGGTGGAGTTCGCCATCATGGGCGAAGCGTTCCACCGCGCGGTCCACGGCGCCGAACGTCCCAGCATCGGATTGCTCAATGTCGGTTCGGAGGAGCAAAAGGGGCATGAGGAAGTGCGCGAGGCCCATCGGCTGCTGCGCACGGCGGGACTCTGATCTTGATTATCGCGGCTTTGTGGAGGGCGACGACATCGCCAAGGGCACGGTCGATGTGGTGGTGACCGACGGCTTTTCCGGCAACATCGCCCTGAAGACCGCCGAAGGCACCGCCCGCTTCGTGCGTCAGGTGCTGCGCGACGCCTTCACCTCCAGCTTTCAGGCCAAGCTCGGGGCCCTCATCGCGGGCCCAGCCCTGCGCAAAATGAGCGAGCGGCTCGACACCAGTCTGGTCAATGGCGGTCCGTTGCTCGGTCTGAACGGAATCGTGGTCAAAAGCCACGGTGGAACGGACGCGCGCGGGTTCGCCAACGCGATCAAGGTTGCTGTGGACATGGCTGACAGCGATTACGACAAACAGATCGAACGCCATATGAAGCAGTTTGCGGCCGTTCTCCCCGACGCCGGTCATGGTCCGGCCGCCGTGGAGACCGCCCATTGAGTTCAGTTCTTCGCAGCGCCATCACCGGCGTCGGGGGCTACCTGCCGGAACGCGCGGTCAGCAACGCCGAATTGGCCCAGACCGTCGACACCAGCGATGAATGGATCACAGAGCGCACGGGCATCCGCAGCCGGCGCTACGCGGCCGAGAACGAAGCGACTTCGGATATGGCGGCCAAGGCCGCCGAGCGAGCGCTGGCCGCTGCCGGACGCCGCGCCGACGAGGTGGATCTGATCATCGTCGCCACCACGACTCCGGACCTGACCTTTCCGGCCACGGCCGCGCTCGTCCAGGCCAAGATCGGCGCCCCGGTTTGTCCGGCGTTCGACGTCCAGGCGGTTTGCACCGGCTTTGTCTACGCGCTCAGCGTGGCGGACGGTTTTGTCGCGCGAGGCCACGCCCGGTGCGCTTTGGTGATCGGCGCGGATTGCATGTCCAGCCTTCTGGACTGGACCGATCGCAGCACCTGCGTTTTGTTCGGCGACGGCGCGGGAGCGGTGGTGCTGGAGCCGGCGCCCGGAGCGGGGACCACCGCCGACCGAGGCCTGCTCGGTTTCGCCCTCCGATCCGACGGAACCAAGCGCGAGATGCTTACCGCGGACGGCGGCGTGTCCTCCAACGGCCTGGTCGGCAAGCTGCGCATGCAGGGCAATCAGGTGTTCCGCCACGCCGTGGTCAACATCGCCGAAGCCGTGGAAGCGGCCGCCCGTTCCGCCGGAGTGGGGATCGACGAGGTCGATTGGTTCATTCCCCATCAGGCCAATCAGAGAATCCGAACGGCGTGGCCCAAAGGCTCGGCCTGCCCGAAAGCAAGGTGATCTCCACCATCGCCGAACACGCCAACACCTCCGCCGCTTCCATTCCCCTGGCCCTGGACCAGGCGGTGGCGGACGGACGGGTCAGACCCGGACAATTGCTGCTGTTGGAGGCAATGGGCGGAGGCTTGACCTGGGGCGCATGTGTGGTGCGTCTTTAGGCGGCCGTTTGACCGACGCCGTGGCGGCCTGCGGTTGGAACTCTTTGACTTTCCGAGTTTATCGCGTCACACAAGACGGGTTAATCCTTCGGCGTGGGGACCGATTGCATGAAGGGGCGGACACTGACGCGCGCGGACCTGTGCGAGGCGGTCCATGAGGAAGTCGGGCTGACTCGCCAGGACTGCGCAGGCCTGGTGGAACGGACGCTGGATCTTGTGGTCGAGGCCCTGGAAAAGGGTCAGGCCGTGAAGCTTTCCGGCTTCGGCGTATTTCAGGTCAGATCCAAGCGCGCACGCATGGGCCGCAATCCCAAGACGGGCGAGCCTGCGTCGATCGAACCGCGTCGGGTGATTGGTTTTCGCGCCTCCCAGGTGATGAAAGCGCGCATCCAGCGCGCGCTGGCCGATTGAGCCGGCGCCACCCGCAATGAAGGGTCCCGAGGCCTTTCGCACCATTTCCGAAGCGGCCGACGAACTGGGCGTGCCTCAGCACGTTCTGCGGTTCTGGGAATCCAAGTTTTCCTTCATTCGTCCCATGAAACGCGCCGGCGGGCGCCGGTTCTACCGGCCGCAGGATCTGGACATGCTCAAGGGCGTGCGCGCCCTGCTGCGCGACGAGGGCTACACCATCAAGGGCGTGCAGCGCCTGCACAAGGAACAGGGGACCAAGCGCCTGGTCCAAGGGGCGCTTGAAAGGTCGACGCCTTCCGGCCCAGACAAAGAGGCCGACGCGGGCGGCGAGGATACGGCGCCGGTCCTGGTGTTTTCCGGCGGTATGGACGCCGCCGCCGGGACCAAACACGTCCGCCTGCAGGATGTGCTGGACGAATTGCAGAGCGCCAAGGCCAGGCTGAGCCGGCTGCTCGAAGAGCCCTGACAAGGGCGGGAATTTCCGTTGCCCACGCCAACCCGGCCCCCTATAAGGCGCCCTCTGTCGGAGCGTAGCGCAGCCTGGTAGCGCACTTGACTGGGGGTCAAGGGGTCGTGGGTTCGAATCCCGCCGCTCCGACCATTCCTTCCCCCTTACCTTTCAGCGGCCCCTGTTCATCCAGGCGATGAGCGGAATGAGCGGAACGCCCCAGGCGGTTCCCACAACGATGTAATAGACCAACTGCGCCCACCAGACGGTGGGAACGAGGGCCCCGACCACGGTCGCCGCCCAGATGTAGGCCGCCAGGAACAGCAAGGTCAGGACACTGCCCAAGGCCTTGCGCGAGCCCGCGCTCATGATCGGACACGCATGGCATCACCGAAGCTTGAAGCAGGGGAGGGCTATACCCGCCGCAGGGGGCGACCGCCAGAGTGGACGGGCGCGCCGCGTAGGACTAGGGCTGAGCCAGTTTCTTCATGCCAATTGATCCGAGGGGCGATGACCTCGTTTTTGAAGTCGGGACGATCGCACGCGGTCGCGGTCTGGCTGTTTGCCGTGGCGGTCCTGGTGTTCGCCATGGTCATCCTGGGCGGGACCACGCGACTGACCAATTCGGGCCTGTCGATCACCGAATGGGAGCCGATCCGTGGGGTGATCCCGCCGCTGTCGGGCGCCGATTGGACCTTGGAATTCAGCCACTATCAGCGCATCCCGCAGTATCAGCTGGTCAACCGGGGCATGTCGCTTGAGGCCTTCAAGGGCATCTACTGGTGGGAGTGGGCGCACCGTCTGCTGGGCCGTCTGGTCGGCGTGGCCTTCGCCGTTCCATTCCTGGTGTTCCTCTATCTGAAGAAGATTCCCTCCGCCCTGATCTGGCGCTGCTGGCTGCTGCTCGCCCTGGGCGGTCTGCAGGGCCTGGTGGGCTGGTGGATGGTGTCCAGCGGCCTGGCGGTGAGGGTCGAGGTGGCGCCCGAGCGGCTGACCGTGCATCTGGGCCTGGCCCTGGTGGTGTTCTGCCTGCTGGTCTGGACCGGGCTGGAGGCCTGGAACGGTCCGGCCCGTCCCATCATGCGGCCGCGTTGGCCGCTCTATTCGGCGCTGCTGGCGGGCGGGGTGTTCCTGCAGATTCTGCTCGGCGGGCTGGTGGCCGGCAATAGGGCAGGGCTGGTCTATAACGATTGGCCGCTGATGAACGGCCGCTGGTTCCCGTCGGACTATCTGCAGGGCGGCCTTTGGCATTCAGCGCTGCACAGCCAGGCCGCCGTCCAGTTCACCACCGCCTGGGCGCCTATGCCGCTGTTCGTGGGCGCCTGGACCATGGCTGTCCTGGCGCGGCGCTCGCCCTGGGTCCCGAAGCGGCCAGGACCCTGGCCCTGGCCTTGGCCGTTCTGGTCACGGTTCAGGCGGGCCTGGGCATAACCACGCTCATGCTGGGCGACCCTGTGGGACTGGCGATCATCCACCAGGCCTTCGCCGCCGTGGTTTTGGCGGCGGCCGTGGCGCTGGCCTGGCGCGTCCGCCGTCCCTGACGATACGGTATCATTTTACCGTAACGCGAAAATCGTTATGGCGTAAGCGATTCCGAACATGCGCCGAAACAAATCCGTTGACAGCCGCGGGCCGCCTCTGTACTGCCCGCCGCTCACGCCGGACGCCTGTCGCGCCCGGCTTCACACGGACCCTCACCGATGCAGACGAAGACCACGGTTTCGCTGAAACCGGCCGACGTCACGAAGAAGTGGATCGTGGTCGACGCCCAGGACGCCGTTGTCGGCCGCCTGGCGTCGTTCATCGCCATGCGTCTTCGCGGCAAGCACCGCCCCGACTACACCCCGCACGTGGACTGCGGCGACATGGTCGTCGTGATCAACGCCGACAAGGTCAAGTTCACCGGCCGCAAGCTCGATCAGAAGACCTACTACCGGCACACCGGCTATCCCGGCGGGATCAAGGAAACGACCGCGGGCAAGATCCTGAACGGACGCTTTCCCGAGCGGATCCTGGAAAAGGCCGTCGAGCGCATGCTGCCCAAGGAAAGCCCCCTGGCGCGCAAGCAACTCACCCATCTGCGCATCTACAACAGCGCCGACCATCCCCACGAAGCTCAGACGCCTGAAGTGATCGACTTCAAGGCCCTGAACGCCAAGAACGCCCGGAGCGCCTGAGCATGGCAACCGATACCCACGGCCTGGAAGCGCTGCAAAGCCTGTCCAGCAATCCCGCGCCCGTCGTGCACGAGCGCAAGGTCGACGCCCAGGGCCGCGCCTACGCCACCGGCAAGCGCAAGAACGCCATCGCGCGGGTTTGGCTCAAGCCCGGCAAGGGAACCATCACCATCAACGGCCGCGACCAGCAGGTCTATTTCGCCCGTCCGGTGCTGCGCATGATGATCGCCCAGCCCCTGTCGGTGACCGACCGTGTGGGCCAGTTCGACGTGATCGCCACGGTGGAAGGCTCGGGCCTGTCGGGCCAAGCCGGCGCGGTGCGCCACGCCATCTCCAAGGCCCTGACCTATTACGAGCCGGGCCTGCGCGCCCTGCTCAAGCCGCACGGTTTCCTCACTCGCGACAGCCGCGTGGTCGAGCGCAAGAAGTACGGCCGCGCCAAGGCCCGCCGCAGCTTCCAGTTCTCCAAGCGCTAGGCGCCTCGAGCACTGCCGCTACAAGCAAAGCGCCCCGGGAAACCGGGGCGCTTTTTCTTTGGCCGCGGTTTGGACGCCTGCGGTGGTGGTGTGGCCCAGCCCGATACAACCCCTGATTTTGCGATTGTCGGGTTGAAATCGGCGCCATAATGCTTGGCCGTCGAGCCCGACGTCCAGAAGCGGCTCAAGATCGGAGGGCGCAGTGACACGTGCTGTCATCACAGTGTGCGTGTTCGCGGCTCTTCTGATGCCCGCGATAACGTCCGCCCAGCAGTCTCAATCTCACATGAAGCCGGGGCTGTGGAGGACGACGTTTCGGGGGCCGGGCCAGTGGTCACCGGCCAGATGTGCGTGGACGAGGCGCTTAAACCCCAAAATCTGCGCCACGGCGGACCGCCTCCGTCAATGGCGGACTGCACCACCATTCGCGATGAGAAAACCGCCGAGGGGCGCGTTCGGGAAACCAAGTGCGGGCGGGGGAGCGTCACAATCCACACCCTGATGACGGCAAAGAGCTCAGCAACCCATTTCGAATCCCATATTTCAACGGACTGGGTCGATGCCGGCGGACGGACGGTACAGCACGCCGAAGGGGGAGGAATCATGGACTGGGTCGGACCCTGCCCGGCTGGCATGAAGGCCGACCAGATTGAATTTCAACCGCCGGTTTCGTCAGGGGTGGTGCGGCCCGCAGACGTCGAAGCGCCGCCGTCCGCCAAGACCATCGCGGCTTCCGACCTTCAGTGGGCTCGCCGGCCTTCAGAGGCCGACATGGCGACGTATTATCCCGCGCGGGGTCGGGAGCTTACAAAATCGGCCTCCACCCAGATCCGGTGTGAGCTGCAGCTCGATGGGACGCTCGGGGCCTGCGCCCTTCAGGCGGAAGCGCCCGCTGGGTATGGGTTTGGCGATGCAAGCCGGCGCATAGCAAGGCTGTATCAGGTTCAAATGACAGCAGACCTTCAGGCCCAGGTTCGCCGCGGCGGTCTTGCGGTGACGATTCCCATGACTTGGACGTTGCCCCGCTAGGAAATCCGAACCGATTAGGGGAGTTGGACGTCAGGCTCTTCACCCGCACAAAGCTCCCCGGCGCGACCTCGAATGGCTTATCCGGACCTACGGCTGCGACTCCGCAGCGATCTCTGCTCGCAACGCGGCTTTAAGCCACCCGTTTCGTTTCTCCCAGAAAACGTCATCCAGCCGCCAGCGCCCGCCCTCTCGGACGATCGACAGCTTTAGGCCCGCCGGACCAACGATTCCGTTCTCGGTTTCGATCTCCACCGATGCATGATCGCGGTCCGGCTGCTCCACCGACAGCACATGGGCTTCAAAGCGGCCGTTCTGCGCCTGGCAATCGCAGAGCCCGTCCTGATCGTTGATGGAGTCGGCTTCCTTCGGCAGGGCGCGCCAGGTCTTGAACAGGGCCGTGGTCTGGGCGGACCAGATCGGCCGATCTTCGTACTCTTGGCGCCAAGCACGATGGCGAGGGTCGCCCTTTGAGAAATACGGGCCGTAAATCTCGGATATGAAGGCCTTGATCGAATCGGCGTCGGCCGCGCTCGGCGCGGTCGCAGCGAGGATCAAGCTTGAAAGGCTGATGAGCAACATCGCTGAAGTTCTCCCTCGACTTGGTCAGCCTAGCTCACACCGCGCTTTCTGTCCCTGAACGCGAATGCAATCAACGTTCCCGTAGGCTGACAGCAGGCCTTCCTCCGCCTAGCTCTTCACCCGCACAAAGCTTCCCAGCGCGTCCTTGATGGGCTTGAGCGGGCCCCCTTGGCGGGATCGCGCGCCGCCGCGCCCTGAAGCCTATCTGACCGTCGCGACGGGGAAGGACTGGCCGTCCTTGCTGGTGGTCGGCTGCTGATTGCGCCGGTACAGGGTCTGGGCCATGACCCCGACCTCATCCTGCACGAAGTCGGCGAGCGAGAAGCTGCTGATGACGCCGCTTTGCGGGTCCGCCGCCTTGCCCGCCAAACCATCAGCCACCACGGAGGTGAACAAGCCGTGGCCGGTGTCTCCCGCTTCCAGGGCCTCCTGGTTGCTGGCCGCGGCCGCCAGCACCGTCATTCCGTAGTCCCGGCTGAGGATGGTCATCGCCGAGCGCGTGTTGAGACCGCCAGACTCCAAAGCCGCCTTCAGGGCGTCATTCACCGCGCCCGCGTCGCAGGTGTCGACGATCACCAACTTCTTCACGGCTGGAATATTGGCCAAGAGCGCGCTCAGTTCCTTGTTGCTGATCGCATCGGCCTGCAGGCTGGCGGGATCGTTCGGACCCACGTTGGATGTGATCAGGTAGTAGTCGCCTTGCGCTACCATGCCATGGCTGGCCACATAGAAGAGGAAGTCGTCGTCGGGGCCGACTGAAGCCTGCATTGCCTTCAAGGCCTGCAGCACATGGTCCCGGTCGGTCTCGGCCGGCGTGGTCAGCAGCTTGATGTCCAACCTTTCAAACAGCGCCGCGGAACTCTTGCGCAACGTGTCGGCCACCAAGGCGGCGTCCGCGCGGGCATAGGTCAGATTGTTCGCCGGCGCGCGCGGGAACTCCTGAATGCCGACGACCAAGGCGTGCAGGGTCCCGTGCGCGGCTTGGCTTACCGGGAAATGGGCAGTGATCTGATCGCTCACTTCGCTCCACATGCTGCCGTCGGCGTTCGACGCCGTGATGCGCAGCTGGTTGGGCCCGTTGAACAGCGGCGCGGTGAAGCTGTGGGTGAACGTAGATCCGTCGCTCGGTCCCTCGGAATCCTGTTTGATGCTCGCCCCGTTGTGGAACAGGCGAATCGGGCCAAAGCCCCCGCCGCCGTCGGACAGGCGCACGGTGATCTTGGCAGTGGATGTGTTGATCGAGGCGGGAAGATCGACAAGTTCCACGACGGGCGAAAGCTTCACGCTGTCGATCGAGCCGAACGACGCCAACGATTGGCCCGCCAGCCCCTTGGTCACGAGGTCCGGCCGGTAAAAGGTGTCGCGAAAAGATGCGATGCCGAACACGCGCGCGCCAATGCGCACGTTCAGATTGTCCTCCGCCTGGGCGGAGGAGGAATTCGAAGAACCCTTCGGGCGTGACCACGATCGAAGAGCCGTCGAGAAAGCCGACCAGCGCGGCGCGCTGTGCGCCCGAAGCGCTGTCCCACACCCGTACGGTCCCGTCTTCGGCCCCGGAAACGAGCCCCGCTCCATCACGTGAAAACGCCACGGAGTTCACGCCGTTGGCGTGTCCGCTCAAGGTGCGCAGCAGGCTGCGTCCGGCGACATCCCAAACCGCGACGTGGTCGTCGCTGTCGGCTGACGCCAGGCGCGTTCCGTCCGGGGAAAAAGCGACGGAGCTGACGAGCCCGGACGGCTGCCGGAGCGAGGCCAGCAGCCGCCCGTCGGCTGGGTTCCATAGCTTCACTGCGCCGTCATAGCCGCCCGAGGCCAGGGTTTTTCCGTCAGGCGAGAACGCCACTGAATAGACCCAGTCGGAATGGCCGACCAACTTGCGCAGCAGAGCGCCGCTTGCCGGGTTCCAGAGAATGACGGCGTGATCGTCCCCGGCCGACGCCAGCATCGTTCCATCGGGCGAAAAGGCGACGGCGTCCACATTGTCCGTGTGACCGGCGAGCGTGCGCAACAGGGCGCCGCTGGCGGCGTCCCAAAGCTTGACGGTGTGGTCGTCGCTGGCCGACGCCAGCATCTTTCCATCCGGTGAAAAGGCCACAGAGTTCACTACATTGGCGTGGCCGCTCAGGGTGCGCCGCATCGCGCCGTTGGCCACGGTCCAAAGCCTCACAGTGTGGTCGGCGCCGCCTGACGCCAACGTCGACCCGTTCGGCGAAAAGGCGACGGACTGGACGAATCCGTCATGGCCGGCAAGGACGCGCAGCGTATGTCCGGTGCCGGACTCCCAAAGCCTGACGGACTTATCCATCCCGCCGGACGCCAGCACTTTTCCGTCGGGAGATATTGCGATGGCCTCGATGGCGCCCGCGTGGCCGCTCAACGTCCGGGCGGGCCGACCACCGGCCATGTCCCACAGCTTGATCGTGTGGTCCCAGCTTCCCGAGGCCAGCGTCTTGCCGTCCGGCGAAAGAGCGATGGCCAGGACCGTGTAGGCGTGGCCGCTCAAGGCGCCGATCGGCCGTCCGCTCGCGACGTCCCAGAGTCGGACCGATCCATCGCCCCTGAGCGAGTCGCTTAAGCTCATGCTCAAGTAGTCGCTCGCGTAGTCGACCGAGGCGAGCGCCTTGCCATCGGGGGAAAACAGCACCGCGCGCACGCCAAATTGGCCGGCGTTTACCGATCGCAGCAGGCGCCCATCCGTCACGTTCCAGAGCTTGATGGTCTGATCCAGGCCGCCGGAGGCCAAGGTTTCGCCGTCCGGCGAAAAGGCCACGGCCTCAACGGCGCCGGCGTGTCCGCGCAGGGTGAGCCGCACCTGGCCGCTCGCAACGTCGCGCAGGGTCAGGGCTTGATCGCCGGCGACAGCCAGCGTCTTGCCGTCGGGCGAAAAGGCCAGCCTGGCGCCGCCGGACGATCCGCTCCAGACGGCGAGCTGGCGCCCGCTGTTCGCGTCCCAAAGCTTGAGCGTGTTGTCTTCGCCCGCGGTGGCCAAAGTGGCGCCATCGGGTGAGAAGGCCAGCTGCGTGATCGCGCCGGACTGCGCCTGCGAAATCATGTGCAGCTTGCCGTTGGCGACGGTCCACAGCCTGAGGATTCTGTCCGCGCCCCCTGAGGCCAACATCCGGCCATCGGGCGAAAAGGCCAGGGACAGCGCGGCGCCGGTCGCGCCGCTTAAGGTGCGCAACTCCCGCCCGCTCGCAACATCCCAAAGCTTGATGGTCTTGTCAGCGGCGCCGGAGGCCAGCACCCGTCCGTCCGGCGAGAAGGCCACCGACACCACCGGATAGAGGTGCCCCAGCTGGGGAAAAATCGCCGGCGTTTCCTGGCTCTGTGCGCGGGCGGTCATAAGACCCGTCATCGCCAGCGCCAGGACGAGCAGAACTCGCCAACGCAGCGGATGCGGACGAGAGGCTCGCCGCGGCCGCCGCATTACGGCCAGCGCCATCCGCCGCGGGCCTTCAACTTGTCATTGAGCGCCTCATCGGAGACGCCCAGTCGTTGCTGGCGCGCCAGCAGCGCGGCCTGCTCGTTGGCGCATTGGCGGACCAGATCCGCCTGGGCCGGGTCGACCTTGTCGCACATCTGTTTGTGGGCGCGGATGTCCTGGATCAGGGCGTCGACCTGAGCGCTGGTCGGACCGCCGGAGGTCGGTTGACCCAAAGCGGGCGACATCGCCCCGATCGCGAGCAACGCGCCCAATGCGAGCGCTCCAACTTGTGCCCGTCCGGCGGGTTGACGTGCCATGGCTTCCTCCATTTCGACGACAAGGTAAAAACGGCTTACAGCTGCGCTCGGCTGATTTATCCTAAGCTGTCGATTGGGCATCCGGTAGTCGGATCTGCAATGTTCGTCGAACCGCCGCTCGGCACGAGCCAACCGCAGGGACGCACGATGCGAAGCGCCAAATTATCCGCCCTGGCGCTCGCAGCCGCCTGCATCTTCCTTGGCGGGTGCCAGATGGTCGGTCCGACGTCCATCGGCTTGGCCCGTGATCGGTACAATTCCATTTTGCAGTCCACCGCGATGGAGCAGACGATGTCCAACATCGTCAGGGTCTATCATCATGAACCCCCGATGTTCATGGACGTGACCGAGGTCGACGCCACGCTCAGTTTCACCGGTTCGCTGAACGGCGGGGCGACGAATATTGGCGCGCGCAAGGGGACTTCGGGGGGGACACTGGCCGGTCAATTGGCGAACGCGGCGGGCTCGGTGCAATATTCCGAAACGCCGACCATTCGTTACCAGCCGCTTCTGGGCCAGCCGCTGGTCGCGCAACTGGTTACGCCGGTGAGCGTCGACGCGCTGGGGCTGATGTACAATTCGTCCTGGGATCTCGGCCCATTGCTCGATCTGTCCTCGGCCTATTTGACCCTGGATCACCGGGCGTTCTATCCGGCGCTGAACACCATCATGGAACTCAATCACCGCGGCGCGCTGGAGCTGACGGCGGCGAAATCGGCCGTGATCGAACAGGACGAGGCCAAGGTCGCTGTCCCGGCCCCGGCCACGGCCGCACCCGGCGCCGCGGCCAAGACCGCCGCCAACAACGACGCTCTGGTGATTTACCTGCGGCCGTTCCGCGACGGCGCGGGCGCCGACGATCTGAAGAATAATCAACGCGTCCTGCAGCTGTGGATTCGCATGTTGCGGATCTACCTCGGCAGTCAGCCCGGGTTCGATCCCCCGACGCCCGCCGATTGCACGGCCATCGGCTTGTCCATGGACAAGGATCAACTGAGAGACTGGGACGTCAACATCGGCTCGCACGTCACAGGCGACAAAGAGGCTCAAGATCGGGTCCTGGGACGAGCCCGACAGTGTTTGCCCAACTCGATAGAGCTAAGGCTGCAGCCGATTCCGGCGCCCTCAAGCCACGGCCAGACCAAGGCCGATGCGGCCACCGACTTCGCCAGTCGCGCCCCGGTGATGCGGACCTATTCGGCGCTCGGCATCCTGAAGAACGCGACCGAAAGACCAAATCCGAAGATCGAGTTCGTGACGCCCGAACTGTACCAGCAAATTCACGACGAACCGTGGAACGCGGACGACAATTCCCTGAGCTACTACACGCTGCTGCCCAGCGATCTGAACTCGGTCGACTGCGCGGAGTCTCGCAAAGACGGCGGCGGCTGCGACAATCCGTTGCCGCCAAGCAAGCTGGATGCGTTCAACCACGCCCAGATCGAGAAGTGGATTCAAGGCTCGGCTTCCGGTGAGTTGCAGGCGCCGTCCGACGCCGCCGGCTACTTGAGCGGACTGGATGTTTACGAGGCGGCGGGCAAGGACGTGCTCAGCGCGGAGATGGTGGACCTGAACGGCCGCCTGGGTACGCTCAGACGTTATATTCTGGTGATCGTCGCCAATTCTCCCCCGCATGACGCGGTGTATGTGGCGCATTCGGACGGCAGTCGGTGGTATTACATCGCCAAGGACGACACGGTTTCGCAGAAAAATTTCCAGCTCCTGTCGTTGTTCATGACGATGATGGCGGTTCCGCCGTCCACCCAGCCGCTTTCCCCAGTGATCAACGTCGGCGGCTAATCCTCCACGCCGACGCACGCCGCGGTTGCTCGCCGTTCAAGTTCGGCCAGGAACGGCGAGGCGCCCCGGCCAATAGGCGCCGCAACTTTGTCGCGCTATGGTTAAGGTCCGTATTGGATGGAATAGGGAGATGGTCGCATGCGTAGGTCCTCGCTTGGCTTGCTAATGCCGGCCATTTTGTTGATCGCGCCCATGGCGGCTTGCGGGGCCAAGGCACAGGGGCAGTCCACGTCCGCCAAGCCCGTCGCCGCGCCATCGGTCAGTTGGGCGCGGTTCACCGATCCGGCGGAAGGCGCGTTTTCGATCGACGTTCCGACCGGCTGGCGCGTGCTCGGCGGCACGGTGCGCAAGTCGCCGATCGAAATTCCGATGGGCGTGCAAGCGACCTCCCCGGACGGGGCGATCACCATCTTCTATGGCGATCCCAATATTCCGATCTACAGCGTGCCTTCGGGCATGACCGCCATGGCCAGGCTGGGTCCGGGCGCGGTCTACAACATGGGCAACGGCGTGAGCACCGTGATCATGCCCTATATGGACGGCAGGACTTTCGCCGCCCAATGGGGCGCGGTCCGCGTCGCCGCCGCCTGCGGTTCGCCCAAGTTGATGGGCTCCAGGGCGCGGCCGGATTCCAGCCAGGGGCTCGACACGGCCTACGCCCAAGGCGGCGTGCGCACCTCGGTCAACGCCGGCGAGGCCAGCTTCGCCTGCAATCTCGGCGGCCAGGAAGGCGGCGGCTATGTGTTCGCCGCCACCGAACTGGTGCAAACCCCGTCCAGCCAGATTTGGGACGTCAAATATGTGGTGGGCGCCATCGCGCCGGCCGGGCGCGCGGCCGAGGCCTATGCCATTCTGGCGCACATGGCGCAGAGCTTTACGATCAATCGGGCATGGATGGGGCAGCAGCAAAACATCGGCGCGCAGTTCGATCAAATGGTGGCGCGAACCAATGCGGTCGTAAGCCAGCGCATTATCGACGACGGCAAGGCCGCCGCCGCCGCCAGCGAACGGATGTTCAAGGCCGGCCAGCAAAACGCCCAGACCGTCTATAACGCCAATGAGAATTTCGACGCCTTCGCCATTCGCGGCACGTCCGATTTCCGTGACCCGAACACCGGCCAAGTCTACACCGGCGTCGATAACAGCCACGACCATGTCTATGTGAGCAACGACAGCAACCACACGATCGTGCCGATCGACGGCCCGCCGCCGCCCGGGGGGAACTGGACCGAATTACAGATCGTCGGGCCGGGGCACTGAAGTCCACCAAGGGCAGGGGTGATCGCTCCTAGCTCTTCACCCGCACAAAGCTGCCCGGCGCGTCCTCGATCGGTTTGAGCGGGCCCTTGGCCGGATTGCGGGCGGGGACCATGGGGCCGGACTTGGGGGCCAGCCACTGGGCCCAATGCGGCCACCAGGAGCCGGGGTGCTCCTTGGCGCCGGCAAGCCAGTCATCGACCGAGACGCTCAAGTTTGCCATTGGTCCAGTACTGGTACTTGGTCGCGGCCGGGGCGTTGATCACCCCGGCGATGTGCCCCGAGCCCGCCAGGATGAAGGTCTTGTCTCCACCGAACAGCTTCACGCCGCGATAGACCGAGCGGTAGGGCGCGATGTGGTCCTCCTTGGCGGACTGGGCGAAGATCGGCGTCTTGACGGCGCCCAGGTCCAGCTTTTCGCCGCCCAGCACCAGCTCGCCCTTGGCCAGGGCGTTGTCGTTGTAGAAGCGTCGCAGATAGAACATGTGCAGCGCCTTGGGCATGCGGGTCTGGTCGGAATTCCAGAACAGCAGGTCGAACGGTTTGGGCTCCTTGCCCATCAGGTAGTTGCCCACGAAGAACGACCAGATCAGGTCGTTGGCGCGCAGGGAATTGAAGGTGTCGGACATGATCCGGCCGGGCAGGACGCCGCCGGCCTCGTCCATGCGCACCTCGATGGCGCGCAGCCAATCCTCCTCGGTGAACAGGGCCAGGTCGCCGGCCTCGGCGAAGTCCTGTTGAGCGGCGAAGAAGGTGGCCGAGGCGACGCGGTCATCGCCCTTGGCCGCCATGTGCGCCAGGGCGCACGACAGCATGGTGCCGGCGATGCAGTAGCCGACGGCGTTGACCTTGGCCGCGCCGGTCTGCTTCAGCGCCGCTTCGATCGCGGGATAGACCGCGCCGGTCATGTAGTCTTCGAAGGTCTGTTCGGCCAAGCTGGCGTCGGGATTGACCCAGGAGACCACGAACACCGTGAATCCCTCCTGGGACAGCCAGCGGATCATGAAATTGTCGGGCCGCAAATCGAGGATGTAGTACTTGTTGATCCAGGGCGGAAAAATCACCAGCGGGATCTCGTGGACCTGCTCGGTGGCGGGCTCGAACTGCAGCAGCTGGATCAGCTGGTTCTGAAACACCACCTTGCCGGGGGTCGAAGCGACATTGACGCCGACCTCGAACTTGGACGGGTCGGATTGGCTGATTTGAAGATTACCCTGACCGCGCTCCAGGTCGGCGGCGAAGTTATCCATGCCGCGCACCAGGCTCTCGCCGTTGGTCTCCATCGCCTGGCGCAGGGCGACGGGGTTGGAGAGCAGGAAGTTCGACGGGGCCAGGGCGTCGGTCATGAACTTCATGAAGAACTCGGCCCTGCGCTTGGTCTGCGGCTCGACGTCCTCCACCTGGCCCACCAGATCGTTCAGCCAGTTGGCCGACAGCAGGTAGGACTGCTTGATCACGTCGAACACAGAATGACGATGC
>CAWDPL010000004.1:0-72680 GCA_963804105.1 uncultured Alphaproteobacteria bacterium
CTCCTCACGTGTTCTCGCTCGGCCTGGCGTCGTTCAAGGTCGCCTTTCACGCCTGCCAAGAACCGCTCCGCCTCGGAATAAACGCTGCCGGTCGCCTCGATCAAACGGACGAACGGATACAACCCAGTTCTGGCGTCGAAATGTTGTGCCTTCCGGTTTGTAAAGCCGCTGAGTCGTCCAAAGTGCCGCCAATCGGCCGCGCCGCGATCACCGCCAAACTTCTCTGCCAGCGCTCGCGCGGCTGCCGTGCTCTCGTCCTTACTGAGTCGTTCATGATGCTTCAGCCAAGCTTGGTAATTG
Organism: uncultured Alphaproteobacteria bacterium; assembly: GCA_963804105.1. GTDB lineage: Bacteria > Pseudomonadota > Alphaproteobacteria > Caulobacterales > Caulobacteraceae > BOG-938. The sequence goes on from CAWDPL010000004.1 coordinate 301, forward strand.
CCCGGAGAGGTTTCCACGATGAGTGCGGGATTGAAGCCATTCTCCCTCATCGCCGAAACTGCATCCGCGGTTAAATCGTCAATCATACTCAGATCGTGCTCACCCTTCGGCCGGATGTAGATATTCCGTCCTTCGCGATTCTGGTGGCGCAACCACGATACGGATCTGGCGACTGTCTCGGCGTCCCAGACACGGGGGATCATGACGGATTCACCCGTCCGGCGTTCGGGTTGTAAAGCCCAACTTCAAAGAGTTCGGAACCCATGGCCGCGACTTGTTGTTCGACTGGTCGCCTAGTCTTGTCTATCGTATTACTCCGTTCTGCCCGTCTATCGGTGGTTGTCACATCCATGGTGAGCATCTGTTGATAAAGAAATGACGGTAACGCTCCGGGACGGGCGGAAAAACGCTCTCCGCTGAAATCCAGGTCGCCTGGACCAGGTCGGATAACGGTCGAGTACCAAGCCGAAATGTACGGACCAACGCCAATCGCGATGCCGGACGGCGTCGCTAGCGACCGCTCTGATTGGACCCGTTGGTCAGGATCGAGCCAGTTTCTCTACATCATGAGAATCGATACTTCTGTCGCAAGAAACCACTCGGTTTCCCGTCCTGCGTTGCCACGCCGCTTGAATCGCGCCGGGACCTGACGTCATTTTGATATTGGCGAGACCGCCCTGGACTCACCCAAGCAGATCCTTCCTGAACACTAGCGCTTTCGTTGCGGGAAGTTGCGTTTCATCCAACGCCAAAATCGCTTCTTGACCGCTTCCGGTTTTTGTTTGCCGAGTCGCTTCGCGACCTCCGCCCACGCGTAGCCTTGCCTCAGCATCGTGAAGATCTTCGCGATCTCCTTGTGCCGATCCTGCGCTATTCGCCGTTCAACGAGATCGAGTAGCAAATGTTGCTCATAAATCTTTTCGTTGGGCTTCGATCCGTGAACGTCTCTATCGAACGAATCCAGCGCCAGAGGAACGGTATGGTTGATGTGCCACCGGGAAGCGCCCGCGGCCACATTCCCTCGCTTCCCACATCGCGCGCACCAAACTCGTCGCCACGGCAGATTCCGGCATCTTCGCCGTGCCGTTCCCACAGTTTGTGTACTGTTATGTCCGCCAACTCCGAGACACGTCGTACATCGCCGAGCTTGGCTCTGGCGATGCTGCAAAGCTGCTCCCGTACCGGGGCAACTCCCTGTTCGAACCAGACCGGAGCGATCTGATTTCCATGGCGGTCTACAGCAGGGATACAGATCGGAACGATCGTGTTTCGCTGGGATTCGGGCAACTGCTCATAGTCAAACGGGATGATGACAATTCCCGCGCTTTCGGTACAATGCATAGCTTTGGCTTCTCGTCTCCCGATGCCTCCATGCGATTCTTTCACGGCACTCGGTCCGGGCAAATCGAATAGGCCCTCGCCGGCGCTGGGGGTAGGTCTCCTAAAAACAGAGAGGCTTTGGAAACCGGAAACCTCAGCGAATCATTCGCTCAAGATGCCTTTTTTCGATGCGAGAACCTCGCTGTCGCTGGGAAATTACTTTTGGGTGAGTTTTCCTCTCCTCAAATCCTCCTTATTACTTGAGGCGCCTGTTCCCTCGGTTGCCGATACGATCCATGGACCAGAGGAAAGACGCTCACAAAGACTCTGGATTCGGGACCGGGACACCCTAGGGAATATCGTGGATCTCAGGCTGATCGAAGCAGCACACAGAGTTTGGGGGCGTGCACGACTGGTGGTAATTCGCTATCTCACTGAGGATACAGAAGCGCCCGGAGATTCTTGAGGCCGCCGTTGACTCTGCGTCTCGCGCCATGGGCAACGATCAGCCCATTCAATTCTTCGACGCGTATCTTCTAAGGTCGGTCGCTCGTGAGTCCGTTCGGCGCTTACGAAAAAACAAACGCGTCGAGTATATGGATAATGCGGATCTCGATCGGCTCGCTGGCGCCTTTTCACGGACCTTGATCGACAACTCGATGAAGCTAGGCGATCGGAGTCTTTCGCGCCTGTTTGGACGAGCACGGACGTACAATGTACGGTCTCCGCGTTTTGGATCTCGATTGGCGATCCATCGCCAGGCTCACGGGATATGCGGATGCCCATATCGCCGAGGTACAGTTCCGCAAAAAAATTGGTAAGAGCCTTGGAGCGGTTCCGGGCCAATTACGATTTACGCCTGAAACCGCAGTCAATCGAATGAATGCGTACCGCGTCGAGCGACTTCTAATGACCCTGTCCAACCAATCCACCTCCTCCAAACTGATGAGGGACGTTGTTGCTCTTGGCAAGAAATACTCAAAGAGCGGGTTTCCGAATCCGAACCGTGAGGGTTGCCCGGACCCTCAAGCTTGCCAGCGATGGCGCAACGAGATCGACATCTCACGCTCGGAGACCTCCCTGTGTCCCACCTCGTTACGTGCTCTCCTTGCTTTCAGCAATACGCACACTTCCGTCGTATGTCGTTTCTGGTGCGAGGGCTTCAGATCACGGCGGCCACTCTGGGAGTTGTCGCCGTAATATTTGTGACGGCGCGACTTGTATCCGAGCACCCTCGCCGCAGCGGCGAACGAGTTACCTCGGAAAATCAGCTACGCCCAGGACAATCTCCGGTCGCGACGACCCAATCGAGGCCCACTATTGCTCCGTTTCTACTTAGAGTGGATCTTGCTCCTTTCTCGCCGACGCGGGGTGACGCAACAGACAACACCGTGAATAAGGTGCATCTCCCGCCGAAATTGCTCTGGCTGAAGCTACTTTTGCCCCTAGGTATGGAACCCGGAGAATATACGATTCAGCTGCAAGATGCGAACGGAACCGTGATTATCGATAAGCACGCACTTGGACACTTGGAGGACGGCGCCACGTCGGTGGATGTGGAGATCGATTTGGTTGGCACGCGACGGGGCGCCTTTACCTTGATGATCCGGCCGCTTGGCCTGGGCTGGCGGAGATTCTCCGTCAAAGTCGAGTGAAGCGGTGAGTTACCGACACTGTTCAAATTCGCGCAATAAGAACCAAGCGCAACTGTGCCCTGAGGAAATATCCGATGCGATGTAGCGTCCTTCGAATAGCGTTCGTGGTTTTTTGTGTTTCATTCTTGGACGCTCAGCAGCAACAAGCGAAGGGACTGCTTGCGCGGGCACTTCATCTTGCCGATCTCTACAACTGGGCGGATGCTAGGTCGTCATTCGCTGAGGCAGAACATCTGTTTATTGATGCAGGCGATCACCGGAACGCCCTGTACGCAAAATTGGGCCTGATCCGATCAAACATTGAGCGTGACCAACGAACACTACCGGCAGTTGCCGCGCAGCTCGCGGAAGCGTTGGAGGATGATGTTCTGCTTCAAAACGACAAGGTTCTCCCGGACGGTCTGCCTCATCGTCAAGGGCGACATAGACACCGAGACCAATACCGGGTCGATGATGCAGGATTGGGCACAAGTTCAGATTCGCGCCGGTAAACCGGCAACACAAAATGGCAGTATCGCGCGCTCGCACAGCTAGGCGTAGCAGCGTTCTTCAATGCCGACCTTGAGACGGCTCGCAACGACGTCGGCACGGCGCTGGCAGCCGCAACGAAAGGCCGGCGACACCGGCGCTCAGACAAGGATTTTAACGATCCTGGCAAATGGTCTGGTCGAGTCCAAAATGTATGATCAGGCGCTCGCGTATTGCAGACTTGCTATTAAGATCGCATCAAGCACCAGGGAGACGGGTTACCAGTTTACTGCGCAAGAGCTTCGATTTGAGGCGTCGATCGGCTTCTGGTGGCGGGCTCGTCGGGTTCGCGCCGGAATTCCGCGATGGCTTGGGGGAGGGCGGCACGTAGGGGAGGGGCATCTCCAATTCGCGTTCGCGCCCGCCCAGATCGATCAGTTCGTTGAGGGTCTGGCTGCCGAAGACCTGGAAGACGCGCTCGCGCATGGTGGCGACGGGGGTGACGGGAAAGCAGCTCCGCGCCGGCGTTGTAGGGCGGAAAGATTTCTCGGGATGGGCGAGGCTGTAGTGGGTGACGAGTGAGGCGATGTGGGCGAGTTCGGTCTGCTCGGAGCGGAGGAATTTCTTGCGCGCGGGAACGTTGAAGAAAAGATCGCGGACGGTGATGGTGGCGCCGCGGGCGTGAGCCACTTCGTCGCAACGGAGCATCTTGCCGCCGGCGATTTCGACACGCGTGCCGGTGGTTTCTTCGGCCGCGCGGGTTTCGAGCAGCAGGCGCGATACGGAGGCGATGGAGGGCAGCGCTTCGCCGCGGAAGCCGAGGGTGGCGATGGAGAGCAGATCCTTGACATCGCGGAGCTTGCTGGTGGCGTGGCGCTCGAAGGCCAGCAGGGCGTCGTCGCGGAGCATGCCGCAGCCATCGTCGGTGATGCGGATGAGGCGGCGGCCGCCGGTTTCGACTTCGATGCGCAGGTCGGTGGCGCCGGCGTCGAGCGCGTTTTCGAGGAGCTCTTTGACCACGGAGGCGGGCCGTTCCACTACTTCGCCGGCCGCGATTTTATTGGCCACCTGATCGGGGAGAACGCGGATGCGGCCCATGATTATCGACTATAACAGGGGGGATGCGGCGACAGCCGGGATTGGCTGCACTTGCAGCCGAAACAGCAGGTTTCCGCTATCATAAGGACTTCCACATCTATGAACACCTCCCGGATTTTGCTGCTGGTGGGCTTGCGCTATAAGCTGCTGTGGGCGCAGACGCGCACGCGCAACGGCAGGATCGCGTTATTCCTGACCGGATACTGCTGGCGATTTTGATCGTGGTGCTGATGGCGGCCGGCGGCATCCGCGCGGGCATCCTCGCGGTCCGCTCGGGGCAGGCGGAGAAGGTCGCACAGATCGTGCTGGGCGGCCTATCCCTGAATGCGCTGTTCGGATCGGTGATTACGGGATTCGGCATCAACACCGCGTTCACGGATCTGGCATTGCGGCGCTATGCGCTGAGCAACGCGGGCCGGCTGGCGGCGCGGCATGTGACCGGCATCCTGGAGCCGGTCTGGCTTTTCGTGCTGGCGCTGTTTCTGGGATTCTCTACCAGCTTGTACGCGATGGGGGCGGGCAGCTTCTGGCTGGGCGCGCTGGCGGTGCTGATCCTGCTGGTCACGGTTTACCTGCTGGCGCGGGTGATGGCGACCCTGATCGAATGGCTGTCCCGCGTCCGCGGAGGGACGGCGATCCTGTTCGTGATGATCATCGCCGTCAGCCTGCTGCCGGGCATCCTGATTCCGCAACTGGCAAAAAGCAAGGGCACTGTGCAGGCAATCGTTTCGGTGCTGTCTTACACGCCTCCGTTCGCCGCAGCAGCGCTGATGACGCATGCCGCGGCGGGAGTGCTTGCGCCCCTGGGCATGATGGCGCTGTGGACTGCGGTGCTGATCGTGGTGCTGGCGGCGATCGAGAAGCAGGCGGCCAAGCCGCGCAGCGCGGCGGTGGCCGCGGTTACCTGGGACGATCGCTATGAGCGCGTCGCGGCGATTTTCGGACCGGGACTGGCGCCGCTGGTGGGCCGCACGCTGCGCTATTACGTGCGCTCGAACAAGGTGCGCTTCAACTTCATCGCCGCGCTGCCGCTGCTGACTTTTCTTACGTTCAAGCGCGGCGAGGGTGACGACCCGCTGCATTTCGTCGTGCGGGCCATCGGTACGTTTGCGATTTGCGGCTTTCTGGGCACCGCGGTCATGTCCACCAACCAGTTCGGGTTCGATTCTTCGGGCTTCCGGCGCTACTTTCTGCTGCCCGTGGCGCCGGGAAAGGTTCTGCGGGCAGCGAGCTTTACAGCGCTGTTCGTGGGCGGCATCCTCGTGATTGCGGGCCTGGCGCTGTGGATTCAGTTTGCGCCGGTGCCCAAGGACCCGCGCACGGACCTGATGCTGGCGGCGTGCGGCGTGGGCGGGGTTGTTCTTTTTCAATGCGCTCTCCATCTGGACCTCGCTGCTGTCGCCGCGGGCCACCAGTTTCGAGACCACCTTCGGAAATCAGCTTTCGCTCAGCGCCAACATTCTGTTGATCGGCGGCGTGATGCTGGCCATCTTCGGTCCCGTGCTACTGGATAAATCTGCAGGCCCAGCGGCGATTCTGAGCTACTGGTGGGTCCCAATACCCGCCGCCATCATGGCGATTATTCTCTACCTGATTTCGCTGAGCCGCGGAGAGCAAGTCTTTGTGAATCGCAGGGAGCGGCTGCTGGGCGCCCTGGAAGGACGGAGTTGAATCGTGACGACCCCTGCCATTGAAGTTGCCAATTTAAGCAAGCGGTATGGACAAACCGTTGCGGTGGAGAATCTTTCGTTTTCGGTGCCGGCGGGCATCCAAGCGGGGCGCTCTTACGCAACGATCACGGTTCAGATAGGACTCGAGTTGTGAAGCCACGCATGTCCCGCATAGCCGCCCCGGTCCTGGTGCTGGGCGCGACCAGCCTGATCGGCCGGTTCCTCGTCCCTCGGCTGGAAAGCCTAGGCGTGAAGACCTTCGCGCTCAGCCGCAAGGCGCCTAGGGCGCGGCTGGGGCCGTTCAGTGGGTGAAGGCGGACCTGGACGATCCCGAGTTCGAGACGGCGCTGCCCATGGCGGCGACCGTGTTCGCCCTATCGCCCATCTGGGTCCTGCCTGCCGCCCTGCCGGCGCTGAAGGCCAAGGGCATGCGCCGGCTGGTGGCCTTTTCCTCCACCAGCGTCTTTACCAAGGCCGGTTCGGACGATGAGGGCGAGCGGATGACCGCGCAGAACCTGGCCGACGGCGAGGCGGCCGTCGCGGCCTTCTGCGAGGCGCACGAGGTCGCCTGGACCATCCTGCGGCCGACCATGATCTACGCGGAGGGGCAGGATAGGAACGTCACCCGACTGGCGCGACTGATCCGACGGTTCGGCGTGCTGCCGCTGTCGGGACAGGGCGAGGGCCTGCGCCAGCCGGTGCATGCGGACGATTTGGCGGCCGGGGCGCTGCGAGCCGCCGCGAGCCCCGCCGCCCGCAACAGGGCCTATGATCTGCCCGGCGGCGAGACCCTGTCCTATCGCCGGATGGCGGAACGCATTTTTCAGGCCCTGGGCCGTCCGATCCGCATCGTCACGGCGCCGGATTGGCTCTGGCGCCTGGGCTTTGCCTTGGCGCGGCCGCTCTTGCCCGGCGCGACGGCGCAGATGGGCCGGCGCATGAGCTCGGACCTGGTGTTCAAGGCCACGCCCGCCGAGCGGGACCTGGACTGGAACCCCCGGCCTTTCCAGCCGGAATTTTCAAAGCTGGACTAGGCGCGGGGATTGCAAAGAAATTCACACACGAAGATCACGACGAACACGAAGCCTAAAATATTGTCGTCATCGCCCGGCTTGACCGGGCGACCCAAGCCTACGAATCCGCAGCTTGAGCCGCGCTTGGGTCCCCCGGTTCGTCCTTCGGACGCCCGTGGGATGACGACTTGAGGGAGGCTTGCAGCCTTTCGTGATCTTCGTGGTTCATGTTTTTCATTCCGGCTTCGCCAAGCAGCACAGTTTGATCTAATTCGGCGACCAGACGGCCAGCTCGTTGCCGGCCGGATCGCGGAAATGGAAGCGCCGTCCGCCGGGAAAGGCAAAGATCGGCTTGAGCAGCACGCCGCCGGCGGCGGACACCTTGGCCAGCATGGCCTCCAGGTCGTGGGCGTAGAGTACGGGTAGGGGTCTAGCCTGGCACTCGTCCGGATCGCCCTGGAAGCCGCCCTCCAGCCCCTCGTCAAACGCGGCGTAGGCCGGTCCGTAATCCACGAAACGCCAGCCGAAGGCCTGAGCGTAAAAGGTCTTGAGCAGACCGAGCTCGCGACCGGGCATTTCAATAAAATCCAGCTTTCCGTCCTTGCGCATGACGCCCCCGGGTTGTTCCTGAAATGTTCCTAACGGCTCAACCGGAGATTGTCCATACCCGCGTTCGCTCTAATCGCGTCAGCCGGCCAAGCCGGCGCCGGAGCGCCATAGGCCCGCGACCAGGCCGAAGAACAGCAGCAGGGCCGCCTCGCGGTTGGAGCGGAACAGGCGCAGGGCGCCAACGCCGTCGTCCACCTTCAACTTGGAAGCCTGGCGCGACAGATGCACGGCGTAGAGCGCCGCGAAGGGCAGGAACAACGGGCCCAGCCGGGCGCTCGCGGCGGCGGCCAGGGCCAGGGCGAAGGCGGCGCCGTAGAAGGCCAGCACCGCATGGGGCGCGCGCGGACCCAGTTTCAGCGCCGAGGACTTGACCCCCGCCAGGGCGTCGTCCTCCAGGTCCTGCACGGCGTAGATGGTGTCGTAGCCCAAGGTCCAGCACACCCCGCCCAGATAGAGCAGGACCGGCGGCCAGGCGAGACTTGCGGTCGCGGCGGCGTAGCCCAAGAGCGCGCCCCAATTAAAGGTCAGGCCCAGCCACGCCTGGGGCCACCAGGTGATGCGCTTCATCAAGGGATAGGCGGCTACCAGCAGCAGGGAGCCCACGCCCAGGCCGACGGCGAGGAGGTTCATGGTCAACAGGACGGCGAAGCTGACCAGGCAGCAGGCCGCGACGAAGATCAGCGCCTGCTTGACGCTGATCCGCCCGCTCGCCACCGGCGTTGGGCCGGTGCGGGCGACCTTGGCGTCGACATCTCGGTCCAGAACGTCGTTCCAGGCGCAGCCGGCCGCTCGCATGAGCACGGCGCCGATAGCGATTTTCGCTAGAAGCACAAGGTCCGGCCCGCGTCCCGCCTGCGCGCCGGCCAGGGCCGCGCCCTGCCATCCGGGCAGCATCAGGAGCCAGGCGCCGACCGGACGGTCGAACCGCCCCAGCTTCAACCAGGGGCGCAGCGCCTCGGGCGCATGGCGGTCGACCCAGTTGGCGGGGGCGGCGTCGGGCAAGAAGGCTGACATGGCTCCACTTTGTGCGATGGATGGACCGTCCCCGCCACAAGGAAATCGCGCGCCGGTCAACTGGGGCTAGGAACCGGCGGGTGGGTAAGCCCGGGTCATCGATGGAGTATGGCGATGAGACATCCTCTTTCGGCGCCGGCGATCGCATCCATGGTCCTGGCCGGCTGCCTGGGCCATCGGCCCAAGGTCGATCCGCTAACCAAGCTCGACCCGATGACCACCTGCGTGACGGCGGACCCCTGTTTCAAGGTCGCCAACCGGCGCCAGTATTATGACCAGCGCGTGGCCCGGTACTACTACTTCGACACCCGCACAGGCCGCTATTACTGGGAAAACGGCCAGCCGCGGTTTCCGGATCCCGTAGGTTAGAGGCTCAACGCTCCAGCCGCCCATCCCCAAGCGCTTCGGCCTCGAAGGGGAAACGACCCGTGGGTCCGGCAAGTCCACCCGCTTGGCCGGCTTGGGCGCCGCCAGCGCATGCAGCAAATGCCGCATGATGTTGATATGGGCGCGTTTCTTGTGGTCGGCGCGCACGCAGGTCCAAGGCGCGACGGCGGTGTGGGTGCGCACGAGCATTTCATCGCGGGCCAGGGTGTAGGCGTCCCAACGGATCTGCGCCTGCTTGTCCATGGGGCCGGTCTTCAGGCGCTTGAGCGGATCGGTAAGGCGCTCTTCGAGCCGTTTGCGCTGCTCGGTCTTGGAGACGTCGAGCCAGAACTTGATCAGGCGGATGCCGGACGCGGTCAGCATCTGTTCGAAGTCGGGCGCGTCGATCAGGAACTGTTCCTGCTGGGCCGGGGTGGAAAAACCCATGACCTTCTCCACGCCCGCGCGGTTGTACCAGGAGCGATTGAAGATGACCCATTCGCCGGCGGCCGGAAGATGACGGACATAGCGCTGGAACCACCACAGGGTTTCTCGCGGCTGGACGGCTTGGGCAGGGCCACCACGCGGGTGGCGCGCGGGGACAGGTGCTCGGTGAGGCGGCGGATGGTCCCGTCCTTGCCGGCCGCGTCGCGCCCTTCGAACACGATGACCGCCTGCTGGCCCGCCTTCATCGCCTTGATCTGAGCCTTGACCAATTCGATGGATAGGTCGCGGAATTCCCGTCTTCCTCTTCGTCTTTGCTCATCGCGCCTTTTTCGTTTCCACCTCGCGGGCTCGGGAAAGCCATCGCGGTTTGTCCGAGTCCACACTAAGAAGCGCCATGATCCGACTGTTTGTCGACGGCAATCTTGGGGCGGGCGAGCCGCTGGAGCCTAGGCCCGAGCAAGCCCGCTATCTAACGCAGGTGATGCGGTTGGACGTGGCGACGAACCTGGCGTTCAACGGCCGCGACGGCGAGTGGCGGGCGCGCATCGCGGAGGTTTCCAAACGCGGCTGTCTGCTGGTGGCGGAGGCGCAGACCCGGCCCCAGGCGTGCGGACCCGACCTCGAACTGATCCTGGCCCTGGTCAAGCGCGGGCTTGGAGACCATCGCCGAAAAGGCTACGGAGCTGGGCGTCGCCCGCATCCGCCTGGCCATCACGCGCCACACCAACGCCGACCACGCCAACCTTGGCCGGCTGCGCGCCATCGCCGTCGAGGCGGCCGAGCAGACCGGGCGGCTGGACGTTCCGGAGTATCCTTGAGCCTTTGAAGCTGGATCGGCTGCTGGACGGCTGGGAGGCGGGACGGCGGCTGATGTTCTGCGACGAGGCGGGCGACGATCCCTTGGCCGAATGGGGCGGGCGAGGCGGGCGGGCGGCTCCGGCGCTGAGGCCTGGCGGGGCGGACGGCCGGGCTTTGGGCGGTGCTGATCGGTCCTGAGGGCGGCTTTGCGCCCGACGAGCGCGCGCGACTGAGGGACATGACTTTCGTCACGCCGGTGTCTTTGGGGCCTCGTATTCTGCGCGCCGACACCGCCGCGATCAGCGCCTTGACCCTCTGGCAGGCCGCCCTGGGCGATTGGCGCTGACCGGGCCGCCCCTTGAGATTGGGGCGCAAGGCCATTAACTGCGCAGACTTGGGTGCAATGACGGCCTCCCTGACGTCTTGGCGGACCGCGCCGCATCGAACGTCGGACGCTCGCATGCGGGATTGGGAGTAGGGTATGGCTGCAGCCTCGGTGGACGACAGGCCGCTGACCGCCGACGGACTGGCCCAGCATCTGGCCGACGGCTGCAAGCCCGACGGCCCGTTCCTGATCGGCGCCGAGCACGAGAAATTCGTCTTCCGCACAGCGACCCATGCGCCGGTGCCCTATGCGCCCGACGGCATCCTGGCCCTGCTGGAAGGTCTCAAGCGCTTCGGCTGGCAAGGGATCTATGAGGGCGAGACCCTGATCGCCCTGCAGCGCGGCAAGGCCAGCGTCAGCCTGGAGCCGGCGGGCCAGTTCGAACTATCCGGCGCGGCGCTGGATTCGATCCACGAGATTTGCGCGGAGACGCGCCGACATCTGGAGGAGATCAAGGCCGTCGCCGATCCTCTCGGCATCGGGTTTCTGGGTCTGGGCTTTGCGCCCACCTGGCGGCGCGAGGACTGCCCGATCATGCCCAAGCAGCGCTACGGCATCATGCGCGCCTATATGCCCAAGGTCGGCGGCAAGGGCCTGGACATGATGCTGCGCACCTGCACGGTGCAGGCCAATCTCGACTTCGCTTCCGAAGCGGACATGGTCAAGAAGTTCAGGGTCAGCCTGGCCCTTCAGCCCATCGCCACGGCCCTGTTCGCCAATTCGCCTTTCGTGGAAGGCAAGCCTTCGGGCTATTTGTCGAGCCGCGCCAATGTGTGGACCGACACCGATCCGGACCGCACCGGCATGCTCGACTTCGTGTTCCAGGAGGGCTTCGGTTTTGAGGCCTACGCTCGCTATGCACTGGACGTGCCGATGTATTTCGTCAAACGGGGCGAGCGCTATATCGACACGTCCGGGCGCTCCTTCCGCGCCTTCATGCAAGGCGAACTGCCGGAGTTGCCGGGCGAGCGAGCGAGCATGGGCGACTGGAGCGACCATCTGACCACCCTGTTCCCCGAGGTGCGGCTGAAGCAATACCTGGAGATGCGCGGGGCGGATTCCGGCCCGGCCACACGCATCTGCGCGCTTCCCGCACTTTGGGCGGGCATCCTTTACGACGGCGTGGCGCTGGATTCCGCCTGGAGCCTTTGCAAGGATTGGACGAGCGAGCAGCGCGCGCAGCTGAGGCTGGATGCGGGGCGCACTGGGCTAAAGGGCGATATCGGCCTGCGCACGGTGCAGGGCGTAGCGCGCGACATGGTGGCCATCGCCAAGAGCGGCCTGCGCCGTCGGGCCAAGCTGAACGCCAATGCGGTGGACGAAACAGGCTTCCTGAGCGAGATCGAGGAGATCGCCGACAGCGGGATCACCCCCGCCGAACGGCTGTTGGACCTTTACAACGGGCCCTGGGAGGGCGACGCCGGGCGCGCGTTCGACGATCTGGCCTATTAGGCCGATCGATCAGGGATGCACGGCGTGGGGTTCGATCGGCTCCTCGCCGCCGGTGACCTCCTGAACCTCGACCTTGTCGGGGTAGAAGGCCATGTATCCCTTCAGCGCCAGGACCGCCGGGATCGGGGCCTCATAGCTCCACACCGCGTTCTCGCCCGTCTGGCCGTCCACGGCCACGGTGTAGTACGAGGCCTGACCCTTGTAGGGACAGCGCGTGTGGTGGTCGGTCTTGGTCAGATAGCTCATCTCCACATCCGCGCGAGGGAAGTACAATACCGGCCGGCAGCCGGTTTCCAGCACCGTCAGGGCCTTGCGGGTGTCGGCGATCACGCGGCCTGCGAAGGCGGCGCGCACGCGATTAAGGTTGGCCTTGATGCGCACAGTATGGGGCGCGGGCGTCATGTCCGAACCAGCCGCTCCGCGCCTTTTCGGGCGAGCTTCGCGGTCCAAAGGTACAGCGCGAGGAGTCCGAAGCCGCAGCCGACCGCGCCGATGAGCTGGCCGTGGCCATGGGTGGGGTCCGGACCGAACACTGCGAGCGGGTCGCCCTTGTTCATGGCGATGGACAGGCCCGCCAGCAGCACGGCCACCAGGCTTTCGCCGACCACCAGCCCGGCGGCGAGCAGCACGCCGAGCCGCTGGGCCGCCTTGCCCCAGGGTTTGGCGCGAACTTGACGGTCATAGACCCACCCGATCACTGCGCCGATGACCACGGGGACAGCCACGTCCGAAGGCAGATAGATAGCCAAGGCCGCGCCCAGGGGCGGCAGACTGAGTTTGCGGGTTGTTCGGCGCAGAGTCTCGTCGACGATCACCAAGCTTATGCCGACCAATAGGCCAATGCCGATCAGGCTCCAATTCAATCCCCCTTCGATCACGCCGCGCGCCAAGGTCGAGATCAGCGTGGCCTGGGGCGCCTGCAGCGGCGTATCGGACAGGGCGTGGCCGGGAACGCCGACGAAGCCGTTGGATTTCAAAAGGAGGTTGCAGGTCCAGGGGATGACCAGGGAGCCTGCGAACACCCCGGCCACCAGGGCGACCTGCTGGCGCCAGGGCGTGGCGCCCACCAGCTGGCCGGTCTTGAGGTCCTGCAGATTGTCGTTGGCCACGGTGGCGACGGACACCAGCAGGGCGCTGACCAGCAGGGAGAAGGCGACCAGGGCGTGCTCGCCCTCAGGGCCGACGGTGCTCTTGGCCAGCAGCACCAGCAGCAGGGCCGCGCCCAGAACCCCCAGGATGATCAGGCCGGAGACGGGGCTGTTGGACGAGCCGATCAGACCGGCCATGTAGCCGCACACCGCCGCGGCCAGGAAACCGACGATCGTCACATAGACCAATCCGCCGACCACCAAAGGAAGGATCATGCCCTGTATGGGCGCGCCGGCCGGCGTCGCGAGAAAGGCGTGCATCAGCCAGGCCATGGGAACAAGGCAGACCAGGCACACCAGACCGACGATCCAGATGGGAATGTCGTGCTCGGCCAGGTCATAGGGCGTGTCGGGCGAACGGTGGGAGGCGGCGATGGCTGACATCAGACCCGTCCAGACAGGGACGGCCAACTTGCCGAGGGTCCACAGCGCCGCGGCGGCGATCGATCCCGCGCCGATCAGCTTGACCTGGCTCTTCCACACGCTCATGGCCGCCGCGCCGGCGTCGCCCGCTGCCGGATGGGCGGCGGTGAGCAAGGGAACGGCCACGCCCCAGGCGATCAGCAGGCCCACCGCCATGGCCGCGCCCACCGCTATGCCCATCAGCTGGCCAACGCCGACCAGCAGAAATGAATAGCTGCAGCCCAGGCCCGTGGCCGAGTTCGCGGTTGGGCGGAAGAAGCGGGAAAAGCCGTCGGCAAATAGCTTTGTCGCGACCAGCAGGATGACCCCGGCCGATGCGCCCGCGCCCACGATCAGGGCCAGCAAGCCCTCCTGACCCTCGCCGGCCGCGTCGGCCTCTTCGCGCGAGGCCATGCCGACCTTGAGCACCTCGGCGGCGGCCACGCCCTCGGGATAGGGCAGGTCGGAGTGGGTGACCAGAGCTCGGCGCAGGGGGATGGTGTACATCACGCCCAGCACCCCGCCGATGGCGCACACCCCGAACGAGGTCCAGAAGGGAAAACCGGTCCACCAGCCCACCATCAGAAGGCCCGGCAGGACGAAGATCACCGAAGACAGGGTGCCCGCGGCCGAGGCCACGGTCTGGACGATGTTGTTTTCCCAGACGGTGGAATTGCGGAAGGCGCGCAGCACGGCCATGGAAATCACGGCGGCGGGGATTGAGGTGGCGAAGGTCAGGGCGACCTTCAGCCCCGCATAGACATTGGCGGCGGTGAAGAAGATCGTGATGATGCAGCCGAGCAGCAGTCCCCGGGCGGTCAACTCGACACGGGCCCTGTCGGCGGCGGACGTGTCGGTCATTGCACGGCGGCTCCTTCGCGAAACAACAAGCAGTGCCAAACTCGGCGCGCCGTGGGAACCTCGCGTCTGTCCCGGCGCGGACTCAGCGAAAAGACTTGCGCTCCGTCAACCTGGCAGGACCATTGCCACCCGTTCAACGGAGCGCCCATGCGACTGTTGCTCAACATCCTATGGTTCATTTTCGGCGGCTGGATTTCCGGCACGCTGTGGCTGTTGGCGGCGCTGATCCTGGCCTGCACCATCATCGGTCTGCCCTGGACGCCCGCGGCCGTCCGCCTGGCGTGGTTCAGCTACGCCCCGTTCGGCAAGACGGTGGAAGACACTGATGTCGGGACGACAAGTCTGATTCTCAATGTGGTGTGGTTCGTCCTGGCCGGCTGGTGGCTTGCCCTGCACCACCTGGTGCTGGCCGTGGCCCTGGCGGCGAGCATCATCGGCATTCCCTTCGCCTGGCAGCACGTCAAGCTCGCCGCGATATCGTTCGCGCCGGTCGGTCGGACGGTGGTCGAGGCTTAGCGCGACGCCAAGGTCGGTCCGGGCGCAGGAGCGGGCGCCGGGCGTGAGGCCAGGTAGGCGCAGACATTGGTCATGTCGTCTTCCGACAGCTTGGCCGCGATGGGCTTCATCAGGACCGCCATCTCGCCGTTCCGCGTGCCCTGCTTGAAGTCGTTGAGCTGGCGGCAGATGTAGCTGGGCGAGCGCGCGGCGATGCCCGGGAACGAGCCATTGCCGTTCAGGTCCGCGCCGTGACAGGTCCCGCACGGCGGAAACTGGCCGCCCTTGCCGCTCATGACGATGTCGCGCCCCTTGGCCACCGAGCCGACGGGGACATAGGCGATGAAGGGCGAGCGGTCATTGCGCAGTTCGTCGGTGCCGACGGGATCGACCGGAACCTCGACGATCCTGCGGCCCAGCGGTTCGGTTCCGGCCTCGGCGCCGGTGAGCGGCAGATAGAGCCCGCCGTTGCTGCGCACCTTGGGCGCCGTGTCGCTCTCCACCACCTTGATCCACGGCGTCCAGGGGATGGACGAGAAATAGTCGGCCGCGGCGTTGATCTCGTCCTCGGTCAGGGCCTTGGCGTAGCCGTACATGACCTTGGCGTTGCCCTTCAGGGGCTCGGCGCTGCGGCGCCGGCCCGCGGCCATGTCGTGCAACTGGCGGACGATGTAGTCCTTGGGCAGGCCCGATACGCCCGCGTTCTCCGAACGCCCCTTGCCGTTGGGATAGTGGCACAGGGAGCAGGGTCCGATGTTGCGGGAGCCGCCGGCGCCCTCGGCGACGATCTTGGGCATGGGCGGATGGTCGGAGGGATACCAGTCAGCGGGGCCTTGGTGGCCCGGCCGTTTATCGCGCCCGCGGATCTCTGTGAGTGTGAAAGCGCCGGTCGAGCCGGGCAGGGTGTAGAATTCGGCCGTCGTCCTTGGCCGGCTTGTTCTTCGCCGTGGTGACGCCGTAGGCCCATTCGGGTTTCTGAAGTTGGGGTCCGCGCGGCCAATAGACGTAGGCGGTGACGCCCGCCGCCGCGACAAACACGATGACAAGCGCCCAGGCGAGCTTTTTCATTCGCCGTTTCCCCCCAAATTGACCACATCGACCGAAATCATCCGCTGAGCGGGATGACCAGCCTTTACGGCGACCTTATCATCGGACCTGCGGCCTGCAAGAGCGGGGGAAACGGGCTAAAAACTCGTCCCGCCCACCGTCAGGCCCTTGATCTTCAGGCTGGGCTGGCCGACGCCGACCGGGACGCCCTGGCCGCCCTTGCCGCAGACGCCCACGCCCGGATCGAAGCAGAAGTCGTCGCCGATCATGGTCACGCGGGTCAGGGCCGATGGCCCGTCGCCGATCAGGGTGGCGACCTTCACCGGGACGGTGATCTTGCCGTCCTCGATCAGATAGGCCTCGGTGCACTGGAACACGAACTTGCCGTTGGTGATGTCCACCTGGCCGCCGCCGAAGTGGGCCGCGTAAAGGCCGCGCTTGACGGATTTGATCATCTCCTCGCGCGGGGTGTCGCCGGCCAGCATGCCGGTGTTGGTCATGCGTGGCAGGGGCATGTGGGCGTAGGATTCGCGCCGGCCGTTGCCGGTGGGCTCCAGCCCATCAGCCGGGCGCTCATGCGGTCGTGCATGTAGCCCACCAGGATGCCGTCCTCGATCAGGATGGTTCGCTCGGTGGGCGTGCCCTCGTCGTCGATGGTCAGCGAGCCGCGGCGGCCAAGCTCGGTGCCGTCGTCGAACACCGTCACGCCGGGCGCGGCCACCCGCTCGCCGATGCGGCCGGAGAAGGCCGAGATGCCCTTGCGGTTGAAGTCGCCCTCCAGGCCATGTCCCACCGCTTCATGCAGCAGCACCCCGTTCCAGCCGGGACCCAGCACCACGTCCATTTCGCCGGCCGGGGCGGGAACGGCGTCCAGATTGACCAGAGCCTGGCGCAGGGCCTCCTCGACCTCGTTTTTCCACTTGTCCGGTGTGATCCAGGCCTCGAAACCCGCCCGGCCGCCTGAGCCGGAATAGCCGATCTCGCGCCGGCCTTCGCGTTCGACGGTCACCTGCACATTGATGCGCACCAGGGGGCGCACGTCGCGCAGCAGCCGGCCGTCGCCGCGCAGGATCTCGATCGACGGCGCTCGCCGTGCAGGGACGCCATCACCTGCACCACGCGCGGATCGCGCGTCCGGGCGTAGGCGTCGATTTCCTGCAGCAATGCGACCTTGTCGGAGAATCCGGGGGAGGCGAGGGGGTCGTCTTCGCCGTAGAGCTTGGCGTTGGTGTGGCGCGGACCTTCGGCCGCCACGCCGCTGTAGCCGCGTTTGGCCAGGGCGGCGGACTGGGCGGCGCGGCCGATCGCGGCCTGTGAAATCTCTCCGGCGTGGGCGAATCCGCTGCGCTCGCCGGCCACCACGCGCAGGCCGAAGCCTTCGGCCGCATCATAGGCGGCCGATTTCAGCCGTCCGTCGTCGAATACGAATGATTCGCTCTCCGACCGTTCGAGGAACAGTTCGCCGTCGTCCGCTCCGTCCAGCGCCTCGCCCAACACGGCGCCGGCGCGGGCGGGGTCCACGTCGCTGGCCTCGAGGATGGATACGGCGGACGCTTGGGCGGTCATGGCTGAAATTCCGGTCAGATTGGGCGCGAGAATGCGGCCACAGGTAGATAGGGCGCCGCCAACCATTCGGAAACCGCCCCCGTGCGCCGCTAGCGCCTTGGCAAGCGCAAATTGAACGCGTATGCACGCCTCCGAGCCCAAGGGGGTCTTAAGCTTCGGTTCAGGTGCGACAATCCGCTCCACGGCCGAGGCTGAGCGCCTCTGACCTTTGCGTTATGTGTCAGATGCGGGCCGATCGGTCTCGCCGATGACGACAGCCGAACTGTGGGGATTATGAAGGCTTCGAGAATGGGGATGCGAAAGCTGGCGGCGGCAACCGGTTCGGCGCTCTTGGCGACCGCGATCGGGGTTCAGGCCCACGCCGATGAACTGCTGGGCCAGCCGACGCCAGGGGCGATCGACCTGCAGCGCTCGGCTTCGCCGATGCGCGACGATGTCATGTTCTTCCACAACGACATCCTGCTGCCGATCATCACGGTGATCGTGCTCTTCGTGCTGGCGCTGCTGGTGATCTGCATGGTGCGCTTCAACAAGCGGGCCAATCCGACCCCGGCGCGCTGGAGCCACAATACGGTGATCGAGGTGATCTGGACCGGAGTGCCCGTCCTGATCCTGATGTTCATCGCCATCTTCTCGTTCAAGCTGCTGTTCAAATATCACGACATGCCGCAGCCCTACATGACGGTGAAGGCGACCGGCTATCAGTGGTACTGGGGCTACGCCTATCCCGATCAGAAGATCGACGAGATCACCTCCACGGTGACGCCCGAGGACAAGACCACGCCTCAGCTTTATCGCCTTGCCGCCGACAATCCGATGGTGGTGCCGGTGGGTCAGGTGGTGCGGGTGCTGGTCACCGGCGCGGACGTGATCCACTCCTTCTCTGTTCCCGCTTTCGGCGTGAAGATCGACGCCATTCCGGGCCGGGTGAACGAGACGTGGTTCAAGGCCGATCAGGTAGGCAGCTATTACGGCCAGTGCTCGCAGCTGTGCGGCATCAACCACGCCTTCATGCCGATCCAGGTCAACGTCCTGTCACAGGCCGATTTCAACGCTTGGGTAGCCTCCAAGGCGCCCAAGCCCGCACCGGCCCCGGCGGCCGCGCCTGCTGCAGCCGCGCCCGCTCCGGCGGCGCCCGCCGCCGCGGCGGCCCCGGCCCCCACCAAGACCTCCGTGCAGACCGAAGCGGCCAAGCCCAGCCTGAAGCTGGCGTCGCTGAACCGACCGATTGGGAAAGAGTAAGACGATGGCTACGCACGCCGCAACTCCCATCACGACGCCCACGCCGATCACGACCACAAGCCGCCTTCCTCGTGCGTTGGCTGTTTTCGACCAACCACAAGGATATCGGCACCCTCTATATCCTGTTCGCCATCATGGCGGGCCTGATCGGCGGCGCCTTCTCCGGCCTGATTCGCTGGGAACTGGCCGAGCCGGGGATTCAGATCTTCCAGCCTAATTCCTGGCTGGCCCAGATGGGCATCATCGAGGGCTCCAAGCACGGCTACAACGTGATCGTCACGGCCCACGCCCTGATCATGATCTTCTTCATGGTCATGCCGGCCATGATCGGCGGCTTCGGCAACTGGTTCGTGCCGCTGATGATCGGCGCGCCGGACATGGCCTTCCCGCGCATGAACAACATTTCGTTCTGGCTGCTGGTGGCCTCCTTCGGCCTGCTGTGCACCTCCATGTTCGTGGACGGCGGACCGGGACGGGGCTTCGGCGGCGGCTGGACGCTTTATCCGCCCCTGTCGACCATCGGCCATACGGGACCGGCTATGGACTTCGCCATCCTGTCGATCCACCTGGCCGGCGCCAGCTCGATCCTCGGCGCCATCAACTTCATCACGACGATCTTCAACATGCGCGCGCCGGGCATGACCCTGCACCGCATGCCGCTGTTCGTCTGGTCATGCTGGTCACCGCTTTTCTGCTGCTGCTGTCGCTGCCGGTTCTGGCGGGCGCCATCACCATGCTGCTGACCGACCGCAACTTCGGCACCCACTTCTTCGACCCGTCGAACGGGGGGCGACCCGGTGATGTTCCAGCACCTGTTCTGGTTCTTCGGCCACCCGGAAGTGTACATCCTGATCCTGCCGGGCTTCGGCATGATCAGCCAGATCGTGTCGACCTTCTCGCAAGAAGCCGGTGTTCGGTTATCTGGCCATGGCCTACGCCATGGTGGCGATCGGCTTCGTCGGCTTCGTGGTGTGGGCGCACCACATGTACACCACCGGCATGACCGTCGAACCTGCAGGCCTATTTCATGGCCGCCACCATGATCATCGCCGTGCCGACCGGGGTGAAGATGTTCTCCTGGATCGCCACCATGTGGGGCGGCTCAATCGACTTCAAGACGCCCATGCTGTGGGCGATCGGCTTCATCTTCCTATTCACCGTCGGCGGCGTGACCGGCGTGGTCCTGGCCAACGCCGGCGTCGACTACTCCGGTGCACGACTCCTACTACGTCGTGGCTCACTTCCACTACGTGCTGTCGCTGGGTGCGGTGTTCTCGCTGTTCGCCGGCTTCTACTACTGGTTCGAGAAGATGTGGGGCGTGAAGTACCCCGAGTGCGCTCGGCCAGCTCACTTCTGGATCACCTTCGTCGGCGTGAACCTGATCTTCTTCCCGCAGCACTTCCTGGGTCTGCAGGGCATGCCGCGCCGCTATCGTCGACTATCCCGATCGCGTTCGCGTTCTGGAACAAGATCTCGTCGATCGGCTATGCGATCACCTGCGTGGGCGTGGTGGTCTTCCTGCTGGTGCTGGTCGAGGCGGCCGTTCGCGTCGCCGCAAGGCCGGGGCCAATCCCTGGGGCGAGGGCGCCACCACCCTGGAATGGACCCTGCCCTCGCCGCCGCCGTTCCACCAGTTCAACGAACTGCCGGATCATGCCGACGGCACGAGCACTGAGATGAGCTCGCTGCGTTGGGGCGCAGTCGGCTCGGACGCTTCGCGGCCGCGTCGAGCCGACGAGCGTCATCGCGCACGCGCCGAGCGCCCCGCGTCGACGGCGCGCCCGCCCGGTGCCGGCGACTATGTCACGCTGCTGAAGCCGCGGGTGATGACCCTGGTGGTGTTCACCGCGCTGACCGGCCTGGTCTGCGCGCCGGACGCCGATGAACCCGATCCTGGCCGCCGTCGCGGTGCTGTGCATCGCGGTGGGCGCCGGCGCGGCGGGCGCGCTCAACATGTGGTACGACGCCGACATCGACGCCATGATGCGCCGCACCCGCGCGCGGCCGATGCCCATGGGCAGGGTGCAGCCGCCGACGCGCTGGCCTTCGGCGTGGTGCTGTCCTGCTGTCGGTGATGATGATGGGCATGGCCGTCAACTGGCTGGCCGCCGGCGCTGCTGGCGTTCACCATCCTGTTCTACGTCTTGGTCTACACCATGTGGCTGAAGCGCTCGACGCCGCAGAACATCGTGATCGGCGGCGCCGCCGGCGCCTTGCCGCCGGTGATCGGCTGGGCCGCGGCGGCCGGCGCACATGCCGCTGAACGCCTGGCTGCTGTTCATGATCATCTTCCTGTGGACGCCGCCGCATTCCTGGGCGCTGGCGCTCTACACCTCGGGCGACTACGCCAAGGCCGGCGTGCCGATGATGCCGCGTGGCCAAGGGCGCGGCCTCCACCCGCCGCCAGATCATGCTCTACAGCCTGCTGTTCGCTGCCGGTCGCCGTGGCGCCGGCTTTCACGGGCCTGGGCGGGCCGCTCTATCTGGCGGTGTCGGGCCTGGGCGGCTGTTGTTCCTGGTCCTGGCTCTGCGCTTGGCCGCAGCGGCTCGGGCGAGGCGGACGGAGCGCAGAACGGCCTCTATGGGGTCAAGGCCGGATCGCGCGACGCGCGCAACCTGTTCGCCTTCTCCATCCTCTATCTGACCATGCTGTTCGCGGCGCTGCTGGCCGAGCGGGCCTTGGGCTTGCGCCGCTGTCGCCGCTGTTGAAGGGCTTTTCGTGAGCGATCCCGCAGAACGAGACCGACGAGGCGGCCAAGGCCCGCCGCCGGCGCAATCTGGTGCATCGGCCTGACCCTGGCCGCGTTCGCGATCCTGACCTTCGTCGTGACCATCGTGAAGCTGGGTGGCCATGTCGCCGACCGAACCTTCTGAACGCCGCCGCCGGGCCGTGCGCCGCACTGCGGCGATCTGCACGGTGGTGCTGTTCTGCATGGTCGGGCGCCGCCTTCGCCGCCGTCCCGCTCTACCGGCTGTTCTGCCAGCAGACCGGCTACGACGGGGCCAGCCGCCGGGCCAAGGCCCGCCCCGGCGTGATCCTCGACAAGCGGGTGACGATTCGATTCGACGCCAATGTGCGCGACCTGCCGTGGGATTTCGGGCCCGATCAGTTGAGCCAGTCACATCCGCATCGGCGATACGGGCTTGGCCTTCTTCCATGTGACCAATCGAAGCGACCAGGCGATCACCGGCCCACGCCGCCTACAATGTGGCGCCTCGGGCGGCGGGCCTGTATTTCGAGAAGCTGCAGTGCTTCTGCTTCACCGATCAGACGCTAAAGCCCGGGCAAAGCGCGGATTTTCCGGTCGTTTATTTCGTCGATCCGCGGTTCGCGAGCGATCCGCGACACGAAGAACACCCGGGAGATCACCCTGTCCTATACCTTCTACAGAGTGACAAGCCGGGCGCGCCGAAGGCGGCTCAGAGCGGCAGCCGGCGTCCTAGGATGCGATTATGCCGGCCCTGCCTATCGGCGGATCGACTGCAGGGCGGCGCTATAGGCTTTCGCGAGGCGACGCGGCTCGAGGCCGCATGAGACAGATCAAGGGGTTGGCGCACAGATGGCCCAAGCAGGCGTTAAGCACGACTATCACCTCGTCAATCCGAGCCCGTGGCCGCTGATCGGCTCGATCGCCGCGGCGGTGCTGGCTTCGGCGCGGTGACCTTCATGAAGGGCCTGTTCGGCCTGCCCAAGGGCACCTGGCTGGCTCGTCGCTCGGCTTCGCCGGCGTGATCTACACCATGATCGGCTGGTGGATGCGACGTGGTCAAAGAGGCCAACGACGGCGACCATACGCCGGTGGTCTCCATCGGCCTGCGCTACGGCATGATCATGTTCATCGCCTCCGAAGTGATGTTCTTCGTCGCCTGGTTCTGGATCTTCTTCGAGATGGCCCTGTTCCATAACGTGCGCACGGCCTCGGCCATCGACGAGGTGCGCGCCGCCTGGCAGACATGGCCGCCCAAGGGCGTCGAGACCGTCTCGCCGTGGCATCTGCCGCTGGTGAACACCCTGATCCTGCTGCTGTCGGGCACGACCGTCACCTGGGCGCACCACGCCCTGCAGCACGGCGACCGCAACGGCGCCAAGATCGGCCTGCTGCTGACCATCCTCCTGGGCGTGCTGTTCACCTCGATCCAGGCCTACGAGTACCACCACATCCTGACCGAGCAGCTGTTCTACTCGCCGGACGCGGCCAACTCGGGCCTGTACGGCTCGGCCTTCTTCATGGCCACCGGCTTCCACGGCTTCCACGTGATCATCGGCACCATCTTCCTGACGCGTGTGCCTGCTGCGGCTGATGGGCGGCGGCTTCACCCCGCAGAAGCATTTCGGCTTCGAGGCGGCGGCCTGGTACTGGCACTTCGTCGACGTGGTGTGGCTGTTCCTGTTCGCCTTCATCTACGTGATCTTCGGCTCGATGAGATGAGCAACGGCGTAAACCCGGTCCTCGCCGGCCTGGCCTGCCGTTGTCCTAACTGTGGAAAGGGGCCGCTGTTCAGCGGCTTCCTCGAGGTGTCCGAGCGGTGCGAAGTCTGCGGCTTGGACCTGAGGGCGGCCGATTCCGGCGACGGCCCGGCCGTGTTCATCATCCTGATCGTGGGCGCGCTGATGGGCTTCGGCGCCCTGATCACCGAGATGGCCGTGCATCCGCCGGTGTGGGTGCACATGGTCATCTGGCTGCCCCTCACCGCCATCCTATGCGTGGGTCTGCTGCGCCCGTTCAAAGGGCGTGATGCTGGCCATGCAGTTCCATCACCGCGCGTCAGAGGCGGGCGGCCGGGATGTCGAGTGAGCGTTGACCCTCGTGACGGCTGATCGACCGCGCCTGGGCCGCCCGACCGTTTTCGGCGCAGCATTTTCCCTGGCCGGCCTGATCATCCTGGTCTGGCTGGGCGTGTGGCAGCTGCACCGGCTGGCCTGGAAGGAAAACCTGATCAGGCATATCGCGGCGCTCAAGTCGGAGGCCGCGCGGCCCCTGGCCGAGGTGTTGGCGCGGATCGGATCTCGATTTCGTGCGGGTCCAATTCGATTGTCCTGACCTGATGAGCCGCCCGCGTCTGCGGCTCTACGGCGTGCAGGACGGGCAGACCGGCTATCGCCTGATGACCGCCTGCCCGATCTCGGCCGGCGCAGCGTCCAGCGTCCTGGTCGACCTTGGTTTCGAAGCCCAGTCCCTGTCGGAGCCGACGCCTGCGGCATGCCTCAATGGCCCCGCGCCGACCAAGCGGCCGACCGCGCCGGTCGTCGGCGTGTTGCGCTTGCCTGACGAGGCGACCTTCGTCACCCCGCCCAATCAACCCGCCCAGAACCTGTGGTACTCGCGCGACCTCAAGGCCATGGCCGCCACGCTCGGCCAAGGGACGCCCGCGCCTGCGTTCGTTTCGCTGGAAGCGGCGCCGGGCGCCGGCGACGGTGGCTGTCCGTTGCTCCGGACGCCATTGCCGAGCGACCTGCCCAACAATCATCTGGCTTACGCCATCACCTGGTTCGGTCTTGCCGCGGCCTTGGTCGGCGTCTATGTCGCGATGCTCTTTCGCAGGCGGCCCGAGTAACATGCGCTACGTCTCCACCCGGGGGGAAGCTCCGGCGATCGGCTTTTTGGACGCGGTCCTGGCGGGACTGGCGCCCGACGGCGGCCTGTATGTTCCGCAGGAATGGCCGAGCTTCACCTCCGCCGAGATCGCCGCCTTCGACGGCAAGCCCTATGCGGAAGTCGCCGCTGCGGTGATCGGCAAGTTCGCCGGTCCGGACATCGAGGCGGAAGACCTGCTGGAGATGACGCGCGGAGGCCTACTCCAGCTTCACCCACCCCTGCATCACGCCGGTCAAGCAGCTCTATCCCGGCATCTGTCTGCTGGAGCTGTTCCACGGCCCGACCTTGGCCTTCAAGGACGTGGCCATGCAGATCCTCGCCCGGCTGTATGACAAGGCGCTGAAGGCGCAAGGCCGCAAATTGACCATCGTGGCGGCGACCTCGGGCGACACCGGGGGAGCGGCCGTGGAAGCGTTCCGCGGGTCCGCCAACGCCCGGCATGCTGGTGCTGTTTCCTGAAGGCCGCATTTCGCGAAGTGCAGCGCCGGTTCATGACCACGGCGACAGAGGCCAACATCCGCACCGTGGCGGTTGAGGGTTCGTTCGACGACTGCCAGGGCATCGTCAAGGCCATGTTCCAGGACAAGGCCTTGCGGCAGGCGGTGGACCTGTCCGGGGTCAATTCGATCAACTGGGCGCGCATCGCCGCCCAGGCGGTCTATTACTTCACCAGCGCCGCGGCGCTGGGCGCGCCCTATCGCAAGATCAGCTTCGTGGTTCCGACCGGCAATTTCGGCGACGCCTTCGCCGGCTTCGTCGCGTCAAAGATGGGCCTGCCCATCGAGCGCATCGTGGCGGCCACCAACAGCAACGACATCGTCGCCCGCGCGCTGCAAACGGGCCGCTACGCGCGCGGCGCGGTCCAGGCGACACAAAGCCCGGCCATGGACATCCAGATCGCGTCCAATTTCGAGCGCCTTTATTTCGAGGCAACCCGGCGCGAGGCGCTGGAGACCGCGCGCGCTTTTCAGGCATTCGCCACCACCGGCAGCCTGAACATTCCGCCTCAGGCCTTCGCTGCCATCTCGGAGCTGTTCGCGGCGTGGCGGTGGACGAGGGCGAAACCAGCCGCACCATCGTCGCGACCTTGAACGAGACGGGCGAACTGATCGACCCGCACACCGCCGTGGCCGTGGCCGCGGCCAAGCGTGTTCGCGCCATGGCCAAGTACGACTGCGCGCCGCTGGTGGCCCTGGCCACCGCCCATCCCGCCAAGTTTCCCGAGGCGGTCAAGGCCGCCGCCGGGATCGAGCCGAGATTGCCGGCCGCCGCCGCGGCATTGAGGGCAAGCCGGAAAGGTTTGATCGGCTGCCCAACGACGCGGATGCGGTAAAGGCCTATTTGCGCGCCTTCGCGGGAGCGGCGTGAGCGCCAAGCTGCACAGGCTGGCGAGCGGCCTCAGGGTGGTGTGCGATCCGCTCGCCGGACTTTCAGACCTTCGCGCTCAGCGTGGTGGCCGGGCGCGGGGCCCGCTCGGAGACGCCGGCGCAGTCCGGCTGGGCGCACCTGTTGGAGCACATGGCGTTCAAGGGCGCAGGCGGGCGCTCGGCGCGCGAACTGGCCGAGGCGGTGGAGGCCGAGGGCGGGCAGATCAACGCGGCCACCGGCTATGAGCGGACCAGCTTCCAGATTCGCGCCCTGAAGGGCGGATTGCCCCTGGCGGTCGAAATCCTAGCCGATCTGGTGCTGCGTCCGACCCTCGATCGCAGAGGAGTTGGAGCGGGAGAAATCGGTGATCGCCCAGGAGATCGCCGACGCTGCCGACGCGCCGGACGACAAGGTGTTCGAACTGGCTCAGGCGCAGGCTTTCGCGGGCCAGGCCCTGGGTCGGCCGATCCTGGGGCGCACGCGCACGGTCAACACCGCGGACGCCCAGGCGCTGAGCGCCTTCCGCTCGGCGCAGTACGCCCCCGAACATCTGGTCGTCAGCGCCGCCGGCGCGGCGGACGAAGATGAACTGCTGGCGCTGGTGGAACGGGCTTTCGCGGCTCGGTCCGGACCGGCCGGTCCAGAGCCGGCCCCCGCACAATTCGAGGGCGGGGGCGCTGCGCTCGCCCGGCGTCTGGAGCAGGCGCACACGGTCCTGTTGCTGCCCGGGGTCGGCGCGCGTGACGGGGCCTATTTCGTGCAGCGCGTGTTCGCCGAGGCGCTCGGCGGGGGCATGTCCTCACGGCTGTTTCAGGAGGCGCGGGAAAAGCTTGGCCTAGCGTACACCATAGACGCCTACGCCGAGGGCTATGCAGATGTCGGCGTGCTGGGCATCTACGCCGGCTCGGCGGGGACGGACGCGGCACGCACCGCCGAAGTCTGCGCCGCCCAAGTCATCGCCCTGGCCGAGGGCGTGCAGGACGGCGAACTGGCCCGAAGCAAGGCTCAACTGAAGGCCCATCTGTTCATGGCCCGGGAATCACCCCTGTCGCGCGCCGAGCAGGCGGCAGGCCAGATCCTGCTGTTCGACCGGCTGTTCTCGCCCGAACAGATCGCCGCAGGCCATAGACGCCGTAGGCCCGCAGGACATCCGCGCTTTCGGCCGGGCCATGCTGGAGCGCGGACGCCTGGCCTCCGCCGTTCTGGGTCCCCGATCGGCCCTCAACGCCGGAGAAGCGTTCCGCCGATCCCTGTTTGGCTGAGGCAATAAACCCAGCCCTTCAATTTCCCTGCCGATCCGGGTTAGCCTGTTGGACGGAGACACGGATGTCCCTGCTCGATTGGATCACGCCTGAGAGCGGTCTGCGCTTGGACGGCGCAGGCATGGTCTTGCGTACGCCGCGCGCCCGCGACTTCGAAGCCTGGTCGCGCCTGAGGGCGAGTTCTCAATCGTTCCTGCAGCCATGGGAACCCTTATGGCCGCCCGATGATCTGGACCGAGGCGCGTTTCGCCGACGCTTGGCGACCTATGCGCGCGAGATCGACGCGGGCTCCGCCTATCCCTTTTTCATTTTCGATGCGCCCGAGGACCGGCTGACCGGGGCGATCACCTTATCCAACATCCGACGCGGCGTCGCCCAGACGGCGACGGTCGGCTACTGGATCGGCGAACCTTTCGCCGGCAAGGGGCGCATGACGGCCGCCGTGCGGACAGTGGCTGAATTCGCCTTCCGGGGACTGGGCCTGCACCGACTCGAAGCCGCCTGCGTGCTCGACAACGAGCCCTCGCGGCGGGTTTTGCTCAAGGCAGGCTTCGTCCACGAAGGAACAGCGCGCGCTTATCTGAAAATTAACGGCGTTTGGAGAGATCATCTGCTGTTTGGGATGATCAGCGATTCTTCACCTGGGCAAAGACAGCTCGGATTGCTGTGATCGCTGGGGTGGGCTGATGCGGCCGATCAGGGCCGCCTCGCGCGGGAGCTGGGCTGACCTATGGACGCGCGCGAACAAGCTCGCAGGCCTGCCGTGATGCAGCGCGCGCACGACCGCTTTGTGTGGGATACCACCGCGACGTTGGAAGCGCTCGGGGCCGCGGGCGTGGCCCTGTGGATGTGGGACCCCGAGCGCGATCGTATGCGACTGACGGGCGCCGTGCGCGCGCTCGGCCTTGGCCCTTTGGCGCCGGAGTGTTCCTCGGCCGCGCTGCTGGCCCTGGCCGCGCCTCATGACCGCAATTTGCTCGAGAGCCTGATGCGCCGCCAGATTCCCGGCGCCGACGTGGCCGCGCGCGCCCAGATGCGCGGCGCGGAGTCCTGCCTTTGGCGGGGCGTATGGCTGGAGGAGGGCACGCGCGCCGCCGGGGTGGTGGCGCCCGAACGCCGCTTTGCGGTGGAGCGCCGGGACGGGCTGACGGGGTTGCTTGAGCGGCGCGCCTTCATCGCTAGGGCGGCTGAACGGCTGACGGCGCCCGTTCCCTATGTGCTGATGGTGGCCGACCTGGACCGCCTGCGTCGGCTGAACGAGGCGCTGGGGCATGAGCGGGCGGACATGGTGCTGGCGGCCCTTGGCTCGCGTCTGGTCGCCGCCTTTCCGGCGGACACGCTCCTGGCGCGCATCGGCGAGGATGAATTCGCCATCCTCACGCCGGACGTCGGGGAAGCGCCGGCCGACACGGTGCGCACGGCGCTGGAACAGCCCCTGAGGGTGGCCGGTTTCGACATCTATCCGACCCTGTCGGTTGGTCAGGTCAAGGCGGAGGGCGGCGAACAGGCGCCGGACGCGGGCGAGCTCTTGCGGCGCGCCGAGCTCAATCTGGAAGTGGCCAAGGGATCCCGCCGCAACTGGCCCGCCGGGGGATCGGTCAAGGCGGCGGACACAGACGGCCTGTCTCGACTGGCCCTGGAAGCGGACCTGCGCGGCGCGTTGGGCCGCGGAGAGATCATGCCCTATTTTCAGCCGGTGGTCCGGCTCAGCACCGGCGCGATCTCCGGGTTCGAAGCCCTGGTCCGTTGGCGCCATCCCCGTCGAGGGTTGGTGGCGCCGGACGAGTTTCTCGGTCTGGCGGACGAGATGGGCCTGCTGCTCGAGATCGGGGCCCACATGCTGGACACGGCCGCGCGACAGCTGGCGAGCTGGCGGCGCAGCCACCGGGCGGCGGGCGAATTGACCTGCAGCGTCAACCTGTCGACGGTGGAGATCGATCGCCCCAACCTGGTCTCGGACGTCGACCGGCTGATCAAGGAAACCGGACTGCCGCCGGGCGCGCTGAAGCTGGAAATCACTGAAAGCGACATCATGCGCGATCCCGAGCGCGCGGCGCAGATTCTGCTGGCCTTGCGCCGAGTTGGCGCGGGCCTGGCGCTTGACGACTTCGGCACGGGGTTCTCCTCCCTGTCTTATCTGACCCGCCTGCCGTTCGACACCCTGAAGATCGACCGCTATTTCGTGCGCACCATGAGCAGCAACGAAGGCTCGGCCAAGATCGTGCGTTCGGTGGTCAACCTTGGACGCGACCTTGATCTGGAGGTGGTGGCCGAGGGCGTGGAAAACGCCGCCATGGCCCAGCAGCTTCTGCGCCTGGGCTGCGACTACGGTCAGGGCTATGGCTATGCGCCGGCACTGTCGGCTCAGGAAGCCGAGGTCTACCTCAACGAAAGCTATG
Source organism: uncultured Alphaproteobacteria bacterium (assembly GCA_963804105.1). Taxonomy (GTDB): domain Bacteria; phylum Pseudomonadota; class Alphaproteobacteria; order Caulobacterales; family Caulobacteraceae; genus BOG-938. The sequence continues at coordinate 29,984 of CAWDPL010000004.1, forward strand.
TGGACGGCGCCGCGCCGGTGGTGAAAAGCCGGGGATAGGGTGGACGAACTGGCCTGATCTTGATGTATCAAGATCCATCATGATTTCATTTCCTCGTAGAAGGAGATCCGTCATGGGTGCGGTCATACGCCAAAAGTTTGCCACGCAGGTTGATGCGGAAACGCTCTCCCAGGTCCGACGATTGGCTGAGGCGGAGGGTCGTCAGCTGCAGTCGCTCATCGAAGAGGCTTTGGCGGACCTGCTGGAAAAGCGCAGGCAAACGCGACCGCGCGAGCATGTGATGGCCGCCTATCAGCGTAGCCATGACACCTATGGCGAACTCTACAAAAAGCTCGCCAAGTGACAGACTACCTTACGATGGCCGAAGTCATGGCCATCCACACGGACCAGCTCGAGCGTTACGGTGGCGCGTCGGGCTTGCGTGACCCGGGCATATTGGAGTCGGCGCTGTTCAGGCCGCAAACCGGCTACTACCAGGACGTCGTCGAAGAAGCGGCGGCTCTGTGGGAGAGCTTGGCCCAGACCCATCCGTTCATCGACGGCAGCAAACGCACGGCCTTCGCCTCGACCTACACCTTTCTCGCGATCAACGGCGTGCTCATTCGAGCGGCGGCCGACGACGCCTACGCCTTTATCGCCGGGCTGTATGAGACCGGCTCGTTCAGATTTGAGGCATTGGCGGCGTGGCTGCGCGACAACACTGTCGGTCACGCTCTGTAACCCTCAAGCCCGACCGGATTGCGAAGACAGGCTTCCCGCCGCCACGCCTAGCTTGGCCAGGGCCCTGACCCATTTCAGATCGTGGTCGGCGTCGAACACCAGGGACTCGTCCGGCGGGCAGGTCAGCCAGACATTGTCCTGCAACTCCCGCTCCAACTGCCCCGCGCCCCATCCGGCGTAGCCGAGGGCCAGCAATGATCGGCGCGGGCGCCTCAGCGGGTCGCCCATGGCCTGCAGCACATCGCGCGTGGCGGTCCAGGCGATCCCATCGCACACCGGCAGACTGGAGCCGCGGCTCATGTAGTCGTCGGTATGCAAGACAAAGCCGCGGTCGCGGTCCACAGGCCCCCCCAGCATCACCGGCTCGTCGGCCACGGGCGCCTGTGGCTTGAGACTCAGACGCGCCAGAAGTTCGGCGACCTTGAGGCCCTCGATCGGGTGGTTGAGCGTCAGTCCCATGGCGTGGTCTGGGCTGTGGGCGCAAATCAAGACGACGGCCCGCTCGAAGCGAGGATCGCCGATCCCCGGCATGGCGATGAGCAGGCGGCCGGTGAGATCCTCGCTCAACGGGCGCCCCTGGATGGATCGGTCCGTTCATGCAGGCATGATTTCCCTTCCCTGCGCGCCTTTCAAGCGGTGCGGGCGACCAAGTAGGTCCGTGGCGCAGTGATCGCTTGAGACGGCGGCGAAATGCGGTGATATGTCGCCACTTTCAAGCACGGAGCCCGGCCATGACCATCAAGATCGGCGACAAGATTCCCCAGGCGACCTTCATGACCTTCACCGCTGACGGACCCACGCCCTTGACGTCGGAGGCGCTGACGGCCAGCAAGACCGTGGCCCTGTTCGCCCTGCCGGGCGCCTTCACGCCGACCTGCTCGGCCAAGCACCTTCCGGGCTTCAAGGCGCATGAGGCCGAACTAAAGGCCAAGGGCGTCGACACAATCGCCTGCGTGTCGGTCAACGATGTGTTCGTGATGAACGCCTGGGGCAAGTCCCAGGAGGTGGGCGACAGCGTGCTGATGCTGGCGGACGGCAACGGTGATTTCACGCGCGCCGTGGGTCTGGACTTCGACGCGAGCAAATTCGGCATGGGGAGCCGGTCCCAGCGTTATTCGATGCTGATCAAGGACGGGGTGGTCAGCCAACTCAACGTGGAACAGCCGGGCGCCTTCGAGGTCTCATCGGCCGAGCATATGTTGGCGCAGCTCGCCTGAGCGGCCGTCCCTCCTGAAGCAGCCGGACGGTCCGGTCCCGACTTCGGGACGCCGTGAGACATTGTGGGGCCGTCGCCGTCGATCGGGCATAGAATGACCGCGCCATGCCAAGACCGCTGAGCCGTTATTCGACAGTGGCGATCATCCTGCACTGGCTGATCGCGACGCTGATCCTGGCCAATTTGTGGCTCGGGCTGACCATGGGCGCTCAACGCGGCCCGCCGAAGTTCCACACCCTGCAACTGCACCAATCGTTCGGGATCACCATTCTGCTGCTCAGCGTCCTGCGGCTGGGATGGCGGCTGGCCAATCCCCCGCCGCCGGCGGCGCCCGGCATGGCTCATTGCGAAAAAACCGCCGCGGCCGTGATCCATTTCGGCTTCTATCTCATCATGATCGGCATGCCGCTCAGCGGTTGGCTTTCGGAGTTGGTCGGCCCTGCGGGCGCGCCGATCCTGCTTTACAAAATCGGCGGATTTCCCGGCGCGCCCTGGCCGCATGTGCCCATAGCGGCGGACTTGTCGCCGGAACGCCGCAAAGCGCTGGCGGACGCCGCGGACGCCACCCACCTTTATCTCTCATACAGCGCCTATGTCCTGATCGCGCTGCATCTGCTCGGCGCGCTCAAGCATCAGTTGTTCAATCCCAACCCCGTGCTGCCGCGCATGCTTCCCTTCCTCAAGCGACGCCCTTATTCCGCGTGACCGATCCGTCCTCCCAGTCGGTGGCTGAGGCTGCAGACGTCCTGCGGCGCGGCGGTCTGGTGATGATGCCCACCGAAACCGTCTATGGCCTGGCGGCGGACGCCTCAAATCCCGCGGCCGTGGCGGCGGTGTTCGAGGCCAAGGGACGACCGAAGTTCAATCCCCTGATCGTCCATGTGGCGGACCTCGCCGCAGCCCACGGGATCGTCGCCATGGACGCTTGGGCCATGGTCCTCGCCAAGGCCTTCTGGCCGGGTCCTCTGACGATCGTCGCGCCCGCCGAACGGAACTGTCCTGTGTGCGATCTGGCGCGGGCGGGGCTGGAACTCCGTGGCGGTCCGCTCGCCGGCCCACCCCGTGGCGCAGGCCCTGCTCAAGGCGTTCGGCGGACCGATATGCGCGCCCTCGGCCAATCGCTCGGGGCGGCCAAGTCCCACCACCTTGGCCGCGGCCATGGAGGAGACCGGTTTCGCGGTGCAGGCGGCGCTGGACGGCGGGCCCTGCGCGGTCGGCGTGGAATTCACCGTGGTGTCGGTGCTGGACGGACCCCTGCGGCTCCTGCGCCCGGGCGGGGTGTCCAGAGAACGGATCGAGGCCCTGGTCGGACGTCTGACCGAGGCCGAGGACGACGCCAAGCGCTCGCCGGGGCGGTTGACGCGCCACTATGCGCCCCAGGCGCCGCTTCGACTGAACGCCGAGGCGCCGCTGCCGGGCGAGGCGTATCTGGCCTTCGGTCCTGGCCTAACCGGCCCGGCGTTATCAATCTCAGCCAGACCGCGGACCTGAGCGAGGCCGCTCAGCGTCTGTTCGCCGCCCTGCGCGAAGCTGACAGTGCAAACCCGAGCGGCATCGCCGTGGCGCCGATACCGCAACGTGGACTGGGCGAGGCGATCAACGATCGGCTCAAACGCGCTGCGGGCTTCATCGGCTAAGGCCTTACCGGTAAGGTGCGCTCATGAACGCCGCCGTGTCCGCCGATGTGATCTCGCGCCTGAAGGCCGCGCTGGGAGAGGGGGGCTTCAGCGAGGACCCGGCCCGGCTGGCGCCCAAGCTGTTGGAATGGCGCGACCGTTGGTCGGGCCGCACGCCTTTGCTGGTCCTGCCTAAATCCACAGCGGAGGTCAGCGCGGTGGTCGGCATTTGCGCGCAGGCCGGCGCGCCGATCACGCCCCAGGGCGGCAACACGGGCTTGGTCGGCGGCCAGATTCCGCTGGGTGAAATTCTCCTGTCGCTGGAGCGCATGCGGGCGATCCGCCGCATCGAGCCGCTGGACGACGCCTTGATCGCTGAGGCGGGCGCGCCGCTCGTCGCCGTGCAGGAGGCCGCACAAGCCGCCGGGCGGCTATTTCCACTCAGCCTGGCGTCGGAAGGCACGGCCACCATCGGCGGCCTGATCTCCACCAACGCCGGCGGCACGGCTGTGCTGCGCTACGGCAACATGCGCGAACTGGTGCTGGGCGTGGAGGCGGTCTTGCCCAACGGCGAGGTGTTCTCGGCCTTGAGGAGTCTTCGCAAGGACAACACCGGCTACGACCTCAAGCAGCTGTTGATCGGCGCGGAAGGCACCTTGGGCGTGGTCACGGCCGCCAGCTTGAAGCTGTTCGCCGTTCCTGCTTCGCGCGCCACGGCCATGGCGGGACTGGCGAGCCCCGCGGACGCCGTGACGCTGCTGGCGTGGGCCAAGCGGGAAAGCGCCGGCGGGATCGAGGCGTTCGAGCTGATGGGCCGCATGGGCGTGACCTTCGCCCTGCGACATATCCCGGGGCTGCGCGAGCCCTTGGAGGGCGTGCATCCCTGGTACGTGCTGATTGAAGCGGTCGGCAGCGAGCCGGGCGGGGCGGAGGCAGCCCTCGAACGTCTGCTGGCTCAGGCTCTGGAGGAGGGGCTCGTGCAGGACGCCGTCATCGCCCAGAGCGGGGCTCAGGCCAAGGCGTTCTGGCGGCTGCGCGAGGACCAATCGGCGGCGCAAAAGCCCGAGGGGCTGTCGTGGAAGCACGACGTGTCCGTGCCGGTGTCCAAGGTCGCCGAGCTGATCGAACGGGCGGGCGCGCAGATCGGCAGGCGCTGGCCGCGCGCACGCATCGCAGCCTTCGGCCACGTGGGCGACGGCAACATCCACTACAACATTTCCGAGCCAGAGGGCGGCGATCCGGCCTTCGATGCCGACCGGGAGGCCTGCGCGCGGCTGGTGCACGACATCGTCGACGAACTGGGCGGTTCGATCTCGGCCGAACACGGCCTGGGCGTGATGAAGAGCGATGAGGCGCTGCGCTACAAGAGCGCCGTCGAGGTGGAGGCCATGCGCGCGGTGCGCCGGGCGCTGGACCCCAAGCGCATCATGAATCCGCGGGTGCTTTTCTAAGGCTCGGGCCTTTCAATCACGCCAACGCGCCCTTGCCCAAGCGCCGCGTCAAGGTCATGGTCCGGGCTCATGCTGCTGGTCATATCCCCCGCCAAGTCCCTCGATTTCACTCCCGCCGCGTCGGGGATTCCAGCCACCGCGCCCACCATGTCTGCCGACATCGAGCAATTGGCCAAGGTCACGCGCAAGCTGAAGGCGCGCGACCTGAAAAGCCTGATGTCGATCTCCGACAATCTGGCGCTGCTCAATTACGAACGGTTCCAGGCCTTCGATCCTCACGGCGAGGATGGAGTCCAGGCGGCCCTCGCCTTCAACGGCGACGTCTACGCTGGGCTGCAGGCGCGTACGCTGGACAAGTCCGCTCTGAACTGGGCGCAGGATCATCTGCGCATCCTGTCGGGACTTTACGGCGTGCTGCGGCCGCTGGACGTGATCCAGCCTTACCGCCTGGAGATGGGCGTCCGATTGAAGACCCGCCGCGGCGAAAGCCTCTACGATTTCTGGGGCGCGCGCATCGCCGAGCAGCTCAACCTCGCCGCGGAGACCCTGTCCGATCCCACTCTGATCAATCTGGCCAGCCAGGAATATTTCGCATCGGTGAGGCAGGGCGCCCTGCGCGTTCCGTTGGTGACCTGCCAGTTCAAGGAGCTGCAGGACGGCGAGGCGCGGACCCTCAGCTTTTTCGCCAAGAGAGCGCGAGGGATGATGGCGCGTTACGTGATCGACCGGCGGCTGGATCGACCGGAAGGTCTGAAAGCCTTCAGCGAAGGGGGTTACAGTTTCGACGCCCGGCGGTCCAACGACCGGGAATGGGTTTTCGTGCGCTCCGCGGTGAGCGGAAAAACGCCGTAGTCCCTCGCCTCGGACGCCGGGCCGGTTTATGTTGCGTTGCAATATCAGAGGAGCCCTGGCCATGCCCAATTCCGTCGACTTGAAAGGACACGTCTCACTGGTCACCGGGTCGACCAGCGGCATCGGCATGGCGATGGCCAGAGCGCTGGCGGCGCAAGGCTCCAACATCGTGATCAATGGACTGGGGGATCCGGCCGCGATCGAAAAGGAACGGGCCAGCTTCGCCGCCGAGTTCGGCGTGCAGGTGCGCTATCACGGCGCGGACATGACCCAGCCCGATCAGATCGCCGACATGATCGCCTTCGCCGAGCGCGAGCTCGGCCGGCTGGACCTGCTCCTGAACAACGCAGGCGTGCAGTACGTCTCGCCGATTGAGGACTTTCCGCTCGAAAAGTGGAACCAGATCATCGCCATCAATCTGTCCTCCGCGTTCCATTCGATCCGCGCGGCGGTTCCGATCATGAAGGCGCAGGGTCGCGGCCGGATCGTCAACCTGGCCTCGGCTCACGCCCTGGTCGCTTCGCCGTTCAAGTCGGCCTATGTGGCGGCCAAGCACGGCGTCCTGGGTCTGACCAAGACCGTGGCCCTGGAAGTGGCCACCTTCAACATCACCTGCAACGCCATCTGCCCGGGCTATGTGAAGACCCCGCTGGTCGACGCCCAGATCGCCGATCAGGCCAAGGCCCGAGGCATGACGCCCGAGGCGGTGATGCGCGATGTGATCCTGGACGCGCAACCCACCAAGAAGTTCGTGGAATACGACCAGATCGCCGGCCTTCTGCTTTATCTGGCTTCCGACGCCGGCGCCTCGGTCAACGGGGCGGGCTTGGCCATTGACGGCGGCTGGACCGCCCAATAGCCGGCGGCGAAGGATCAAACTTGGCGTTATTGCGCAAAGCGGCGAGGCCGGACGGGCCCAAGCCCGTCAGTCTGGCCCTGCAAGGCGGCGGCGCGCATGGCGCGTTCGAGTGGGGCGTGATCGATCGCCTGCTGGAGCTCGGCGCCATCGAGATCAAGGCCATTTCCGCCGCCTCCGCCGGCGCCATGAACGCCGTGGCGGTGACGGCGGGTCTGATCCGAGGCGGCCCGGAAGGCGCGCGGGCGCAGATGGAGACGTTCTGGAAAGCGGTCAGTCAAAGCGGAGGCGGCGCCGCCCTGGGGGGCAACTTCATGGGTTCGTTCGGCGCCAACTGGATCGAGAACAATCCCGCCTACCGCTATCTGGAGTCTCTGTCGACAACGGTGTCGCCTTACGACTTCAACCCGTTGAACTACAATCCACTGCACGACATTCTGCGCAATCAGATCGATTTCAAGGCCATTCGCGAGCATGCCCCGGTCGAGTTGTTCATCAGCGCGACGGCCGTCCGCACCTGCGAGGCCAAGGTGTTTCGCAGCCACGAACTCACCGCGGAGCATGTGATGGCCTCCGCCTGTCTGCCCGCGGTGTTCCAGGCTGTGGAGATCGACGGCGACCCCTATTGGGACGGAGGCTATCTGGCCAATCCGCCGATCTGGCCCTTGGCCGAGTGCAAGGCGCGCGACGTGTTGCTGGTCCTACTCAATCCCTTTGTCAGCAAGACCACGCCCAAAACCGCCTCCGACATCGCCGGCCGGGTCGATGAGATCGCGTTCAACGCGCCCTTGGTGGCGGAATTGCGGGTGATCGCCCACGTTCACTCGCTGATAAAGAAAGGGGTGTTCAAGACCAGCTCGGGCTATCAGCTGCTGCGCTTTCATTCCATCGACGCGGACGGACGGCTCAGCGACTTGAAATTGTCGAGTAAGTTCAACGTCGACTGGAATTTCCTCAACGACCTGAAGAAGCGCGGCCGGGCCGCGGCCGATGAGTGGCTGAAGGCCGATTACGTTGCCGTGGGCGAACGCTCCTCGATCGATATCAGCAAGGCGCTGTTGTGAAGACGCCGACAGCCGCAGCGGGCGTGGTGTGTTTGCGCGGCGAGCAGGTGCTGCTGGTCCGGCGGGGAACACCGCCGCGGCTTGATGAGTGGAGCATCCCGGGCGGCCGCATCGAATGGGGAGAGGCGGCTTCTAAGGCGGCGCTGCGCGAACTGGAGGAGGAGACCGGCGTCAAGGCCGAACTGCTGGGTCTGATCGACGTGGTCGACGGCTTGTTTGCCGGCGAGGACGGTGCTTGCGAACGACACTATGTGCTGGTGGACTATGCAGCGGTCTGGCGTTCGGGCGAGCCCGTGGCCGGCGATGACGCGGCGGAGGCGCGATTCTCGGCCGCTTGAGGAGGCCCTGGCCAAGGTGGCCTGGGGCGAAACCGCCAGGGTGATCCGCCAGGCGTGGGAGCGGTACGGGGAGCGATCGGCATGAGACGGATGGCGGGTCTTCTCCTGGCCTTGACCCTGGCGACGCCGGCCATGGCGCAGGACCGCACCCCGGCGCAGCGTCAGACCCTCACCGAGTTGGCCTACGCCTTGGGCCAAAGCCACGCCCTGCGCCAGGCATGCCTGGGCGCGGCGGACCAGTACTGGCGCACGCGCATGGGCCAGCTTCTGCAGACCGAGTCGCCTCGACGAAGTCCTTCGAACGCAGTTTGCGCAAGTCCTTCAACACCGGTTACGCGGCCGCCCAGGCCCAGTTCTCCGCCTGCGACGCCCGCAGCCAGTCCGAGGCGGCCCAGGTCGCCCGCCGCGGCGCAAGCCTCGCCGAGGCGGCGGGACGGCCCTAGAGGCCCGCGCGAAGGGCCTTGAGGAACACGCTGGGCAAGCCGGCTGCGGCTTGCTCCAGCGGGGACCAGATCAATCCGTGATCGCCTGGCGGGACGGGGGCCTTCAACACGCTCAGGGTCAGGGAGAAGTGGGTGAAGACGTGCTCAATTTCGCCGGCCGGACGCCAATGGGCTTCAAACGGCGCCCAGGGGTTCGGTCCGACCTGACGAAAATCCCAGGGCGTGGTGGGCAGGGCCAGCATCCCGCCTAAAAGGCCCTTCGCCGGTCGCCGAACCAGACCCACGCGGCCGTTTCGCAACGCCAGGAAAGCGGCGCCGTGGCGATGTGGGCGCGCGGCCTTGGGCGCCCGGCGAGGATAGGTTTCCGGCGCGCCTTGCGCTAGCGCCTCGCATGCGAAGGCGATCGGGCATCGTCCGCACAGCGGGGCCTTGGGTCGGCAGACCGTGGCGCCCAGGTCCATCAGCGCCTGGACCCAATCGCCGGGCCGGTCAGAGCCTATGAGCGCACCTGCGAGCGCTTTGAGCTCGGCCTTGGCGGCGGGCAGGGCGGTTTGCACGGCGTAGACGCGGGCGATCACGCGCTCCACGTTGCCGTCCACCACATTGGTCGGACGGTCGAAGGCGATCGCCGCCACGGCCGCGGCGGTGTAGGCGCCCACGCCGGGCAAGCTGAGCAGGCCGGGCTCATCGTCGGGGAAGACCCCCCCGTGGTCCCTGACAACGGCCCGGGCGCAGGCCAATAGGTTGCGGGCGCGCGCGTAATAGCCCAGCCCCGCCCAGGCGGCCATGACGTCCTCGTCCCTGGCCGCCGCCAGGGCGGACACGGTCGGCCAGCGATCGGTAAAGGCGCGGAAATAGGGAGCGGCGTGCGCGACGGTGGTCTGCTGCAGCATGATCTCCGACAGCCACACGCGATAGGGATCGGCGATGACGCCTTTGGCCCGCTCCAATGGCGAGACGCGCCAGGGCAGGACGCGCGCTCGGGCGTCATACCAGGCCAGGAGGGCGGGGCGGATGGAGCGAGGGTCAGGCACCTGCGGGTTTTAGCGGGCTAGGAGCGCAAATCCATCAGCCCTTTTCCTGCCCGCATGCAGCGCTCTAAGATGGCTCATGCCCAACCGCCGCCTGCCCAGTCTTCAGGAAGCCCAGCGCATTCTCGGCGAACGTCGCACGCGTCCGGCGTGGCGCGCGGCGCCGACTGCGGGCAGGAGCCTGCACAAGCTGATCAAGGGCCTGGAGGAGCGGTTCGGCCAGGGGCCGGACGTGCTGCGCGCGCGCTGGCGCGAGATCGCCGGGGAGCTGTTGGCCGCGCGCACCGAGCCGGTCAAGCTGGTGCGCAGCCGCACGGGCGGCGGCGCGACGCTGGAGATCAAGGTGGACGGCCCGGCCGCAGCCCTGATCCAGCATCAGGCGCCGGAAATCATGGCCCGAGTGAACCTGTTTCTCGGCTCCGGCGCCGTCGCCAAGCTGCGGATCGTGCAAGGCAAGGTGACGGCGCCGAGCGGTTCTCTGTCCCCGGCCCGAACCCGCCGCCTGAAGAACCAGCCGCTGGACGCCGCGGCGGAGGCGGAGCTTCAGAAAAGCCTCGCCGCGGCGCCGGACAGCCCGCTGAGGCGGTCTCTGCTCAAGCTCGGCCGAGAGGTCCTGCGGCGGCGGACCGGCGGTTGACCACAAGGGGGAGCGCGCCTATGGCCGATGAAATCATGTTCAAGCGGTGCGTCCAGATGTCCTTCTTTCGTCGTTGCGGCCTGGCGCTTGCCGCCGCCGCGCTGGCCTTGGCCTCGCCGGCCTGGGCGGCGCCCAAGCCTTTTCTCGGTCCCGAGGTGGACATGGGCAAGGCCGACGCCCCGATCACGGTGATCGAATACGGTTCGGCCGCCTGCCCGCACTGCGCGCGCTTCAACAACAATGTCTTCCCGGCGTTCAAGGCCAAGTACATCGACACCGGCAAGGTGCATTACATATTCCGCGAATTCCTCACCCAGCCCGCCGACTTCGCCGCAGCCAGCTTTTTGATGGCGCGCTGTATTGGGCGCGACCGCTATCTGGCGGTGGTGGACGATATTTTTCACGAGCAGGAAAAAATCTTTCAAAGCAATGACTTGCCTGGCGGATTGCGGGCCATTGGCGAGAAGTACGGCCTATCCAAGCCGGCCTTCGAGGCCTGCGTGCGCGATCCCGACGCCCAAAAGGCCCTGGACGCCCGTCAGGAGGCGGCGCAAGCCGCCGGCATCGACGGCACGCCCACCTTCCTGATCAACAAGGAGCGGTTGGAGGGCGAGGTCACCCTGGGCGATCTGATGCTGGTGATCGAGCCCATGCTCGCCAAGATGGCGGCGGAGCATCACTGACCTCGCGCGGGCCGCCCGATTGACAAAGAGGCGCTGGACGGGTTCCTGCACCAAGGCCCTCAGCCGTCGCCAAATGCAGCGGCGCGGAGGGAATCGCGCTTAACTGTCCGATCGAAATTCGGGGAAACCGCCATGGGCCGTCTGAGCCGCCTTACGCTGTCCGTCATCGCCGTTGTGGGGCTCAGCCTCGCGGGCTGCCACAAGAACTCCTGGCGCCGGCGCGACGGCGGATGAGATGAGTCTGGGCAATCCCGCCGCCAAGGTGACGGTGATCGAGTACGCTTCGGCCTCCTGCCCGCATTGCGCGCGCTTCAACAACGAGGTCTTTCCGGCGTTCAAGGCCAAATACATCGACACCGGCAAGATCCACTACATCTTCCGCGAGTTCCTGACCCCGCCGGTTCAGTTCGCCGCGGCGGGATTTCTCACCGCGCGCTGCGCCGGAAAAGATAAGTATTTCAGTGTCTTGGATGCGATCTATCACGATCAGGCCGCCATCTATCAAAGCGGCGATCTGCGCGGCGGCCTGCTGCACATCGCCCAGTCCGCAGGCATGACCGAGCAGCAGTTCAACGACTGCATTTCCAATCCGGACTCCCTGAAGGCGCTGAACGATCGGGTCCAAAAGGCCCAGGATCAGGACCACATCGACGGAACGCCGACCTTCGTCATCAATGGAAAGCAGACCGGCTCGGGCGAGATGACCCTGCCCCAGCTGGACGCCGCTATCCAGGCGGCGGGCGGTTAAGGTCCGCTCCCCACGGTGCAATTCCAGCGTCTGCGCCTTTCGGGCTTCAAGTCCTTCGTCGAACCGACCGAATTCCGGATCGAGCCCGGCCTGACGGGAATCGTCGGTCCCAACGGCTGCGGCAAGTCCAACCTGCTGGAAGCCCTGCGCTGGGTCATGGGGGCCAATTCGGCCAAGGCCATGCGCGCGGGCGGCATGGAGGACGTGATCTTCTCGGGCTCCGGCACGCGGCCCTCGCGCAACCACGCCGAGGTGGTGCTGCAGATCGACAATTCCGACCGCAGCGCGCCGGCCGAGTTCAACGATCACGCCCAGCTTGAGGTCTCGCGCCGGATCGACAAGGGCGACGGCTCGACCTACCGCATCAACGGCAAGGAGGTGCGCGCGCGCGACGTGCAGCTGCTGTTCGCCGACGCGTCCACCGGCGCCAATTCTCCCGCCCTGGTGCGGCAGGGACAGATTTCCGAACTGATCGCCGCCAAGCCGCAGAACCGCCGCATGATCCTGGAGGAGGCGGCGGGGGTGTCGGGCCTGCACACGCGTCGCCACGAGGCGGAGCTGAGGCTGAGGGCGGCCGAGGCCAATATGCTGCGGCTGGACGATGTTGCGCGCGAACTGGAAAGCGCGCTGGGGCGGCTGAAGCGCGAGGCGCGGTCGGCTGAGAAATACAAGCGCTTGGCCGCCGAGATCCGCATGGTGCAAAGCGCGGTGCTGTTGGCCCGCTGGCGCGAGGCGGAGGATGCGCGCGAACGGGCGCAGGCGGAGGCTTCTGAAGCCGCGACTGCTGTCGAGCGCACCGCCCTGGCCGCCGCAGAGGCCACGGCCGCGGCTCTGCAAGCCGCCGAGGCCATCAAGCCTCTCAGAGACGAGGAGGCGGTCGCCGCCGCCGTGCTGCACCGCCTGGCCATCGAGAAGGACCGCCTGGAGCGGGAGGCGGAGCAAGCGCAGGCGGAGGTCGAACGGCTGACCGAGGCCCTGGCCCGCATCGGCGCCAATCAGGCCCGTGAGGCCCAACTGATCGAGGACGCGCAGGCCGCTCTCGGGCGCCTGTCGGGCGAGATCGCCGCGCTGGAGGCCGAGATCGCATCCGCGCCCCAGAGACTGCCTGAACTGCAGGCCGCGGCCGAAGCCACCGAGCGCGCGCGCGGACAGGCTGAAGCGGAGGTCGAACGCCTGGCCGCCGAGGCCGCCGCCGAGGAGGCCAAGCGTCGCAACGTCGAAAGCCGCCTGGAGGAGGCGCGCGCGAGGCTTGGCCGCACCGTCCGGGCGCTGGAGGCGGCCAAGGCCGACCGCGCGGCCCTGGGACCTGCAGAAGACCCGCGCATGAGCGGGGCCAAGGCCGCTTTCGACGGCGCGCTTGAAACCCTGCGCGCGGCGCGCGCCGCCCTGGAGGCGGCCGAGAGCGACCAGCAGAATGCGGCTGAAAACGAAGCCAAGGCGCGCGAGGCCGCGCGCAAGGCGGAGGACCAGCTCAACCGGCTGAAGTCTGAGGCGAGAGGGCTGGCGCAGCTGGCGGCGCCGAACGCGCGCGGCGGCTTCGCCCGGGCGAGCGACACGCTACAGCCCCAGCGCGGCTATGAAGCGGCCATCGCCGCGGCCCTGGGCGATGATCTGGACGCGGCGCTGGACGCCAAGGCCCCGGCCTTCTGGGGCGGCGCGGACGCCCCCACCGTGATCTGGCCGCAGGGGGTCAAGCCCTTGGCGCCGCTGATCAAGGCGCCCGAGGCCCTGGCCGCGCGGCTGGCGCTCGTAGGTCTGGTCGAACGCGGCGACGGCGACGGCCTGCAAAAGGCGCTGCCCACTGGCGCAAGGCTGGTGTCGCGGGAGGGGGACCTGTGGCGCTGGGATGGCTTTGTCTCCCGCGCCGAGGCCCCGCGCCCGGCGGCGGTGCGCCTGGCGCAGAGGGCGCGGCTGAGCGAGCTGGAAAGCGAGATCGACAGGCTGGCGCCGGTCGCGTCGGATACGGCGGCCGCCCAGAAGTCGGCGGCCGAGCGGCTGAATGCGGCGGAGGAGGCCGTGCGCCAGGCCAGGCGCGCGCCGCCCGAGGCCGAGCGGGAGCTGGGTCGCGCGCGCGAGACGGTGGAGGCCCTGTTACGCGAGGGCGTCCGGCGCGACGCCCGCGGCCAGTCGCTAGACGAAACCATCGCGCGTTTTGAAGAGGAGCGCGCCGAGGTCCAGGCTCAACTCGCCGCCGCCGAGGCCGAAGCCGCGGCCGCCGCCAAGCCAGACGCCATCGGTCCACGACTGTCTCAGGCCCGCCAGGCGGCGGCGGAAGCGCGCGAGGCGGCGGCGGCGGCCCGTTCGGCGCTAGAGGTGGAGCGGCGCCTGCGCGAGGGTCGCGCGAGTCGGCTGGACGCCTTGAAATCCGATCAGGCGGAGTGGTCGCGGCGATCGCATGGGGCGGCCAAACGCATCGAGGCCCTGACCCAAGAGACGGCCAAGACCGGCAAGGCGCTGGCCGGCGCGCGCGAGGCGCCCCAGGCGGTGGAGGGGCGCAGGCTCAAGCTGATGGATGAGCTGGGCGTGGCCGAGGCCCGGCGCGCCAGGGCGGGCGACGCCCTGGTTCAGGCCGAAAGCATCCTGACGGAAGCCGACCGGGCCTCCCGCGCGGCTGATCATCAGGCTTCGGAAGCGCGCGAACGCCGGGCCGGACTGGAGGCGCGCCTGGAGGCGTCCGGCGAGAGGCTGGCGGAGGTGGGTGCAGACATCCGCGAAGCCACCGGGCTTGAGCCCGACCAGCTGGCCCGGCGCCTGAGCGACGAAGCCGCCGCGGTGCCGACCGATCCGGCCGGCGTCGAGGCGCATCTGCGGGCGCTGGAGCGCGAGCGCGACGCGCTCGGCCTGGTCAATCTGAGGGCGGAGGAGGAGGCGTCGGACTACGCCGCGCGGCTGGAAACCCTGCACGCCGAGCGCGCCGACCTCAGCGGCGCCGTCTTGCGCCTGCGCGAGGGCATCGAGGAGCTGAACGCGGAAGGCCGCGACCGGCTGCTGGCCGCCTTCGACGTGATCAATGGGCATTTCCAGACCCTGTTCCAGACGCTGTTCGGCGGGGGCCAGGCGGAGTTGAGACTGATCGAATCCGACGATCCCCTGGAGGCCGGGCTGGAGATTTTCGCCTGTCCGCCGGGCAAGCGGCTGGCGACCATGTCGCTGATGTCCGGCGGCGAGCAGGCCCTGACTGCGGCGGCGCTGATCTTCGGGGTGTTCCTGGCCAATCCGGCGCCGGTATGCGTGCTGGACGAGGTGGACGCGCCGCTGGATGACGCCAACGTCGACCGCTTCTGCATCATGCTCAACGAAATGCGCGAACGCACCCAGACCCGCTTCATCGCCATCACCCACAATCCGGTGACCATGGCGCGGATGGACCGCCTGTTCGGCGTGACCATGCCCGAGCGGGGTGTTTCACAGCTGGTGTCGGTGGATCTGCGTCAGGCCGAGGCCTTGGCGGCGCAATAGGCGGGCCGGGGAGGGCCGTTTCTTCAGGCTTCAGATGTCGCGATAGCGATGCTAGGTTTCGGCGCCTGGGAGGACCCATCCATGGACCCGGAACGCAAGACAATCCCCGCCGAGGCGGTGGAGCTTTACACTCGATTTATTCATGGCGAGATCAGCCGCCGCGCCTTCGTCGACGGGTTGAAGCGGTTCGCCGTCGCAGGCCTGACCACCGGCGCCCTGATCGACGCCCTGATGCCGAACTATGCGGCGGCGCAACAGGTGCGCAAGGACGACGAGCGGATCGAGGGAAGCTACCAGACCGTGCCCTCGCCGGACGGCAACGGCTCCATCCGCGGCTATTTCGTCCGGCCCGCGAGCGCCGACACCCGCGAGGCGACCCCGGCGAAACTGCCCGGGGTGATCGTGATCCACGAAAATCGAGGGCTGAATCCGCACACTGAGGACGTCGCGCGCCGCTTCGCCCTGGAAAACTTCATGGCGTTCGCCCCAGATGCGCTGACATCGGTCGGCGGCTATCCGGGCGATGACTATAAAGGCGGGCTGTTGTTCGCCAAGATCGACAAGGCCAAGCTAATGCAGGATTTCGTCGCCGCCGCGCGATGGCTGAAGGCGAGGCCTGACTGCACCGGCAAGATCTGCGCGACCGGCTTCTGCTACGGTGGCGGGGTGGCCAACACCCTGGCGGTGCTGCTGGGCTCCGATATCGCCGCGGTCGCTCCGTTTTACGGCGCCGCGAACAAGCCGGAGGACGTGCCCAAGATCAAGGCGGCGATGCTCATCAATCACGGCGCGCTGGACAAGGGGGCGGTGGCGGGTTGGCCCGCGCAGGAAGCGGCGTTGAAGGCGAACCACATCCGCTACGAGGGCCACATCTGGCCCAACTCCGTTCACGGCTTCTTCAATGACGCCACGCCGGAACGCTACAACAAGATCACCGCGCCCCAGGCCTGGGCCCGCACGATCGAGTGGTTCAATCAGTATGCGCGCGACGGGGCGGCCTGAGCGGGCGTCCAGGCGCGAAAAAATTTGCTAGTGTCGGCGACCGTCCCCATTTGAGCGCAATCGTGTCGCCCTCGCACACCAAGGCTCGCAAATACGCCTCCTTCGCCCAAGCCCGCCGACGGCCGGCTGGGCGCACTCCGCTTGTGGTCTCCAGCGAGGCGCGCCAAGCCATGCTCCTGTCGTCCGCACCGCGCGCCGCGGCGAGCGATCCGGTGCTGGACGCCTATTCGGCCAGCGTGGTCCATGCCGGTCGACACGGTCGGCCCGGCCGTGGTGCGGGTTCACCCGCTGCAGGGCGGTTTTGGCTCGGACGGCTTGGGCTCTGGCGTGATTATCGCACCCGACGGTCTGGTGCTGACCAACAGCCACGTAATGCGCGGCGCGGCCAAGGCCCAGCTGCTCACCCTGGACGGCCGAGAGCTGACCGCCCAGGTGATCGGGGACGACCCGGACACCGATCTGGCTCTGCTTCGCGTAGACGAGACCACGAACCTGTCGGCTGCGCGTCTTGGCAATTCCAAGGCCTTGCGCCGAGGGCAATTGGTGGTCGCCATCGGGGCGCCCCTGGGATTTGAGGCGACCGTGACCGCCGGCGTGGTCTCGGCGCTGGGCCGCTCGCTGCGCGGCGCGCGGGGCCGGCTGATCGAGGACCTGATCCAGACCGACGCGGCGCTCAATCCTGGCAATTCGGGAGGGCCGCTTTGCAACGCCTCGGGCGAGGTGGTGGGCATCGCCACCGCCATCATCGCCGGCGCCCACGGCCTTTGCTTCGCCATCGCCTCCAACACCGCTTCCCTGGTGGTCGGCGAGCTCATCCGGCATGGACGAGTGCGCCGAGGCTCGCTGGGCGTCGTCGCCCAACAGGCGCCGATACCAGCCTCCGTCGCCCGCGCCCTGGACCTGGCCCAACCGTTCGGCGTGTGGGTGGCTGCCTTGGAGCCGAACGGACCGGCGGCCCGGGCAGGGGTTCAGCAGGGCGATCTGCTGGTCGCGGCCGAGGGGCGAGCGCTGACCGGACTGGATGACCTGTTGCGCGCACTGGGCCCTGAATCCATTGACAAACCCATGGATATCACCGCGGTGCGGGGCGAACGGAAGCTGAGCCTGACCGTCACCCCTCGCGAAAGACGGCGGAACTGAAGTGGGCGAGGGCTCGGACGGTTGGGTAGGGGATAGCGATGAACATGCGGGCAGGCGCGAGCTTGGTTTTGTCGGCGTGGATTGTATTGGGCGCAGGGGCGCAGGCTCAGACCCCCGCGAGCGGTCCAGGCGCGGCCGCGGCGCTGCCCGCCGACGTCTATCCGGAATCCCGGGATCGTCTGCCCCTGCCCAAACGAGAGGACATGGACCCATACGGCAAGACGGTCCTTGACGGCCTTGGCGCAGGTCAGCCGCTGGCGCCGAGCGTCCACTCCATCCGCCTCTATAGTCCCGTCGCCCGCTCGTTGGAGGAAACCGATCACTATGTGAACTTCGAGACGTCATTGCCGCCGCGGATCGTCGAGATCGCGATTCTGGTGACGGCGCGCGAGATGGACTGCCAGTTCGAATGGACGCAGAACGAACCGCACGCACGCGATCCGGGTAATCCGCTGCATATCGACCCAGCCATTATCGACACGATCAAGTACGGCAGGCCGACGATCGGGCTAGGCGAGGAGGAACGCGCAGTCATCGATTTCGGACGCGAGATGATCGGCCAGAGGACCGTGTCCTCCGCGACCTTCGCCCGGGCGATCCGTCTGTTCGGCCGCAAGGGGACGGTGGATCTGGTTGAGCTGATGGCCAATTATTCCGCGGCCGCCCTGGAACTGGCCGCATTCGACCAGCAGCTGAAGGCCGGACAAACACCGCTGCTTCCACTGCGAGCCAAGCCCCAGTGACGCGGCCCTTGTTCTATTCGGGCGCGAACGCCAGCAGGACATTGCCGCGATAGGCGTCGCCTGGGCCCGGATTGGAGAGATAGCCCGAGCCCACGAACAACATTCCTCCCGCGATTGTCGGGCCGGGCGCGCCCATGGAGCCGCCGGTTCCCTCGACGCCATTGACCGTCTCGAACGTGCGAACCGTGTCATATTGCCAGATGACCGCGCCGTCGGCGGTGGACAGGGCGCGCAGGACTCCATCCCATCCGCCGGTGAAAAAGACGCCGGGGATGGCTGAGCCGGCGGCCGTCTGCCCGAATGGACGAGGCTTGCCCGAGGAGTCCGGGGCCGGCGCCTGAAACCGTGTGACCCATTGGCGCTCACCGGTCGCCAGCCTGACAGCCGCCGCGCCACCGGTGGTCAGCGGGAAATAGGCGCTGTGCTGGTCGGCGGCGCCGCCGAAGACGATGATTCCCTCGCCCTCGCCGGGAGGGGGCCCATCCCCCAGGTTGGTCTTCCATAACACCGCGCCGCGGCGGTCCGGATCGAGCGCCTGGACGGCGCCGCTTTTCTGCGCCGCCAGGATCATCCGCCGGCCGTCGGGAAGGGTCCGCAAAATGGGAGAAGCGCCGAAATCGTAATCGGGGCCCAGAGGCTTGGGACAGTTCTCCGATGCGCTGGATTTACAGCCAAAAATCCATGCGTCCCCTGCGGAGCCCTGGACGGACCACAGCACCCGGCCGCTGTTCATGTCGAGCGCCAGGATCGAATCCGAGCTGCCGGCCGCCGGCTGGGTATAGCCATCACCGGTGCCGACGTAGATCGCGTGACGCCTTGGATCGAGCGTGGGCGTGTTCCAGACGGCCGCGCCCGCGGGCGCCCAAAGCTGCGTCCCCAGGGCGTTTTTCGCTCGCGGCGCGGGTGGCCGCGAAATCGTATAGGTCTTCCACATCAGCCGCCCGGCGGCGGCGTCCAGGCGAACCACGCTGCCGCGAAAGGTGCAGCAGGGATAGCGCATATCCGAGGCGCGGCCCTCCTCGGACGAGGACACCGGGACATACAGCGCGCCTCGGTAAAGCTGGGGAGAGCCAGTGATGTGGGCCAGAGGATGATCGTCGACGCGCGTCTTCCACAACAGCCGCCCGCTCGCGGCGTCCAGCGCGTAGACGTCGGCCCTCATGTCGCCGAAGTAGACCGCCAGCCCAGATGGGCTTTTGTCTTTCAGGGGGCCGATGCTGATCGCGGTGTGAATGCCCGGCCCAGCCCGAAAGGACCAGTAGACGCAGCCCTTGGCGGCATCCAGGGCATAGACGTATCCATTGGTGCTGCCGATGAATAGGCGGCCTGAAGCGACGGCGGGCTGGCCGAAGGCGATTCCATGGGGAAACCCGAAGGCCCACTTCAATTTCAGCCTCGACGTCTGGTCGGCCGACAGGCCGGCGTCCTGGACGGTCTGGAAGCGCGTGTTTGCCAAGCCTGCGCCCCAGCCATTCCAAATCGGGCCTACGGAGGGATCGGCGAGGGGCGGATCTGACGAACATCGGTGCGACATCGAACTGGCGTCGCCGCTTGTCCCAGCGCCGGGCGACTGTGCGCTGACGGCCAGGGCGATGGCGCGCTTTTCGGGGTCCGACAGGCCTTGCGCCAGCCCGCTCATCGAGCCGAGGGTAAGGACGTTGAGGATGTCCTCCGGCGGCAGGGCCTGCAGGGCTGCCAAGCCCGGTGCACGCTGGCCTCCGCCGCTGCTCGCGTGGCAGATCGCGCAGTGCTGATCGAACAGCGAAAGGCCCTGCGAGCCGGCCAAAGGCGCATCGGCCGCACGGACGCTCGGCGCCGCTGTCATGAGCAAGCACGCCGACAGAACTGAGGAAAACGCCGACGCGGCGGAGGCTCGCCTGAAGCCGACGCGGAGCGTTCCCACACCGATCTTCGCGTGTTTCAGGGTGTCCTCCTCGCCGCCATCCACGGTTCAACCAGCCGTAACCGAGGCGATCCTCAAGGTCGAGAACCGAACGGCTTGAACGGCGGGTTGGGGTCGGCTTCCGCGACAGATGATCTGTCCGCGCATTGCGGTTACTCTCTCCGCAAAATCATACGGAGGAGACCCCATGAGCCTGTCACGCCAAATCCCGTTCCAGCGGCCGTCCCGTCGCGCCGTGCTGACCGGCGCCGTCGCGAGCGCCGTCGCTCCAACCTTTTTCGCCAGGAGCGCTTGGGCGGCTGAACGGCCGATTGTGGGCCACGTCCAGCGTCTGGACCCCGCCCTGGACGCCCTGGTGGAGGCCGATGCGCCGGTGGAAAAGCTGATGGACGGCTATAGCTGGGCCGAGGGGCCGGTGTGGGTCGGCGGGCCTGAGGGCTATCTGCTGAGTTCGGACGTGCGCGCCAACATCATCTACCGCTGGAGCGAGACGGACGGGGGTTCGCAATGGCTGAAGCCCAGCGGCTTTGCCGGCGGGACCGATCCCGGCCTGGTCGAACCGGGCACCAACGGCCTGTGCCTGGGCCGCGGCGGCATCGTCTGCGCCGACTCCGGCTCGCGCTCAGTGGCCGTCATCGATCTGAAAACCAAGCAGAAAACGGTGCTGTGCACCCATTTCGAGGGCAAGCGCTTCAACAGCCCCAACGATGTGGTGCTGGGGCCGGACGGATCGATCTATTTCACCGATCCACCCTATGGCCTGACCGGCCGCACCGCCTCGCCCCTGCGCGAGATGGACTACATGGGCGTGTTTCGCATCGCGCCGGACAACACGGTGACCGTGATCGACCGCACCCTAGACCCGAACGGCATCGGCCTGTCGCCGGACGGGCGCACGCTTTACGTCACCAACAAGGACCAATGGCTGGCCATCACCTTGGACGCCAACGGGCGCCCGACCGACAAGCGAGTGTTCTTCACGGCCACCCCCGCCATGCGCGGCGGCGACGGCATGCGCGTGGACAGCGCGGGCAACCTGTGGTGCTCCAGTAAGATCGGCATTTGCATCTTCTCGCCCGAGGGTAAGCACCTGGGCGTGATCCAGGCCGACGACGTCCAGAGCAACTGCGACTTCGCCGCCAACGGCCATCTCTACATCACCTCCCACAGCCGCCTTTTGCGGGTGAAGGTGAAGTCCAAGAAGCTGCTCTGGCCGATCTGGCGCAAGGCGTGAGGAACTCGGTGTGCTCCTGGACGACACGCCGCCGGAACGGCTCCGTTTGACGCCGCATTCGGACCGTGAGACCGTGCGGCCACAAGGCAAGTCAGCCCAGTTACAAAGCGGCGACGCCGTTTCGCCGCGCCAATATGTGGAGGAATGGCCGTGGACGAGAGCCGTAGAACCTTTCTTGGATTAAGCGCCGCCATGGCGACAGCAGCCACCGCCGCAGCCGCCGGTCAGGCCGGCGCGACGATCGAGCCGCGCACCGCGCCGCGCGCGCGCTTCTGGATCGCCGCCCTAACGCCGGTGGACAGCCGCGGGCTCCTTCGACAACGGAGCCAACGATGAGATGCTGGCCTATTGGAAGGAACAGGGGGCCGACGGGGTTCTTCTGCTGGGCACCACCGGCGAGGGCCAGTCCTTTTCCATCGCCGAGCGTAAGAAGGTGCTGGAGACCGCCTCGCGCGACAAGCACGGCCTGGATTTCATCGTGGCCACCGGCACGCCCAACGTCCCCGACACGGTGGACCTCAGCCGCCACGCGGCCGACCACGGCGCCGACAGCGTGCTGATCGTGCCGCCGTTCTATGACAAGGCGCCCAAGGCCGAGGGCGTGATCGCCTATTTCGACCAGAGTGTTCGCTCAGGTGAGCACGCCGATCCGCTACTATCACATCCCGCGCATCACCGGCGTGCCCGTGGACGTGTCGGTGTTCAAGGCCCTGACCCGATATCCGAACTTCGTCGGCGTCAAGGACTCCAACGGCGATCCGGCGGAGTTCGAGGCCATCACCGCCGCCCTGCCGGGCCTGAACGTCGCCACCGGCACGGACAACAACCTGGAAGCGACGCTGCGGCACGGCAACGGCTGCATTCTCGCCTCGGGCAATTTCTACACCAAGCAGGTGGCGGCGGCGTTCCAGGCCCACCGCGCGGGACAGGACGTGAAGGCCGCCCTGCAGCGCCTGGCTGACGCCCAGGCCGCCGTGCATACGGCCACCGGCGGCATCGCCGGCGAGGCGGTCAGCAAATATACCCTTGCCCTGATGCTCGGCCGTCGCGACGCCTATGTGCGCCCGCCCAGCGCGCCTTTGGCTGACGAACACAAGCCCAAGATCGAGGCGGCGGTGGCGGCGTTGAAGGCTTACGCCTAAGCGGGCCAGAAGGTGCGCGAGGCCTTTCGAGCTTCTGAACGACGCATGCCGCTACTGGGGAACTGAACCACCAAGCACACCAAGATCACCAAGGGCTTGGTGTTTCCTTGGTGTCCTTGGTGATCTTGGTGGTTCATCTTTTTGGGTCCCGCTCCGCGGGCAAACGGTCTCGCCGTCAGTATTGGCGCTCGGGCATGCGCACGATCAGGCCGTCCAGCGCGTCGGTGATTTCGATTTGACAGGACAGCCGGCTGTTGGGCGACACCTCGACGGCGTACTCCAGGGTGTCCCGTTCCTTGTCCGACATCTCGCCGGTCTTGGCGAGCCAGGCCTCGTCCACATAGACGTGGCAGGTGGCGCACCCGCAATCGCCGACGCAGTACGCCCAGATGCCCTTCAGATTATGGGACAGCGCCCCGTCCATGACCGTCTGGCCGGGTGGGACGTCGATCACGTGCGCGGCGCCGTCGTGGAGTGATGTAGGTGATCTTGGGCATGGTTGGGGGGAGGAGACGAACATCTGGCGGCCGACCCATAGCAGAAAGAAGCGAAGCATTAGAACCCCGCTCAGGTCCGCATGCCTCCGCTACCCATTTCCCATCCGATCCAGCGCTCCCTGCAGGATGTAGGCCGCCGCCATCTTGTCCACCAGCTCGGCCCGGCGCGCGCGGGACAGGTCCGCCTCATCGGTCATCATCCGTTGCACCGCCTGGGTGGACCAGCGTTCGTCCCAGAAGGCGATGAGCAGGTTCGGGTCCAGCCGCAAAAGGTTGCGGCCGAAGGCGCGCACGGACTGGCAGCGGGGACCTTCGGTGGCGTCCATATTGACCGGGAGGCCGATGACGATGGCCCGGACGCCGCGATCCTTCATAATCGAGAACAGCCGGGCGGCTTCCTCGGTGAACTTGGTCTTGCGGATCAGCTCCAGGGCGCTGGCCACGGTGCGGGTGGCGTCAGAAACGGCGACGCCTATGGTTTTCTCGCCCAGGTCCAAGACCCATGACAGGGGCGAGGGCGGGCAGGGCGGCGGGCAGGTCCATCAACTCAAGCACGGGCATGGGCGTGCTTTAGCCTGTACAACCTCTGTCACAAACCCCTGCGAGATAGGCAGGCTGATCGGGGCAAGGAGGAGACATGCGGCTGAGCCGAACGAGCGTGATCATGGCGGCGCTGGCCGTGGTCCTGACCGTGATCCTGTGGAGCACGTTCAGCCCCGAGCCGCCGCACAACGTCATCCTGTTCGTGGCCGACGGCCTGCGTTCGGGCATAGTGACGCCCGACACCGCGCCGGAGTTGGCGCAGGTGCGCGCTGAGGGCGTCGATTTCGCCAACAGCCATTCGCTCTACCCCACCATCACCACGCCCAATGCCTCGGCCATCGCCACCGGCCACCGGATCGGCGACACCGGCGACTTCGGCAACAGCTTGTACGAAGGGCCCCAGCCCCTGGGCTTTCCGGTGGGATCAGTGATCGCAGGGCTGGAAGATGATGCGGCGCTGACCTTGATGAACCGGCGCTATGAAGGGGATTTCCTGGCGGAGACGAGCCTTTTGGCCGCCGCGCGGGAAAAGGGCTTTTCCACCGCCGCGATCGGCAAACTCGGCCCGACATCGATCCAAGACGTGACCGAGAGGGACGGGCTGAGGACCATCGTGATCGACGACTCCACCGGCCTTAAGCCGCCTGACGGAATCCCGTTGGCGCCGGATGTGGCCCAGGCGATCAAGGCCGTGGGTCTGCCGACAATGGCGCCGGACCGGGGGCTGAACAGCGATCCGGGCGCTTACAACATGCCCGGCGTGCATGTGGCCAATGTCGAGCAGCAGGACTGGTTCGCTAAGGTCGCCACGGACGTGATCCTGCCCCGCTTTAAGGCCGCGCGCCGGCCCTTCGTGCTGGTTTTCTGGTCGCGCGATCCGGACGGAACCCAGCATAACCAGGGCGACAGCCTCAACACCCTGACCCCCGGCATCAACGGTCCCACGACCATGGCGGCGATCCGCAATGCGTCGAGCGATCTGGGACGGCTGAGGGCGGCGCTGAAGCGCCTGGGCTTGGACCAGACCACCGACGTGGTGGTGACCGCCGACCACGGCTTCGCCACTGTCTCCAAGCAGAGCCGCACCAGCGCGGCGGCCAAGCTTGCCTATACCGATGTGCCGCACGGGTTCTTGCCAAGCGGCTTTGTGGCCACCGACCTGGGGCTGGCGCTGAACCTGCCGGTCTCCTCGCCATTCGGCCTGCCCGTGCTGTTCAGCGAGGGCTTCCATCCCAAGGGCGGCAATGCGCTGCTGGGCGTCGATCCCAACCATCCGGACCTGGTGGTCGCCTCCAACGGCGGCAGCGACATGATGTACCTGCCCAAGCCCGGCGCTAAAGCCATGGCGAAGCGGATCATCAGTATACTGATCAGTGAGGATTACACGGCGGGACTCTTCGTCAAGGACGCGCTGGGGCCGATCCCGGGCGCCATGCCCATGAGCCTGGTGGGCCTTGAGGGCGGCGCGCGCACGCCCCAGCCCGATATCGTGGTCAGCTTCCGCACCTATGCCGGCAAATGCAGTGTTCTTGATACCTGCCAGATCGAGGTCGCCGACAGCGATTTCCAGCAGGGGCAGGGAATCCACGGCAGCTTCGGGCGGGGCGACACCCATAATTTCATGGCCGCCGTGGGCCCGGACTTCAAGGCAGGCTTCGTGGACGTCGCGCCCGTGTCCAACGCCGACCTGAATCCAACTCTGGCGACGATCCTGGGCTTGAAAATTGCGCCTCACGGCAAGCTGACAGGCCGGGTGATCGCCGAGAGCCTGAAGGACGGCATTCCGCCGCGGTTTGAAGTCAAGACCGTGCGCTCCGATCCCGCGGCCAACGGCTTCGTCACCCAGCTCAACTATCAGACGGTGGGCGACACGCCCTATTTCGACGCGGCGGGCATGCCGGGGCGGGTGCTTGGGGTGAGGTAAAAACCCTCTCCCCCACCTGTGGTGGAGGCGAGGGTTTTTAGGTCAAGCCCTTGCCACCTCGGTCCCCTGCCGCTAACCCACGGCCCAGTCTCAAGATCGAGGAGCGGCTCATGGCCATCGACGCGGCGACGGTGCGCAAGGTCGCCAGGCTCGCCCGCCTGCGCGCCCCTGAAGAGCGATTGGAGCCGCTGGCGCAGGAGCTGTCGGCCATCATCAGCTGGATCGAGCAGCTGGGCGAAGTGAACGTGGAGGGCGTGGAGCCCATGACCTCGGCGGTTCACATCAAGCTGCCCATGCGCGAGGACGTGGTCACCGAAGGCGGCGATCCGGCCAGGGTGCTGGCCAATGCTCCGCTGGCCAAGGACAACTTCTTCGTCGTGCCCAAGGTGGTCGAATAGGCCATGAGCGAACTGACTTCACTGACGCTGAAGGCCGCGATCGAGGGGCTGACGGCCGGGCGCTTTTCGTCCGAGGAGCTGACCCGCGCCCACCTAGACGCGATCGAGGCTTCGCGCGCGCTTAACGCCTTTGTGCTGGAGACGCCGGAAAAGGCGCTGGACATGGCCGGCGCGTCCGACGCCCGCCTCGCCTCGGGAGACGCCGCCCCGCTGGAAGGCGTTCCGCTCGGGATCAAGGACCTGTTCTGCACCGAGGGTGTTCGCACCACCGCCTGCTCCAAGATCCTGGGCGAATTCAAGCCGACCTACGAGTTCACGGTCACTGCGCAGCTGTGGCGCGACGGGGCGGTGATGCTGGGCAAGCTGAACCTGGACGAATTCGCCATGGGTTCGTCCAACGAGACCTCGGCCTTTGGACCCGTGGCCAATCCCTGGCGCGCGGAGGGCTCCAACCAGACACTGACGCCGGGCGGCTCGTCCGGCGGCTCAGCCGCGGCGGTGGCGGCGGACCTGTGCCTGGGCGCCACCGGCACCGACACCGGCGGCTCGATCCGCCAGCCGGCCGCGTTCACGGGGACCGTGGGCATCAAGCCGACCTACGGCCGCTGCTCGCGTTGGGGCATCGTGGCCTTCGCCTCCTCGCTGGATCAGGCCGGGCCTATCGCCAAGACGGTGGAGGACTGCGCGATCCTGCTGAAATCGATGAGCGGTCACGACCCCAAGGATTCCACCAGCCTGCCGGTGGATGTGCCGGATTTTCCAGGCTTCGTGGGCAAGTCGGTCAAGGGGTTGAGGATCGGCGTGCCCGCCGAATACAGCGCGCCGAGGGCATGCCCGCCGAGATTTAGGCCCTGTGGGATCAGGGCGTGGCCTGGCTGAAGGAGGCCGGGTGCGAGATCGTTCCGGTGTCCCTGCCGCATACGAAGTACGCCCTGCCGACCTATTACATCGTGGCGCCGGCCGAGGCGTCGTCCAACCTCGCCCGCTACGACGGCATGCGCTACGGCATCCGCGCCGAGGGCAAGACCCTGACCGAGGTCTATGAGAACACCCGCGCGGAGGGCTTCGGCGAGGAGGTGCAGCGGCGCATCCTGATCGGAGCCTATGTCCTGTCGGCCGGCTATTACGACGCCTATTACCTGAAGGCGCAGAAGGTGCGTCGCCGCATCGCCGACGACTTCGCCAAGGCCTTCGAGACGGTCGACGCCTTGCTGACCCCGACTACCCCGTCGGCGGCCTTCGCCCTTGGGGCCAAGGACACCATGGACCCGGTGACCATGTACCTGAACGACGTCTTCACCGTGACGGCCAACCTGGCGGGCCTGCCCGCGATGTCGCTGCCCGCGGGCCTGGACAGTCAGGGCCTGCCTTTGGGCCTGCAGCTGATCGGCCGGCCGCTGCAGGAGGGGACGTTGTTCTCCGTGGCGGGCGCCCTGGAAAAGGCGGCGGATTTCAAGGCCAAGCCTGGGGTTTGGTGGCGGGAGTAGGCGCGCCGTCCTGATCGCTCGCCAGCGCCTGAGGCAAGGGCTAAGCTGGCCTTCGCTGCATCAGAGGAACATCGCCATGCTGGCCTGGGTCGCCGTCGTCACCTTGCTCGCCGTGCTGTTTTACGCCTTCACGGGGATTTCCGTCGCGCGGGCGCGAACGCGCTATGGGGTGGCCGCCCCGGCCATGACCGGAAATCCGGACTTCGAGCGCTATGTGCGAGTGGAGGGCAACACCCTTGAGCAACTGGTGATCTTCCTGCCGGCCTTGTGGCTGTTCGCGATCTATGTCGAACCGCGCGTGGCCGCGGGCCTGGGCGTGGTGTGGATCGTTGGCCGCGTGATCTACATGGCGGGCTATATCAAGGCCGCTGAAAAGCGCGGACCGGGGTTTAGGATTCAAGCCGTCGCCTCCGTGATCCTCCTGATCGGCGCCCTGATCGGCGCGGGGATGAGGCTCGTCGGCGGCGGCTGAGGCCTTAGGTTCGTCTCGGCCCTTTTCCCGCAAGGGAGGAAGGGAGTAGGAAGGCGCTCTGCAGCTAACCGGAGTCACCGCCTATGCCCGACGATGGGGCGACCTCGAAACTGATCCAGGGCCGCACCGGCCCGTGGGAGATCGTGCTCGGGCTGGAGATCCACGCCCAGGTGGCGTCCAAGTCCAAGCTGTTCTCTGGTGCGGCGGTGGGCTTCGGGGCTGGTCCCAATGAGCAGGTCTCGCTGGTGGATGCGGCCATGCCCGGCATGCTCCCGGTGATCAACCGCTATTGTGTGGAGCAGGCGGTGCGCGCGGGCTTGGGGCTGAAGGCGCAGATCAATCTGGTCTCCAAGTTCGACCGTAAGAACTACTTCTATCCCGATCTGCCGCAGGGCTATCAGATCAGCCAGTACAAGCAGCCGATCGTCGGCGAGGGCCAGTGCTGGTCGAACGCGATGACGGCTCCAGCTTCACCGTGGGTATTGAGCGGCTGCATCTGGAGCAGGACGCGGGCAAGTCGATTCACGACATCGATCCCAACGCCACCTATGTCGACCTGAACCGCGCGGGCACGGCCCTGATGGAGATCGTCTCGCGGCCCGACATGCGCTGCAGCGAGGAGGCGGCGTCCTACGTCAAGAAGGTCCGCACCATCCTCAGGTACATCGGCGCCTGCGACGGCGACATGGAAAAGGGCAATCTGCGCGCCGACGTGAACGTGTCGGTGCGTAGACCGGGCGATGAGCTCGGCACGCGCTGCGAGATCAAGAACGTCAATTCCTATCGCTACATCCAGCAGGCCATCGAATACGAAGCGCGCCGGCAGATTGAGATTCTTGAAGAGGGGGGGCTCGATCAACCAAGAGACCCGCCTTTTCGACCCCGGCAAGGGCGAGACCCGCTCCATGCGCTCCAAGGAGGACGCGCACGACTATCGCTATTTCCCCGATCCGGACCTTTTGCCGCTCGAACTTGAAGCGGCCTGGGTTGAGGAAATCCGCCTGAGCCTGCCCGAGCTGCCGGACGACAAGAAGGCGCGGCTGCAAAGCCAATATGGCCTGTCGGCCTATGACGCCGGGGTGCTGGTGATCGAAGGGGCGCGGGCGGACTTCTTCGAGAAGGCCGCTCAGGGGCGCGACGCCAAGCTGGTCGCCAACTGGACCACCAACGAGCTTCTGGCGCGGTTGGCCAAGTCAGGCCAGGATATCGAGAACAGCCCGATTCCGCCGGAAGACATCGCCGGCCTGGTGGAGCTGATCGAGACCGGCGTGATCTCGTCAAAGATCGCCAAGGAAGTGTTCGACCGCATGTGGGCGGGCGAGGGAACGCCGCCGGCAAGTGGTCGACAAGCACGGCCTGGTGCAGGTGACCGACACCGGCGCGATCGAGGCGGTGGATCGACGCCCTGATCGCGGCCAATCCCGACAAGGCCGCCGCGGTCAAGGAAAAGCCCCAGGCCATCGGCTGGTTCGTCGGCCAGGTGATGAAGGAGACCCAGGGCAAGGCCAATCCCGCCGCGGTCAATGAGATTTTGCGGGCGAGGCTGACCTAACGACGTCATCCTCGGGATGCCCGAAGGGCGAGGCCGATGCAGCAAGCCGAACGCCTGGAGCGGCTGGGTCCTCGGCTCGGCCTCGCTACACTCGTTGGCCGAGGATGACGTTTTTTACAGAATTGCCTCGATCTTCTCCGGCGGGCGCGCCAGCACCGCGCCCTTGGGCGAGAGGACGATGGGGCGCTCGACCAGGATCGGATGGCCGACCATGGCGTCGATGATCTCCTCGTCGGTGGTTTTCGGATCGGTCAGCTTCAGCTCCTCCGCCGGGGTGCCGCGGATGCGCATGACGTCGCGCGCCGTCAGGCCGAGCTTGGTCAGCAGGCCCTTGAGCTGAGGCTTGGTCCAGCCCTCCTTCAAGTATTCCACGACGTTGGGCTCAATGCCCGCGGCCCGGATGGCGGCCAGCACATTGCGCGAGGTGGTGCAGGCGGGGTTATGGAAGATGGTGACGGATGCATCGCTCATGGGGGTCTTTTCCGTCGAGGAACTGAGGCGCGTCAAGGCGGTTGCTCTTATCGGACGGCTATATCATCAAGCCAGACGCCCAGGAGGAGAATCCAGCCATGACCCAGCCGATCGAAATGCATTACTGGCCCACTCCCAACGGCATCAAGATTTCCCTGGCGTTGGAGGAGATGGGCCTGCCTTACACGATCGTTCCGGTGAACATCGGCAAGGGCGAGCAGTTCAAGCCGGAATTCCTGGCCATTTCGCCCAACAACCGCATTCCGGCGATCCTCGATCCCGAGGGGCCGGACGGGAAACCGATCTCGGTGTTCGAATCCGGCGCCATCCTGCAGTACTTGGCGCGCAAGTCAGGCCGGTTCTACGGCAAGGATGATCGGACCCGCGTGGACGTGGAGCAGTGGCTGTTCTGGCAGGTGGGCGGACTGGGCCCCATGGCCGGTCAGGCCAACCATTTCCGCTCATACGGACCGAGCTTTCTGAAGGACCAGCGGATGATCGCCTATGGGGTCAATCGCTATTCCAATGAAGTGCATCGGCTGTGGGGCGTGATCGACAAGCGCCTGGCGGATCGAGAATTTGTGGCGGGCGACTATTCCATCGCCGACATGGCTTGCTGGCCCTGGATGCGCGCGCCGGAAAGCCACGGCGTGAACCCCGGCGATTTTCCCCACGCCGGCGCTTGGCGCGAGCGGATCGCCGCACGGCCGGCGGCGATCAAGGCGATTGCCGACGGTGAGACGGTGCGCGCCGCGGCCGTCAGTCTTGTGGACGTGGGCCCCGATGCGGATCAGGCGCGCGAGCTTCTGTTCAACCAGCGTGCGCGAAAATAGAGGATGAATTCCGCTCTGCGCGAAAGCTCTGCGAAACCCATGTAAACGACAAGTAAATCCATCCTTTATCTGTTGGTAATGGGCGTGACTCGTTATTTACAGTTGTTGAAAAATAGTGGTTTTTTCCGCTTAACTCTATTTTCACTCGGAGAAGTGTTTCTTCCATTTTCGATGCTGGCGTCGAATGCGCCGGAAGGTCCGAAAGGGAAGACGATGCAGGCTTACACGCAAACCGAAGCGCCGGGCGGGCTGCCGCTGCCGACGACGGACTGCTCGGGAGATGAGTTGTTCCGCATGGGATTGCTCTATTCCACCGGTCAGGGCGGCGCGCCGCTCGATTATGTGTCCGCGCACATGCTGTTCAATCTGGCGGCCATGCGCGGCTCGGAGGAGGGCAAGATTTATCGGCGCGAACTCAGCCGCGAGATGGATCAGAACGAAGTCGCCGAGGCCCAGCGCGCCGCGCGAGAATGGCTCTCCCAGGGTTGACCTGGCGGGCCGAATTAGAACGGCTTGTAGAAGGCGTAGCTGAACTGCACCGGCGAGGCGTCGCGCGCATATTGCTGCATCCAGATGCCCACCTCGGAGATCGAGGTGCGCGGCACATAGATGATGTCGAAGCGCCGCAGCGGCGCGACGTCCACGCGTGAGGGGTCGATCGCCCCCTGCCTCAGATTTACGACCCGCATCATCGCCTGGCCGCCTATTCCACGGCGAATGAGCACGACTTTGTCCCGCTGGGCGCTGGTTTTGAAGCCGCCCGCTTCGATGATCGCCTGCAGGGCGTCGATGGGGCCTGGCATGTCGTAGACGCCGGGCTTATCCACCTCCCCGCCCACGAACACTTTCAGCGGCGTGGCCGCGGTCAGGGTTACCTCGACTTGTGGATGAATGAGCTGGCTGGCGTAGGCCTGACTGAGCGAATCCTCGACTTGCTGGGTTGAGCGATCGGCCACCATGATCGGCCCGACCAGGGGCGCGCTGACCCGGCCATCGGGCTGCACCACCAGGGTCTTGTTCAGTTCGGGCGCGGACGGCACCCGCAGTTCGATCTGGTCGCCGGGATAGAAGCGGTAGTCCGGCTCGTCATCGCTCCAGGTGGCGTAGCCTATATTCGGAAAACCCGCTGTGGGCCTAGGCGCGGGCGTGAAGGGCTCACTGGAGGGACTTAAACAGCCGGACATGGCGAAAGCGCCGACCACGGCGATTAATGCGACAAAAATCCGCAGCGGAGCAGGCGACGGCATGGGCGGCCTTGGACGAATACGAGCCCGCCAATCATTAACAAAATTGGGTAACGAGCGGTTAACGCGCCGGCGTCGGGGTCTTGGCTTTGCCTAAACCTGTCACCCAGCCCCGCACTGGCCGGTCGAAATAACGCTCGGCCAGCCAAGCGAACACCGCCGCGCAAGCGATGAAGCTTATGCCCAAAATGGCCGAGCCTTTGGGCCGCCCATAGATGAGGAAGAACTGATTGAGCACTCCGCCCAGAGGAGAGTGCAGCAGGTAGAGCGCGTAGGACACGCCGCCGCCCAGGGAAAACAACCGCTGTCCAAACGGCCCAGGCTCAACCGCCGTCGCGAGGTAGGCGAACGCTGGAAAGATGATCAGGGCGCAGGCGATGTCGTAGGCCGTGCGCTCGGGGCCCCTATGCGGCCAGGCGATCAACAGGACAAAGCAGCCGGCCAGCAGCAGCCAGGGGCTGATCTTCAGCGGACAAGGCTTGACCAGCTGCAGGCGATAGACGCCGACGCCTGCGAAGAAGGAGAAGAACACTCGGCCGAAGCCGCCGACGAACTGCTCTTTGCTGAATCCGACGTCCAGACTGCCGAAATGCAGCGCCGTGTACGCCAGACCCAGGGCCGAGGCGGCGATCACCACCGCCAGGGCCAGGTTGTTCAGCCAACGCCAGATCAGAGCGTAGGCCGCGTTGGCGGTCAGTTCGAAGAACAGGGTCCAGGAGGGATTATTGAAGGGATAGACCAAGCCGTAGGCGCCCCGCGCGAAGGTCGGCAGCATCAAAAGCCCTGGGATGATCACCGCGGGATCCAATGGCCAGGTCTTCAGCCCGGCTAGGCGCGCGGCCGGCACGGTGAGGACCGCAATCGCGAAGGCCAAAAGATACAGCGGGTACAGCCGGATGATCCGCACCTTGGCGAAGGCCCAAAATCCCATGCCTTCGGCGAAACGGCGATCGTAGGCGTAGGCGATGACGAAGCCGCTGAACAGGAAGAACAGTTCGACCGCCAGATAGCTCGAGGCGGTGGTGAGCTGGCCTGCGTGCAGAGGGATGATGTGGCGGGTGACGACGAGCAGGGCGGCCAGACCGCGCAGGCCGTCAATCGTATAGAACATGCGCCTTTGCGGTGTCTGGCTCACGCGGCTCCCCCCTGTCATGTCGAGGCTCGTTCCGGCCGAATCCAACCGTTCCAGCCATGGCGGACTGTCCTTGTCTGGACGCTGATTTTCAATGACGCAAGTCAAAGCAGAGCTGTCGGCCGATTGGCCGCCCGGACAGCGCTTATGGTTACTGAGCGTTAACGGCCCCGGCCCCAGGTTGCGGGCGTAAGGAGTTTCCTCGATTCCATGATCGCTCCCAGCGCCTGGACTTCACGGCCCGCCGCGCCGGCGTTTGCGTCCGGCGGCGGCTCGGCGCGTCCGCCGTATAGCGCCGAGGAATTCCTGGCCGCCTTGTGGGCTGAACGCGGGCTGATGCTGGCCGTTTTCCTGGCCGTTTTGGCCATTGGCGTGTCTGTGGCCTTCGCACTGAAGACGACCTATCCGGCCCATTCCAGTCTGCTGGTTCGGCTCGGCCAGGAATACGTCTACGAGCCCAGGGTAGGAGACGCGGCGCGCGGCGCGCTGCCCAGCACCGACCAGGTGATCCAGTCGGAAGTGGAGATTCTCGGCAGTGTGGGCCTGCATCAGAAGGTGGTGGAAACGCTGGGCGTGGCAAGCATAGAGCCCGCCTTGGCGAGCAAGTTCGCCGCCGCCGGACCCGAGCAGCGGGCGATGATCACCGCCCAGGTGGTCGCCGAAATGGGGCAGGCGCTGAAGGTGGAGAGCGCGCCCGACAATTCCATCATCCGCTTGACCTATTCCGCCCGCGATCCCGACACCGCCGCCCTGGTCCTCGGCAAGATCGTGGAGACCTACATCAGCTATCGCAAATCGGTGTTGATCGATGGCGCCCAGCCGGCGACGGCGGAACAGCGTGGCGTTTTGGAGCATAGGCTGGCGGCGTCCGACAACGCGCTGCAGACCTTCATGAGCGACAACCAGCTCGGCGATTTCGATTCCGAGAAGACGTCCCTGTCCACCCTGCGCGCATCGCTGGTGGACGAAAGCTTCCGGGTGCAGGCGCGGCTGAGCGAGATCGGCGGCCGCTTGGGCGTGGTGGACCACCAGGCCGCCTCCGTGGCGCCGGAGATCGGCCTTTATCACGACACCAACACCGCGCCGAACGACAAGCTTCTGCAGCTGAAGCTGGACCGCGAGGATCTGCTGAGCCGCTACAAACCCGACTCCGAGCCGGTGAAGGAGGACGATCGCAAGATCGCCCAGCTGCAGGCGATGATTTCGGCGGGCCAGGCCAGCAGTCCCGGCGCGCAACGCAGCGGCCCCAATCCCGTGTTCCAAGCGGTCGAGACGGAAAAGATGCAATTGACCGCCGAGGCGGCGTCCCTGCGCCAGCGGGCGGCGGCGCTGTCGGCGCAGATCAAGGACGTCAACGACCAACAGTTGCGCCTGTCGGCCCTGGAGCCGCGCTACCGCGAACTGGTGCGCGATCGGGACGTGCTGTCGGACAACGTCAAGAGCTTGGCGTCCAAGGCCGAGGAAGATCAGGCTGAACAGGCCATCGCCCAGAAAAGCAACGACAACATCCGCGTGGTGGAGCCGGCCGTGGCGGATATTCACGGCAAGAGCCTGAGGCGGCCGGTCCTGGTTCTGAGCGTGCTGTTCGCCCTGTTCACCGCCTTGTGCGCCGGCATGTTGCGCGTGTTCACTCGGCCCGAGGAGAGAAGCCCATCCTCGGCCGCCCGCGCATTGGACCTGCCGGTGTTGGCGACGGCTCAGTTCAAGCCGCAGACCCGTTGAGTTTATTACGTCAGGGCGCCTTGGGCTTCTTGCCCTCAATGGCGATCTGATCGGGCGTACGGGGTAGGCCGTCCAAGGTGAGATAGCCCAGCTTCTTGGTGTCGAGCATATCGAACCGCCGATCGGCGGCCGCCAGGAATTCAGCCAGGGTGATCTTGCCGTCGAAATCGGCGTCCGCGCTGGCGACCGGTTCGGGCTCGGGAAATAGGCTGTAGGCCGCTGCGCCCAGAATGCTCAGCCTCGTGGTCGAATTGCCCGCGCGCCCCTGAGCGCCCTGGCCGCCGACGCCGCCCTCAGCGCCCCCGCGCCGTCGACGTCCGGAGCCCGGCAGCTCGATCGGGCCGTCACCGGTCTGAGGGGCGGCAGACGAAGAGGGTGGTTCGACCACCGGCCGTTCGAGCACCGACAGGATTTCCGGCGCGACCTTTTGCTCGTAATCGTCGAGCTCGAAACTGTCGATCACGCCGTCGTGGTTGACGTCGAGCGTCTTGAAAAAGGCCTCGAAATCGGCGCGGAATTCCTCGCGGGTGATGCGTCCATCGTGGTTGGCGTCGGCCTGGGCGAACCACTGAGCCACCGGATAGGGCTGACCGGCCGCCGCGTGGAAGGGTTGGCCGGCGGGGCTGATGAAGATCGTGGGTCTGGGCCGGTCCGCTTTGTCGCTCGGGCGCTCAGGCTTGTTTAAGTCATCGGCGCAAGCGGCCAGAGTCAGGCACGCCAACAGGGTGAGGGTCGTACGCGGTGCGGTCATGGCGCGGCCTTGCAGCGAGCGATCATAGCGCCCTTTGACCCGCCTATCAGGGCCAAAGCGTGGCGAAAAGCCCCTCGGCCGCCGGAGCGGACGGCGCCGGCGGCGCGGGCCGCAAATTCGCCGCCGATTCCCACGACTCCTAAACCGCTCTAGGCTTTACTCACGCGAAACCGGCGATTCGACGAATGGTGGATCTGGCGTCCGAGATGGCGCAACTTTGGACGTCCCTCGGCCCGCCGATCCCGGGCTATGGGCGCGTGATTTCTTTTGTCTCCGCCGAACCCGGCGAGGGCGTCTCCACCATCGCCCGCGAATTCGCCGCCTTCGCCGCCGAGCGGGTCAAGCGCAACGTTTGGCTGGTGGAGCTCGGCGCGCCCGCCTGCGCCCAGGTGCGCGCCTTCGTAGAGGAGCGGACGCGATACGGTCCGCTGGGGCGCGAAGCGGCCGCTTCCCCGGACGGATCAGCGTTTTTCGCGGTGCGGCCGGTCATGTGCGGCCCGGACGGGCGGCCCTGGCCCAATGGGCGCTATCTGGCGGCTCATCGCGTGGCCAACCGGCGCCTGTGGGTGACGCGCTTTCGCCGCGAGCTGATGCGCCCCGGCCAGACCGTGCAGGTGGTCCCGTCAAATGCCTATTGGTCGGTCTTGCGCAAGCACGCGGATTTGGTGGTGATTGACGCCCCGGCGGCTTCCACGTCGCAAGCCGGCCTGATCGTCGCACCCTTTGCCGACGTCACCGTCTTGGTGGTGGCGGCGGACAGAGGCGATGTGGACCGCGCCGTGGCGCTCAAGGATTCCATCGTAGCTGCGGGCGGGCGGTGCGCCGGGGTGGTGTTCAATCGCACCCGAGCCGAGCCGCCGAGGTTTCACAAGGCCGTCCTGCCGTGACCTTCGCCGATGCGCCCTATGGATACGACAGCCGCCCCGCGCCGCAGTTTACGGCGGTGGACGCGCTGGTGTTCGGCCTGTGCGTCCTGTTCATGCTCATCTACAGCCAGGGCTGGATGACGCCGATCTTCGGTGATGCGGCCGACGAAAGCTCATCGGCTCTGATGCGGGACATGTACCTGCCCGCTTATGGAGCCGCGCTTGTCGTCATCGGGTTCTCGCTGAAGGACACCGCGCGCGCGCTCGTGCGCCAGCCGGCCCTGCTGCTGATCCTCGCCGTCGTCGGCGCGTCGATCCTCTGGTCGGTGGCGCCGGACCAGACGGCGCGGCGCATCATCGCGATCGCCTTCACCACCCTGGGCGGGGTGGCCCTGGGCGCGCGCTATCGCTGGAGCCAGATGACCGAGGTTCTGGCGACCTGCTTCGCCATCCTGGCGGTGCTGTCGTTCCTGGCCGGAGCGTTCGTTCCCTCCGTCGGCCGAATGGCGAGCATCTTTCCAGGCGCCTGGCGTGGCCTGTGGGCCGAGAAGAATGCTCTGGGCGGCAACATGACCATCGGCTTTGTGGTGTTCGCCGCCGCCGCCATGATGGAGCCTCGGCGACGAATGCTGTGGAGCGGGTTCGCGGTCCTGGCCCTGGCGCTGGTGCTGCTGTCCACATCCAAGACCTCCCTGGTGTCGCTCCTGTTGGGCGGCTCGGCCATAGGCTTCGTCGCCTTGGCCCGGCGCGGGCCGATCATGGGGGTGATTTCCAGCTTCGGGGCGGTGGTCGCGATCTTCTCGGTCCTGGCGTTCCTGTTCTTCGCGGCCGATGTCGCGTTCGCTGTGCTGGGCAAGGATGCGACTTTGACCGGACGAACCAATATCTGGGCCGGGGTGCTGTACGAAATCCATAAGCGCCCGTTGCTCGGCTACGGCTACGGCGCGGTGTGGGACGACAAGAGCGGCTGGGGACCGGTCTATTGGATCACCAAGATCGCCGGGTTTCGCGCCGCCCACGCCCACAACAGTTGGCTCGAGCAGTGGCTGGGAATGGGCTCGATGCAGTTGGGGCCGACCGGCTTCACTCGCTAGGGAAGTTCCTGCCCCTGGAAAAATCAGGTTATTTTTAAGCAAGGGCCTAAGCTCAAAGGCACTGGAGGTTCAGGTGTTTGACGATCCGCAGTCCCCGGCCTGGACCCCCCTGCTGGCGGCGGCCTGGGCAGCCCGCGGGCACGCCCATGCGCCCTATTCCAAGTTCCAGGTGGGTGCGGCCCTGCTGACCTCGGCCGGGGCCGTGTTCGGCGGCTGCAACGTGGAGAACGCCGCCTACCCCGTCTGCCTCTGCGCCGAACGCGGGGCCTTGAGCGCAGCCGTGGCAGCAGGCCTCAGGCCGGGCGGCCTGGTGGCTGCGGTAGTGGTAACCGACGTAGCCGAACTGACGCCGCCCTGCGGCGCCTGCCGCCAGGCGCTGATCGAGTTCGCCAAGGACCTGCCCGTGCTCCTGGCCAACCGCCAGGTCCGCCAGCTCCATCGGTTGGAAGACCTTCTTCCCCACAGCTTCACGGGCGCGCATTTCCGCTAGGCCTATCCAAGGACAGGCGGCCCCGCCTACACTTTTCGAACTCCCAGGCTGGTACATCGAGGCAACTGAATGGCCATTGACCGCAGCAAAATCCAAAAGGAAGCCAACCGGCTGCTGTCGACAGGCAAGGTGGAACGGGCCATCGATGAGTTCCAGAAGCTCATTGATGACAATCCCAAGGACTACAACACCCTGAACCAGATCGGCGACCTCTCCGTCCAGATCGGCCGGGTGAAGGAGGGTGTCGAGATCCACAAGCGGCTTGGCAGCGCCTACGAGCGGGATGGGTTCCATGCCCGGGCCGCCGCCATCTTCCAGAAGGTGGTCCGGAACGCCCCCGAGGATATCGACGCAGCCCAGCGTCTGGCGGACCTCTACCGCCAGATGAACCGGCCCGTCGACTCGGTCCGGGTGCACCTGCAGGTGGCCGAGCATTTCCAGAAGCAGGGGCTCATCAAGCGGGCGCTGGAGGAGTTCAACAAGGTCGTCGACCTGGACCCCAAGAACCTGAAGATGAAGGTCAAGCTGGCGGATCTCTACAACAAGGAGGGCATGAAGGAACGCGCCGCGGGCATCTACCTCGAGGTGGCCGAATCCCTGGCCATGGAGCAGATGCACGGCGAGGCCAATCAGATCCTCGAACGCGCCAAATCGATGATTTCCACCCCCCAGGTCTTTCTGACCCAGAGCCGTCTGGGGGTGATCCAGGGGGATTACATCACCGCCGCCCAGCGCCTGCGGGAAGGCCTCACCGTCAATCCCCGCAATACCGAGCTGCTCGAGGCCCTGGCCGAGATCGAGCTGCGCAGCGGCCACCCGGACCGGGCCCTGGAGTCCCTGGCGGAGATCGCCCAGCTACCCGAGAAGTCCCTGCCCCTTTGCGAAAAGGCTCTTCGGAATCTCGTCAGCGCCGACCGCGGGGAAGAAGGCCTCCGGCTGTTCGCCCCCATCGCCAGGGAACTGGCCCGCCGCGGTTCCGGCGATGTCATCAGCCGCAGCCTCCAGAACGCCCTCCAGGGGAACATCAGCATCGAAGGCTGGGTTCTCCTCGCCGAAATCGCCCATCAGAGCGGCAGCCGCGGCGATCAGATCCAGGCGCTTCAGAGTGCCTACGGCATGGCCTACCAGAACAACGATCAGGCCCTCATCGGTCGGCTCGGCGGACAGCTCCAGAGCCTCGGCGTCGTGCCGGGCGCTGCGGCACCCGGTTCTTTCGCCTTCTCCACGCCGGGTGACCCGGCAGGTTTCGCGCCCCAGCCTCCCCAGGAACCCACCCGCGGGGGCGGCGGTACCGAGGTGGATCCGATCCGGCGCCTGCGCATCGACCAGTTCTCGCGTGAGGCCGAGGCTTTCATGCGGGGCGGCAGTCCCGAGCGGGCCATCGAGACCTACAAAAAGGCCCTGGAACTGGATCCCGCCGACTTGACCATCATCGAGGCCATCGTTTCCGTCCACCGCAGCACGGGGCGCCTGACCCAGGTGCAGATGCAGTACGTGCAGAGCGCCCAGACCCTGGCCCAGCTCGGCCGGAAGAGCGAAGCCGCGCACCTCCTGGATCTGGCGGAACAGCTCTTCCCGGGCTCCACCCGCATCCATCGCCGCACCCTCGGCCTGGCTGAGCCGGGCGCCCTTCCGCCCGCCGCGCCCAGCGCTCCCCTCGGATCGCCGCCGACACCCGCCTCGGCCCCCGCGGCCTTGGCCCCATCCCAAGTCCTGCCAAGCGACATGGACATGCTGATCGGGCTCGACCTTCCAGGTTTCGAACCGCTCCCGCCTGCCCGGGCCCCGGCCCCATTCCCCGCCAATCCCATCGTCCCGAGTCACGGCCTCCCGCTGTTGCCCGATCTGGAGCCCCTTTCGCCGATTACCTCCACACCCGTGGCACGGCGCACAGAACCCCTCCCGGCGCGCGAAGAGGCGTCCGCCCTGGATGCCTCCGACTTGAGCTGGATGGAATCGACGCTCTCCGACTTCCTCCCCGAGGAGCCGCCGGCTCCCACGTCCGCCCCCACGACGCCGCTGCCGCCCATGCCCACCCGCCAGCTGGAGCCGGAGGTCATCGCGGCTCTGTCCGCGCTCCCCGAAGTGGAGCCCGCCGCCATGGCACAGGCACCTTCGTTGGTCGCAGGGCCGGCCGCCGAGGAACTCGAAACCCTGCTGGGCCTGCTGGGTGATATCGACTTCCAGCTCGACTACGGCAGCCCCGAGGAGGCCAAGATCGAGATTGAGAACGCCCTGAGGCAGTTCCCGGGGAACCCCGAATTGCAGCTCCGGCTCGACCGCACGGAAGCCGCCCTTCAGAAACTGGGGAAGACCGCCAAGGCCATCGCCCTGGACGAAAGCGACTTCGCCAATTCCTTCTTCGACCTCACCGACGTGCTGGGCACGGCCCTCATGGACAGCGGCGAAGGCGAGGAGATGCACGACGCCACCCACGTGGTGGAAAAGATCCAGAGTGTGGACGAACTGTTCAGTGCCTTCCGCGAAGGTGTGGAGAAGCAAGTCAAGGTCGACGACTACGACACCCACTACAACCTGGGCATCGCCTACAAGGAGATGATGCTCATCGACCCCGCCATCGAAGAGTTCAAGATCGCCATGGGGGACCCCGAGCGCACCCTGGAGTGCTGCTCCATGCTCAGCATCTGCGAGCAGGCCCGGGGTGACCTCGCCGCAGCCGTGACGTGGCTGCAACAGGGCATCCTGGCCCCCGGCTTCCCCCCCGAGGACAGCGTCGGCCTGCGCTACGACCTGGGCGAGATCTACCTCCTGCAGGGCCATCGAGACTTGGCCCTCGAGGAGTTCAGGGCTGTCCACGAGATGGATCCCGACTACCGCGATGTGGCGGCGAGGCTGTCCTAGCAACCTCAAGCCCGGGGACAAAATGAATGGGAAGAGAAGGGCGGAAACTGCGATGAGCCCGGCCCCCGAGAGTGCTGAAGCTCACTTCTGGAAGGGTCATCATTGTCTGGAGGTCCATGACTTCCCGGGCGCAGAAGAGGCCTTTCGAAGGGCCCTCCAGATCGCGCCGGACCTGGCCGAAGCCCATATCAACTTGGGGGTCACCCTCGAAAAAACGGGCGCGCTGCGGGAAGCCGAAGCCTGCTATGTGCATGCCCTCTCACTCAGCCCTGCCGG
Source organism: uncultured Alphaproteobacteria bacterium (assembly GCA_963804105.1). Lineage (GTDB taxonomy): Bacteria > Pseudomonadota > Alphaproteobacteria > Caulobacterales > Caulobacteraceae > BOG-938. The sequence continues at coordinate 70,876 of CAWDPL010000004.1, forward strand.
CCTGCAAGTCCACTTGAACCTCGGCGCGCTCCTGGTCAACCAGAAGCGACTTGGCGAGGCGGAGCGGCTCTATGAGGGTGCCCTCGAGTTGTTTCCCACCTCTGCGGCGCTCTGGTCCAACATCGGTGTACTCCGGGCGTGCCTGAAGGACGAGGTCGAGGCGGAGCGCTGCTGCCGGAGGGCCATGGCGCTCGATCCGACCTATGCCAAGGCCCGTTTCAACCTCAGCTACCTCCTGCTACGCCAAGGCCGGCTCGAGGAGGGCTGGCAGGCCCTGGAGGCCCGGTCCTGGAACCTGGACCTTCTGGCCAGGATTCCCGGCCCCCGGTGGCGGGGGGAGAGCCTGGATGGCAAGGCCTTGCTCGTCGGTTGCGAAGGTGGATATGGGGACATGATCCAGTTCGGCCGGTACGCTTCGGTGCTCAAGGGCCAAGGTGCCGCGCGGATCGGGATCATCTGCCACCCGGCCCTGAAGCGGCTGTTTGCGACCCTTCCCGGGGTCGATGTGGTGGTGGCCATGGACGAAACGATACCCGGCCCCCACTGGGACTTTTGGACCTTGCCACAGAGCCTGCCCCTCCACTGCGGAACGCGGCTCGACTCCATTCCCGCGCCGATCCCCTACCTGCGGGCCGCCCCGGAGGAGGTTCTGAGCTGGCGCTCACGGCTCCCATTGGATGGCTTCCGCGTGGGCCTGGCATGGAAGGGCAATCCCCGGTTCGAGAACGATGGCGAGCGATCCCTTCCGCACCTGGGCCTCCTGGCGCCATTGGCAGCCGTGGGGCGGGTCCGCTTCGTCAGCCTGCAAAAGGGCGTGGGGGAGGACGAAGCCGCCCATCCGCCACCGGCTCTTGAACTTGTTCGATCCAAGCTCATGGATCACAGACTTTTCTGATATGGCCGCACTCGTGCTCAACCTCGATCTGGTCATCTCTGTGGACACGGCGACCGCCCACCTTGCAGGATCCCTCGGGAAGCCCTGCTGGGTCCTCCTGCCCCACTACAAAACCGACTGGCGCTGGTTCAAGGACCGCGAGGATTCGCCCTGGTACCCGGGCTCCATGCGGCTCTTCCGTCGTCCGAATCGGAGAGGTGGGAATCCGTCATCGAGGCCGTCGCCACCGCCCTGAAGGGATTCGTCCAGACCTACCCCATCATCCGAGTTCCAGACGTCCCCCAGGGCTGAAGGGCTTGGAGCGCGGGCTGGACAGGCTTGCCCGGGCGCTGGAGCTGGGTGAGTTCGAGGGCGCCGTCGGAGGTGGTGAGCCATGCCCCCTCCTTGCCCCAGAGCAGCTGGCCGGGTTCGCGGTAGCAGGCGCGGAGCGCTCCCACGCCACAGACTTGAGCGCCTGGCCATCCATCAGCAGCTCGGACCCGGGCCAGGGCCACAGCGCCCGCACCTGCCGGTGCAGGTCGGCCGCCGGGCGGCGCCAGTCCAGGCGGCCCATGTCCCTGCGCAGCTTCGGGGCGTAGGTGGCCAGCTCATGCCGCTGTTCCACTGGCCTGGCGCAGCCGCAGAGCAGCTTGGGCAGCTCGTCCATGAGGAGTTCGGCGGCGTCTACCGCCAGCTTGGCCAGCAGCCCCTCGGCGGTGACCTCCAAACCGATGGCCCGGCGGCTCTGGGCCAGCACAGGACCCTCGTCGAGCCCCTCCGTGAGCCGCATGAGGCTGACACCGGTCTCCTCGTCTCCGGCCAGGAGGGCATGGTTCACGGGCGCGGCGCCGCGCCAGCGGGGCAGCAGGGAGAAGTGGAGGTTCCGGACGCCCATGGGACTGGAATCCAGCATCCAGCGGGGCAGTGGCGA
>CAWDPL010000005.1:0-5815 GCA_963804105.1 uncultured Alphaproteobacteria bacterium
CTGGCAGACCGACTATGTCGACCTGTATCAGACCCATTGGCCCGACCATGGGACCGGCTATGAGGAAACCCTGCGCGCGTTGGACGACCTGGTCGAAGCGGGCAAGGTGCGGATGATCGGCTGTTCCAATGAGACCGCCTGGGGCCTGACCAAGTCCATCGCCGTGGCCGAGCGTGAAGGCGTGGCGCGCTATCAGACGATCCAGAACAATTTCAGCCTGAACAATCGCCGCTTCGAGGACGAACTCGCCGAGGCCTGCCGCCAGGAAGGCGTGAGCCTCCTACCCTATTCTCCACTGGCCGGCGGCGTGCTCACCGGCAAGTACCAGGACGGCGCCAGGCCCAAGGGCGCGCGGTTCACCAACTATCTGGGCCTTGGCGGACGCCAGGAAGTCATGGCCAGGCGCTTCATCAACGATAAGACGCTGGCGTCCACCGCCCGCTTCGCCCAGATCGCCGAAGCTGCGGGCCTGTCGGTCACGACCCTGGCCGTGGCCTGGAGCAAGCAACATGACTTCGTGGCGTCGACCATCGCGGGCGTGACCCACGAAGACCAGCTGCCCGACATCTTCGCGGCTGTCGATGTGGCGCTGGACCAAGACGTGCTGGACGCGATCGACGCGGTGTCCAAGGAAATTCTGTACCCGATGGGGTGAGGGTTAAGCCCGTGGCTTGAGCAGCCAACCGAACAGTCCAGCGGCCAAGACGGCGCCGATCAGCTGGGCGAGAATGAACTGAGGGGCGCAGGACGGCGCAACGCCGGCGAAGGTGTCGCTCAGAGTCCGCGCCAAGGTCACAGCCGGATTGGCGAAGGACGTCGAGGCGGTGAACCAATAGGCCGATGTAATGTAAAGTCCCACCAGCATGGGCGTGGCCTCGGACCGAAAGCGCAGGGCGCTCAGAATGGTCCCGATCAGGCCGAACGTCGCGACGGCTTCCGACAGCCCCTGCGCAGGCCCCTCGCGCAGTTTGCTCGACAACTGAAAGACCGGCTCGGCGAACATCAGGTGCGCCAGCCAAAACCCCGGCGCCGCGCCTGCCATCTGCGCCGCGACATAGGCGCCGGCTTCGCGCCAGCTGATTTCACGACGCAGAGCGAACACAAGGGTGACCGCCGGATTGAAATGCGCGCCCGACAGCGGTCCGAAAATCGTGATCAGCACCACCAGACCGGCGCCTGTGGCCAAGGTGTTGCCGAGCAGAGCCACAGCGGCATTTCCCCCCGCCAGCCGCTCGCCCATGATCCCCGAGCCGACCACGACGGCCAGCAAGAGCGCTGTGCCCAGCCCCTCGGCGATCATCCGTCGGCAGAGCCCATAGCCCTCCAGCGGCGGCTCAAGACTGGCCTCGCCGCTCACGTCCGCTCCGCCGCGTCCTGGGTCAGGCCGATCTCGTCCATGCACCGCTTGATCGCCAGGCCGTCCAGCTTGGCCAGGGGCAGGGCCAGAAACAGCCCAATGCGATTGGACAGCTGTCGATAGGCCTCGACGAAGGCCAGGCTGACCTCGCTCGCCGAACCCTCCACGGCGGCCGGATCGGGGATCCCCCAATGCGCGCGCACCGGCTGACCCGGCCAGATGGGGCAGACCTCTCCCGCCGCGTTGTCGCAAACGGTGACGATGAAATCGAAATGCGGCGCGCCGGGCGCCTCGAACTCATCCCAGGATTTCGAGCGCAGGCCTTCGAGCGGATAGTTCAGACTCTGTAGCAGCTTGAGCGCCTGAGGATGCACCTGCCCCTTGGGATGCGAGCCGGCCGACCAGGCCTTGAAACGGCCCCTGCCCGCCCGATTCATGATCGCCTCGGCCAGGATCGAGCGCGCCGAATTGCCGGTGCACAGGAACAGGATGTTATAGGGCGGCTGGCTCATGCGATCGATTTTCCGAGCGAGGGTTCGCAGCAGGCAGACCGCGTAACGATGTCCGCCAGAGGGGCGCACACCTGCGGCGAGCCGTTGCAGCAGTCCTGCATCAGGAAGCCCAGCAGTTCGCTCATCCGCTCATAGCGCGCGGTGTAGATGATCGATCGGCCATCCCGCCGCGCCGCCGCAAGGCCGGCGTGCGACAGCACGGTCAGGCTGTTGGACAGGGTATTGGCCGCCACGCCCACCCGCCGGGCGAGGGTCCCTGCCGCAAGCCCTTCAGGCCCGGCCTGAACCAGTTCCCGAAAGATTGTCAGCCGCCCTTCATGGGCCAGTGCGGACAGGGCGTCGACGGCGAGGGACATTTCCATAATTCATAGATACATGAATTATGAGACAAACTGAAGACCGATTTGATTAGGCCTTCGCCGCCCGCCGCACTTCCACCGCCCGCACGCGCCCGCCGTCGAACACCAGGGCGATCTCGCCGCGCTTGAGCTTCAGGGCGTCCTCGCCGAAGGCCTGCAGACGCCAGCCCTGCAGCGCCGGGGTGTCGGCCTCGTCGTCGCAGGCGATCTTTTCCAGGTCCGCCACGGTGGCGATCAGCTTGGAGGCCACGCCCGCATCCTCGGCCCGGGCCTTGAGCAGCACCTTGAGCAGCTCCACCACCGCGCCGTTGGGCGGCCCGCCGTTGGCCTTGGGCTTGTCCAGCACCGGAGCATAATCGTCCGGCGCCTCCAGCGCGCTCTTGACCGCGTCCAAAAGGTCCGGTCCGAAGCGCGAGCCGGCGAAGCCCTTGGGCACCGAGCGCAACCGGTTCAAGGCGTCGGCGTCCGTGGCGCCTGGGTGGCGATCTCGTCGATGGCCTCGTCCTTGAGAATGCGGCCGCGCGGCTGGTCGCGGGTCTGGGCCGTGCGCTCGCGCCAGGCGGCCACCGACTTGAACACCGCCAGGTACTTGGGCGCGTGCTTGCGCGGCTTCAGCCGCTTCCAGGCGTTCTCGGGATTGACGTCGTAATTGGCCGGATCGGCCAGGGCCTGCATCTCGCTGGCGACCCAGGCCAAGCGCCCCTCCGCTTCGAGACGTTCGCGCAGTTGGGATAGAGCTTGGCCAGATAGGTCACATCGGCCAGGGCGTAGTCGAACTGCGCGGAGGTCAGCGGCCGGCGCGCCCAGTCGGTGAAGCGGCTGGATTTGTCCAACTCCACCTTCAGCATCTGACGCACCAGGGCGTCATAGGCCACCTGCTCGCCGAAGCCCGCCGCCATGGCCGCGATCTGGGTGTCGAACAGGGGCGTGGGCATGACGCCGAGATTGTAGAAGATTTCCAGGTCCTGCCGCGCGGCGTGGAACACCTTCTCCACCTTGGGATCGGCCAGCACGTCCAGGAACGGCTTGAGGTCCAGCCCCTCCGCCAGGGGATCGATGGCGGCCTCCACGTCCGGCCCGCCGGCCTGGATCAGACACAGCTTGGGCCAGTAGGTGGTTTCGCGCATGAACTCGGTATCGACCGCCACGAAGGGCTGGCGGTGCAATTGTTCGCAGAAAGCGGCGAGGTCCGCTGTGGCGGTGATCAAGGTCATCGGCTAGCTATAGCCCGCCGGCGCGCGGGTAAGGCAAGTCCTTATGCGCGCGTTTGGGCGTTGAGCGTGCGTGGAGCAGACATGAGCGAACGGCCGAACGGCCTCACCTACGCCCAGGCGGGCGTGGACATCGACGCGGGCGAGGCCCTGGTCGAGGCGATCAAGCCCTTGGCCAAGGCCACCCGGCGGCCGGGCGCGGATGCGTCGCTGGGCGGTTTCGGCGCCCTGTTCGACCTGAAGGCCGCGGGCTTTATCGATCCCCTGCTGGTCTCCACCACCGACGGCGTGGGCACCAAGCTGAAGATCGCCATCGAATCGGGTCGCCACGACACGGTCGGCATCGACCTAGTGGCCATGTGCGTGAACGACCTCCTGGCCCAGGGCGCCGAGCCCTTGCTGTTCCTGGACTATTTCGCCACCGGCAAGCTGGATGTGGAAACCGCCCGGCGCGTGGTCGCGGGCATAGCCGAAGGCTGCCGTCAGGCCGGCGCGGCCCTGGTGGGCGGAGAAACCGCCGAGATGCCGGGCATGTACGGCCAGGGCGACTATGACCTCGCCGGCTTTTCGGTGGGCGCCGTGGAGCGCGGGGCGGTGCTGCCGCGCCTGGACGATCAGAAGGCCGGTGACCTGCTGATCGGCATTGGCTCCTCCGGCCCTCACTCCAACGGCTATTCCCTGATCCGCCGCATCGTCGAGCGCTCGGGCCTTAGCTGGGACGCGCCCGCGCCCTTCGCGGCGGGACAGAGCCTGGGCGAGGCGCTGATGGCCCCTACCCGCATCTATGTGAAAAGCGTCCTGCCCCTGATGAAGGCGGGCCTGATCAAGGGCGGCGCCCACATCACCGGCGGCGGCCTGATCGAGAATCCGCCGCGATGCATCGCCAAGGGTCTTGAGCCGCGCTTCGACTGGAGCGCATGGCCGCTGCCGGAGGTGTTCGCCTGGTTACAGCAGACCGGCGGGGTGTCCGACCACGAGATGCGCCGCACCTTCAACTGCGGCGTGGGCTTCATGCTGATCGTCGCGCCCGCCGACGCCGAACCGGTGCTCGCGGCCCTGCTCAACGCCGGCGAAAACGCCTTCGTCTGCGGGGAGCTGGGGTCGGCGTGAGCGGGCGCGTGCGCGTCGGCGTGCTGATTTCCGGACGAGGCTCCAACATGATGGCCCTGGTCCAGGCCTCCCGCGCGCCGGACTATCCGGCCGAGATCGCCCTGGTCCTGTCAAACAAGCCGGACGCGCCGGGCCTCGCCTGGGCGCGCGAACAAGGCGTCCCGACGCTCGCCATCGAGGCCAAGCCGTTCGGGTCGGACCGCGAGGCCCATGAAAAGGCGCTGGACACCGCCCTGCGCACCGCAGCCGTTCAGGTGGTCGCCCTGGCCGGCTACATGCGCGTGCTGACGCCCTGGTTCGTGAACGCCTGGGCCGGCCGGATAATCAACATCCACCCCAGCCTTCTGCCCGCCTACCCCGGCCTGCATACCCATGCCCGCGCCTTGGCCGCCGGCGACAGGGAGGCCGGCTGCACGGTGCATCTGGTGAGCGAATGGGTGGATGAAGGACCGATCCTGGGCCAAGCGCGGGTGCCGATCCTGCCGGGCGATGACGCGGACACCCTGGCCGCGCGGGTGCTGGAGCAGGAGCACAGGCTTTACCCGCAGGCGTTGGCGGATTTTTGCAGGGCGCTCACCTCATAACCGCTCATCCCCACGTAGGGTGGGATTGCGGACTTTTAGCGATCATTCGGTCAGCGCCGATTTAATCATGAAGCGCGGAGGTTTTGCCCGAACGACGCATCCCTTTGACGGCTTCGAGCTTCTCAGCTTCCACCAACGCATAAATCCGCTCCCTGGCAGCACTAGGAAAACCCGAGACGCTCATAGCTGGACGCGGGAAGCCATCGTCGAAGACACCTGGAGCCCAACTCTCGTCCGGACCGTCCGCGAGTGTGTCCCAATGTGCTCCCGTTGCATCGAGGACCATGCCAACAGATTGCAGTGCGTACACGAGCGCCTGGACGCCATCTTGGCCTCGTGCTTGTCGTGATGCCGGTAGAAGTCCACTCCCACCTGTGAAGGTCACCAGACAGCCCCATGTCGGGGGCTCTTCCTGTAGAAGCTCAGGATTATGGATTTGGACCGTCACCACTTGACCTTGTGCACTCCCACGGCCGTAGAGGGTTCGTTGCGCCGCTAAATCGGCCATCACCCGGGCTCCTGATCTTCTTCAATCGAACGCTAGCCAGTCCGAGGCGTTAGGACAACGATAAGGAGGGACGCCCGTGGGATGACGACTAAAGCAAAAGCGCGCCGGGGTTTGGCCCGACGCGCTTTGCACTGCTCGAAATTCTGCCGAGCGTTTAACCGACGATCTGATCAG
>CAWDPL010000006.1:0-17316 GCA_963804105.1 uncultured Alphaproteobacteria bacterium
ACTGCTCATATCGGCGAGATGCTTGCCATGATCGGGCGGCTGATCGACGCCGGCTCGGCCTACGCGGCGCAAGGCCACGTGCTGTTCGACACCCAGAGCTTTGGTGATTACGGCCGTCTGTCGGGCCGCTCATTGGACGACATGATCGCCGGCGCCCGTGTCGAGGTCGCGCCCTACAAGCGCCATCCTGCCGATTTCGTGCTGTGGAAGCCGTCCAAGCCCGGCGAGCCGGTATGGGACAGCCCTTGGGGTCCGGGACGGCCCGGCTGGCATATCGAGTGCTCGGCCATGATCGAGAAGACCCTCGGCGAAAGCATCGACATCCACGGCGGCGGCCACGACCTGATCTTTCCCACCACGAAAACGAGATCGCCCAGAGCCGCTGCGCCGACCACACGCCGGTCCTCGCCCGCTACTGGGTGCACAACGGCTTCCTGACCATGGACGCCGAAAAGATGTCCAAGAGCCTGGGCAATGTGAAGCTGGTGCATGAGCTGATCAAACGCGCGCCCGGCGAGGGCCTCCGCTGGGCGCTGCTGTCAGGCCACTATCGGGCCCCGCTGGACTGGACTGAGGAGTTAATCGCGCAAAGCCGTAAGTCGCTGGACCGACTGTACGGGGCCTTGAGGCGCGCGGCGGAGATTGCGACCGATCCGAATGCGGAACCGCCGCCGGCCTTTATCGACGCCCTGCTGGACGATCTGAACACGCCTCGCGCCACGGCCGAACTGTTCGCCATGGCCAAAATCCTGGAAACCTCGGATGACGCCGATGAGCGTCGCGCGGCCAAATCGGCCCTGCTGGCCGCCGGCCGCCTGATCGGCTTCCTGCAGGCCGACCCGGAAATCTGGTTCGAGGGCGGGGCTGACGCGGCGCTCAAGGCCAAGGTGGAGGGCCTGCTCAAGGCGCGGATCGAAGCCCGCCAGGCCAAGGACTGGGCGGTCGCGGACCGAATCCGCGACGAACTGAACGCCTTGAACGTCATCGTCATGGACAACGCCGAGGGCGCCACATGGCGTCTGAGGGAATCGGACCCTACATAGCGGCCATGAGCTTCAAGACCGAACATCGCCTAGGCGTGCCCGCCCCCTCCACGGTGATCTGGGAAGTGCTGGCGGACCTGGACCGCTGGCCGGAGTGGAATCCGCTCTACCCGAAGATCACCGGCGCCCTGCGCATCGGGCAAAAGCTGGAACTGGTGGAGGCCTTCGCCGATACGCCGCCCAAGCTGATCAGACCCACGGTGGTGGACTGGGTGCCCAACGCCCAGATCCTGTGGACCCTCTCGGAGGCGGGCGGGTCATCAAGCGCCTGCGTTACATCGAGATCGAACCGCTCGACGAGGAAGACACCGGCTGCATCCTGTCCAACGGCGAGATCTATCAAGGCGTGGTGGGCGAGCGGGTGGGCAAGCGCATCCGGCGGCGTCTGCGCGCGGGCTTTGAGGCGTTCAACGCCGCCTGCGCCGAGCGCGTGGCCAGGCACGCAGCCGCCAAGGCGGGCCGGTGATCGACGACCTTTACAGCGCCAAGGTGCTGACCCTGGCGGCCAACATGCCCCACGCCGGACGCCTGGCCGCCCCCCAGGCGACATCCGAGAAGGTGTCCAAGCTGTGCGGCAGCCGGGTGCTGGTGGATATCAGCGTCGCCGACGGCCGCGTCAGCGCCTTCGCCCAGGAGGTCAAGGCCTGCGCCCTGGGCCAGGCCGCCGCGGCCGTGCTGGGCGCTCATGTGATCGGCGCGGAGGTCGAGGAGATCGAACAGGCGCGCGATCAGCTCAAGGCCATGCTCAAGTCGGGCGGGCAGCCGCCCAAGGGCCGTTTCGCGGACTTGGCATTGCTGGAAGTGGTCAAGGACTACCCCGCCCGCCACGCCTCGACGATGTTGGCGTTCGAGGCGGCGGCGGAGGCCGCGCGGCGCGCGCTGCAGGCGCACGCTTAAGCGCCGCCGGGTGGCGCCGAGCGATTCCCCATGCTAGTCGGCCTGTCTTCGGCCGAGAGGACGACGGACCATGGCTGATCTGTACAGCCGCCTGATCTACGGCGCTTTGCGGAGCTACAAGCTGACCCTGTCGCTCGTCATCGGCCGGCAGTGCCGCTTTGCGCCCACGCTGCTCGGAATACGCCGCCCAGGTCCTGGTCGAGCAGGTCCGGCCCGGGGCTCGTGGCTGGCGTTGAAGCGTCTTTGCCGATGCCGGCCGGGGCGCGCGTGGGGCTATGATCCGCCGCCCCGCGCCCGCCCGGCGCCAGTGGAAGTGCGAAGGATGATCGATCTTCAGTTTCCCGACGGCAGCGTGCGCCCTTTCCCCGAAGGGACGACGGGGCGGCAGGTCGCGGCCTCCATCGCCATGTCGCTGGAAAAGCGCGCCGTGCTGGTCAAGCTGGACGGCGCGCTGCTCGACCTGGAGCGGCCCCTGCCTCACGGCGGCAAGTTCGAAATCCTCACCGCGCAATCGCCCGAGGCGCTGGACGTCCTGCGCCACGATGCTCGCACATCATGGCCCAGGCGGTGCAGGAGCTGTTTCCCGGCACCCAGGTGACCATCGGGCCGTCCATCGAGGACGGCTTCTATTACGACTTCGCCCGCGCCGAGCCGTTCAGCCTGGAGGACCTGCCGCGCATCGAGGAGCGCATGCGCCAGATCGTCGAGCGCGACGAGCCGATCCGCCGCGAGGTCTGGCCGCGCGATGAGGCGATCGAGCATTTCGAGTCCATCGGCGAGACCTACAAGGCCCAGATCATCCGCGATCTGCCGGCAGACGAGCACATTTCCATCTATTGGCAGGGGCCGTGGAAGGACCTGTGCCTGGGGCCGCACCTGCCGTCCACGCGCTATGTCGGCAAGGCGTTCAAGCTGACCAAGCTGGCCGGCGCCTACTGGCGCGGCGACGCCAAGAACGCCCAGCTGCAGCGCATCTACGGCACCGCCTGGGCCAATGAGGCGGACCTCGCCGCCTATCTCAAGCGCGTCGAGGAGGCCGAGCGGCGCGATCACCGCAAGATCGGCCGGGCCATGGACCTGTTCCACATGCAGGAGGAGGGCAAGGGCATGGTGTTCTGGCACGCCAAGGGCTGGACCCTGTGGCGCGCGCTGGAATCCTACATGCGCCGCCGTCTGGAGGAGGACGGCTACGTGGAGGTCAAGACGCCGCAGCTGCTGGACCGCACCCTGTGGGAGCGCTCGGGCCACTGGGAGAAGTTCGGCCACGCCATGTTCTCCTGCGAGACGGAGGAGGGCGAGACCCTGGCGGTCAAGCCGATGAACTGTCCGGGCCACGTGCAGATCTTCAACGTGGGCCAGCGCTCCTACCGCGAACTGCCCCTGCGCATGGCCGAGTTCGGCTCCTGCCATCGCTACGAGCCGTCAGCGGCGCGCTGCACGGCATCATGCGCGTGCGCGCCTTCACCCAGGACGACGCCCACATCTTCTGCCGCGAGGACCAGATCGAGGCGGAGACGACCAAGTTCGTGCGACTGCTCTATTCGATCTACGCCGATCTCGGCGTCGAGCTGCACAGCGTCAAGCTGGCCCTGCGGCCGGACTTGCGCGCCGGCACGGACGAGACCTGGGACATGGCGGAATCGCGCGCTGGAGCGCGCGGCGCTCGCGGCGGGCATGGAGGTGGAGAAGCTGCCGGGCGAGGGCGCCTTCTACGGCCCCAAGCTGGAGTTCCACCTGAAGGACGCCATCGGCCGCACCTGGCAGTGCGGCACCCTGCAGCTGGATTTCGTGCTGCCCGAGCGGCTGGACGCCGAATATGTGGCCGAGGACGGCTCCAAGCAGCGGCCGGTGATGCTGCATCGGGCGATGCTCGGCACCTTCGAGCGCTATCCTCGGCATCCTGATCGAGAACTACGCCGGCCATTTCCCGCTGTGGCTGGCGCCGGTGCAGGTGGTGGTCGCCACCATCACCTCGGACGCGGACGACTACGCCGTGCAGGTCGCCTCGGCCCTGCGCGCGGCCGGACTGCGCGTGGAGACCGATCTGCGCAACGAGAAGATCAACTACAAGATCCGCGAGCATCAGCCTGGCCAAGACCCCGGTGATCGCCGTGGTCGGCCGCAAGGAGGCCGAAGAGCGGCCAGGTGGCGCTGCGCCGCCTGGGCTCGGACGGCCAGAGCATCCTCGGCTTGGCGCAGGCCGTGTCCGCCCTGGCGCACGAGGCCCTGGCGCCGGATTTGAAACGCCTCGCCGGCCCCGCACCCGCCGGGTCCTCCACCGAGGCGGCCTAAGGCATGCGCCAAAAGCGCCCGGCCGCGACGCCGGACGTGTCGGTCATCATGGTGGTCTATCGGACCGGGCCCGGTGCTGTTCCAGTCCATCGCCCATGTCCTGGCCGAGCCGCTGGTGGACGAATTGGTGGTGGTGGACAACGGCTCGACCTCCGAGGACGCGGCCAGGCTGCGGCGAAATCGCCGAGACCGAACCGCGTCTTCGCCTGCTGCAGGGACACGGCAACATCGGCTTCGCCCGCGGCTGCAATCTCGGCGCCCGACGCCGCCGCAGGGCCGTCGTCTGGTGATCCTCAATCCCGACGCCTGTCTTCAACCCGGCTGCATCGCCGCTCTGATCGAGGGCGCCAAGGGCTTCGCCTCGCCCTGCGTGGTGGGCGCGCGGGTGCTCAACACCGATGGCTCCGAGCAGCGCGGCGCGCGGCGCGGAGAGGTAACACCTTTGACTACACTGCTCAGCTTGAGCCATCTGGCGCGCGTTGTACCGGCGCTCCATCGGTTCGAAATTCACAAGGACGACGAACCCGCGCCGGACGGGCCGGTCGCCACGCCGACGATTTCCGGTTCCTGTTTCTATATGAGCCGCGCGGATTTCGACGCGATCGGCGGCTTCGACGAGGGCTATTTCCTGCACGTGGAGGACATCGACCTGTGCTGGCGCGCGCGCCGGGCAGGCGGATCGGTGGTTTTCCAACCCAGCGCGGTGGTGTTGCATGAAGGGTCCACCAGCCAGAGTCTGAAGATCAAGGTCGAGTTTCACAAGGCCCGCGGCCTGATCCGCTATTTCCTCAAGCGGGCGGATAATCCGGGCAGTGTGCTGCTCGCCCTGGCCATCAGCCCGGCGATTCTGGCGGCCTCGCTGGTTCGGCCGTTGATGCGCGGCGTGTTCGGACCCGTGCGAGGACGCCTGAGTTAGCCATTCGCCTTGAACGGCGAATATTCCTCCGCCAGCCAGTCCATCTCCTCGCGCACCGCCTGGCGTTCCTGCTCCAGATAGCGGGCCACGGGCGCGCGCAGGGCGGGGTCGGCGATGAAGTGGGCCGAATAGACAGGCGCGGGCAGATAGCCCCGGGCGATCTTGTGCGGGCCCTGGGCGCCGGCCTCCACGCGCGGCAGGCCCAGGCGGATGGCGTGTTCGATGGCCTGATAGTAGCAGAGCTCGAAATGCAGGAAGGGCACGTCCTCGATGCAGCCCCAGTGGCGGCCGTAGAGGCAGTCCGCGCCGATCAGGTTGAGGGCTCCGGCGATCCAGCGGCCGTTGCGCCGGGCCAGCAGCAGCAGCACCTGGTCGGCCATGCGTCTCAGACAGCTGCGAAAAGAACTGCCGGTTCAGATAGGGCCGGCCCCATTTGCGCGCGCCGGTGTCCATGTAGAAGGCGAAGAAGGCGTCCCAGTGGTCTTCGGTCAGGTCCGCGTCCGGTCAGGGCGACGACCTCGACCTGCGGCCAGGGCGTCGCGCCGCTCGCGCCGGATGGTCTTGCGCCGGCCTGAGGACAGGGCGGCCAGGAAGTCGTCGAAGGTCGCGTAGCCGGCGGTTGTGCCAGTGGTACTGCTGGTCCTGGCGCTGCAGCAGGCCCTGCTCGCCCATGAAGTCCCATTCGGCCTCGGTCGGGAAGGTGACGTTGACAGCCGGACGACGCCTAGCCGCTCGCACAGGGCCACGGCGCCCCGCCAGCAGGCGGCGCTGGGCCTCGGGCCGCTCCACGTCCGGCCGCACGATCAGGCGCGGGCCGGTCACCGGCGAGAAGGGCGCGCAGGACTGCAGCTTGGGATAATAGGCTCCGCCCGCGCGCTCATAGGCGTCGGCCCAGGCGTGGTCGAACACATATTCGCCCGCGCGAGTGGGACTCTTCAGATAGAGCGGCATGACCGCGGCGGCACGGCCCGTTCGTCCTTGAGCAGCAAGTGGCTGGGGCCCCAGCCGGTGCGCTCGACCGCGCAGTCGGTTACTTCAAGTGCATTCGAGAAAATCGAAACTGACAAAGGGGTTATCGGCATAATCTGAGGATGACAGGCAGTCGTCCCAGGCCGCCTTGCCGATCTCGGCGATACGGCGATGGACGCTGACCTCGCCCGCCAGACTCAAGGCGTAAAGCCCTCGAACATGAAGTTGTCGACCTGACCGGTCAGGCGCGCCTTCGCCTCCGGGCTGCGCACGGTCCAGGCGATGACCGGCTTGCCTTCACTGCGCCAGGATTTGACTTGGGAATCCATGATTAGATTTTGAGTTATTGAAAGAAAATCTGGCACAGATGACGTGAGTTTATCGGGGCTGGGCGCGGCGTCGAGGTTCAGTCCGCGCGGGATATCGGGATGGCGCCGGGCCATCCATCCGAGGGCGGCGGCGTTGAAGCTGAGCACGGCGCAGGGGCCGTCGTAGGCTTCCAGCAGTTCCGCCACGCGCGCCTCCAGCAGGCCCTCCTGGCCGGGCGGCGTCTTCAGCTCCACCAGCACCAGGGTCGCCCGGCGATGACCTCGAGCGCCTGGGCCAAGGAGGGAATGGTCTGGTGATCGCCGCCCAGAAGGGTGATGGCCTTGAGCTCGTCGAGGGTGCGCTCTTCCACCAGGCCCGACTCGGCGGTCAGCCGCTCCAGGCTGTCGTCGTGGAACACCACCGCTTCGTCGTCCGCCGTCAGCCTGCACATCCAGTTCGACGCCGTAGCCGGCCGCGCAGGCCGCCTCGAAGGCCGCCAGGGAATTCTCCGGCCGCGAGCCTGGGCGCCACAGGCCGCGATGGGCGATGGGCGGCCCGGTCAGGCTCTGGGGAAGGCTCACTTCGAACTCCACCACCGCGTCGACCTCCACGGCGAAATTGAGCGGCAGGCGATAGACCCCCACCGCCGAGCGTGGCATGTTTGCCCGCCTCGCCGAACACCCGACCATCAGGTCGGAACAACCGTTGATCACCTTGGGAATGTCGAAGAAGTCCGGACCCGGCCTGAACGAAGCCGTTGAGCTTGACGATGCGCGCCACGCGCGTCAGGTCGCCACCTGCGGCGGCCTTCATCTGGGCGATCAGATTGATCCCGCATAGGCGCGCGGCCTTGACCGCCTCGTCCAGGCCGACGTCCTGCCCCGACCACGCCCTTGATCCCGCCCGCGCCGTCCACCGAGATCTGGCCGGAGATGTGGACCAGGGATCCCACCTGCACAAACGGGACATAGTTGGCCACCGGCGCCACCGGCTGGGGCAGGACGATGTCCAGGTCGGCGAGGCGTTTTTCAATGGACATGGGCGCTCCTTAACGTGTGCGACTGAGATAGCGCGCAGATGGGCGCGCCGAAAGCGCCGAACGTCTAGTCCCGCACGCCGCGCGGCTTCAGCGCCCGCCCGCTCAGCACCGCCGCCGAACCGAAACGCGCGCGCAGGGCGTCCACCGCCTTCTCGCTCTTGAGCGCGCGGACCTCGCCTTCGCTGAACAGATCCTCGCCGCCCTCGTGCGCTTCGGCCAGGTCCTGCACGCCCGCGCCGATCAGACGGAACGCCCGCCCATCGGCCTCGCCCGCCAGCAGTTCGCGCGCCACGGCGAACAGCGCCTTGGCGGTCTGGGTGGGGAAGGGAAGGGTGCGGCGGCGGGTGATCAGAGCGAAAGTCCGGTGTCTTGAGCTTGAGCACCACCGCCCGGCCGGCCACGCCCTCCTTGCGGCAGGCGCGCGCCACCCGCTCGCACAGGGGCCACAGACGATCCTCCAGCACCTGCCGGTCCGCGTGATCCTCCTCGAAGGTCGTCTCCGCGCTGATGCCCTTGCGGGTCTGGTCTGGATCGACGGCGCGCGCATCCTGGCCGTGCGCCAGCTGGGACAGGCGCAGGCCGTAGGCGCCGAAACGTTCGGCCAGGGCCTTGGGATCGGCCCGCGCCAAATCGCCCACCGTTCTGAAGCCCGCGGCTTCCAGCGCGAGGACCGATCGCCGGCCCGACGCCCGGCAGGATGCCGACCGGCCGAGGCGCCAGGAACGCCTGGGCCTCCGCCGCCCGATCACCGAAAAGCCGCGCGGCTTGTCCAGGTCCGAGGCGATCTTGGCCAGGAACTTGTTGGCCGACAGGCCCACCGAGACGGTGATGCCGATCTCGCGCTCGATCTCGCGGCTGCACCCTGGCCAGCACCACGGCGGCCGGCGCGCCGTGCAGGCGCTCGCAGCCGGACAGGTCCAGCCAGGCCTCGTCCAGCGACAGGGGCTGCACCAAGGGCGTCAGGGCCGACAGCTTGGCCATGATGCGTGCGCTCTCGGCGCGGTACTTGGCGAAATCGGGTTTGATCACGACGGCCTGCGGGCACAGCTTCAGCGCCTTGAACATGGGCATGGCCGAGCGCGCGCCGGAGATGCGGGCGATGTAGCAGGCGGTGGTCACCACCCCGCGCTTGCCCCCGCCGACGATCACCGGCGGTCGCGCAGCTCGGGCCGGTCGCGCTTTTCCACCGAGGCGTAGAAGGCGTCGCAGTCGATATGGGCGATGGTCAGCCGGTCCAGCGCCTCATGGCGGACCAGCCGCGGCGAGCGGCAGCGCGGGCAGCGTCGGTCGGCCGGCTCGGCTCCGGTCCACAGGCAGTCGCGGCAGAGGGCGCTCATCGGCTCCAGCGGCCACAGCCGCGCGGCGCCGCGCACGCCCGAGGAATCCCCATGCGCCGCCTTGGCGATCCGGGCGCTCCAGTAGTCGCTGAACACGTGCGGCGCGATCGCGCCGGGCAAGGCTCGTAAAGCTCATCGACGTTGGACATGCCCCCGCCCAGCACGATCACCGAGGGGTCAATCAGGTCGATCATCACCGCCAAGGCGCGGCCCAGTCGCTCGATGTAGCGATCCAGCGCCTCGGCGGCCCATCGGTCGCCGGTGCGCGCGGCGGCGACCACCTCTTCGGCCTTCATCTTGCGGCCGGTGGCCCGTGCGTGATCGGCCGCCAGGGCGGTGCCCGACACGAAGGTCTCCAGACACCCCGTTCGCCCGCACCAGCAGGGCGGCGCCTTGTCTTGATCCGTTGGCCAGGGCAGGGGCGTGTGGCCCCATTCGCCGCCACGCCGTTGGCGCCCTCCAGCAGCTTGCCGTCCACCACCACCCCGCCGCCGCAGCCCGTGCCCAAGATGGCGCCGAAGCGCCCCCTTGGCGCCGGCGGCGGCGCCATCGGTGGATTCCGACAGGATCAGGCAATCGGCGTCATTGACCAGACGCACCGGAACACCCAGGGCCCGCGTCAGGTCCGTGGCGAAATCGCGGCCGTTCAGCCACACCGAATTGGCTCCGCGCATCAGGCCGGTCGTCGGCGAGACCGAGCCTGGACCCTATGCCCACCGGACCGCGCGGCGCGCCGGACTGCCGGCGCACATCGTCCACCAGTTCGGCCACGACCTCGACCGCGCCTTCATAGGTTCCCGGATTGGGTCGGCGCTCGCGCGCACGCTCGCCGCCGTCCGCGTCCAGCGCGGCCGCCTCGATCTTGGTCCCGCCGAAGTCCACGCCGATCCGGATCATGGTCAGACCATTAGGGCTGGCCGCTACGGGCGCAAGACACAGCTTCGCAATCCGCTCAGTGCTGTTCCAGTGATAGGAACGCCAGGGCGTCGCCGATGGGCGTGAAGAAGTTCAGGCCCGTGGCGTTGTCGCGTGATTGCAGCTTCCAATCTGTCAGCCCCAGAACCTCGCCCTTTTCGTCCAGCAAAGGCCCCCCGCTATTGCCGGGGTTCACCGTCACATCGCTCTGGATGAAGCTGAAACCGTCGACGATGCGGTTGGCGGCCGAGACCACCCCGCGCGTGACGGTGCTCTGCAGCTTGGGGTCCTCGGGCGCGCCGATGGCAAAGACCGTATCGCCCGGCTCGGGCGCCTGGGTCCGAATCGCCAGCGGAAGGCGGCCCCGCGGATCGGTTTTGATGACGGCGACGTCTCGGCGCTTGTTGCTGCGGATCACTTCGCCCAGGCCTTCCAGTCCATCAGACCAGCGGATTTTCACGTATTTCTCGGAGCCGACGACATGCTGGTCGGTCAGCACATAGCCGTCGGAAGAGACCAGCACGCCTGAACCGAGGCCTTCTCCGGTCAGGACCAGAACCACGGCTCCAACCGCGTCACTAATTTTGACCGGCCCGGCGGCGAGCGATCCGGCCAGCGGAATCTTCGATTTTCCGCCTGTTGGCGGTTGTATCTCAGAAACGTCGCCGGGATTTTCGGACGAGCCGGACAGGAGGGTCTTGAAGCCATCAGACGCCGTCAGCGCTCGAACATTCTCATCCATGGCTGCGATCAAAGTGCTTTGATAATCACCCGTCGCGCTCTGGTTCACATGGCTCTGTCCATTGGTTTGCAGGGTCAAAACGACCTTGCGTTTCGTCCTTGAATAAATCTGCCATTCGACGTCCATTGCCGCGTCGCCCTTGGCAGAATTCAAAACAACGCAGAAGTTTGCAGTTAAATTTGTTATTCTGGCTCCAAGCATCAGATCCGAAGAGACGTCATCCGGAAAAAGGCGAATTCAGGATCTTTCGCGAGCTGGAAGCTTTCTTTCCTAAGCTCATCTCTGATGGGCTTCTCGAAGCCTCGGACGTTGATTTTGCCTAGATTGCTATTCCAGCCATATTTGCCGTGGGGAAGGCAAAAAAGGCCGGCATTGATCGTGAGCCAAGGCGTGCCATCGGCAATTCCTGCCGTGACTTTGGCGACCGTGATCGATTGGCCGACGGCGTCAGAACCCGACGCCTTTGCGCGGAGGTCTTGCGCCTGCGCCGTCAGCGCCACAGCGCCCATCCCAATTAATGCCGTGATCAGGACCAATTTCATCGCCAGCCCCCAATTGGCACAAAACAAGAACATATTGAACGCTGTTCGTCCAGCCCCCCTCGCGTCTCCACGGCTAACGGCAAAGTAAGGATATCGTGGGACAACCCTAGGCAATGAGGGGCGGCGGCTGGTGGGGCCGGCGTCCGGGGCCGGGGGAAACCTCCCGGGCTGAAGACAGGTTGAACGATGGCCAAGACCGTCCTCATCGTCGAGGATAACGAGCTGAATATGAAGCTCTTTCACGACCTTCTCGACGCCCAGGGTTACGCCACGCTGGAGACCCGCGAGGGGCTGCAGGCGCTCACGCTCGCGCGCCAGCATCGTCCCGACCTGATCTATGGACATCCAGTTGCCCGAGATTTCGGGGCTGGAGGTCACCAAATGGCTCAAGGAAGACGAGGAGCTGGCGCATATCCCGGTGATCGCCGTGACCGCCTTCGCCATGAAGGGCGATGAGGAGCGGATCCGCGAAGGGGGCTGCGAGGCCTATCTGTCCAAGCCCATCTCGGTGGGCCTGTTTCTCGACACAGTCCGTCGCTTTTTAGGGTGAGGTAGGGCGATGACGGCGCGTATCCTGGTCGTCGACGACATCGAGGCCAACGTCAAGCTGCTGGAAGCCAAGCTTTCGGCGGAATACTTCGACGTGATCACCGCCACCGACGGCGCCACCGCCCTGGCCATCGCCGCCGCCGAAAAGCCCGACATCATCCTGCTGGACGTGATGATGCCCGGCATGGACGGATTCCAGGTGTGCCGACGCCTGAAGGACGACCCCATGACGCGTCACATCCCGGTGGTGCTGGTCACGGCCCTGGATGGGCGCGCGGACCGCATCGCTGGGCTGGAGGCGGGCGCGGATGAGTTCCTGACCAAGCCGATCGACGACGTGATCATGTTCGCCCGCGTGCGCAGTCTGACGCGGCTGAAGCTGGTGATCGACGAATTGCGCGAACGCGAGGCCTCAGGCCGCCGCATCGGCGTGATCGCCGGGGCCGCCGCGCGCCTGGCCGGCGCCGGGGGGCGGGTGCTGATCGTCGACGACAACGAGCGTCAGGCCCAGCGCATCCTGGCCGAATTGTCCATCGAGCACCGCCCGCTGATCGAGGCCGATCCGGAAAAGGCCCTGCTCACCGCGCGCGGCCCGGCGGACCTGGTGATCATCAACGTCGCCGCCCGCACCTTCGATGGTCTGCGTTTTTGCGCCGCCCTGCGTTCGGACGAAGCCACGCGTCAGCTGCCGATCCTGGCGATCTACGACCCGGACGATCGCGCCCGCGCTGTCAAGGCGCTGGAGATCGGCGTCAACGACCTTCTGGCCAAGCCCATCGATCCGCAGGAACTGGCCGCGCGCGTGCGCACCCAGATCAAGCGCAAGCGCTACACCGACTTCCTGCGCAACAACCTGGACAACAGCCTGGAGCTGGCGGTCACCGACCAGCTGACCGGCCTGCACAATCGTCGCTACATGACCGGCCAGCTGGACGCCCTGGTCCAGCGCGCCGTGCGCGGCGGCGCGCCGGTGGCGGCTCTGCTGATCGACATCGACCACTTCAAGAAGATCAACGACAGCTTCGGCCACGACGTGGGCGACGAGGTCCTGCGCGAATTCGGCGTGCGCCTGGCGACCAATGTGCGCGCCATCGACCTGCCGTGCCGCTACGGCGGGGAGGAATTCGTCACCTTGATGCCCGACACCCAGATCGCCGACGCGGAGCGCATCGCCGACCGGATTCGTCGCTACATCGGCGGCTCGCCCTTCCGCGTGGCGTCCGGCAGCGAACTGCTGACCGTGACCATCTCCATCGGCGTGGCGGTGACCCTGGGCGAGGGCGACACGCCCGAGGCCCTGCTCAAGCGCGCCGACGAGGCCCTGTACGAAGCCAAGGCCGGCGGCCGCAACCGCGTGATCGCCCACGCCGCGTGATCAGGGCGCGGTGGTTGCAGGGACACGCTCCCAATTCGGCTAAGACCCGAACGGCGCGCGTCCCCGCCTAAAAGCCTCAGTCCTTACTTTGTGAGCCCTGACTTCAGCGTGCAGGACAGGCTGATCACGATGGCCACAAGCGAACCGCCGATGGCCAGGGTGCCCAATCCGCTGAAGATGGTGACAAGGTCGGAGCCCGCCACCGGCACCGCGTCCAGCGCCTTGGCGCCGACGGCCAATACTAAAGTAATCAGATAAAGGCGAGTATTGTCATCGGCGCCGTTACCGATGGCGGAGACGCCTCCTAATACCAGGAGAACTAAAGCGGCGCTAGGAATTGAGACAAACGCTGACAGGATGGCGGCGAGAACTCCAAGAGCCAGCGCGCCAGTATAAAGCTTGCTCATATTTTTTCTCCCTATATGTCCGCTTTTACAGCGAATCTAGGGATGATTAACTTCGTTATAGGGTTCGTCAAGAGCCGGCGCCTATGAAATAGGCAGCACCTGGTCCGCTGAAAGCGAGGCTTTGAATCGGGGCAGGAAGGCGCCGTCACCAACCCAAAGCAGGCCGTGGGCGCAGCCGGTGCGGTTAGCTCGGGCTGACGAATATCGAGCGTCCAAATACTTAGAGCTTTCCAATAGATATCGCATTCTGTCTTGCGGGATTCAGTGTGACCGACGGACCGCGGCGCTGAATTAGAGAATCGTAAATATTTTCTGGCACGTTGATCTCTCCGACAGGGGAAGTGCGTGATGCACGCGGCCACTTTGGTTTATGACAGGGGTTCCGGCTGGAACGCCGATGGGGCCGAGCCCTTGCCGACGGCGCAGGCGGTCCTTTGGTTCGAGCGCCCTGGAAATCGCGGGCGATCCCGGCGTATTTCAGGAGCTGCGGGGGAAATTTCCGGACGCCGCCATTATCGGCTGTTCCACCGGCGGCGAAATTCGCGGCGACGAGGTGCTTGACGCATCGGGCGTGGCGGCGGTCATCCGCTTCGATGCGACTTCGCCGGCGCACGTCCACTTTGCACGCGCCGAGCCTCCGGCACTGGTGATTGCCGCCGGGCTGATCGCCAACGCAATCGGCGAGATTGTGGCCGTGACAGCGGTTATCGTTTTGGTGCTGCGTCAGCGCGGCGTCACGGCTTTTGACTTCGGCTGGGCGAAGAAAACTGGCCTGCGGCGTTTCGCTTGGGACTGCTGGCCTATCTGGCGATCTACGTGCCGGTGTACATCATCCAGTTTGTCTGTGCGCAGATCATGCCTGCTGGGGTGGCGCCGGATCCAGTGGCGCTCTTCATTCTGGCCTTGGTTCTCGGCACACTCTATTACCCAACGCACCGCATCGTGCCGTCGATCGTGACTTTCACGCCGCGTTCAACGCGACCACGCTTCTGCTGCTCTGGGGCATCACGCCGTCGTAAAAACCAATGTTACGGCTTATCGATCATCCGCTTCCAACACCCAGCCAGTCTTGGCTTTTCCATGATCGTCGCCTCGACCCCAACCCACGGGGCGCGGACTACCAATACCTTGAGCTTGTCGCCCTTGGGCAATTTGGCCACCACGGTGCTGCCCATCTTCAACGAGACTTGGTCCCTGAGCGTAACCACGGTGCTGCCGCTCTCGAAGGTCTTCGCCGGGGCTGGCGGTCTTACCTCCGCTGCCGGAGTCTTTGTCTCTACGGCCGGCGTTCCGCTTCGCCCAATCAACTTCAACGCCGCAGCAGCCGCTTCGCGCACCTGCTGGTTTTCGTCACTGGCTGCCTTCTCCAAGGCCGGTTGGGCCGACTTTGCCAACGGGCCCAACTTCCCCAACGCTTCGGCAGCAGCCACACGCGATTGCGGCAGCGGCAAGGCCAAGCCGGCAGTCAGACGGGAACCGTCTTTGCCGCAAGCTCCGCGGAGCCGGGCTTAATCTGAGTCAGCGCCATTGCGCAAACGAGCGACAACTGGCTATCGGAACTCTTCAGGGCGCCGCCGAGCACCTGCTCGGCCGCGGCCGCATCCGGACCGATCTGGCCAAGCGCAAAGGCAATCGCGTGGTCGTTGGAGCCCTCGCCATTCTCAAACGCCTTGACCAGGGCCGGCACGGCAGCCTTTGCGGCCGGACCAATCTTGCCCAGGGCGATGACGGCCTCGCTCGAGGTGCGCAGGCTTTGTCGCCGATCAGGGCGGTCAGGGCCTCGGTGGCTGTGCGGCGGCCGGGCCAATCTGGCCCAATATGTACGCCACTTGCCCGCGAACGTGCTCGAATTTCAATGCAGTAATCAACTTCGGCACGGCCGGGGCCGATGCCCGCCATGGAGTCTAAAGCACTGCGGATCACCGTCTCGTCGGCATCCTTAAACGCCTTCTCGAAGATTGGGGCAGTGATCTCCGGCGCGGGCGGCAGCGAGGCCAACCCTTGTGCGGCAGCCCCGCGAACCTTCGCATCGGGGTCCTTCAGCATCGCAACCAACTTCTCGGTGGTTTCGCGGCGGAGGTCTTTGTCGTCGGGGTGGACCTTGGCCAATGCCCAGAGGCTGACTGTGGCCAGCATTTTGTCGTCGCTCTTCGTATTCGCGCGGATTGTGACGGCATCGGCGTCGGCCAGCCGCTGCACTGCCGAGGGCATCAGCCCCTCGCCGCAGGCTTTGTCGATGGGTCCCGTGCGTTGCTCGGCAACGATGACCGACAACCCGGCGCGGGCGCAGCTGATCGCGGTGGCGAGTCCGGCCGGCCCGCCGCCGACCACAAGGAACGTCAACGGTAGTCATCGCGTGGGGTGGTCTGGGCGGCCGCGGCCAGCGCGACGGTCTCGCACCGCAGCCGGACCGTGAGCAGCGAGCATCGAGGACAGCAAGGTACGGCCGTGGTCCACCCGAGCCGGCAACGGCAACGCCGCGCACCTTATCTATCACCGCGACGTTGTTCGGGTGGGCAAACCAGCGGTACGGGCCGGTCCTGACCAGCGCCACTCCAGGCAGCACGATGACCCAGGCAGTCCACCGCGAGCGGAGTGGAGATGCACCACCATCGCAGCCCGTTGGCGGCAAGCACCAAGGCCAGCATCGGCCATTCCAAGGCCGGCAAGGAACGCGCGGAAGACCAGCGGCTCGATCCAGCAGCCGACCAGCAGCGCCGTGTGCAGCGTGACCATCACCGGGAAATGGCCGCGGCCGGACTCCATGTCGCCCGGCCAGGTCTCGGTCGCATGCCGCTGAGCAACAACGTGACGAGCTCCGCCAGCCGCTCGAACGCGATGACGACGAGCACCACGTAGTAGGCGATCACTGCTGCATCACCACTGCATCAGCAGCAGTTCGACGCTGACCCCGGGGCCCAGACCGATCATCAGGCCGATCGAACCCGGGCGCTCGGGCACATATCGATGGTCTGCTCCAGGATGTGCAGCACCGAGACCGAGGACACGTTCCCACCTCGGCGAGCGAGCGCGACTCAAGACCTAGGGCGGCATCGGGCAGCTTCAAGCTGTTCTGGACGGCGTCGATCACCTTGGGGCCGCCGGGATGGCACACCAAGCGCCGATGTCGTCGATGCACAGACCGTGCTCGGCGGAAGGAACGCGGTCACGCTGCCGGTCAGGCGCCGCTCGACCACGTCGGCGAGCTCGGCGGTCAGCACGATGCGGAAGCCTTCCGAGCCGAGCCGGCCAGCCCAGGGGGTCCGGCTGTCCGGATATACCTCGCTGCGGGTGGCGATAATCCGCGGACCACCGGCAGCGCCCACGCCGACCAACTGGGCCCATCCGCCGGGTACTTGCGCGCGGTTCGTTAACCAGATCGCCGGTGGCCACCACAGCCGCCGCGCCATCGCCGAACAGCCCGCTCACGACAAGGTCTGCGGTCGTGACCTCTCGGGTTGGCCGACCTGGCGGAGCAGACCTCCACCGCGAGCAGCGCCGCGTGATGGCCCGGCCAGCCGCGCAAGTAGTCGAGTGCAGCCGGCTCAGCGCCGCCGCACCGGCCACGCAACCCAGCCCGAAAATGGGCAGGCGCTTGACGTCGGGCCGCAAGCCCAGACGAAGGAATGAGCCGCGCGGTTCCAGGCGACGGCACGGCGACCCGGAAACAGCAGCAGCGCCGAGATCAGCAGGTCCAGGTCGGCGCCGGTGAGCCCAGCCAGGTCGAGAGCGCATGCAGCGCCGCTCGCCGAGGTCGACCGCCTCACCGATATAACGATCGTTGGCCGGTCCGATGCCCCGTAAGCCTCCATATACCGACAGCGGTAGCACGGTATGCCTCGTGTCGACCGCCCGGAATTGCGGTGCAGCCGCTGAGAAGCAAACGCTCACCCGAGCCAAGGCGACTGCTGAGCTCACGCCTGGCCGTGAACTCGGCTTGCGGGTACCGGTGTCGGGAAAGGCGAATCGGACGGCTACGACCCT
>CAWDPL010000007.1:0-6265 GCA_963804105.1 uncultured Alphaproteobacteria bacterium
GTGCTGGGCTTGTGCGCATGGTCCCTCTATTTCGTTCAGACCCTGGTTCTAGCCATCGTCGCGGTCTACAGGGACAAGGGCGCTTACCTCGCCCTGCCGTTCATCCTAGTCTATGGCTTGGTCACGCTGACCGAGAGCATTGCGGTGGTCTACAACGACTTCCGCTGGGTGATGTTCGTGGCCGTGGCGGTCAAGCTGGCCTATCCGGACCGGGCGATGGACCGATAAATCCCCTCAAGCTACTCGGCGCGCGCCCTGGGCCACGGTGATGATCTCAAAGCCGAGATCGACCGCCTCTCCGAGGATCCGGTTCAGGGAGTCGGGCGTGCAGCCCCAGCGGGAAGGCTGAGGCTGGACGTCGTGGGCGTTGAGGATCAGCCAGCCCTTGCGCTCAGCGGCGCGACGCAGCCAGGACCGAGCCGTCTGTTCTCCCTCAGGCCCCTCCATGCCCACCGACGGCGCCTGATTGAGGTCCGTCCCGCGTTCGATCACCCCGTGATGCAGGGCGCGCAGCAAGTCAAAGCGCGGCGCGAGCACGGCCTTTGGGACGAAGGAGACGTCGCCGTAGGGATAGGCGAAGGTGGTGGGCGAGGGGACGCCGTGGGCCTCCAGGGCGGCCCGGTTGGTGGACACGGCGTCGCGGGTGACCTCGGCGCCGGCAGGACCGAGGTCGGTGTGGTCAAGAGTGTGACAGCCAATCTCGTGACCTTCGGCGAGCAGTCGCTCCACGTCGGACCACTGGGCGTAAGGGCCCATATGCCCGTCCAGACCGAGCAAGCCTGCGGAAATATAGTAGGTTCCCTTGGCGCCATGAGCTTTGAGAATCTCGGCGCCGGCAGTCGTCGCGGTGGCCGGGGCGTCATCGAAGGTGACTGAAAGCCACGGCTGATGCGGCGGCGCGCCGCGGGCAGGACGGCGGGCGTACAGCTTCACCAGCTGGCGA
This sequence comes from uncultured Alphaproteobacteria bacterium, assembly GCA_963804105.1. Lineage (GTDB taxonomy): Bacteria > Pseudomonadota > Alphaproteobacteria > Caulobacterales > Caulobacteraceae > BOG-938. The sequence continues at coordinate 944 of CAWDPL010000007.1, forward strand.
CGCAGCTTGCCGATGATGGAGCGGTCGGGCTCGTAGGGCTGGATCATCTCGTCGTTCATCAGACAACTTCCGCGTAGAGGGCCGCGCGCAACAGGCGCAGGCTCAGCGCGCGAACGCCGATAGGCGCCTTTTCGTTGCGGACCAGCGTTTTGAGGCCGGCCTTCAGGGCGCCGCGCAGGGGCGCGCGCGAGAGTAGTCGCGCCGCCTTGAAGCTGGGGTAGGCGCGAACGATGTCCGGGTGGGCCTTGGCCAGCCGGCTGAAATTGGCCGCCGACTGTTCGTATTTGGCGATCAGCGTTTCGGCCCGGTCCAGCCCCAGGTGCGTGGCGGTGTTGTCCAGGTGGACGATGGGGTGCTTGCGCGCCACGCGGACGGCCCACTCCACATCTTCCCAGCCCCAGCCGTTAAAGCCCTCGTCGAAGGCCTCGCTCTCGAACACATCCCTTCGGATAAGCAGGTTGGAAGTGAACACTGTCTTTTCCGGCTGCAGGCGACGGCGGGCGGCGGGCAGACAATCGGACTTGGCGGCCATCGCTCGATGCAGGGCGTGTTCCGGCGTGGGCGCCGCCAGCTTGACGGAAAAGCCGCCGAAGGCGACCGCCGGATTGCCTTCATCGATCAGGCGCAGATAGGCGGCCAGGAAATTGGGTCCGTCCGGCGCCATGTCGCTGTCGAGGAATAGGAAATGGGTTGCGCGGGCGTGGCGGGCCAGTCGGTTGCGGCCCTTGGCGCGGCCTTCATTGGCGGTCAGGCGCACGAAGCGCGCCGGGCAGGCGAGGGCCTCCACCGTCGCGGCCACGCGGGAGGCCAGGGCGTCATCGCCGCTGCCGTCGTCCAGTACGACGATCTCGATTCCCGCGGGCGCCTGCTCGTCCAGGGCTTGCAGCAGGGCGCAGGGATTGTCGCGTAGAAACGGGATAAGCACCGACAGTCGCGGGGCCTCGCCGGCCCACGCGTGGTTTTCCACCACCCATTCACGATGCGGCGCCGTCAACGCACGGCCTCGCGATCGCCAAACACCAGGCAAGGGATGGTCATGGCCAGGATGTAGAGGTCCAGCCATAGGGATTGGCGTTCGATGTACTCAACGTCCAACTCAACCCGGCGGCGCACGTCCTCGGGCGTGTGGACCGGACCGCGCGAGCCGCGCACGGCGGCCCAGCCTGTGACGCCCGGCTTCATGCGGTGACGCCAGGCGTATTCCGCCACCAGCTTGGCGGACTCCACCTCGCCGGTCTTCATGCCGATGGCGTGCGGCCGCGGCCCGACCAGCGACATCTCGCCCTTGAGGACGTTGAACAACTGGGGCAGCTCGTCGAGGCTGAATTTGCGGATGAAACGGCCCACGCGTGTGACGCGCTCGTCGTCGGCGATCACCTGCTTGGACGCGGTGGGGTCGGCGCTCTCGTGGCGCATGGAGCGGAATTTCCACACGACGATCTCTTCATTATTGAAGCCGTGGCGGCGCTGGCGGAACAGGATGGGGCCGGGGCTATCCAGCCGCACGGCCACGGCCACCAGGGCCATGATCGGGACCGCCAGGACGAGGGCGAGCGCGCCCAGAACCAGATCCTCGAGCCGCTTGATGAGGACCCGTCCGTCGTCGGGACCGATACCGGACACCCGCGCCAATGGCGCCTCGGACAGGCGCGATAGGGCGGCCGACTGGGCGGCTTCGCCCTCGTAGTCGAGAAACAGGCTGACCTCGTTGGGCAGCACCTTAAGCTTCTCGATCAATTGCCGCACCCGGCCCTGTGCGTGCGGGGGCACGGTGATCACCACTCGGTCCACGTAGGGCATGATGCGGTGGCTCAGTAGGGCCATGGTGTCGCCCAGCACAGGCACGCCTGCCACTTCGGCCGGGGCGCGGCCCAGACGATCGTCGAAGATGCCGAGCACGGCCAACTTGCCGCTCTGGCGCGCCTTTTCGATGAATGTGCGCGCGTTGTCCGTGGCGCCCACGACCACGATGTTCGGTGTCAGACGACCTGAGGCGCGCCAGGCGGTCAGTCGTCGCCACCAGGCGGCTTGGGACAGTCCCAGGGCCAAGGCGCTGAGCACGAACCACGCTTGGGCGGCCAGGATGTCGGCGGCCGGCGGCCGGGTCAGGGCCGCCACGGCGTCGGTCGCCGTGGCGGCGGCCAGTAGAGACAGGGCCACACGGGCGAGGGTCGATATCAGGCCCTCGCGATGTTCGAATCCGTAAGCCCGCGCCAGCCGCAGGCTCCAGATCAGCGCGGCGACGCCCGCGGCCAGGGGCAGCAGGGCGCCGACCGACGCCCTCAACAGGCCCTCGGGATGGGCGAGAGCGGCTGCGGCGCAGGCGAGAACCACGGCCGCCGCGCCGTCGGCGGTGCGGAACAGGCGCTCCACCGCGGCCGCCTCATGGCGCGCGCGGGTGGAAATCAATTGGGCGGGCCTCAAGGCGCCGCGCTTGTGGCTCTGGGCGGGCTGGGATTGTCCGGCGACGTAGTCCTCAACCATCGCCTGACGGGTGCGGGCGGGCGAGGAGGCCACGCCGACGTCATCGCGCGAGGCCTCGGCGGGTCCGGTCGCAGATTTAGGGGTCCGACGGCTGTTGAGCGGACGGGCGAGCTGGGCGGTCATATGCCGAGCTTATGTTGACGGCGGTATGCGCCCGATTAACACCGCAGCGGAAAGCGCCGGCCTGAGGAGATTCTTCACGGGCGAAGCGGGCGGCGGCGTGCGGTCAAAATCAACCAGGACAAGAACGCACGTTGATTTCAGGCGTTGGACAGTAGAGCTTTACGGTCTGGCGAATTGGAGAGCTGCCATGAAGCATTCGACGTCAGCGGTCCTGTTGGCCCTGGCGTTGGTGCTGTGTTCGGGCGTGGGGCTGATCCGAGCGCCTTGGACCGCGCGTTCGGACGCCGAGGCCCAGCCATGGGCTGCACAACCTGATCCCGAGCTCAGCCTGCGGCCCGACCAGATCAGGCTCCTGCGCGACACCCTGGCGGCGGCGCCCGACCAGGGTTTCGCGGAGGGTGAGTTCATGCCGGCCAGCCTGGACGGCCTTCTGCAGTCGACCGATCCGGCGCCGGCCCAAGGACAGGCGCTGCTAGCGGCCCAGACCATCCGGTACGCGGCGGCCCTGCATCGGGGGCGGCTGACGAGCGGGAACTTTGACAACGAATGGGGCATGCGGCCCGCGCCCTTCGACGCGAAGGCGGCGTTCGATCAGGCTCTGATGGAGGATCGGCTGCAAGCGTGGCTGGACGAGCTGGCGCCGCCTTACCTCGGCTATCAGCAGTTGATCGCGGGGCTCAAGACCTATCGCGAGATCGTCGCGCGCGGCGGATGGAGCATCATCCCAAGCGGGCCGATGATGAAACTGGGTCTGGATGATCCGCGCACCCCTGCTCTGAGGGCGCGGCTGGCGGCTGAAGTATTCGCAAGCCGTTAAGGCGTTTGACGCACAGACCGCCGCATCGCCCCCCGGCGCCGATCCGTTGATGTTCGATACTGCCCTGGACGGCGCGGTGAAGGCCTTCCAGACCCGCCACGGGTTGGACGCCACCGGCGTGGTGGACCGGCCGACCTTGGCCGCCCTCAACGTTTCGGCGCAGGTGCGGGTCGATCAGATCAAGGCCAATATGGAGCGTTGGCGCTGGGCGCCGACGGTAATGCCGACCGATCGGGTGCAGGTGAACATCGCGGCCGCCATCATGACCCTGTTCCGCGGAGATGCGCCGGTGCTGTCCATGCGGGCCATAGCCGGCCGAACGGCCGATCACACCCCGATGCTGCAGTCGACCATCCACAGCATCGTGTTCAATCCGCCCTGGAACGTGCCTCCGAGCATCGCCGCCAAGGAGCTGTGGCCCAAGGAAGCGGCCGACCCGGGCTATTTGGCGCGGGAGGACTATGTGATCATCCACGCGCAGGACGGCAGCGAGCGGCTGCAGCAAAGAGCCGGGCCCAAAAGCGCACTGGGTCAGATCAAGTTCGATTTCGACAATCGCTACGGCGTCTATCTGCATGACACGCCGACTTATTCTGCGTTCAGCCGGGAAAGCCGGCTGGTCAGTCACGGTTGCGTGCGGCTGGATCAACCCAAGGCGCTTGCCTTGGAGCTGCTGCAGGAAAATCCGGGCTGGACGCCGGACATGATCGATTTGGTCATCGCGGCGGGCGACACCAAGCGCGTGACCCTGAACCGACCAACAGCCGTGCTCATCTTCTACTGGACTGCCTTCGCCGGGCCGGACGGCGTGATGAACTTCCGCTCCGACGTCTACGGCTGGGACAGCGAGCTGCTGCAGCGGATTGCCGCAGAGACCGACGGTAAAGCTTGACCTGATCCCCGAAAACCGCTGAGCGTGACGGCAGGGGGTGATGGGTTGCGAGGCGCCGCGTGTTTCGCGGCGGAGGTGTAGCGTGTTGCAAAGACGTAGACTGTTGCAGTTCGGTTTGGGCGCTGTCGTGGGCGCCAGTTTGTCGGCGGGGCTCGCCGCCCCCCTGGCTTGGGCCGAGGAGACCGCAGCCGGCCAGCCGCGCACCCTGGTCATGCACAATCTGAACACCGGCGAAAAGCTGGAAGCGCTCTACTGGGACAAGGGCGTATATGCCGGACGCCCTGGACGCGGTGAACAGGCTGATGCGCGACCACCGCACCGGCGAATTGCATCCCATCGATCCGAGGCTGCTGGATCTTCTGGTCGCGCTGCACGGAAGGACAGAAGCAACGGCCTGCTATGAGTTGATTTGTGGCTACCGGGGCGCCGGAAACCAACGCGGCCATGCACCGAAAAAGCCGGCAGGTGGCCCGTAACAGCCTGCACATCAAAGGCATGGCCGCCGACGTTCGCATCGCCGGCCAGCCGTTGGCGCATCTGCTCGTCCTCTCCACCCACGGCCGCGGGGGGACGGTCGGATTCGCAAGCGGCGTCCCCTGGTGGAGTTATGCCCTGACCCAGTTCCCGGCGGTTGTTCACTATCTTCGCCTTTGCTTCTGGCCCCATCCGTTGGTCTTCGACTATGGCGGCGCCGTGGCGGCGCCCTCCCTGGGGGTACTTCCCTGCGCACGGTCTTTGTCGTCGCGCTGGTGGCGGCGACTGGGCTGGGCGCTGGTCAGGAGTCCCGGCATCGGATCTCGCCGGCGCCCGCAGCTTCTTCGCATGCGCGTGCTGAGCTCCAGCATTGTGCCGGTTGTCACCGAAACGATGGCGGAGCACCGGACTGTACCTGCCCCTGATTCCTGTGGTTGTGCTGGCGGTTCTTGGGATCTAATGCCTCGCACGCCGGGCGACCTTGCCGCTTTGCCTCGCCCTTTCCGGGGCCTTGGCCTGGGCGACCTGGGTG
>CAWDPL010000008.1:0-13895 GCA_963804105.1 uncultured Alphaproteobacteria bacterium
AGTTGGCCAGCAACTGGATGTAGCGCGCCATGCCTTGCGGCGAGATGGCGCCGATCGTGCGGCTGTTAGGATCGGCCGCCGGCAACTCGTCCTCCCAGGCGGTCAGTTCGGCGGCGATCCGCTCAAGATCGGCGTCGGTGAAGGGCTTGCCCTGCGCCGTCAGCATGGCGCGGGCGGCGGCCCGCGGATTATAGCGGATCAGCAGCGAGGCCTTGACGACGGCGCGCGAGAACCGACCGATCTGGTCGGACTTGGCGGCCATCACCAAGTCCGCCGCCGCATAGCCGCCGTTGGGCGTATCGCCGATGACGGGATGGCGGAAGATGCGCAGTTTCAGGCCCTGCACCATGAAGGGCACCAGCTCGTAGAGCGGCAGCCCCACAGCCTGCACCTGGCCCGAGGTCAGCGCGCCGAGCGCCTGCTTGTCCATGCCGATGGTGACGAGGGTGTAGTCGGACGGGCGCAGACCGGACGCGGCCAGCGACGACTGGGTGGTGAATTCCCCCGCCGAGCCGGTGGCCGAATGCACGCCGATCATTTTGCCCTTCAGATCGGCCGGGACCTTGATCGCGCTGTCTTCGGGAACGGCGATCACCACGCCGAACTTGGAGGCGCGCGACAGGAACAGCTTCAGGTGCAGGTTCTCGGCGTAGTGGTCGACCAGGGGTTCGATGGCCGCCGGGCAGATGTCGCCCTGCCCGCGGGAGCACATCCTCAGCGCCTCGATCGGACTGTCCACGAAGGTGGTGGTGACCTTCAGGCCCTCCTCCTTGTAGAAACCCGCCCCCTCCGCCACCAGATTGATGGTGTTCATCAAGGGCGGCGTGCGCACGCCCAGGATGACCGACAGCGCATCCTCGGCGAACGCCGGACCGGCGGCGAGCATCAGCGCCGCGACGGCGCCCAGGCAGAGTTTGCGCATGGAGGAGGGTTCCTCCCGTCTTTGATTTCTTGACTGCCGACTGAGCGGGAAAACCGGGCAGGCGTCAATCGGGAGGTGAGCAGGCAAGCGGCACGGGGCCGAAGGCCCTTGACGGCCCTGTCCAGGCGGAAAACAAAAGCTGGCAAGAGATCGACGGCTCACTCCGACGGATTTCCTTTGGACTTGCCCCTATGCCGTCCGCCGCGAACGACATCGACGACAAGGGCGCGGCGCTGCTGGAAGCCGCGGCCTCCGGGCGGCTGGATGCGGTGCGGGACCTGATCGACCGGGCGCGCCGGTCGACCGGCAGGACGTCGAAGGCAATACGGCGCTGCTGAAGGCGGCCGTGAACGGCTGGACGGAGATCGTGCACGCGCTGCTGCTGTCGGGCGCCGACATCGACCACGTCAACCACAAGGGACAGACCGCGCTGTACATGGCCGCGTGGTGTCCGATGCAGCCGGACCCAACCAGCCCCACGCCGTCCCCACCCCGCGCCGCGCGTCACGACGAGACCGTGCGCGAACTGCTGCGCTGGGGCGCGGAGACGGAATATTACGAGACCGGCGGCCTGCAGCCCGTCTCGGCGGCGGGCGTCAACGGCAACATCACCGCCATGCTCGAACTGCTCGCCGAGGGCGCCCGGTTCCTCAGCGACGAGGTCATCGGCCGCGAACCGCCGTCGGTCGGCCTGATCCAGGCCATCGACGAACTGCTCGACGCCGACGACGCGCCCCCGCGCGCCCCGCCGGCGGTCTACGACGGTTGGACGCCCCTGCCGCCGGACCGGGGCGAGCGGCGCGCGAAGCTGCTCGAAGCGCTTCTGACCTGCGCCTCGGCCTATTCGGCGATGGCCGAGCCGATCATCGAGGCGCGGCGGCGTGTAAGAGCCGACGGCGGGTCGGTTTAGCTCCAAAAACTCCGCCGTCGCGCTGATCGAGGGGGAGGGAGAAGCTTGATAGTCTCGATGACTTTGGAACGGCATGGCGCCAATCGCGTCGTCATGGCATGCTGAACGCGCCCGCGATGGAAGGACCGAACCATGCCGCAGCCCATGATCGCCCGCCGCACCCTCCTGGCCGCCGCCGGTCTGCTGACGGCGCGGGCGCCTTCGCCCAAACGGCGGACGGGCGCGTGCAGGTGCGGATCGCCACCGACCACGGCGACATCCTCGCGGCGCTGGAGGCCGCCAAGGCCCCCATCACCTGCGCCAACTTCCTGCGGTACGTCGACTCTCCGGCGCTATGACGGCTCCAGCTTCTACCGCGCCACCCACGCGCCGGGCGCGCCGACGGTAGGCCTGATCGAGGGCGGCATCGACGATCCGCGCAAGCTGCTATCCGCCCATCGCCCACGAGAGCACGCTGATGACCGGCCTGAAGCACCAGGACGGAACCTTGTCCATGGCGCGCGAGGGCCTGGGCACGGCGACCTCGGACTTCTTCATCTGCTCGGGCGACACTTCGTACCTGGACGCCAACCCCTCGGCCCCCGGCGACAACGCCGGCTACGCCGCCTTCGGCCAGGTCATCCAAGGCATGGACGTGGTCCGCGCCATCCTCGCCCTGCCGACCACGGGCGCGGCGCGCAACCCCGACATGCAGGGCCAGATGCTGGACCCGCCGGTGCGGGTGGTGGGGATGCGGCGGGAGGGGTAGGATTAAGCCGCCGTCACCTTCGCGACTGGATGCGATCGCTTGCGCATTCTATCTAGAATAGCTATTCTAGATAACGAGGTGCGAAATGAAAGTGACGTCCACCGAATTCCAACAGAACGTCGGCCGCTACCAGGACGCCGCCCAGCAAGCGCCCGTGGTCATTACCAAGAACGCGCGCCCGCACACCGTGCTGATGTCGGCCGCTTTTTTTGAAATGGTGATGAAGGGCCGAATCGCCCGGCCGGTCGAGGATTTGGACGCCGACACCCTGAGGGCCATCGCGGCAAGCGCCGTCTCGCCGGCCCACGACGCCCTGAATGACCTCATCAAAGATTGGACTCCGTGAAGCTTCCGGCGCCCGAACCCGGATTGGTCATCGGCTATTCGTACCTCTGGGCAAGAGAGCACGGCGCGGGCAGGGAAGAAGGCGTCAAAAATCGTCCCTGCGCCATAGTCGCGGCGCGACAAGTGATCGAGGGCCGCGAGGTGGTCACGGTCATTCCGATCACCCACGCGCCACCGAACGATCCCGCCGACGCGGTGGAAATTCCGGCGGCGTTGAAAGCCCACCTTGGACTGGATGAACGGCGGTCATGGGCCGTGGTCACCGAAACCAACGATTTTCTGTGGCCTGGTCCTGACCTTCGACCCGTTCCCGGCCGAACGCCGGCCCGGATCGATTACGGCATGCTGCCCGCGCGCTTTTACGCCCACGTCCGGGACAGGCTTTTGCAAACGCACCTCAGGCGTAAGCTCACCGTCGTGCCGCGCACGGAATGAATGGGACGCCGGCCACGGCCAAGTCGTCCACGGCATGGACGTCGTGCCGGCCAGCCGATGGGATACTGAGTATTGGGCGGAAAGGGTAGAGTGACGATATCGGATTTATTCGAGGATCGTTTCCCCGCCGCGTTCCCAAACCATAGCCCAGAACTGCTGGCTCCAGTTGGTTTGATGGCCGTCAAGATAACGCGACTTGCCAAGAGCCGCTCCAAATCGCGCCATCAGTTTCGCGAACCCTTCGTCGTCGGGTTTTGCAGCTAGCCAAATCCGACCGAGGACGTATTGCAGCAGCGCATGAACCAGCGTGATACGCGTAGCCTTCTGAGCATCGTAGGCGCGCGGTCGATATTCGATGATGGCATGCATGTCTTGCTGCGGGTCAATCGAGTCTTGGACCCTAATCAAGCGCGTCTGCCATTGCGCCAGATCACGACCATAGTGAGCGTACGACTGAACAGCGCCCGCGAACTCGCGCATGAATTCGGCCCAAGGCTCACTCCAAAGTCCCGAACCGTAAGTCGACCAAACGTTCTCTTAAAGCCAAGCCCTTAGCTTACCAGGCGTGAGACCATCAGCAGCCCATTTGGACAACATCGCTTCAGCGCCAACGTGCCGGCACACCCCTAACTCGATGACGCCGATGGCTTCTAGCGATTGTCGCATTAACGCCAACGCGTTCGCATGTATCCCATCGCGGTTAGCCCTGTTAGCCAAAAGAAGCGTGTCGAGAACAAACCAATGCGCCAGCATCGACGCTGATCTCACCTGGAGGGTCATCTGGATATCAGATACGGCGTCCGCGATGCGTCGCATAATTTGGGGGGCTGCTTCCTCGCTGATCGAAAACCATTCGGGCGTTGGATATGTCATTCGCCCAACCCTCCCGTCAAAAACGCCGCCGTCGCCTCGATCGCCTCCACCAGCCCCACCCGCTGCAGCTCCACCCCCGGCGGCAGGCTGGAGAACAGCCTTGTCGGCGCGGCGGCGTCGAGCATGACGAACACGCCCTTGTCGTCGGCCCGGCGGATCAGGCGGCCGAAGGCCTGGGCGATGCGGGCGCGGGCGACGCCGTCGTCATAGCCCTTGCCGCCGAAGCGGAGGCGCCGCGCCTTGTGCAGCAGGTCCGGGCGCGGCCAGGGCACGCGGTCGAACACCAGAAGGCGCAATGAGCGGCCGGGCACGTCCACGCCGTCCCGCACGGCGTCGGTGCCCAGCAGACAGGCGTTCTCTTCCGCGCGGAAGATGTCCACCAGGGCGCCGACTTCCAGCGGCTCCACATGCTGGGCGTAGAGGGCCAGGCCCTGCTCGGCCAGGGGCGCGGCGATCTTGTCGTAGACGGCGCGCAGGCGGCGGATGGCGGTGAACAGGCCCAGCCCCCCGCCCCCAGCCGCCAGGAACAGCTCGCGCATGGCGGCGGCGACTTGGCGCGGGTCCTCGCGCCCCACATCGGTGACCACGAAGGCGCGGGCGTTGGCGGCATAGTCGAAGGGCGAAGCCAGGCGCAGGGTCTTGGGCCGGTCGGGCAGGCGCGCGGCGCCGGTCCTCATCTCGGCGATGGCGAAGGGATCGTCCAGCGCCGGATCGGCCAGGGTCGCGCTGGTCACCAGCACCCCGTGCGCGGGCGCCAGCACAGCCGCCTGCAAGGGTTCGGTCGGATCGACCCAGTGGCGGCGATAGGCGATGTCCACCACCCGGCCGAAGGCGAAGGACGCCTCCAGCCAGTCGACGAAATCCGGATCGTCCTCGCTGTTCTCGTCCAGCGCCTGCAGCATGGAGCGCCAGGCCGGCAAGGTCATGCGCGCGCGCCGATCCAGCCCACGCAGGGCGCCTTCGATGCGCGAGCGCTCGGAGACGGGCAAGGTGGCGGCCTCCTCATCCAGCAGGTCCTCCAGTCCGCGCGCCAGGGCCAGCAGCGGCGCCTCGATGGCGGCCAGCGCCGAGGCCGCGCTTCGCGCGGCCTCGCGCACCAGATCGATAGCCGGGCGCGCGGCGCATTCCTGACCGACGTCCGAGGGCGCGGCGCGGGCGCGCAGCTGCTCCATCGCGGCTGTGAGGAACTTCTCGATCGGGCCCATGGGATTGACCTCGCCCGAGGGCGGGGCGATGCGGCCAGACCAGCCTTCGCCCGGCAGGGCGGCGGCGGCGCGAATGGCGCTGAGCAGAGCCTGTCTGGCGTCCTCGCGCTCGGCAACCATGTCCATCAGCCGCGCCTCCAGCCCGCGACCGCGCCGACCGCGCCCTTCCGGCCCCCGAATCCAGCGGCGCAGCTCGGCGGCCTCGGCCCCGGACAGGGCGGCGGAAAAGGCCGCGTCGGCGGCGTCGAACAAATGGTGCCCCTCGTCGAACACGATTCGCTTGAGGACGGTGGACTCCCGTCCGCCTTGGCCCCTCGCGCGGCCCGCGCGCCGTCGAAGGCCGCCTGGGTCAGGACCAGGGCGTGGTTGGCGATCACCAGATCGGCCCGACGCGAGGCGCGCACGGCCTTCTCGATAAAGCAGGCGCGATAGTGCACGCAGCCGGCGTGCACGCACTCCCCGCGCCGGTCCACCAGATTGGCCGGGCTGGCCTGGGCCTGGGGGCTGACCGCGAACAGGGTGGGCAGCCAGGGCGGAAAGTCCCCGCCGGTCATGTCGCCGTCGCGCGTGGCGCGCACCCAGCGGGCGGTCAGGCCCATGCCGATCAAGTCGCCATTGCCCAGCTGCGCGGCCTGCACGCTGTCCTGCAGATTCAGCAGGCACAGGTAGTTCTCGCGTCCCTTGCGCACCACCGCCTTGCGCGCGCGGACGGCCGGATCGGGATGGATAGAATGGCTTTCCCGCTCGATCTGGCGCTGCAGGGCGCGGGTGTAGGTTGAGACCCACACGCCCGGCCCGTTGGCCTCGGCCCACAGACTGGCGGGCGCCAGATAGCCGAGCGTCTTGCCCACGCCGGTGCCGGCCTCGGCCAGCATCATGCGCGGCTCGCCTTCGCGCTCGCGCGGTTGGAAAATGTGGGCGGCCTCGTGAGCGAATTCCGCCTGGGTCGGGCGCGCCTCGTCCAGGCCGGCGCGGGCAAGCATCTCGGCCAGACGCGCGCGGGCGGACTCTCCGTCGATGGGCTTGGAGCCCGCCTCGCCCGGCGGCGCCTGGTCCTCCCATTCGGGGATGCGGCCCCAGACTTCCAGACCAGAACCGCGAAAGCCCTCGCGCACGGCTTGGGTGCGCAGGGCCGTGATGCACGCCCCCGCCCAGGCCCAGCCGGCGCGGCCGAGCGTCTCGGCCAGGGCCAGGGCCTCCTCGCGCGAGGGCCAGGGCGCGGCGGCCAGTTCGGTGAGAAGCTGGCGGCAGGCGTCCCGCAGACTGCCCGCCTGTTCGGCCACCGTATGCGGTTCGGGCAGACCCAGCGCCTGGGCCAGGCCCACGGCCGACGGCGCGCAGAACTGAGCCGGACGGACAAAGACGAAGAGCTCAAGCGCGTCGAACAGATCGCGCGAACGCGGCGGCGCCGGCAAGCCAAGCCGTCGCGCCGTCAGACCCGCATGGGCCACCAGCACCGGCCCCCGCTCGAACAGGGCCCGCGCCTCGGGCGGGCGCACCGCGCGCGCGCCCTGCCCGTCCGCCAGGGCGCAGCGGGGGCCCGGCTGCGCCACCAGGGCCGTGGCGAGATCGAGACTCAGGGACGGGGCGTTCACAGTGTTTAGGTAGCCGCTTCGTAGGTGAAACGGAACAGGAACATTGCTATACCCCACCCGTCATCCTCCGGCCGCTGGAACAGCGGACCGGGGGACCCAAGCGGAGTGATCAATGCTGGCGACGAGCTTGGATCGCCCGGTCAAGCCGGGCGACGACGAATTGAGTTCGGATACAGGCGGTTTGGACCTGCTTCCAAAACGGTTCGCCGCCTGGTTCGCCGAACGCGGCTGGTCGCCCCGCCGCCACCAGTTGGAAATGGTGCAGAAGGCGCGCGAAGGCAAAAGCGCCCTGCTGATCGCGCCCACCGGCGGGGGCAAGACCCTGGCGGGGTTCCTGCCCAGCTTGATCGAGCTGACGCAGCGCGCGCCCTCGGCCGAAGCGCCCGGTCTGCACACCCTCTACATCTCCCCGCTCAAGGCCCTGGCCGTGGACGTGGCGCGCAATCTGACCACGCCGATCGCGCAGATGAACCTGCCGATCACGGTGGAGTCGCGCACCGGCGATTCCAGCGTGGCCAAGAAGCAGCGCCAGCGCATTCGTCCGCCCGATATCCTGTTGACCACCCCCGAACAGCTGGCCCTGTTCTGCGCCTGGGAGGGCTCACGGCTTTATTTCCGTGATCTGAAGACCGTGATCGTCGACGAGGTTCACGCCCTGCACGCCTCCAAACGCGGCGACCTCCTGGCGTTGGGCCTGGCGCGCCTGGAACAGTTCGCGCCGGGCGTCAGGCGCGTGGGGCTGTCGGCCACGGTCAATGATCCGGACATGATCCGGCGGTGGCTTGGCGCGGACGTCGACCTGGTCCTGGCGATCCGGGCGCGGCGCCGGTGGTGGATGTGCTGCTGTCGCAGGGGCATGTGCCGTGGGCCGGCCATACGGCTCAACACGCCATGGCCGAGGTCTACGCCGAAATCCGCAAGGCGCGGACCGCCCTGGTGTTCGTCAACACCCGCTGGCAGGCCGAGTTCGCCTTCCAGGAGCTGTGGCGACTGAATGAGGATAACCTGCCCATCGCCCTGCACCACGGCTCCCTGTCGGCCGAGCAGCGCCGCAAGGTCGAGGCGGCCATGGCGCGCGGCGAGCTGCGCGCGGTGGTGTGCACCTCCACGCTGGATCTCGGCATCGACTGGGGCGAAGTGGACCTGGTCATCCAGCTGGCCGCGCCCAAGGGCTCCGCGCGTCTGGTCCAGCGCATCGGCCGCGCCAACCACCGGTTGGACGAGCCCTCCCACGCCATCCTGGTGCCCGCAAGCCGGTTCGAGATGCTGGAATGCCAGGCCGCGCGCGAGGCGGTGGCCGAAAACGCCCTGGACGGCGATCCGGAGCACGTCGGCGCCTTGGACGTGCTGGCGCAGCACATCATGGGTCTGGCCTGCGCCGAGCCCTTCGCGCTCGATAATCTGTACACGGAGATATGCTCGGCCGCGCCTTACTCCGGGCTAAGTTGGGAGGACTTCGAGGACGTGGTCGATTTCGTCTCCAACGGCGGCTACGCCCTGAAGAGCTACGACCAGTTCCGCCGCATCGTGAAGGGCCAGGACGGGCGATGGCGGGTGAGGAACGGCCACATCGCCCTGCGCCACCGGCTGAACGTCGGCGCCATCGTCGGACCCGAGACGCTGAACATCCGCCTGCTCGCCGGGCGGCGCGCCGGGCGCAAGATCGGCGAGGCTGAGGAGGGCTATCTGGAACAGCTGGAAATCGGCGACACCTTCATCTTCGCGGGGCAGGTGTGGCGCTTCCACGGCGTGACGGGCCCCGACGCCCTGGTCACGCCCGCGCCCAACACCGATCCCAAGATGCCCAGCTGGGGCGGCTCCAAGTTCGCCTTGTCGACGTTTCTGGCGCGGCGCGTGCGCGCCATGATCGCCGACGAGCAGAGTTGGCGGCGACTGCCGGACGACGTCAACGAATGGCTGCAGGCGCAGAAGCTCCGCTCGCTGATCCCGGCCATGGACGACCTGTTGGTGGAGACCTTTCCCCGCCACAAGCGGTTCTTCCTGTGCTGCTACAGCTTCGAGGGACGGTTGGCGCACACCACCTTGGCCATGCTGCTGACCCGCCGCCTGGAGCGGGCGGGCGTGGGCCCGGTGGGCTTCGTGGCCAGCGATTACGCCCTGGCGATCTGGGCCGCCCGGCCGATGGACGAACTGGATCTGGACGCATTGTTCCAACAGGACATGCTGGGCGATGATCTGGAATCGTGGCTGGAAGAAAGCGTGATGATGAAGCGCGCCTTCAAAAACTGCGCCCTGATCTCGGGGCTGATCGAGCGACGGTTCGCCGGTCATGAGAAATCCGGCCGCCAGGTGACCTTCTCCAGCGATCTGATCTACGACGTATTGCGCCGCCACCAGCCCGACCACCTGATGCTGCGTTGCGCGCGGGCCGACACGGCCCAGGGCCTGCTGGATATCGCCCGCCTCGGCGATCTGCTCGCCCGAATCCGCGGCCGCATCCGACCCTCGCGCCTGGACAGGGTGTCGCCCTTCGCCGTGCCCCTGCTCCTGACCATCGGCCGCGAAAGCGTACCCGGCGCGCATCAGGACTGGGTGCTGGAGGAAGCCGAGGACGAGCTGATCGCCGAGGCGATGGCGTGACCGCCAACGCTCAAAGAAAGATCGTCATCCTCGGGGCGCCGCAAGGCGAGCCCGAGGACCCGGCAACTCCGGGCCTCCCGCTTGCCAGGTCCTCGGACAAGCGCTCCGCGCTTTGCGAGGATGACGTTTCATTTGAAACATCGGCGTTTCGGTTCGGTAAGGAGGCGCTCCACATCCGCCTCGCCGGCGCCTGGATCGCTCTGCTCCCCTCCGGCGCGGCCTTCCTCGAATCCGAACGCACCCTGATCTGCGCGGACCTGCACCTGGAAAAGGGCTCGGCCTATGCCCGGCGCGGCCAGCTTCTGCCGCCCTATGACACGCGCGAAACCCTGCGACGGTTGGCGGAAGACATCCGGCGCACGGACCCCGAACGCGTCGTTCTACTGGGCGACACTTTGCATGACGCTGAGGCCAACGGGCGCATCGCCGAAGCGGACGTCGCCGCGCTGAACGCCATCGGCCAAGGGCGCGAACTGATCTGGGTCCTGGGCAATCACGACCCACAGGGCCCCGGCGCCCTGCCGGGCCGAGCCGTCGACGAACTGGGCCTCGGTCCCTTGAACCTGCGGCACGAGCCGCTGTCGGGACCACAAGACGGCGAGATCGCCGGCCACCTGCATCCCTGCGCCCGGGTGGTCGCTTCGGCCCGCAGCGTGCGGCGCCGCTGCTTCATTACGGATGGGCTGCGTCTGATCCTGCCCGCCTACGGCGCCTATGCCGGCGGCCTGAGCGTGCGCGACCCGGCCTTCGACGGGCTGTTCGCCCGCCTGCCCCTGATCGGCGCCATCGGCTCGCGACGGGTTCACGCGGTCAAGTTCTCGGCGGTGATCGGCGATTAGGCGCTCAGGGCGCCGACGTCGCGCGCGTCAAAGGGGAACAGCTCGACTTTGAGCCCTCGCGCCGGCAATGATGGCGGGCGCCAGCCCCCTCGACGACGCCGGCAGTCTGACCACCAGGAGCAGCAGGCTGTCGTCCTTGGTCATTTTGGCGAAGCCGTCGATCGGGTCGGAGTCCTTGGAAAGCCGGCTAACCGTGCCCATGCCTTCCATCTCGGCCGGGGTTTGGAATTCGACGTCGGTTGCGCTTATGCGCTTCAGATGATCATGCCGGTAGGGTCCGCGCGGGAAGTCGCCGGCCGGTTCCAGCTTTTCCGCTATGACCCGATCGACAAAATCGCGTTTGGTCGGAAACAGGCGCGCCGCCACTTTCGCCACTTCAAACCGGCCGGACGTGCCGCCGTCGGACAGCGACAACTGGATGGCCGGGCCTTTGACATTGGCGGTGTCAAGGCGAACGTCGCCGGGCGCGACGAGGATGAACGCGCCGTTGGAGCCATAGGCGCCAAAGCAATGCCAGCCCCGGGGCGCGCCAATACGCCAAGTTCGCCCGAGCCATAGTATGCCAGCTGCGCGGCCACGTCGGGCTTCAGCCCCGCCGGCGCGGGCCTGAACCGTCGCCGACCGCGGACCGAGTTGGCCGTCGGAGCGACAACCCACGAAAGGCGCGACCCCGGTCTCGCGCGCCTGAGCGAAGGCGGGGGCAAGGAAAAGCCACAGGCTGATCCACGCGAGCACGGGGCCAAGGAACTTCAAATTCGGCGGGCTAAGGCGTTCGGCGCGCATGGATGGCGGCTTCAGCCGGCGTCTTGGGCAAATCCGACAAGGTGAAATAGCCCTTGCCCATGGGGTCCAGCCGGTCGAAGTGCCGATTGGCCTGGTCGATGAATTCCTTATGGGTGATGTGCTGGTCGAAGTTCCGGTCCGCCGACATGACCGGCTCAGGGTCGTTGAACAGGCCGAACACGGCGGCGCCCTCATTGGTCAATTGCGGGGGCGCCGGCGTGGTGGTGCCGTCAGGGTTCTGGATGGGTTCGGCCGGCGCCGCTTCCAATTCGCCGCTGAGGATTTCCGGCACGATGTAGTGCTCGTAGACATAGACCTCCTCGGAGGACAGCACCCCGTCGCCGTTCCGGTCCAGCTTCTTGAAGAACTGTTCGGCGTCGGCCAGGAACTCCGCCCGGTCGATCTTGCCGTCGCCGTTCGTGTCAACCCGCTTGAACCAATCGACGATCGGGTAGGGCTTGGACGTGGACGCGAAGAACGGCTCGCCGCAGGGGCTGATGAACAGGTTCTGCGGGTCATCGTCCTTGGGCGCGGCGCCGACGCCGCCGCCAAGGCGATCAGGCAGGCGGCAAGGCCCGCGCCGAGCATGGTCCTGGTCTTCACGTATGTCGCTCGACGTTCTAGCCCCTACGCTCGTTCTAGACCGCCGGAACGGTGTGGCGAAAGGCGCCCGCCCACGCGGATCGGCTCGATGCGGCGGGCCAGGCCGGTGGCGTCGTCGGTTTCCACGAACACGCCGCACACCGTGGCCGGGTCCGGAAGCCGGCTGGAAGCGGCGGCCTGGAGATGCGCGTGGTGAACGGCGCAGGGGCTCTTCCTTCTGGTTGCCGATCACGCTGTCGTAGTCGGCGCAGGCGCCCGCGTCGGTCTGATAGGCCGTGCCGCCGCTCAAAATCTGCGCGTCGGCGGTGGGCACATGGGTGTGCGTGCCCACCACCAGGCTGGCGCGCCCGTCGCAGAAATGGCCCATGGCCATCTTCTCGGAGGTGGCCTCGCAGTGCATGTCGACGATGGAGGGCATCGCAGGCCATGCCCAGGGACAGTCGTTCAGGGCCTTGTCGACCGCGGCGAAGGGATCGTCCAGGGCGTCCATGTGCACGCGACCCAGCAGGTTGATCACCAGCACCCGCCGACCGTCCGCGATCTCGAACAGCCAGGCGCCGCGGCCGGGCGTATCGGCCAGGACCGGATAGTTCAGGGGCCGGATCAGGCGCTGTTCGCGCACGATGTAGGTGAGGGCCTCCTTCTGATCCCAGGAGTGGTTGCCCAGCGTGATGCAGTCGGCGCCCGCCTCGAAGATCTCATCGGCCGTGTTCTCGGTGATGCCGAAACCGGCGGCGGCGTTCTCGCCGTTGACCACGACGAAATCCAGACCCAGCGACCGCTTCAATCCAGGCAGATGATCGGCCAGTCCGTCACGGCCCAACGGCCCACCACATCGCCAAAAAAACGCCAGTCGCATACGGGGTCTTCCTTACTACGGCCCGACCCACCCCCCCTTCCAAATGATAGCCGGTTTCGGTGAGGATGGCGTCCAGCGGTTGATCGTGCGGCTCGCGCGGAACCCCGTCGATCTCTTGCCCCGCGTAGGCCAGGCCGATCACCCAAACCGGGCCACGTTCGCGCAGGCCCTGCAGCGTGCGGTCGTAGTGGCCCGCGCCCTGACCCAGGCGATGGCCTTCCCGGTCGAACGCCAGCAGGGGCGCGATCACCAGGTCCGGGACTAGGACCTCGGCCGTACGAGGCGGGAGACGGAATTTTCACCACGTCCAGCTCAAGCGGTTGACCGGGGGCGTAGGCGCGGAAGATGAAGGGGCCGTGGCGGTCCAGGGCCACGGGCAGAGCGATCTTCGCGCCGGCGTCGCCAGGCGTCTCAGCACCGGCCAGGGATCGATCTCCCCGCCCAGCGAATGGTAGCCGGAAACAACCGTGAACGGTGAAAGCTGCGGCCAAGGCAGCAGCGCCCCCCCCTTTCGGCCGCGTCCGGATGGGTCGCCGAAAGCTGACGATGTCGCAGGCGAAGCTGGGCGCGCAGGTCGAATTTGCTCATGCCCCCGGGACAGATACGGCCGTCACGCCCATCCCGGCTCTCGCCTGGCTGAGCGAAGGGTGGCGGCGCCGCGAGGGCCGTGAGGGCGTTTCAATCCCCTCGGACCTGGATTACCAGGTGGGCGCCGCGTGTCCAGGACCACGATCCTGGCAAGGGACAGCTCCCGATGAGGATGATTAAGGTCCCCGGGATTTGATGCCTTCGACGAGAGCCGCAGCAAGACCCGCCATCCCTAATCAAGGTCCGCCCGGCCCCGGCCACAAGCGCGGCGACTAAATCTTAGCCCACGGCCTTGTCGGCCAGAATCTCGATGCGGGCCGCCGCCGCCTCCAGCGCCGCCGCGGCGCGGTGTTCGGCATGGTCCAGACGCGCGCGCAACTGGCCCAGTTCGGCGTTGGCCCGGGCCAGCCGGGCCTTGGCGTCGGCCAGTTCGTCGGCCATCAGCAAGGCGCCCATCAAAAACAGGCGGGTCTCGCCCAGCTGGCCGACCTCGGCCGACACCTGGCGCACCTGGCCGTCGAACAAGGCGGCCAGTTCCCGCAGATTGGCCTCCTGACCGTCCTCGCAGCCCACCACATAGGGCCGGCCG
>CAWDPL010000009.1:0-6178 GCA_963804105.1 uncultured Alphaproteobacteria bacterium
CATGCCGAGGCGCCGGACGCCATGCTCGCGGCGGGCTTCGGCTTCGTCGAATGCGGCAATCGTCACACCCCTGGCCGTAGGTGGGCAATCCGCTGGCCGGCGCCTGTTCTGCCGCGACGAGGACCGCGCGGTGATCAACCGCATGGGCTTCCAGCAATGAGGGCCCTCGACGCGCCCGCCGTCGCGCCTGGGGGAGCGGCGGAAACGAAGTGGGCGCGGTCGGCGGCAACATCGTTTCGAAGAGGACCTTCTGCCGACACCCGCATCGGGCGATTACGCTGGCCGGCCTTTCGCCGACTCTAGGTTGTTGGCGGACTATTTCACCGCCAACATCTCCTCGCCCGAGCACGCCCGGCCTGCGCGAGCTGTAAGTTTGGCTGTGTTCGAAGGAGGACCCGCTCGGACGCCTTGCCGAAGAAGACTGCTCGGTGTAGACCTCGCCCGGGCACGTCCCAGCGGCCGCTGCTCCTGAAGGTCGCGCCGGACCTGGATCGACGCCCAGACGAGACCGAGCTGCCGCAGGCCGCGGGCCGCCGACGGCTTGGGACGGGGATGATCGTCTCCAACACCACCCTGTCGCGCACGGACGATCTGGCGCTCTCGCCACAAGACTGAGGCCGGTGGCCTTTCCGGCGCGCCGCTGATCGCGTCCTGTCCACTGCCGTGCTAGCGCGCTTTCACTCCGCAGCCCAAGGACGTTTCGCGCTGATCGGCGCGGGCGGCGTGACGCACGGGGCGGACGCCTACGCCAAGATCGGGCCGGCGCCTGCGCAATTCAGCTGTACAGCGCGCTGGTCTACGAGGGCCGGGGCTGGTCGGCGCCTGAGAGCGCGACCTGGCGGCGCGGCTTAAGGCCGACGGGTTCGTTTCGGTGGCCAGGCCTTAGGCGTGCGTTAAGAGCGGACGGCGGGGCCCGAGAGCGGCGGCCGGCGAAGGATCGATTCATGCGAGCGAACCGTGCGAAAGCCCGCTTCGGCGCTGGGCCTGATCCAGCGCTTCGGCCCGGCGGCACTTCTCATGGCGGGTCTGGCGGCGGTGATCGCCAGCGGGGCCCTGAACCATCTGTCCCTGCACGAACTTCGCGCCGGCCGCTTCGGCCTGCACGCCTTCGTCCGGGCCCATCCCGTTCAGGCGGCCCTGCTCTATCTGGCGGTTTATGTGGGGGTGATCAGCCTGTCGCTTCCCGGCGCCCTGATCATGACCCTGTCCGGCGGCTTCCTATTCGGGCCCTGGATCGGCGCCCTCCTGGCGGACCTCAGCTGCTCCATCGGCGCGATCATCGTGTTCGCCGTCTGCCGGCTGACCGTGGGCGACTCCCTGGATCGGACGACTGAGCCCCAGGATCAAGGCCTTCGAGGAAGGTTTCCGGCAGGACGCCTTCCTTTATCTGCTGACCCTGCGCCTGATCCCGGTCACGCCGTTCTGGCTGGTCAACCTCGCCGCCGGCCTTGTCGGCGCCCCTGCGCGGGCCTTCGTCGTCGCCACCGTCATGGGCATTGCGCCGGCGTCGCTGATCTACGCCAGCCTGGGCGCGGGGCTGGACCGTATGTTCGACCGCGGCGAGCACTTGGGCCCGCAGCTGTTCCTGGCGCCGCGCATCATGCTGCCGCTGATCGCTCTGGCGCTCCTGTCTGTCCTGCCGATCGCCCATCACTGGTGGCGCGCGCGACGCGGCGCGACGACCTCGGCCCCCTAGCCGCGTTGCCCCCGGCCCGTCGCTGAAGTAACCAGGACCCATGACGGACGCCGCGCCGAATCCGGCCGCGCCAACTCCGGCGTCTCGCCTGAGCGAGAACGCCCGCCTTTGGCTGTGGCCGGCGGGTCTTTCCGCCCGCCTCCTGGTGCTCACCGCCCTATTCGTCATGGCGGCGGAACTGTTGATCCTGGCCCCGTCCCTGGCGGGCTTTGTGCAGAGCCGGCTGGAGGAGCGGGTGCGCGCCGCGGAACTGGCGTCCCTGGCGGTGGAGGCCGCGCCGGACCAGATCGTCACCGACACCCTGGCCGGCCAGCTGCTGACCGGCGCGGGCGTGGTGTCGGTGGCCGTGCAAAGCGACGGCATCCGCCGGCTGCTGTTGCAGGGTCCGCCCATGCAACGGGCGCCGGAACTGGTCGATCTGCGCCGATCCAACCTTCTGGGCTGGCTGGCCGAGCCCTTCGCCATCGCGTTCGGCGACAACGCCCGGATGGTGCGCGTGGTGGCCAAGCCGCGCTTTCGCGACGGCGACTTCGTGGAGATCATCACCCCGCGCCAGCCGCTGCGCCGGGAGCTGGCGAGCTATCTGCTGGGCCTTGTGGGCGTCACCGTCTTCGTTTCGGCGGTGGCGGGCGGGCTGATCTATCTGTCGCTCAACGCCCTCTTGGTCCAGCCCATGCGGCGGATCACCGTGTCCATGGAGCGCTTCGCCGCCGACCCGGATGATCCGGCCGCCAAGATCGAGGTGTCGGCCCGCCGCGACGAGATCGGCCGGGCCGAAGCGGAGCTGGACCGCATGCAGGCGGATTTGCGCGCGGCCCTGGCCTCCCGCGCTCGGCTGGCGGCGCTCGGAGAGGCGGTGGCCAAGATCAACCACGACCTGCGCAACATGCTCACCAGCGCCCAGATCGCATCGGAACGCCTGGCCCAGAGCGGCGATCCCGGCGTGGCCAAGGCGCTGCCGCGCCTGGAGCGGGCGCTGGACCGCGCCGTGGCCCTGGCCTCGCACGTGCTCGACTACGGCAAAAGCGAGGAGCGCGCGCCCGAGACCGTGGCCGTCCCGCTGCTGGCCGCCGTGGAGGCCGCCGGAGAGGATGCAGGCCTGACAGGCGAAGGCGCTGTGCGGCTGCAGGCCCTGGTCGATCCGGCCACGACCGTCCTGGCCGATCCCGACCAACTGCACCGGATCCTGGTCAATCTGCTGCGCAACGGGCGCGAAGCGATCCAGACCGTCGCCGAGCCCCGTAGGACGGGCCTGATCCAGGTGACCGTCGAGCGGCGCGACGGGGTCCTGGCGGTGCGCATCGCCGACAACGGACCGGGCCTGCCGCCGCAAGGCCCTGGAGCGCCTGTTTCAGCCGTTTTCCGGCTCAGCGCGGCCCGGCGGCACGGGCCTGGGCCTGGCCATTTCCCGCGAATTGGCCAGGGCCAACGGCGGCGACTTGACCCTGGCCGCCAACGGCGCGGACGGGGCGGTGTTCGAGCTGAAGCTGCTCGAAGCTCAATAGCCCAGCACCACGCCTTCGCGCCGCGGATCGGCCGCGCCCCGCAGTCGGCCGCCCTTGGCGGTGACCACGTGAAAGCCGGAATCCTCGCCCTGGCCCGGGCGCAGGGTCACGCCCAGGCCGGACAGGCCCGCGATCATGGCCGGGGACATCTTGTCGAGTTCGGCCCCGACATCGCCGCCGCGCGCCACGATATTCGGTAGGGCCACCGCCTTGTCAGGCGGCAAGTCCCAGTCGAGCAGGGCGACCAGAACCTTGAGGTTGAAGGCCAGGATCGCATTGCCGCCGGGCAAGCCCAGGGCGGCGTAAAAACGCCCCCGTCTGTCAAGCACGATCACCGGCGACATGGTCGAGCGGGGTCTTTTCAGCGGCGCGACCGCGTTCGCCGGCTTGGGCGCCGTTCGGGTCCATCGGACTGAACGAGAAGTCGGTGAGCTGGTTGTTGAGCACGAAGCCGTGGCTCATACGGCCCGAGCCGAACACGCTCTCCACCGAGGTGGTCATGGAGACGACGTTCCCATCCTTGTCCACCACCACGAAATGCGACGTGCCTCCAGGCTCGGCCGTGTGCGTCCGGCCCGCGCGGCGCCGCGCCCGGCGGCGTCCCGGCCGGCGGCGGGGGGCCTTCCACATCGCCGATCAGGGCCGCGCGCGAGGCGACATAGGCCGGGTCCAGCAGTCCATCCAGGGGGATGGAGACGAAGTCCGGATCGCCGATGTAACGGTCACGGTCGGCGTACATCAGGCGGCTGGCCTCGATAAATTCCAGCCAGGCCTTGGGATCGTCCGGCCCGCGCGCGGCGATGTCGGTGTGCTCCAGCATTTCCAGCGCCTGCAGCAGGCCCTCCCCGCTGGAAGGCGGGGGCGGCACGCACACCAAGTAAGCCTTGTGCGGCCGGCACAGCGCCTGGGTCTCCTTGGCGCGATAGGCGGAAAGATCGGCCGCCGTGAGCGTCCCGGGAATCGGATCGCCATGCACGCGCGCAGCTATGTCGCGCGCCACCGGTCCCGCGTAGAGCGCGCGCGGACCCTGCGACGCAAGCATGCGCAGCGTCTCGCCGTAGGCGCGGTTCCTGAGCAGGTCGCCGGTCTGCACTCCGTCGCCGTCCGGCTTGGTGAAATAGGCGACGATGTCCGGCGCGCGAGCCTCGGGCGCGCGGCCGTTGACGAAGCCGGACAGGCGCGGGCTGACCGTAAAGCCGTCGTCGGCCAGGCGCCCGGCCGAGCCGAACAGCGACTTCCACGGCAGGCGTCCGTGCTCCTTGTGCGCCAGGGCCAGCAGGGCCACCGCCCCCGGCGCGCCGGTGGAGCGGCCGCTGAGCACCGCGGTGACGAAGGGCAGAGGCCTGCCGTCGGGGCCTTGGAACATGTCCGGCGTCGCGCCCGCCGGGGCCATTTCGCGGCCGTCGTAGGCGACCACCGTGCGGGTCTTGCCGTCGTAGTAGGTCATGAAGGCGCCGCCGCCCAGGCCCGAGCTCTGCGGCTCCACCAGCCCCAGCACCGCCTGGATCGCCACCGCTGCGTCGGCCGCGTCGCCCCCGGCCTTCAGCACCTTCAGCCCGGCCTGCGCCGCCAGGGGATTGGCCGCCACGACCATGGCGTGGTCCGAGGCCGAAGCCGGAGCCGGGGCCCCGAGCGCGAAGGCGGCCAGGGCGAACAGGGAGGTGAAGGAAGGCGAACGCATGACGACAAATCGCTCCGGCGAAAGGCGCCATGTGACCCGGACGCGGCTTCGACGTCCAGCCGCAAGCGGAGTTTCAGCGCCGCAAATCTCCCGTCCAAGCGGGTTGCGCCGGGACGGCGTTGCGGCTAGGTTCCGCGCCCTCGCCGCAAGGCATGCGCGCCCGTAGCTCAGCTGGATAGAGCATCAGACTACAAATCTGAGGGTCGGACGTTCGAATCGTTCCGGGCGCGCCATTTCACCCATGGAAATTATTCGATAGCGCGCGGCGCCGAGGTCCGTTCAAGATGGCCGCCTTGGCCTTGGATGGAACAGCCTTCGCCTGCGCATGCTTGAAATCCTGTCGATCACCGGGCCGATCTATCTGTGCATCGCGATCGGCTATCTGGCCGCGCGGAGCGGTCTGTTCAGCAAGGCGGACATGCGCGTGCTGGGCCGGTTCGTGTTCAACATCGCCTTACCGGCGCTGCTGTTCAACGCCGTGTATCAGCGCAAGGTCGCCGAAATCCTCAACCCGACCTATCTGGCGGCCTATGGCGCGGGGTCGGTCGCGATGATCGCCCTGGGCTATGGCCTCAGCCGGCGGCTGGGCCGCGGCGGCGCCGCGGCCGGCGCCATGGCCGCCATGGGCGTGTCCTGTTCCAACAGCGCCTATATCGGCTATCCCACCCTGCTGCTGGTTCTGCCGGGGGTCGCCGGGGTCTCGGTGGCGCTGAACATGATGGTGGAGAACCTGCTCGTCCTGCCGATCATCCTGGTCCTGGCCGATCGGGAAAGCCACGCGCACCTGTCCTGGGTCGGCGTGGCGCGCGCCCTCCGCCGAGCGGCTGGCGCGAAATCCGCTCGTCGTGGCCATGGCGCTCGGGCTGATCGTCTCACTCGCCGGCTGGCGCCTGCCGGATGTGGCCAGCCGCACCTTGACGCTGTTCGCCTCGGCCAGCGGCGCGGTCTCGCTGTTCGTCGTGGGTGGCGTGTTGCGCGAGGCGTCCCTGCGCGGAATGGCGGGCAAGGTCGCGCCGCTCGCCGTCGGCAAGTTGCTGATCCATCCCATGGCCGTGTTCGGCGCGGTGATTCTGGCCACGCGGCTAGGGCTGCCCGTGCTGGATCCTAAGCTGACGATCGCCGCCGTGGTGATGGCGGCCATGCCCATGCCGGGCGTCTACACCATCATCGCCCAGCGCTACGGCCAGGAGGAACGGAGCGCCGCGGCCATGCTGCTCGCCACCGCCGCGTCCTTCTTCACCATCAGCGGCCTGCTGTGGCTGCTGAAGACGACGGGCGCCCTGGGCTGACGCCGCG
>CAWDPL010000010.1:0-11279 GCA_963804105.1 uncultured Alphaproteobacteria bacterium
TGCCGATCGTCGCCGGGGCGACGGTCGATACAGTGGTCGGGAACAGAGAAAAATGACGGCGGCGGGACTTGTGGGGTCGACCATGGCGACGCCCCCTGGGGTGGTGTGGACCAAGGCGTGCGCGGCGCTGAAAAGCGAACTGGGCGAAGGCGCCTTCGGTTCGTGGCTGGCGCAGGCGGCCCTGCGCGAATGCGACGGCGGGTTGGTGCTGGTGACTCAGACCGGCATCGCGCGCGACTGGATTCGCCGCAACGCCTGGAGACGCATCTCTGAGTTGTGGGCCCTGCATGATCCGCAAGGCCGCGCGCTCGATCTGAAATCCCGTTTCGAGGTCGAGGCCCAAGCCGCGGCTTCGCCTGTCGCCGCTCAGGCCCGGCCCCGCCTCCGATAGCGGTGGCCGGCGAGGAGCGCCCGCGACCGGTGCGCGCCGCGGGCCTGCAGGACCGTCACACCCTGGACAGCTTCGTCACCGGGCCGTCCAACGAGTTCGCCTTCGCCGTGGCGCGACGCGTGGCCTCATGGGCGGACGGCCATTTCAACCCGGTGCTGTTCCACGGCCCCTACGGTTTCGGCAAGACCCACCTGCTCAACGCCATCGCCTGGGAGGCCGGGCGTGCGGCGCCGGACAAGAAGGTGGTCTATCTGACCGCCGAACGCTTCCTGTCGACCTTCGTGCGCGCGGTGATGGACAAGGCCACCGCCGCCTTCAAGGACGAGTTGCGCACCGCCGACCTGCTGTTGATCGACGACGTGCACTTCATCGGCGGCAAGCAATCCAGCCAGGAAGAGCTGTTCCACACCCTCATGGCGCTGACCGCCGAGGGCCGGCGGGTGGTGCTGAGCGCGGACCGGCCGCCGTCGGCCTTGGCCGAGGTGGAGGCGCGCCTGCGCTCGCACCTGTCGGCCGGCCTGGTGTGCGGCATAGAACCCGCCGACCGGACCCTGCGTCTGGGCATTCTGGAGCGCAAGCTGCTGCTGCTGGCCCGCCAGCACGATTTCCGCGGCCCGGCCGCGGCTCGCCCCGAGGTGCTGGAGTTTCTGGCCGATCGCTTCACCGATTCCGTGCGCGAGCTTGAGGGCGCGCTCAACACGCTGGTGGCTCGTCTTGCCGAAGGGGTTTGCACCGTGGGACTGGACGAGGCTCAGGCCATTCTTCGCCCGCATCTGCGCGGCGGCAGCGAAAAGCGCGTGACGGTGGACGACATTCAGAAGGCCACCGCCGAGCATTTCGGCCTGAAGCAGGTCGATCTGGTGTCCGAGCGGCGCAACCGGGCCATCGCGCGGCCACGCCAGGCGGCGATGTGGCTGGCCAAGCAGCTGACCACCCGCTCCTTGCCCGACATCGGGCGTCGTTTCGGCGGGCGCGATCACACCACGGTGCTGCACGCCGTGCGCCGCATCGAGGAGCTCAAGGCGCTGGACGTTCAGCTCAGCCGGGACCTTGAGGCCCTGGTCCGCAAGTTGCGCGGCTGAGGCGGTCTGAAAAATCCGTCGTCATCCTTGCGTGTGGGCGGCGATAAGCCGAGCCCGAGGACGCCGTTCATAAATGAACTCGACGCCGGGCTGTGCGTCGGCGTTTACTTGGCCCACAGGCTCTTCCCCCGCCAAGGTTTTGGGCTAATCTCACCACCCCTTTCCCTGGCGGGCCGCGCGGGCATCGATTCGGCGGCGCCGCAAGACTGGACGAGCCAATGAAGTTCACAATCGAGCGCGCTGGGCTGCTCAAGGCGCTGGGTCATGTGCAAAGCGTCGTGGAACGACGCAACACCATTCCGATCCTGTCCAATGTGCTGATCTCGGCCGAGCGCGGCGGCGTGGCCTTTTCCGCCACCGACCTGGACATGGAGATCGTCGACTTCGCCGCCGCCCAGGTGGACACCCCCGGCCAGATCACCGCCTCGGCCCACACGCTGTACGAGATCGCGCGCAAACTGCCCGAAGGCGCGGACGTGGAGTTGCGCTACACGGGCGATGATCCGCGCCTGCAGGTGTCGGCCGGCCGTTCGCGCTTCAATCTGCCGGTGCTGCCCGCCGGCGATTTTCCGGTGATGTCCTCCGACGGCCTGTCGGGCCAGATCACGGTGGACGTGGCCGATCTGATCCGCCTGATCGACAAGACCCGCTTCGCCATCTCCAACGAGGAGACGCGCTACTATCTGAACGGGCTTTATCTGCACACCGTGGGCGAGGGCGCGGCGGCCAAGCTGCGCGCGGTGGCCACCGACGGCCATCGCCTGGCTCTGGCGGAGATGCCGGCGCCGGAGGGCGCGGCGGGTCTGCCCGGCGTGATCGTTCCCCGCAAGACGGTGCAGGAGGTGCGCCGCCTGATCGAGGACGCGGGCGAGACGGTGGATCTGCAGCTGTCCGCCTCCAAGGTTCGCCTGGCCTTCGGCCGCGCTTCCCTCACCTCCAAGGTGATCGACGGCGCCTTCCCCGATTATGGGCGGGTGATTCCCAAGGACAACAATCGGGTGCTGACGGTGGACAATGCGGTGTTCGCCGCGGCGGTCGACCGGGTGGCGACGATTTCCGCCGAGAAGTCCCGTTCGGTGAAGCTGGCCATCGAGCCGGGCCGCATGACCCTGACGGTGCGCAACATGGAAGCGGGCCAGGCCGTGGAGGAACTGGAAGCGGATTACGATGGCGAGGCGTTCGAGATCGGCTTCAACGCCCGTTATCTGCTGGACGTGGCCGGCCAGATTCAGGGCGAGGTCGCCGAGTTCCGCTTCGCCGACCCCGCCTCGCCGACCCTGGTGCTCGACGCCTCCGACCCCGCGGTCCAGTACGTGCTGATGCCGCTGCGGGTCTGATGGCGTCGCGCGGACGGCGCAGGCTGGGTCGGGCGCTGGTGTTCATCGGCGCGGCGCTGTGGGTGCCGGAGCTGTTCATCGCCTGGACGCTGATCGACACCCTGCTCACGCCCCTGCGCGCCGCGAACGGCCAGATCGCGCAGATCCATATCCACCTGAATTCCAGCGCCTGGGCCTTGGGCGTATTGTGGACCCTGATCTGTTGGGCGCTGGTCGGGTGGGGCGTGCGAATTTTGCTTAGGAACCGAATATCTTAAATCCGGTCATCCCCGCGAAAGCGGGGACCTAGGGCTGTCCAGTTCGCATTTGGAGAGCATGATTGGCCTTTTACGTCTACATCCTCGCCAGCAAACGGAACGGAACCCTATACATCGGCCAGACCGACACGCTCTCCAGACGCATTTGGGAGCAGAAGACCGGCGAAATTCCCGGCTTCACTTCGAAATATGGAATCAAGCTGCTGGTCTGGTACCAACTGTTTGAAACGCGGGAGGGCGCTTTTGCCCGAGAGCGGGCGATGAAGAAATGGAACAGGGCGTGGAAGATCGAAGTGATCGGACGGTTCAATCCCGGGTGGCGCGATCTTTATGACGATCTGGAACCGGAATAAAAACCTGGGTCCCCGCTTCCGCGGGGATGAGCGGGGTTTGGGGTGACCCAATCGGTCCTTCAATCCATCGCCCTGACCGATTTCCGCTCCTACGAGCGCGCGCAGCTCCAAGCCTGCGGCCGTTCGGTTTTCCTGTTCGGGCCCAACGGGGCGGGCAAGACCAATGTGCTGGAGGCGATTTCCCTGCTGGCGCCGGGGCGCGGGCTGAGGGGCGCGGCGATCGCCGAGGTGGGGCGGCGGCTGCCCGGGGAGGCGCAGGGACGGCCTTGGGCGGTGTCGGTGCTGGCCTCAGGTCCTGACGGCGAAGTCCGTCTGGGCGCGGGAACCGACGCCCCCGCCGCCGCGCGCCGGCTGGTGCGCATCGACGGCGAACCGGCCCCGCCCGGGCGGCTGACGGCCTATGTGCGCCCGATCTGGCTCACCCCGGCGCAGGACCGGCTGTTTCTGGACGGGGCGGGGGACCGAAGGCGCTTCCTGGATCGCCTGACCTTCGCCGCCGAGCCCCGGCACGCCGAAATCGCCTTGGCCTATGAGAAGGCCATGCGCGAGCGGATGCGCCTGCTCGAGGACGGTGCGGGCGACCCGGCCTGGCTGAACGCCCTGGAGGCGCAGATGGGGCAATCCGGCGCGGCGTTGGCCGCCGCGCGCGTCCGCACCCTGCACGCCCTGCAGGACGAGATCGATGCACGCCGCGACCGGCCCTTCCCTCAGGCCGCCCTGGGCCTGACGGGAGAGTGGGAGACCTTGGCCGGCCAGGGCGTCGCCGAGGCGGAAATCGAGGCCCGATTGACGTCGGCCCTGGCGCGCGGACGCGAGCGCGACCAGGCGGCCGGGCGATCCCTGACGGGCCCACATCGGGGCGATTTCAGCGTGCTGCACCGGGACAAGGACCGGCCGGCGGCGGAATGCTCCACCGGAGAGCAAAAGGCCTTGATCTTGAACCTGGTTTTGGCCCAGGCGGCGCGACTTTCCCGTGCGGATTTCGCGCCGAATCCTATATTGTTGCTAGATGAGGTCGCCGCCCATCTGGACAGGCTCCGGCGGGCGGCCCTCTTCGACGAAATCACGGCGCTGGGGCTCCAGGCTTTTCTGACGGGCGCCGATGAGGCGCTGTTTGTGGACCTGAAGGGGCGGGCAATGCCGGTAAGCGTCGACGCCGGCCGAATGACCGTTCTGGACGACTGAAAATCATGGCTGAAGACGAAATCGAAACGGGCCCCGAACTGACTGGGGATGAGGTCGCCGCGGCGGCTCAGGCCGAATATGGCGCGGACTCCATCAAGGTGCTCAAGGGCCTGGACGCCGTGCGCAAGCGGCCGGGCATGTACATCGGCGACACCGACGACGGCTCGGGCCTGCACCACATGGTCTATGAAGTGGTGGACAACGCCATAGACGAGGCCCTGGCCGGCCACGCCACCCTGGTGGAGGTGATCCTCAACGCCGACGGCTCGGCCACGGTGACCGACGACGGGCGCGGCATTCCCACCGACATCCACGAGGGCGAGGGGGTGTCGGCGGCCGAGGTGATCATGACCCAGCTGCACGCCGGCGGGAAATTCGATCAGAACTCCTACAAGGTTTCCGGCGGTCTGCATGGGGTGGGCGTGTCGGTGGTCAACGCCCTGTCGGACTGGCTCAGGCTGAAGGTCTATCGCGGCGGGCTCACCCACGAGATGGAGTTCCGGCGCGGCGACGCGGTCTCGCCCCTGGTGATCACCGGTCCCGCGCCCTTTCGGGCCAACGGCGATTTCCTCACCGGCACCCAGGTCTCGTTCCTGCCGTCGCTGGAAACCTTCTCCAGCATCGAGTTCGACCGCAAGACGCTGGAGCACCGCCTGCGCGAATTGGCGTTCCTCAATTCCGGCGTGACCATCAAGCTGAGGGACCTACGCGAGGCCGAGCCCTTCGAGGAGGTCATGTCTTATGAGGGCGGGCTGGAAGCCTTCGTGCGCCACCTGGACAAGGCCAAGACGCCCCTGATCAAGTCGCCCATCGTCATCAAAGGTCGGCGCGAGAAGGTCGAGATCGATCTCTCCTTGTGGTGGAACGACAGCTATCACGAGCAGATGTTGTGCTTCACCAACAACATCCCCCAGCGGGATGGAGGCACTCACCTTGCCGCCTTTCGCGGGGCGCTCACGCGGGTGATGTCGGCCTATGTGGAAAGCTCCGGCGCGGCCAAGCGCGAGAAGGTCGCCGTCACCGGCGAGGACGCGCGCGAGGGCCTGACCTGCGTGCTGTCGGTCAAGGTGCCCGATCCGAAGTTCTCCAGTCAGACAAAAGACAAGCTGGTGTCCTCCGAGGTGCGCCCGGCGGTGGAAGGCCTGGTGGGCGAGGGGCTGTCGCAGTGGTTCGAGGAGCATCCGATCGAGGCCAAGGCCATCGTCGGCAAGATCGTCGAGGCCGCCGCCGCGCGCGAGGCCGCGCGCAAGGCCCGCGAGCTGACCCGGCGCAAGTCGGCGCTGGACATCACCTCCTTGCCCGGAAAGCTGGCCGACTGTCAGGAGCGTGACCCGGCCAAGTCCGAACTGTTCATCGTCGAAGGCGATTCCGCCGGCGGCTCCGCCAAGCAAGCGCGCAACCGCGAGAACCAGGCGGTTCTGCCCTTGCGCGGCAAGATCCTCAATGTGGAACGGGCGCGGTTCGACAAGATGTTGGGGTCCGAACAGGTCGGCACCCTGATCATGGCCCTGGGCGCCGGGATCGGGCGCGACGAGTTCGATATCGAAAAGCTGCGCTACCACAAGATCGTCATCATGACCGACGCCGACGTGGACGGCGCGCACATCCGCACCCTTTTGCTCACCTTCTTCTACCGGCAGATGCCCGAGGTGATCGAACGGGGCTTTCTCTATATCGCTCAGCCGCCGCTGTATAAGGCGGCCAAGGGCAAGTCCTCGCGCTACCTGAAGGACGACGCGGAGATGGACGCCTTCCTGATCGACGAGGGCGTGGACGGGGCGAGCCTGGACCTGGTTTCCGGCGAGCGCCTCACCGGGCAGGATCTGCGGGCCCTGGTGATGACCGCACGCACAGCCCAGGCCAATATCGAGCGCCTGTCCAATCGCGCGCCCGCCTTCGCCGTGGAACAAACGGCCTTGGCCGGACTGTTCGGCAAGGCGGCGGACGCCGCCGCCGCCGCCCGGCGGCTGGATCTCTACGCCGAGGAAGGCGATGGACCATGGACCGTCGAGGACACCGTGCCGCCCGGCGGCTATGTGTTCGTGCGTGTTCGTCGAGGGGTGTCCGAACGGATCGTGTTGGAGGAGGCCCTGCTGCATTCGCTGGACGCCCGCCGCCTGGCCGAGCGCGCGGTGGAGCTGGCCGAGACCTTCTCCAAGCCGGCCACGTTCCGCCGCAAGGACAAGGTCGCCACGGTGCGCGGGCCGCTGGATTTGGTCGCCGCTGTGCTGGACGCCGGCCGCAAGGGTCTGTCGATCCAACGCTACAAAGGCTTGGGCGAGATGAACCCGGAACAGCTGTGGGAAACCACGCTGGACGCCGACGCGCGCACCTTGCTGCAGGTCAAGGTCACCCACGCCGACGACGCCGACGACATGTTCTCCCGCCTGATGGGCGATCTGGTCGAGCCCCGACGCGAATTCATCCAGGACAACGCCCTGGACGCTGAGGTGGACGTTTAGACCCGGCGTCCTGTCCCGACGGTGAACGGCCGATGAACGGACTTGGCCGTGCAACGTTCAGACACGATTCGCGATTAGGTATGCGTGAGTTCAATTTCAGCCTGACCTGTCCGTCGCCCGAGTTGGTCGCGGACAGGGCCAATCGAGAGGATATCCCCATGAAGAAGACCCTGTTGATAACAGGCCTATTGGCCTTGGCGATCCCCGGCGCGGCCATGGCCCAGCCCTATGATCCCGGCTGCGTGCGCTCCAATGAGAACAACACCGCGACCGGGGCCGTGTTGGGCGCCCTCGGCGGCGCGCTGCTCGGCGGCGCCGTTGCGGGCAAAGGCCACCAGGGCGACGGCGCGGCGGTCGGAGCCGTGGGCGGCGCGGTGGCCGGCGCCACGATCGCCGGCTCGCAGAACCACCCCTGCCCGAGCGGCTATTACTATCAGGGTCCTCCCGGCCCGCCGCCCCCGCCCCCGCCGCCGGGACGTCGCGATTTCTGGTATGGAGCGCCCGAGGGCGTGCATGAGCGCATCGATTTCCTGGATCACAGGGTCGACGAAGCGATCCGTGACGGCCGGCTGTCCCCCCGGGAAGTCGGCGACATCCGCGGGGAGATGCGCCGCATTCGCGAGGAAGACCGGCGCCTGGAGTATCAGGACGGCGGGCGTCTGCGCCGCGAGGACCGCGACTATCTCGAAGGCCTGCTCAACAACTTGAGCCAGCGCCTGCACTGGGCGGAACACTACGACCGCTGATCCAGGTGGCCTGAAAGCCTAAACGCCTCCGATCCCGCCTGGGGCCGGAGGCGTTTTCATCGTCCGACGGTCCGGGACAAGGCGTCGGGCGGGAACGAGAATGCAAGATCCGTCGTGACAAGGCTCGCTGGCCGCGCCTGAGCGTCTGCGTTAGGTTCGGCCATGAACAAGAAATCCGAATCCAAGACCGTCGAACCGCCTAAGGTCGACGAGGTGAAGGCCAAGACCTCCGCGCCGGTTCAATTCGGCCCCACCGTGTCCGCGCCGGGATCGCGCCTGAAAAAGCGCTGACCTGTCCGGTGCAATTGGCCCAGACGCTTAGGCCAAGGCGCATTCTATGACGGGTGGGTCGCCTTATAATCCCTGACGGCCTGGTTGAACCACTTGCCCACCCGCTCCTTGGCCGCCTGGTTGTTGCTGATGTCGGATTGAGCGTCGGAGACCACCGACGGCTCCACCGAAAGGCCATTCTTCTTGGCGGCGGCCTGTTGAGCTTGCAAGCCGTCGAACACGCAGGCCTGATAGGCGTCGGACGAGGCTATAAACGCCGTCACCAGCGCCTTGGCGGCGAGCACTTGATCGATCGTCGCGGTCTTGCCGTCCACCTTGGCCGGTTCGGTCGGCCGCGTGCAGGCGTCTTGCGCCCAGGCCGAATTCGCCGCGAGCAAGATCCCGCCCGCCGCCAAAATCGCCGTAAATTTCATGATTATCCTCCCGCTTTGTCGGAAGCAGACCACACAATGGCTTTGACGGCAAAGGCCGAGGTCGAGGCGGCGTCTTTGAGAGGTCTAGAGCAGGCGGATTTCCTTGAGCCTGCGGCGCAGGAATGCGTTAGCGGTGATCGGCTCAGGGTAGCGGTCGGGATTTTGCGGGTCCACGCAGCCGGGCAGGGTCCGGATCAGGTAGTCCGGCCGGAAATGCAGGAAGAAGGGCGTGGAATAGCGCGAGACCCCGCGCCGCTCGGGCGCGGGGTTGACCACGCGGTGGGTGGTGGAGGGCAGGGCGTGGTTGGTCAGGCGGGCCAGCATGTCGCCGATGTTGCACACCACCGCGCCCGGCGGCGCATTGATGGGCAGCCAGCGCCCGTCTCGGTCAAGCACTTGGAGCCCCGCTTCCTCGGCTCCGAGCAACAGGGTGATGACGTTGATATCTTCATGCGCGCCCGCCCGAACGCCGGGCGCATCGGCCGGCACGGGCGGGTAGTGCAGCAGGCGCAACACACTGTTGCCGTCGCGCACGGGGTCCTCGAAGAAGGCGTCGTCCAACTCAAGATAATGCGCCAGGGCGCGCAGGATCTTGCGGCCCAGACCATCCAGGCCGGTGTAAAGCCGGTCGATGGCGGACCGAAACCCCTCGATCTCGGCCGGCCAAACATTGTCGGGCATGACGGCGCGGTAGGGGTGTCCCGGTGGCAACTCGCGGCCCACGTGCCAGAACTCCTTCAGGTCCACGACCTGCGCGCCTTTGGCCGCCTCAACGCCAAACGGCGTATAGCCGCGCTGGCCCGCGCCGCCGGGCGTGTGATAGCGCCGCTTGATCGCGTCGGGCAGGGCGAAAAAAGCCTTGGCCGCATTCAACGCGCCTTCGGTAAGTTCCGCCGGCAGGTCGTGGTCGGCGACCACGGCAAAGCCGTAGCGAGCAAAGGATCGGCCCAGCGTCTGGGCGAAGGCGTCAAAATCGCGCCCATAAAGCGCCAGGGACACAGGCGGGATGCGCTCGGCGGCGAGGGCGTCGGTCATGGGCGGATCTCGTTCGCCGACAGAATCGCCCGGACGAAGGCGTCCAGATCGCCGCCATTGAACAGATAGCCCGTCACCTCCGCTCGGCGGGCCGCTTCCATGTCGCTGTCCTTGTCGCCGATCATGAACGAACGCTCCGGATCGATGGCGAAGTCCCGCATGGCGCGCAGTAGAAGACCCGGATTGGGTTTGCGGTCGGGATGGTCGGGATGGCGAAAACGCTCGAGGATCGCTTCGGGATGGAACGGGCAGGCGTAGATGGCGTCGATCCGCGCGCCGGCTGTGGCCAGATGCATGCGCAAGGCTTCATGCACGCTGTCCATCGAGGCTTCGTCGTAATAGCCGCGGCCTATGCCCGACTGGTTGGTGACCACGACCACCAGATATCCGGCGTCGTTCAGGCGCCTCACGGCCTGCGGCGCCCCGGCGATCCACTCAAGATCCTCGGTGCGGTGCACATAGCCGAGGTCCACGTTGAGCACGCCGTCGCGGTCCAGGAACGCCGCGGGCTGTTTGGCGTCAGGCGTCATGGCCGGCCTTAGGCGTCGGCTTGGCGCTATCCAACAGTTCGCTGTTCAGGCTGGTCACGTCCCAGGCCTCATCCACATAGTCGGGCCTCAGCCGGTCCAGGTCGGCCTTGAGCAGTCGATCCATGGTGCTCTGGCTGTCGCGCACCGCCAGAATATAGCGTTCCTCCTCGCCCGCCACAGGCGCCAATTCGTAAAAGGCCTTCAGGTCGTGCTGGCGAAACAGGCCGGCGGCCCGATGGGCGCGGTGGGCGCGGAAGCCCATCGACGTCAGGGCCCGGGCGCCCAGGCGCAGGGCCGACTCGAAGGTCTCGCGCTCCACCGCGTCCGCGCCGTTGCGCAGCAGGTCATAGGCGTGGCGACGATCCCAGGCGCGGGCCAGAAATCTCGAGATTGGGGAAGGCCGCCCGCGCCGATTTCCACCAGGCGCGAGGCGTCGTCGCGGTCGTCGATGGCCACAACGAGCACCTTGGCTCCGGCCGCGCCGGCCTGGCGCAACAGGTCCAGCCGAGTGGCGTCGCCGTAGGCCACGCGCCGGCCGAATTCGGCGCAGGGTCTCCACCTGCTCGATGCTGGAATCCAGCACCACGGTGGAAAAGCCGTTGGCGGTCAAAGGCGGCCGGCGATCTGGCCGAACCGGCCAAAGCCCGCGATGATGGCGTCCGGCGCCCCGGTGTCGAACGGCTTGTTCTGCGGCGGCCGCCCGGGCGCAGCCCTTCCAGGCGCTCGGCGATGCGGTCGCACAAAACCACGGCCAAGGGCGTCAGGGCCATGGACAGGGCGACCGCGGCCGTCAGAAAGGCCGCCAGCCGCGGATCGATCACCCGGCTGAGCGCGACAAAGCCGATCAGGACGAAGGCGAATTCGCCCACCTGGCCGAGCAGCGCCGCGGTCTTCGCCGCGTCGCGCCGTCCGAGCTGCGCCAGGCAGGCGTACATCACCAGGGCCTTGATCGTCATCACCGCCAGCACCAGGCCGATGAGCAGCAGGGGGCTGGGCCGCCACGATCTGAAGGTTCAGGCTGGCCCCACGGTGATGAAGAACAGGCCGAGCAGCAGGCCGCGGAACGGCTCGATGTCGGTCTCAAGTTCGCGCCGGAACTCGCTTTCCGCCAGCACCACTCCCGCCAGGAACGCGCCCAGGGCCGGCGACAGCCCGACCATTTAGCAATACGCGCAACCGAACCAGTAGAGGGAAAAC
>CAWDPL010000011.1:0-12079 GCA_963804105.1 uncultured Alphaproteobacteria bacterium
GAAAATGCCTGGACTTCCAGACACCCGCCGAGGTCTTCTCAAGGGTGTTGCACTTC
This sequence comes from uncultured Alphaproteobacteria bacterium, assembly GCA_963804105.1. Classification (GTDB taxonomy): domain Bacteria; phylum Pseudomonadota; class Alphaproteobacteria; order Caulobacterales; family Caulobacteraceae; genus BOG-938. The sequence continues at coordinate 57 of CAWDPL010000011.1, forward strand.
GACGAAATTCCACCTCCCCGCTTCCGCGGGGATGAGCGGTTGAGGGGGTGGCCCTATCCTACAGGTGGCAGTAGTGGCGCTTGCCGTCGCGGCCCAGATAGGTGCCGCTGCCGCGATCATAGGAGTGGTAGCGGGCGGCGCAGCGATTGTGCCAATCGTTGTCGTTCATGTGCGACTGGTAATAGGCGCGGTGGTCGTTGGAGTCCGCCACCGCGGCGCCCAGCACCATGCCCAGCACGCCGGCCGCGACCACATTACCGTTATTGTCCTTATGGTCGCCGCCGCGATCCTGCTGGCCGCCGCCATGATCATCATGCCGATCCTGGGCGCCGGCGGGAACCGCCAGGGTCAAAGCCCCGGCCAGACTGAGGGCCGAACAGACGGCCAACAAGGATTTCACGCGCATTTCGATCTCTCCTGGGTGTTTGATTATCGTAAAGCAACGCTTGGCGACGGCATAAGGGTCCATCCGCCTGACAAAAATAAACGCGATCGTTGATTTGCCCGGATCGGGCGCGGAAATCCAAGAATTGAACCACCAAGCCCACCAAGTGCGCCAAGGAAGCACCAAGCCCTTGGTGTTCTTGGTGATCTTGGTGGTGAAATAATCTCGGCCCGGCCTACGCCGGGAGGCGCGGAACCTTAGGCCCGCCGCGCGCTGAGGATCGGCACGGGCGGGACCAGCATCTGACCCTTCAATGGACCCGAGCCCGCCGTGGGCGAAGGCGGGATGGCGAAGATGGCGGCCACCACGTCCATGCCCTCGGCCACCAGGCCGAAGGCGGCGAAACCGTCCGCATCGCCCCCCGGGCCGCCCGCATCGAACCCCGGATGATCGCCCACGCAAATGAAGAACTCCGCATTGGCCGTGCCGGGTTTGCCGCGCGCCATGGAGATCGTGCCATCCTTGTGCGTCAGGCCGGTGAGCGCGGTGCTCTCATGGGCGATGGGTTTGAATAGCTTGGCCGGATCGCCGCGCACTCCGCCCTGCACCAGGCCATAGGCCGGATCGTTCGGCGCGTGCGAGACGCGATAGAAGCTGGCGTGGTCGAAGCGCCTGGCGTCGACATAGTGCAGGAAATTGCGCGCGGTGATCGGCGCCTTGCCCACATTCAGATCGATCCCGATCACGCCCTTGCCGGTCTTGAGCACCACACGGACCAGGCCTAAGTCCAGGCTGGGCGTAGGCGCGTGTGGCCGCCAGGGCGAGGCCCGCAGCCAGCAAGACACGACGATGAACCTGAGGCGTCGATCGAAATAATGCTACTCCCCTCCCCCTCGATGGGGGAAGGGCGGGGGATGGGGGTGGTGGCAGACCATCGAATGATTGGGTGCGCGAGGCGACGCCGCCTCTAGCTCCATTTCCGATGCTTGCAGCGCGCCCACCCCCACCCCTGCCCGTTCGGCCAATCGCCTTCGGCGACCGGTCCTCACCCCATCGAGGGGGAGGGGCGTTTGATTCTGAAAACGCTGCGGTAACTGAAAGCCCTAATCGCCGACCCTACCGGTCAAACCGGATCATCACCTTGACTTCGCGGCGCATGGGCACGGCCACGCCGGGGGCCGCGACGGCGCCGGCCTCGCCCTCGGCGGTGACGGTGAAGCGCGGCGTTGGCAGGCCGACGTTTTCAAGGGCGTGGGCCGTCGCCTCGGCCCTCCGGCGCGACAGGACGAGATTGGCGTCCGGCGGGCCGCGATAATCCGCAAGGCCCACCACCTCCACCTCGCGCACCCGGCATTGGCCGGCCTGATGGCCGGCGTCGGCGATCACCGCGCGGGCCGGGCCGGTGAGCTCGGCGGAATTGTCGGCGAAATAGATCGACAGCGCCTGATCCGAGCAGGGCCCGCCAGCCATGGGCGCCGGCGTGCTCGCGCACCCGCTCGCCAGCATCCCGGCCGCAATGACGATGATGCTCCAAATTGTCCGTAATCTTGCCTGCCGCACCGTCATGTCCTCACCGTCCCGTCAGTGCAACGCTTGGCGACGGGGTGTGGTTCAAAACATCGGCGCAGGAACGATTTCCGCTCGGGGGTCAAACTCGCTAGGATTTCAGGTCGATGCGGGAGCGCAGGCCATGACCGAGGACACCTCTGCCCGCACCGCGCGGCGGCTGATGCGGCAGGCGGGACGCGCGAGCCTGGGCACGCGCCTGGAGGGCGAGTCCTGGCCCTATGTGTCCCTGGTGCTCGCGGCCTGCGATCATGACATCTCGCCCTTGCTGTTCCTCTCGGACCTGGCCCAGCACACCCAGAATCTCACTGCCGATCCGCGCGCCTGCCTGCTGTTCGACGCAACGGGCCATCTGGCCGATCCCCTCGCCGGGCCGCGCCTCAGTCTGCTGTGCACGGCCGAACCGGTGCAGGACGCGCGCGCCATGGACCGCTTCCTGCGCCGCCAGCCGTCGGCGGGGGCCTATCGCGGATTCAGCGATTTTCGCCTGTGGCGCCTGACGCCCGAGCGCGGTCAGCTGGTGGCCGGCTTCGGCAAGATCGAGTGGGTGGACGCGGCCGCCCTGCGCCCGGATCCCGCCCTCGCCGCTTGCCTGGCCCAGGCCGAGCCGCAGATCATCGCGCAGATCAACGCCGAGCAACCGAGCCTGATCGAGACCCTCGGCGCGAAAGCGTCCGGCCTGGCCGACTGGCGACTAAACGGGGTGGACCCGGACGGGGCGGACCTGCGGGCCGATCAGCAGGTCGCGCGCCTGGACTTCGCGCAGCCTGCGGGCGACGCCGCCGGGGTGCTGGCCGAACTGCAACGCCTGGCGCAGGCCTGACAAAAAAAGCCTGCCCCCGAGGAAGCAAGGGCAGGCGAAGGAAAGGCGACAGCGGTATGAGAAGCGCTTGTTAGCGTGAGGCCAATTGCATCCGGCCGGCCCGTTCGCGGGCGATGATCTGGGGCGGCGTCTTGCGCACCGCGTCCAAGACGAAGTCGATCCCGCGCACGATGGCGGTGTGATAGCGCGCGCCGAGCAGGCCGTTGTGCGTGGCGCCGGCGACCACATCCACATAGCCTGCGCGTGAGGCCCGGGCGGGCGGCGGCTGCAGAGCCAGCATCTGCGGGCCCTCGCCGGTGTCGAACACCCCGGCGCTGATCACGGCCACGGGCAGGTCGCGGTTGAGCGGGCCGGTGCGGGCGGCCTGTTCGGCGGCCAGGGGCCAGTATTTGACCTCCTCATAGGCGGTGCGGTTGTAGCTCGCCGAGGCGAACTGGGCGCGTTTCTCCCGATCTTCTTCCGGCGGCAGACCCACCTTGTCGCCGAGGCCCGTTCCGGCCAGCAGCTTGAGAATGCCGAACTGGGCGGTCATGGCAGCCATGTGCGTGTCCTTGGTGAAGTCCGCAACGTATTTGGCCACTTCGGGGTCCGACATGGCGTCCGGCGTGGTGGAATCCACCAGCACCAGGCCCACGACCTTGTCCGGATTGCGGTTGGCGAACAGATGCACCCGCGCCCCGGCCATGGAATGGCCGACGACGACGTAGGGGGCCGGCACGTGAGCGACGGCCAGCAGCTTTTCCAGGTCCCGCGCTACATGGATCCCGTCGCGCGGCTGGTCGGCCGGCGCGGGGTCGGACAGACCCATGCCCGCGCGGTCGTAGGCGCAGGATCGCACGCCCTGGGCGGTGAGGTCGCGCTGGCTGTACGCCCAGTCGCCGGAAAAGCCGTAGGCGCCCGATTCGAACAGCACCGTGGGGCCGGGCGCGTCCTTGGGCCCCTCGCACACGATGCGCAGGCGCCGGCCGCCGATGTCCACCATCTTGCCGCGCGGACGCATGCCCGTGATGGAGGCCGTACCATCCAGCGGCGTGGCCATCAGGCCCAGTGACGCCAGCGCCGTGCAGAATAGGAGCGTCAGCGCCGAGCGCTCGCGCCGACGGAGCAGCCGACGCGCCGAGGCCGGGTCGTGCGAGGGGACGACGGGGACGTTGCAGGCCTTGATCGACACGCGGCGCTCCTGGGACCTGGGCTGGACAGAGGATCGACGGGACGGCGGGCCACCCGGGCGAACATCGTGAACAGGTCCTTAATCGCTATGACGGCGCCGCGGATTTGCTCCCCCCACTGCGACATTTTGGCGTCGCGCCTGGGGCGGAATAGGGACCATTTCCCTTATGTTTTCAGGGCTGCGGCCAAGCTTGGACCGCCGGGTCTAAGCTGGCGGCGGGCTCGCCGCTTCATCGATCTGCGCGGCGCGAACGGCTGCGGGGCGCGACAGATGACGCCCGACATAGCGTTCGAATGCGGGCCGCTTGTCGATCATGCCGAAGCGAAGACCGAAGTTGAGCTGGGAGCCCACATAGACGTCGGCGGCGGAAAAGCGCTCCCCGGCCAGGACCTCGCGCCCGTCAAGCGCCCCTTCCAGACAGTCCAGCACCTGCTCGAAGGAGCCGTAACCCGCGCGCCCAGAACCGCCTTCGGGAAGCTCAAAACCGAAGGACTTGTTGGTCCAGGCCTGCTCCAGCGGGCCCGCGCCGAAGAACAGCCATCGGTAATAATCGCCGCGGTCACGGGTGGGCGGGGCCAGCCCGGCTTCAGGAAAGGCGTCGGCCAGATAGGCGCAGATGGCGGCCACCTCGGTGACCACGGTCTTGCCGTGGACCAGGGCGGGCACCTTGCCCATGGGATTGATCGCCAGATACGCGGGCGACTTCATCTCCGGTCCGTAGCCGAGAATCTCCGTGCGATAGGGCTTGCCCACCTCCTCCAGCATCCAGCGCACAATGCGCCCGCGCGACATGGGGTTTGTGTAGAAAACCAGATCCTCGCTCATGGGCCGCCTCGCTATGATGTGAACGCGGCATAATCGGGCCGGGCCGGATTGAGTTCAATCGCGGCAGGGCTTAAGCTGGACGGACCCAAAGCATCGTGAGCGCCATGACCTTCCGAGAACCCCTGCTCAATCCCGTGCCCATCGCCGAACTGCGGCCGACCCAGATCACAGTGGGCTACCGCGAGGTGGCCGAGAAACGCGAAGAGTGGCGCAAGCGCGCGACGGCGGCGCCGAACGGCGAAAAGGGCGCGGAGTTCCTGGGAACCCACATGATCCCGGTGATCCTGGGGCCCAAGGGCCGCCACTACATCCTCGACCACCACCACCTGTGCCGCGCCCTGCACGAGGAGGGCGTGAGCGACATCCTGGTCGATGTGGTGGCCGATCTCAGCGGCCTGAGCAAATCCTCGCTGTGGGTCTATCTGGACAATCGCGGCTGGTGCCATCCCTACGACGCGGAAGGCGAACGGCGCCATTTCGACGACATCCCCTCAAGCGTATCCAAGATGGCCGACGATCCCTACCGTAGCCTGGCGGGCGAGCTTCGGCGCGCCGGCGGCTTCGCCAAGGACACCGCGCCCTTCAGCGAGTTCATCTGGGCCGACTTCCTGCGCCGGCGCATCAAGGCCAAAGCCATCGCGACGGATTTCGAGGGAGCACTCAAGCGCGCCCTCACGCTCGCCGCCGACAAGCAGGCCGGCTACCTGCCAGGCTGGTGCGGCCCCAGCGCCTAGATACCTCCCGGGCGTTGTCGCCCCTTGACCCCCGGCGTCCGGGCCGCTCCAATCGCCCAGACAGGGTAAGGAAACGGAATGGCCAACCAGACCTCAGGCGCCGGCGCGCCCAACACCCGGCGCGTGCTGTTCGCCAGCCTGGTCGGCACGACGGTGGAGTACTACGACTTCTACATCTACAGCCGGCGGCTTCCCTGGTCCTCGGCCCCCTGTTCTTCCCAAGAGCGACGCCAATGCTCAGCTCATGTTCGCCTACGCCACCTTCGCCCTGGCCTTCATCGCCCGGCCGGTGGGCGGCTGGGTGTTCGGCCATTTCGGCGACCGCATAGGCCGCAAATCGACCCTGGTGGCCTCCCTGATGCTCATGGGCGTCTCCACCGTGGCGATCGGGTTTCTACCGAGCTACGCGACCGCGGGATGGCTCGCGCCACTGCTGTTGTGCATCTTGAGGTTTGGTCAGGGCTTAGGCCTGGGTGGAGAATGGGGCGGGGCGGCGCTCCTGGCCGTGGAGAACGCGCCGCCAGGGTCAAAGGGCCGTTTCGGCATGTTCCCCCAGCTGGGCGCCCCGGTGGGCTTCCTGGTGGCGAACGGTCTGTTCCTGCTGCTCAACCTGTTCCTGAGCCGCCAACAGTTCCGCGATTGGGGTTGGCGGCTGCCGTTCATCGCCAGCATCGTGCTGGTGGCCGTGGGCCTGTGGGTGCGGCTGAAGCTGACCGAGACCCCCGCCTTCGCCAAGGCCATGAAGGAGGCGCCGCCCTCGCACGTGCCCCTGGCCGAAGTGCTCAAGCGCCATCCCGTGCAGGTGTTGGCCGGCGTGTTCGCCGTGGTGCAGGCCTTCGCCATCTACTACGTCATCACCACATTCGCCCTGGGCTACGGCACCGGGACCTTGCACTACACCTACGCCGCCTTCCTGGGCGTGCAGTTGGGCGCCATCGGCTTCATGGCCATTGGCGTGATCCTATCCGCCTGCTGGTCCGATGTGTTCGCGGCGCGCAAAGTCCTGATGGTTTCAGGCCTGATGACCATCGCCATGTCGTTTCTGCTGGGTCCGATGATGGGTTCGGGCTCGCTTCTGGCCATCTGGGGCTTTTTGGCGATCTCCATGTTCGTCATCGGTTTCACCTACGGTCCCATCGGCGCCTTTCTGCCGAGCCTGTTTCCGGCCAGGGTGCGCTATTCGGGCTCGGCCATGGCCTTCAACATCGGCGGCGTCATTGGCGGCGGTCTGACCCCGCTCATCGCCCAGACCCTCGCTAACAGGGGCGGACTGAAATACGTCGGCTACTACCTAGCCGCGGCCGGACTGCTCAGCCTGCTCGCTATGGTCCCGGCCCACCCCCGACAGGATTAGGCGGACATCGCGACCGGAGCCGGCCCGTACAGGTTCGATCGACGCTCCTGTCCCCGCTTGATAGAGTCCAAGCGCCGCCCACCCTTCCCACCCGTTCGGATCGCCCGTCTTCAGTCGCCAACTTCGTTTGCAACTGGATCGATCCGAAGGTTTCGCCCGGAAGAACCTGGTGATCTCGCCCGCCAACAGCCAGGCGGTGACCGTCCTTGACGCCTGGCCGCGCTGGCCCGGCGGCGTGCTGGCCCTGGTCGGTCCCGAGGGCGTGGGCAAGAGCCACATGGCGGCGAGCTGGGCCAAGGCGTCGGGCGCCCGCCTCGTCCCGGCCCAGGGACTGGTGGACTACGCCGCCCTTGCCGACGCGCCGGTGCTGTATGAGGACGCCGATCGCGCGCCGGCCGGACGCGAGGAGGCCCTGTTCCACCTGATCAACATGGCCGCGAGGCCCGGCGGCGGCCTGTTGATCACCGCGCGCACGCCGCCCTCGGCCTGGCCCGCGGCCCTGGCCGACCTGCGCTCGCGTCTGAACGCCCTGCTGGTGGCGGAGGTCGAGGAGCCGGACGACGCCATCCTGGACAGCGTGCTAAGAAAATTTTTCCGTGAACGGAATATTCGCCCGACTGATGACGTAATTCCGTATCTTTTGCGGCGTATAGAGCGCTCCGTGCCCAAGGCTCGGGAGATCGTCATTCGCCTGGACGAGGCTGCCGACGCCGAAGGACGCGCCATTTCCCGCGCCTTGGCGAGGCAAATTCTGGAGACGGAGCCGCCGACGCTCAATCTGTTCGATTGACGACTTGTCAGGACAGTCTGTGCTAGGCGACACTTGCCTATGACCGCACCCGCCGACGACCTGACCGAGACCGCAGCCCGCTTCGCCGAAGCCGCAGCCGCAGCCGTGCCTCACGCGGAGGTTGAACCGGAGCTGATGGAGTTGCCCGGCCGGTTCTTCAATCGCGAACTATCCTGGCTCAGCTTCAACGAGCGCGTGCTCGAGGAAAGCGAGAATCCGCGTCACCCCCTGCTGGAGAGGCTGCGGTTCCTGTCAATCTCCGGCAACAACCTCGACGAATTCTACATGGTGCGCGTGGCCGGCCTGAAAGGTCAGGTGCGTGAAGGCGTGCGTGTGCTCAGCCAGGACGGCCTGACCCCCGCCGAGCAGTTGGAGCGAGTGAACGCCGCGGCCGCACAGCTCGTCGGCGCCCAGCAACGTCAGTGGCGCAAACTCAGCGCGGAACTGGCCGCCGAGGGCTTGAAGGTTATCCAGCCGGACGAGGTGACCAAGGCTGAACGCGCCTGGCTGGAGGAGGTATTCCTCAGCCAACTTTTTCCAATTCTCACGCCGCTGGCGATCGACCCCGCGCACCCCTTCCCCTTCATTCCCAATCTCGCCTTCTGCATAGCGCTGAAGATGAAGCGCAAGGCCGACGGAAAGACATTCTACGCCTTGACCCCGGTGCCCACCCAGGTCGCGCGTTTCTGGGAGCTTCCCCAGGCCGAGCCTCGGCGCACGGCCAAGCCCAAGCGCCGGTTTCTGGCGCTGGAGGGCCTGCTGTCCCTGTTCCTGGACCATCTGTTCCCCGGTTGCGAGATCGAGGCCCGCGGCGTGTTCCGCCTGCTGCGCGACAGCGACGTGGAAATCGAGGAAGAGGCCGAAGACCTGGTGCGCGAGTTCGAGCTGATGCTCAAGCAACGCCGGTTGGGCTTGGTCGTGCGAGTCAAGGTGGAGGCGTCCATGCCCGCCGAACTGCGCGATTTCATCCTGCACAGCCTGCACGCCGAGCCGCAGGACGTGATCCTGGTGGACGGGCTTCTGGGCATTGGCCAACTGGCCGCCCTAATCCCGCCCGACCGATCCGAGCTCAAATTCAAGTCGTTCGAAGCGCGTTTTCCCGAGCGAATCCGCGACCACGGCGGGGACTGCTTCGCCGCGATCCGCGAGAAGGACATCCTCGTGCACCACCCGTTCGAGAGTTTCGACGTGGTGGTCCAGTTCCTGCGGCAAGCCGCGCGCGATCCCAATGTGGTGGCGATCAAGCAGACGCTCTACCGCACCTCCAAGGACAGCCCCATCGTCGCGGCCCTGATCGAGGCGGCCGACAACGGCAAGAACGTCACGGCCCTGGTGGAGATCAAGGCGCGCTTCGACGAGGCCAACAATCTGAAATGGGCGCGCGATCTGGAGCGGGCCGGCGTGCACGTCGTGTTCGGCTTCGTGGAGTACAAGACCCACGCCAAGCTGTCGCTGATCGTGCGGCGCGAGGGGGAAGCCCTGCGCACCTATTGCCACTTCGGCACCGGCAACTACCACCCGATCACGGCCAAGATTTACACCGACCTGTCGCTGTTCACCTGCGATCCGGCGCTGGGCCGCGACTGCGGCGGCTGTTCAATTTCATCACCGGCTATGCGCGGCCCGAGCGGCTGGAGAAGCTGTCCTTCTCGCCCATCACCCTGAAGGCCGATCTGCTGCACCTGATCGGCGCCGAGATCGAGAACGTGAGGGCCGGCAAGCCCGCGGCCATCTGGGCCAAGCTCAACGCCCTGGTCGACCCGGTGATCATCGACGCCCTGTATCGCGCCAGCCAGGCCGGCGTTTCCATCGATCTGGTGATCCGCGGCATCTGTTGCCTGCGCCCGGGCGTGCCCGGTCTGTCGGACAACATTCGCGTCAAGAGCATCGTCGGCCGCTTCCTTGAACACGCCCGCATCGTCGCCTTCGCCAACGGCGGTGAGATGCCCGGGCCGCAGGCGCGGGTTTACATATCCTCGGCCGACTGGATGCCGCGCAATCTCGATCGCCGGGTGGAATCCCTGGTGCCCATCGAGAACCCCACTGTGCACCAGCAGGTGTTGCAACAGATCATGGTCGCCAACCTCAATGACGAAGCCCAGAGCTGGAGCCTGGACGGCGAGGGCGGCTATCACCGCGATCCGGCGTGGCAGAGCCCAAAGGCCTTTTCGGCCCACGAGTATTTCATGACCAACCCGAGCCTGTCGGGGCGCGGCCACAAGGTGCGTGATCTGCCCCGCGCGTTCGAACACATAGGCTCGCGGCGCTAGAGTCCGCCCCCGCCTTTTCGCTTCGCGCAAAGCGCCCGAAGCAGCTAAAGGGGCGCTGAAGTTCACCGAAGAGAGCGTGATGGTCGCCCACGCCGGCATTCCCTTTCGGCTGTCGCAGTCAGACGCCGCCTTCGACGCCGCGGTTCTGGACGTGGGCTCCAACTCCGTCCGCCTTGTCATTTACCGGGTTGAGGGTCGCGCCATCTGGACCCTGTTCAATGAAAAGGTCTTGGCTGGGCTCGGGCGCGACGTGCGTAAAGGCGAGGGTCTGTCGCTCGCAGGCGTCGCCGCCGCCATCGCCGCCCTGCGACGTTTCCGCGCGGTGCTCGACGCCGTCCGACCCGCCGCCATCTCACGCCGTGGCCACCGCGGCGGTGCGCGACGCCCCCGACGGCCCCGCATTCGTCGAGCGCGTGCGCGCCCAGACCGGTTTCGCGCTCAAGATCCTGACCGGCGAGGAGGAGGCGCGCTACGCGGCGTTGGGCGTGGCGGCAGGCATACCGGCGGCCGACGGCGTGGCCGGGGATCTGGGCGGATCGAGTCTGGAACTGACCGAACTCACGCACGGCCGGCCCGGCCGGGGCGTGACCCTGCCGCTCGGTCCCTTCGCCTTGGGCCTGGGCAAGCCGTTCGACGCGGGGGTCGTGCACAAGGAAGCCGCGCGAATCCTGGCCAAGGTCGAGGAGGTCTCCGCCCACGCCCTATATGCGGTGGGCGGCGCCTGGCGCAGCCTAGCGATGCTGCACATGCGCATGGCCGATTATCCGCTGGAAATCGTCCAGCATTATGAGATCAGCGCGGGCGATGCGCTGGACGCCTGTCGGTTCGCCGCGCGCCAGTCGCGCAATTCCCTGGAGCGCATTGAGGGCCTGTCCAAGAAGCGCGTGGAGGCCCTGCCCTTCGCCGCCGTGGTGATGGAAGCCCTGATCGAGCGGCTGGAGCTGGAGCGGGTGTGCATCTCCGCCTACGGTCTGCGCGAGGGCCTGGTGTTCGACGCCATGGACCCAGAACTGCAGACGCGCGATCCGCTGATCGAAGGCTGCGCCGCCCTAGGCGCCCGTCAGGAGATCGCCGAGGACCTTGGGCAGGCCCTGGACCTCTGGCTGCAGCCCGCCCTGTCCACCCTGCCCTCGCTGTTCGACCCCGGCCGTGAGCGGTGTTGACGGCCGCCGCTTGCCGTCTGGCCGACCTCGGCTCGCGCCTGCATCCCGACCATCGGGCCGATCTGGTGTTCGAGCAGGTGCTGCGCGCGCCCATCGCCGGCATGAACCACCAGGAGCGGGCCTTCCTGGCCTTGGCCCTGTTCGCGCGCCACACCGCCTCGTCCAACATTCCCGAGCCGCGCATCCTCGGCCGCCTGCTCAGCGCCGAGCGCCAGCAGCGCGCCCGGGCCGTCGGAGCGGCAATGCGCCTGGGCTGCGATCTTCGGGCCGCAGCGCCGCCCTGCTGGCCAAGGCCAGTCTTGCCTTCGAGCCGAACACGGTGCGCGTGCGCGCCGCGCCCGACGCAGCCGACCTGCTGCTGGGCGAACAGACCGGCCGTCGCGCCGCCACGCTCGCGGCGCTGCTTGAACGAGAGGTCCGGCTTTCAGCCGAATGAGTGGGGATTGGTCATGCGTCAAAAACGTCTAGGCCGAAGCGGCATCGTGGTGTCGGACATCTGCATGGGCACCATGACCTTCGGTACGCAGACCGACGAGGCCATGACCCATCGCATTCTCGACAAGTGCTTCGAGGCCGGGATCAATTTCTACGACACGGCGGAGAACTATCCCGTGCCGCCCAGCCTGGAGTATGGGGGTCGCACCGAGGAGTTCGTCGGGCGCTGGCTGAAGACCAAGGACCGCGACGCGGTCATCCTGGCCACCAAGGTCAGCGGCCCCAGCCACGGCTGGATCAAGAGCGCTCAGCGCGCGGGCATGACCGCCCTGGATCGCCACAACATCGTTCGCGCCATCGAGGGCAGCCTCAAGCGCCTGCAGACCGACTATGTCGACCTGTATCAGACCCATTGGCCCGACCATGGGACCGGCTATGAGGAAACCCTGCGCGCGCTGGACGACCTGGTCGAAGCGGGCAAGGTGCGGGTGATCGGCTGTTTAAAAC
>CAWDPL010000012.1:0-14423 GCA_963804105.1 uncultured Alphaproteobacteria bacterium
ACGAGATCGGCCGCTTGAGCGCAGGGTGTCTCCTGGCAATTCTCAAGGTCGAAAGTCGCCTTCCGGGCCGGGAGGGACGGGGAGAATCGACCCTAAGCGGTCGTTGCCAACGCACGCTTCCGGGGCGGGGAAGTGACATTTCCACTTTGCGGCTACAGGCAAACGGCGCTGTCAGAAGCTGCGATCCGCGCTGCGCACATCTACGCCGGCCTGGGCCCGATCACCGTCGGCCAGGGTTCAACGATCGCCGGCAGCGTGTGGCTGACTACCAGCGTACCGGCCGGCAGCGCCATCGCCCAGGCGAAGCTTTGAAAAGCGAAGCGTTTCCAGGGCGGCGGGATCTGGATCAGTGGAGCGATCTCATGATCGAGGGCGGTGAAAACCAGCCCGCAATCGAAGGGCATCCAGCTCCTTTTGCCATCAACTGACCTGAACAAGCTTTCTAAAAGTTTTTCACATACCGGAACAAAAACATATAGATAGAGGAAAAATATTTATAGTTTTTCTCTATAACACCGACACTCTTTAGCGATTTTCGCATCGTTAAGTCCTATTGATTTGGTGGGAATTCGTCGCGGCTGTGGCGGCTAAGTTGGGCGTGCAGTTTCGCCCGTCGCTCTCATGGTGAGCCGCGAACAGTTCAAAGGGGATAGCGTGAGTTTAAGATGCGATTGGCGGCTTCAGCCGCCCTGATGGGGATATTGTCCGTCGGCGCAACGGCGCAAGCAGCCCAAAGCGACGCCACGGTTGACGCCGCCGCGCTGAATGAAGTCGTTGTAACCGGCAACACGTCGAGGCGCCGGCATTGATGACCGTACCCGGCGGCACGGGGCTGATCGCAGCGGATCGATTCAGGGCGCCAGCGTGGCCAATCTAGACGACGCGCTCAAATATGTGCCCGGCTTGTTTAGCCCAGTCCGCCAGCGGCGGCGAGGCGACGCGTCTATCGATCCGCGGCTCGGGCGTACCAGGAGCAGCTTCACCTGGGGCAACGGCGTGGATGTGCTGTTTGACGGGCTGCCGCTCAGCGGCGCTCTAGGCACGCCTTATAAAATCTTCGAGCCCAACGCCTATGAGCGGATCGAGGTCTACAAAGGCGCCAATGCATTCCAATTCGGCGCTACACAACTCGGCGGCGCGATCAATCTGGTCCAGCACACCGGCTATGACTCCTCGCCCCTGGCGGTGCGGGTCGAGGACGGCAGCTACGGCTACCAGCGCCAGCAGATCAGCTCCGGCCAGGTCCTGGGTCCGCTCGACTATTATGTCACCGTCACCCACTTCCAGACCGGCGGATACCTCTACAATTCCGCCGCCACCGCCGGCCGCTTGATTGCCAATGTCGGCTACCAGATCACGCCCCAGCTGAAGACACGCTTCTATTTCGAGGACGCGCGTCAATATGAGGAAAACCTCAGCGCGCAGACCCTAAGCCAGCTTCTGAACGCGCCCAGGACAAACCCCTACACCGGGGCCCGCGTGACCATGGGGTCGATGTTCCTGGCCAACAAGACCGAGTATCAGATTGACGACCGCTCCAGCCTTGAGTTCGGCCTGGCCTATAAGAAGCCGCCGCTGCACAACGGCAACGAGCCCAACCGCACCTTCTGGAACACCAACGATCTGACCGGCTCGCTCAGCTACAAGCGCAAGGACTCGCTGTTCGGCGGCCATGAGAGCGACACGACCGTGTCGGTCCTCCCGAGCTATGTCCTGCCGGGATCAGGCGCCTATACCAGCAACGACCTGTCAGGCCTGACCATCGGCCATGTGAAATACGGCGGGTCCAACACCACCGTTCTGGCCAGCAACGACCTGCAATTGACGCCCAAGCTGTGGCTCTTGACCGGCATCGGCTGGCTCTACGAAACGCGCACCAACGAGATCGACAATCCGGTTAATCCCTTGAACGGGGGTCTATACTCTCCGGCGCCTGCGGGGGTGAATCCGTATCTGAACAAACAGTACACGAACTACACCCCGCGGATCGGACTGCGTTACAATGTGACTCCGCAAATCGAGGTCTATGGCAATATCAGCCAACTGGTCGAAGCGCCGCAGATCATCGGCTACGCCCAGTCGGGGAGTTTCGCGCAATCCGTCAACGGCGTCGCGACCACCAACAGCTATTACAGCGGCTATTCGACGACTTCGACGACCAATGGCGTCACCACCACCTTCAACGCGCGCAATCTGAAGGAGCAGGTCGGGACAAACTACGAGTTCGGCGTCAAGGGTCAGTACGACCGTTTCAAGTGGGATATCGACTATTACAATGAACAGGTCCGCGACGAACTTCTGACGATTTACGCGGTCTTGCCTACACCCACGACCAACGGAATATCTTACACTGAGAACGCCAGTCCGACCGTGCACGAGGGGGTGGAAGCCTCGGTTGACACCGAGGCTTGGAAAGACGAGGCCAACACCGTTTCCGTGCGCCAAGCATTCACTTGGAACAACTTCCACTTCCTGCGCGAAAACCTCGCAGCCGGGTTGGGCCTGCTGCCGGGCCTGCCCAGGGATTTCTACCAGGCCGCCCTGAACTTCCGCCACAAGTCGGGCTTCTATGCGGGGCTAAGCGTGGAAACGTCCTTGGTCCCTTACCCGGTCGACTATTTCAACAGGACCTTCGCGCCGTCCTACACCCTGGTCGGCGCCAACGTCGGCTACGCGCCCCCGGGACAGAAATGGCGGATCTTCGTGGACGCCGAGAACCTGGGCGATGTGCACTACGCCTCCTTCAGCTCGGCCACCGGTTTGGCGACGGCAAGCTCGGCGGTGTTCACCGCCGGCGAGGGACGAAGCGTCACCGGCGGCCTGGCCTTCGCCTTCTGATCAACCCACCAGAGGACCACCCATGCGTTTTTTGAGATCGGCGCTCACAGCCGCGGTTCTGACCCTCGCCGTCTTGGCGGGGGTCTCCCGGCCCGCAACGGCCAAGGAGGTGATCAACACCAACGGTTCGGACCACAACGTCGCCATCAGCGGCCTGGACACCGTGGCCTTCTTCACCCAGCACAAGCCGGTTCAGGGCGATGAGGCGATCTTCTACGAGTGGAAGGGCGCCCGCTGGCTATTCGCCAGCGCGGAGGACCGCGCCCTATTCATAGCAAACCCCGAAAAGTACGCGCCGCAGTGGGGCGGGTACTGCGCGGTGGGCGTGTCTGAAGGGCACCTCAGCAAGCACCTGGTCAAAGGCTCCTTCGACATCCACGACGGCAAGCTCTACCTGTTCGCCGAGGGCAAGCCCGACGACTTCGACTACTGGCGCAAGAACTGGCTTCAGACCAAGGGCGGACCGGTCAGCCGCGTCCCGGCGGGCGAGGCCAATTGGGCGAAGCTCAAGCCCCTGGCTGAGTCCGGCGTTCCATGGCCGAATCTGACGACCGGGACGGCCGCGGAGTCGCCGGTCCCGCAAACTGTTCACTGAGTTCCGTTCGTGAACACCGCCGCAACGACCACTCTACGCGAGCGACTGTTGCTGGAAACCGAAAGGGCGCTGCGGCGAGAAGGGTATTTCGGCGTTTCCGCGCGGCAGATCGCCCTGAATGTGGGCGTGCATCCCAGAATGGTCAGCTACCTGTTCGGCAGCCGGGCTAGACTGCTGAAGGCCGCCGAAGGGCGCCTCAGGGCGTGTCGGGAGGATTGACGGCTCGGTCGCCGGGACCGCGATCACACGGAGAAGGTCGCCTTCAAGATCGCGTCCAGACACTGGGCGTCGATCTGGTCGAAGGCGGCCTTTCGTGCGGCGTCCACATCCAGCACGGCGATCAGGGCGCCGGCCGGATCGAACACCGGAACCACGATCTCGCTTTGGGATCGGCTGTCACAGGCGATGTGGCCCGGGAATGCGTGCACGTCCGCCACGATCTGGGTTTGGCGCGTCTCCGCCGCAACTCCGCATACGCCGCGGCCAAAGGCAATGCGCAGGCAGCCCAGTGTTCCCTGGTAGGGCCCCACCACCAGTTCACCAGGCCTAGCGGGATCCACCACATAGAAGCCCACCCAGAAAAAATGGTGGAACGCCTGGCGCAAGAGCGCGGCCACGGTGGCCATGCGCGCGATGCGGTCCGGCTCGCCTTCCAGGACAGTGGCGATTTCTTCGGTAACGCCCGCGTATAGGGCGCGCTTGTCCCGAACAGGCATTGGAAAAGGATGCGAAGCGGGCATGACACCTCCTATCGCGCCGTGAAGATTGCAGTAAGGCGCGAACTGTCGCCCTGCCCTTCGTGATTTTCTATCAAACCCTTTAGCGATAATCGTGTGCTTTATTCCTATTAACTCGATAGGAATAACGTGTCTTACGGCATGGGCCGTTTGATAGGCTCTCGAGCGCTCCCGGCAGTGGGCGATCGAGACGGCGGCGGCGCCTTCTCCCCCAAGGCCCGCCGCTCGGCCGCCATCTAAGGAAAGTCGAGATATGCGTTTTATCAACCAGACCCGGTCCCAGAGCTGTTGACGCTCATACCCGCCCCGCGCCCGTCGCGGTCACCTGACAACCCATTCCACATCTAACCGGACGCATGCGGCGCCCGGCGAGTGAACGCAGTCGCGCGAGAAAGCCGTCCAAAAACGCCCGCGCAGCAGTCAACCGAGGGGCTTAGCCTTATGAACTTCTGGAAGAATTCCGTCTTTTCGGCGACCTTGATAACGGCGCTGGGCGCCGGCGTCGCCGCGCATGCCCAAGACCCCGCCGTAGGAGCCGCCGCGAGCGTCGCCGCCGCCGACGCCGCGGCTCTGGCGGCGAGCAGCGAAGTCGTCGTAACCGTCGCGCGCAATCGCATCCCCACCTTGACCGACGTGGCGGGCAACACCGCCGTGATCAGCGCCGATAGGGTGGAACTGGGCCGCGCCGCCAACATTGCCGACGTCCTGAAATTCCAACCCGGCCTTCTGGCTCAATCATCCACTGGCGAAGAAGCCACCCGCTTCTCGATGCGGGGATCGGGCATCATTCGCGCTGCGGGGTCTTGGGGAACGGGCATACAGTTCCTGTTCGACGGGCTCACGCTGACCACGCCCGAAGGCAGCCCGTTCGAATACTACGAGGGCCTCGCTTACAACTATACGGAGATCTATCCCGGAGCGAACGCCTTCGAGTTCTCGCCCAGCACCCAGGGCGGTGCGATCAATTTTGTGCCGCACACCGGCTATAATTCTTCCCCCTTGCTGGCCCGCGCTGAAGGCGGAAGCTACGGCTACAATCGCGAACAGGTTAGTTCGGGCCAGGTCATAGGACCGCTCGACTATTACATCTCCGCCACTCACTTCGGATCGAACGGGTTTCGCGACGGCAACGGCTCTTACAGCCAACGGCTTGTCGGCGATGTAGGCTACAGGCTGTCCGACAATTTCAAGACGCGTCTGCTGTTCGAATACGCGCAACAAAACACCCGCAGCGCCGCCAGCCTGACCCTGGCCCAAGTCCTGCAAGACCCAAACCAGAGCGCCTATACCACGACGCCGCAGACCTATACGGGCGCAGCCGGCCAGACCATGCAGTCTATGCGCCGGGAAAAGGGTTCGACGATCTTGGGCGACTACTCGACCCTGGACCTCAACCCCAACTCCGACATCGAAGGCGGCTTCCTCTACAAAAACTTCCCGCTCCGCAACGAGGGCGGCGGCTTCACCCCCGGCGACTGGGACGTGAAGGATCTCGCTATCACCCTCCGCTACAAGCGCAGCGACCAACTCTTCGGCGATCACCAGAGCAACAGCGAAATCGCCTGGATCTATGCCGGCGTGCTGCCCGATTCCACCAATCGCGGCCTCTATATCGGGCCGCACACAGCCGCGACGCCGACCACGCTGTTTAAGGCGACCTTCGGCGGCTACGACGGCACACTGCTGGTCAAGGACGACCTGGAGATCGCCCACGGCTTCTGGCTGACCACCGGCCTCGCCTCGATCTGGCAGCAGCGGATCAGCAACATCCAGAACTTCGTCTCGGCGACCTCCGCCGACGAAAGCGAGAATTTCAACACGGTCACGCCCCGCTTCGGCCTGCGCTACGATTTCAATCCGCACCTGCAGGTCTACGGAAACTACAGCGGGTCGGACGAAGCGCCGATCGCGCACCAGCTGCCCATCACGACCAGCCTAGCCATTGCTGGAAGCGGCGGCCTCAAGGAAAGCGTCGACAGCGCCAACGCCTATATCCGCAACCAGACCCAACAGAACCTCGAGGCCGGCGTGCGCGGCGAGGTCGGCGTCTTCAAATGGGACGTGGCGGTCTTCCACACCTATGTGCAGCACGAAATCCTGACCCAGGTCGTCGGCAACCCCAACGTTTCCAACCCCGTCACCATCACCAGCAACTCCGCCAGCCCGACCACGCACGAAGGGCTGGAAGGCACGCTGGACGTCACGCTGTGGCAGTCGGGCGCCAGCACGCTCGTCTGGCGCTCGGCGCTGACGGTGGACCATTTCCAGTTCGTCAACGACCCGGTGTACCACAACAATCAAATCCCCGCAGTGCCGGAGGATTTCTACCAGGGCGAGATCAACTATGTGGATCGATCCGGCTTCTATGCAGGCCTGAGCCTGGAATCCGTTTTGTCGGAGTATCCGGTCGACTTCTACAACCAGCTCTACGTCCCATCTTACGCGATATACGGCGCACGTTTCGGATACAGATCGCCTGACAAGAAATGGGAACTGTATCTCCAAGCCGATAACCTCGGCGATGCCCATTACGTCGCCGCGACCAGCACGACCGCTTTGGGGACTGCGGCAAGCGCTGTGTTCTCGCCTGGCGAGACCCGCAATTTCTCCATCGGCCTAACCCACGCCTTCTTCTGATTTGGAGCCCATTCCCATGAAGTTTTCCGCTGGACTACTCATTACCGCCCTTGTCGCCGCCGCGGTCGGCGCGGGAACTCTGCCTGCGCAAGCGCACCACGCCTTCGCCAGCGAATACGACATCGACAAGCCCATCACATTGAAGGGCGTCTTGACCCGTCTGGAATGGATCAATCCGCACGGCTGGGTCTATGTCGACGTCAAGGACCCCAAGACCGGGCAGGTCGTGAACTGGGCCATCGAATTCGGCAGCCCCAACGCCCTTCTGCGTCGCGGCCTGCGGAAGACGGATTTCCCGGTGGGATCTCAGGTCACCGTTCAGGGCTATCTGGCCAAGAACGGCAAGCCGATCGCCAATGGCACCAGCGTTGTTCTGCCCGACGGCCGGAACTTCTTCACCGGCTCTTCAGGCGGCCCCGGCGGCCCGGCAGGCGGCGCCGGCTAGCCCCATGAGAACGTTCAAATCCACCCAGTTATTGGCTCTCGCGGCCTGGGCGGCGCTCGCGGCGGCGACGCCCGCGCGCGCCGCCGACCTGCCCCGGACGCCCCAGGGCAAGCCCGATCTGTCGGGCATCTGGCAGGTGCTGGCGCCGGTGGACCGGGATTTTCTGCCCCACGCGGCGCGCAAGGACTCGCCCGGCCATCTCGGCGCCGTGGAAGGCGACGAAATTCCCTACCAGCCTTGGGCCCTTGTGAAGAAGCAGGAGAACTTCGCCAAGCGTGAAACGGCCGATCCATCCAACAAATGCATCATGCCGGGTGTTCCGCGCATCACCTATACGCCGCTGCCGTTCCAGATTTTCCAGACCGATCAGCGGCTGACGCTGCTTTATGAAATCGGTCACGCGGTGCGAAATATCTACACCAATGGGACCGACCACCCGCCCGGCCATATCGATTGGTATTTGGGCGACAGCCGCGGTCACTGGGACGGCGACACCCTGGTGGTCGACGTCGTTGACTTCAACGATGAGACCTGGCTCGACCACGCAGGCGATTTCCACAGCGATCAGCTGCATGTGATCGAGCGCATCACGCCGATCGACAAGGATCATTTGCGCTACGAGGCGACGCTTGAGGACCCCAAGGTCTTCACGCGCCCCTGGACCATCAAAACGATCCTCTACCGACGCCTCGAGCCCAACGTCCAGCTGCTCGAGTATGACTGCTATCTTTTTGATTATGAACAGTATTATCCCTGAGGACGCGCAGGCATGAACACCATCTCCAGACCTTGCTTGGCCGATTGGACCGCGGCTGTCCTGATGAGTTTCGCGGCCGCGTGGCCGATGTCGGTCCTGGCCCAGACACCGTCGTCCACCGCTGTGTCCGGCGCTTGGACTCGCCGTCGCTGCCCGACGGCCAGCCGGATGTGCGCGGCTTCTACGGACCGCAGAAACAGGGGACCTATTCCCTGACCCATCCCAGCAATGGAGGGGTCGGCGAGGTGCTGCACTATCGCCAACTGCAACTTGAAGGAAAGCCTTTGCCAACTTGGCCGAGCCGCATCGTCGACCCGGCGGACGGCGAGATTCCCTATCAACCCTGGGCTCGGGCCAAGCAGAAATACATCGAAGCCAATATCGATCACCCCACCAAACAGGAGCACTTGGATCCACAGGAACGGTGCTTCCCCGATGGGCCTGTCCGCGCCCCGCTTTGGACCGGGTTCGAAATTCAACAATACCCTGGCTATGTGGTGATCATTCAGGATCAGAACCACACTTTCCGAGTGATCCCTCTGGACGGTCGTCCGCATCCCTCGCAGGCCCTCAAGCTGTGGATGGGCAATTCGCGCGGTCACTGGGAGGACGCGACCTGGTCGTGGACGTTCAGAACGAGAACTCCAAGGGGCGACTGGATAACATCGGCGATTTTTCCAGCGACAAGGTTCACATCGTCGAGCGCTACACCTTCAACAATCCCAATTCGTTCGACTATCGGGCGACCTTTGAGGACCCGTCGGTCTACACCCGGCCCTGGACGCTCTACGCCAAATACGTCCGCCAACACGCGGACGAACCCGGCTACGAACCTTGGGAGAATGCCTGCCAGGAGGGGGAAAAGAACTCGTCTGAAATCGCTGCTCAGTGACAATGCCGCCAAGCCCGCAGGTCCCGCGTCATGAGCCTGATTTCAGATCCTGCAAGCGATCCAGGATTTAGACGCCGCCCAGGCCTTTCTGGGCTCGCAGTATCTCTATCCGATCGTTGAAGCCACGCATGTGTTGGGACTGGCGTTGTCGGTGGGCCTCTTGGCCATAGCGGATCTTCGACTGATCGGGCTCCTCATGAAGCGTCAGCCCGTGGCCGACAGTTTGGAGACCCTACGTCCTTGGATGATGACCGGCTTCGCCGTCATGATCGTCAGCGGTCTGATCCTGTTCTGGCCGGATGCGGCGCATCTGTGGGTCAACCCCTTGTTCCAACTGAAGATGCTGTTCATGGCTGCGGCCATCGCCAACGCCTTGTTCTTTGAGCTTCGCCTTGGCCGACACGTGGACGCTTGGCGCGATCCCCTAATGCCTCCAATCGCCGCCCGCGCCGCTGGGTGGGCATCGCTAGCCTGCTGGGCCGCGGTGATCCTTTTCGGCCGCTGGATCGCCTACGGATTTGGAGCCCCGCCATGACGTTTCTGCCCTTCTTTCAATGGATATCCGACACCGGACCGGGCATCCTGATCCGCAAGTCGACCTACGCCTTCCCAGTGTTGGAAGTGCTGCACCTGATGGGCCTGACTCTTCTTCTGGGCGTGGTGCTGACCTTGGATCTACGTCTGCTGGGCGTGGGCCTGCGCCGTCAGACCGCGCCGGTCGTGGTTCAATCCCTTTCGCCGGCGTTCTGGGCCGGCCTGGCGTTGACGCTGGTCAGCGGAACCATCCTGTTCATCGGCGAACCGGTGAAATGCTTCTTCAATGCCGCGTTCTGGTGGAAAATGGGACTGCTGATCGCCGCGCTGGTCGTCCAGACCCTGCTCTTCCGTCGCGCGGCCCGGTCGCCGATTGAAAGCGCCAGGACCGGACGACTGATCGCTATTCTATCGCTCGCCTTGTGGTCCAGCGTCGGCTTGGCCGGCCGCGCGATCGGCTTCATCTGATGGCGCGGCTGATACAGGCCATAGCCGCCGCAGGCGTCCTGCTGAGCCTCGGCGCCTGCCACAAGCAACCGGCGCCCCAGCCGCAGGCCAGCATCCGCGACATCATGGTCTCCGAGGTCGACCCCTCGGCGGACGCCCTGTGGGCTTCGGTCGGCTCGACCGTCACCGCGTCGGGAACTGTGGATCACAGCCCTCAATCCGACGCCGACTGGCAGACAGTGCGCCATTACGCAATCACCCTGACCGAGGCGCCGAACCTTCTCGTCATGCCAGGCCGGCGCGTCGCCGCGACCGGCCAAACCACCGACGACAAGGGCGTTCCGGGCATCCTGAGCCCGCCGGAAATCCAGGCGCAGATCGAGGCCGACCCGGCCAAATTCGCGCGCCTCGCCGCTGCTCTGCAGGCCGCCGGCCTGAGGGCCGTGAGCGCCGTCGACGCGAAGAACCCTGCCGCCTTGATCGACGCCGGCGCCGCGCTCGACGAGGCCTGCGAGGCCTGTCACCGCACCTACTGGTACCCCCATTCCCCAGAGCCCAAAGCCCCTGAACCCGGCGTTTCCGGAGTGAAGTCATGACCCTCAATCTCTATTGGTTCTTGCCGACGTCCGGCGACAGCCGCCATCTCGGCCGATCCAAATATGGAAGGCTGACCGACGGCGATTACCTGAATCAGGTGGCGGTCGCCGCCGACACCCTCGGCTACGACGGCATTCTGATCCCGACGGGCGCCGGCTGCGAGGATCCGTGGATCACCGCCGCGACCGTGGCCTCAGTGACGAGGTACCTGAACCTGTTAGTAGCCTTCCGACCCAGCCTGCTGCTTCCGGCCGTCGCCGCGCGTATGGCCGCATCGCTGGACCGGGCCTCGGGCGGCCGGCTGCAGGTCAACATCGTTCCAGGGGGAGACGCAGCGGAGCTGGCCGCCGACGGCGTGTTCCTGGAGCACGACTTGCGCTTCGCCCAAGCCGACGAGTTTCTCGATATCTGGAAGGCGCTGCTGGCCGGCCAGACTATCAGCCACGATGGCGAGCACTTATCCATCAAGAACGGCAAGCTGGTCCTGCCGGCCGTGCAGCGGCCGCACCCCCCGATCTTCTTCGGCGGGTCCTCGCCGGCCTCCCACGCCTTGGCGGCCAAGCATGTCGACCTTTACCTTACCTGGGGCGAACCACTCGATGCGGTGGCCGCGAAGATCGCCGACGTGAAGGCGCGCGCCGCTGAGCTTGGTCGCACCGTGCGCTTCGGCGTGCGACTGCACATTATTGTACGCGAGACCGAAAAGGAGGCTTGGTACGCCGCCGACCACCTGATCAGCCGGCTAGACAACGCGACCATAGCCCGCGCCCAGGCCAATCAGGCGAAGATGGATTCGGTTGGCCAGCAACGTATGGCCGCCCTGCACGGCGGACGCCGCGACAAGCTCGAGGTCGCTCCCAATCTCTGGGCGGGCGTCGGCTTGGTGCGCGGCGGAGCGGGCACGGCCTTGGTCGGCGATCCGGAAACCGTGGCAGCGCGCATTAAGGAGTACGCCGATCTGGGTGTCGAGACCTTTGTCCTATCCGGTTATCCGCACTTGGAAGAGGCCTACCGGGTCGCGGAATACCTGTTCCCGCTTCTGCCGGGTCAGAGACGAGAGTTCACCGACGGCGTCAATTTCACAGGCGGACCGTTCGATGCGGCGATCCGCGATGTCGCGCAAAGCTGAGGCGAGCCATGACCAAAATCATCGACATG
Organism: uncultured Alphaproteobacteria bacterium; assembly: GCA_963804105.1. GTDB lineage: Bacteria > Pseudomonadota > Alphaproteobacteria > Caulobacterales > Caulobacteraceae > BOG-938. Next base: position 11,638 of record CAWDPL010000012.1, read on the forward strand.
CGCAGTCGTCCATCGTTCCTGCACGACTTCTACGGCGCGACGCCCGGGACCAAGGCCTACAAGACCGCGCGCTGGCTTAACCGGCGCACCGGCTCCAAGGACGACGAGCATTTCGCGCGCTCCAGACCATCGAGGACCTTGTGCAGGAGGTGCGCGACGCGGGCATTGCCCAGGCGGTGGTGGTTGGGCGCGACACGCCGGCCCTAAAACATTCCAACGAGCAAATTCGTGACCTGGTCGCGCGCCATCCGGAACTGATCGGCGTGGGCTCGGTCAATCCGCAAATCCAGTCGCCGCGCGTGATCGGGACGGAGATCGAACGCGCGGTGAAATCCCACGGCCTCGTGGGCATCAACATGAGCCGGAATTCGGCCATCGCCGGTAAAACCTGATCACCCTGTGCTGTTTCCGGTCTATGAGGCCTGCCGGTTTGAGAGTTCCCGTTTTCCTGATGTCGGGGCCGACCTCGCCGTCCTTGGAATATACAGATCCAACCCCTGTCGGCCGGATTGCGGCGGCCTTCCCCGACCTGAAGATTGTCTGCTTCCACGGCTTTGGCCCTATGTGAACGAGATCATCGGGGTGGCCTTCCGCTACCCCAACGTCTTCATCGTACCAGACATGTACCTCTTCCTGCCGGGCGGAGGACTTTATGTAGAAGCCGGCAGCGGCTTCCTGCGCGACCAGCTGCTGTTCGGGACGTCTTATCCCTTCCGCGCCATGAAGCAGACCGTGGACGACCTCCTGGCCTTGGGTTGGAAGGACGAAGTGCTCGATCTGATCCTCCACGAAAACGTGAGCGGGTGCTGGAGTACAGACTGAGGTTTTGGTTCGTCATGCCTGACTTCTTCCTTTTCCGCGACCCGCTTCAATCGAAACCGGCGCCTTGGAGCCTTATGATCGCGCGGCCTCGCGGACCGATTGCACAACTGGACGCAACCGCGCCTGTCCGCGATCTGGAGGGGGATGCCAAGGCTGAGCGTGACCTTTTCCGCGCCAGCGGTCTTTTAGCCCTGACCATCCCCGTTGAGTGGGCGGCCAAGGCGGAGACCTCGCCGAGGCCTTGGACATCACTCGGCAGATCGCCGCAGTGGCAGTCCGCTCGCCCACCTATTCGCCTTTCACCATTTCCAACTCGCCACCTTGCGTTTCTACGCTCCGCGCCGGCAATGGGCGCCGCTGCTGGAAGCGACAGCCCGGGAAAACTGGTTCTGGGGCAACGCCCTCAACCCTCTGGACAAGTCCACCTATTTGACGCCTGGTCCTGATATCGGCGAGCACCGGATCAACGGAACCAAGAGCTACTGCTCGGGCGCCAGCGAATCTGACATGCTTGTCGTCTCGGCCTTGAGGCATGACCAGCCGGGGCTCGTGGTCGCCGCGATCCCGACCGATCGGGACGGCGTCAAGGTTCATGACGACTGGGACAATATCGGCCAGCGCCGACTGACAGCGGTCGCGTTTCGTTTCGGGATGTCGTCGTACTTGACAGCGAGATTTTGCGTGAGCCGGGGCCCTTGGGCTCGCCATTCGCCAGCCTGCGCTCCACGTCGGACAGCTGATCCTCACCCACATCTATCTCGGTCTGGCCGAGGGCGCATCGGCTCACGCCGCCCATCTCCTCGATCCCAAGGCGCGCCTTGGATTGCTTCCGATGCGGCAACCGTCGGCGAGGATCCCTTCATCCTGCGCAATTTCGGAGAGTACAGCGTGCAGGCCGCCGGAGCCGGAGCCTGGCCGAACGGGCCCGCCGGCAATTCCAGGCGGCGTTCGACCTCGGCGATCAGGTAACCGATGCCCTGCGCGGTGACGTGGCCATAGCGGTCGCGACCGCCAAGGTGGCCAGCGCCCGCGCGGCGCTGGAAATACCCAGCCGGATATTCGAGGTGCTGGGCGCCCGATCCACAGCCGGCAAGCTCAGATTGGACCGGTTTTGGCGCAACGCCCGGGTCCACACCCTACACGATCCCATCGACTACAAGCTGCGCGAGCTGGGCGACTGGGCCCAACGGTCGTGCGCCCAAGCCTTCCTTCTATTCGTGAGGCGCGATCCGATGTTCAGACCCTCAATCCGCCGCCTGACCCTCCGGCTGCTTTTGGCGGCGCTGGCCGCTCTATTGGCCGCGCCGGCCATGGCCGCCGAACATCCTAAGGAAATCCGGCTCGATTACGCCTACTATTCCCCGACCAGCTTGGTGCTGAAACACTTCGGCTGGGCCGAACAGGTCTATGGCCCTGAAGGCGTGGCCGTGAAATGGGTGCTCAGCACCGGCTCCAATCGGTGCTGGAATACCTCAACAGCAACAGCCTGGACTTCGGCTCCACGGCTGGACTGGCATCGGTTCTTAGCCGGGCCAACGGCAACCCGGTCAAGGTGATCTATGTCTATTCCCGACCCGAGTGGACAGCTCTGGTCGTTCCCAAGGGCTCGCCGATCCGATCCGTAAAGGACCTTAAAGGCAAGAAGGTCGCCGCCGCCAAGGGCACAGATGCTTTCCTGTTCCTCTTGCGGGCCCTGCATGACCAGGGCCTGTCAAAGAGCGACATCCAGCTTGTCAGTTTGCAACATGCTGACGGCCGCGCGGCGCTCGAGCGCGGACAGGTGGATGCGTGGGCCGGTCTGGACCCCCTGATGGCCGCAAGCCAACTGCAGGCCGGATCTCGGATCATCTACCGCAACGTCGCCTACAATACCTACGGCGTGCTCAATGTTTCCAATTCCTTCGCCCAGCGATATCCGAACGAGATACGGCAGGTGATCGGACTTTATGAGCGTGCGCGCCGCT
>CAWDPL010000013.1:0-8007 GCA_963804105.1 uncultured Alphaproteobacteria bacterium
CCGCGCCCCGCCCGCGGCGGTGAACACGACCAAGGGCGCGCTGCGCGCCACCGCCGCCTCGGCCGCCGCGATGAAGGCCTCGCCGGCGGCCATGCCGAGCGGATACCGCCCATGAAGGCGAAGTCCTGCACCAGCACCACGGCGTTCGTCCCGCCGATGCGGCCCACGGCGATGGCCATGGCGTCGGGACTCGCCCGTGGCCTTGCGCGCGGCGGTCAGGCGCTCAGCAGTTAGGCCTTGTCGTGAGCGGAATTTCAGCGGGAGTCGTCGGCCACCTTGGGCGCGGGCAGGTCGATACGCGCCGTCTGGTCGAAGGTGTAGCCGAAACGCAGGGTCGGGCCGATGCGCAGGTGGCGGCCGAGGGGGCGCCACCCAGAATAGAATTATCCAGGTCGGGGGCCGGTAGAGCATCTCGCCGGTGTCGGGAACCTTGACCCACAGGCCGTCCGGGCCGGTTGAGCGCTTGGCGAGCATGCGCGCCACGCCCGGCGCGATTTTCGACAACCAACCGCCGCAATTGCGCGGCGGCGGCGGCGCGGGGGGGATGGCGGGCTGAGGGGCGGCCTTGGGCGGCGGCGCGGTCTTGGGGGGCTTGGTCATGGTTCGCCCTTCAAGCCGCGGCCGATGGCGTAGAAGCGCTCGGCGCGTTGCTTGCGCAGCTGTCGGGCGAGAGGGCCATCAGCGGCCTTCAGCTCCGCCTCGATCGCGTCGCCCACCGCGGTGATGGCGCGAGCGGGATCGGATGGGCGCCGCCGAGCGGCTCGGGGATGATGCGGTCGATGATGTTCAGCTCGAGCAGATCCTGGGCGGTGATCTTCATCGCCTCGGCCGCGTCCTCGGCCTTGGCGCCGTCGCGCAGCAGGATCGAGGCGCAGCCTTCCGGCGAGATCACCGAATAGATGGGTGCTCCAGCATCAGCACGCGGTTGGCCGGCGGCGATGCGCGATGGCGCCGCCCGAACCGCCCTCGCCGGTGATGGTGGCGATCATCGGCGCGCCCAGCGTCAGGCCGCGCTCGGTGCGAGCGGGCGATGGCCTCGGACAGGCCGCGCTCCTCGGCGCCGATGCCGGGATAGGCGCCCGGCGTGTCGACGAAGGACAGCACCGGCAGGTTGAACTGCTCGGCCAGGTCCATCAGGCGCACCGCCTTGCGATAGCCCTCCGGCCGGGCCATGCCGAAATTGTGCTTGATGCGGGTGGTGGTGTCGTGGCCCTTCTCCTGGCCGATCACCACCACGCGCGCTGGCCGCGGAACCGGCCCAGTCCGCCGACGATCGCCTGGTCGTCGGCGAATTTGCGGTCGCCGCGCAGCTCGACGAAGTCCTCGATCAGGCCGGCGACATAGTCGACGAAATGCGGGCGCTGCGGGATGGCGGGCGACCTGGGTCTTCTGCCAGGCGTCCAGGCGGGCGTAGGCGTCGCGGCGCATCTCGGCCAGTCTGGCGCGCAGGGCCTCGATCTCGTCGTCGACCTCCCCCGAGCCTGCGGTCTGCCGAGAGCTTGGACAGCTCGTCGATCTTGGCTTCCAGATCGGCGATCGGTCGCTCGAAATCGAGATAGTGGCGCTTGGGCGCAGGGTGGCGCCCTCGGCGTTCACAGTCATGAAAAAGCGTCTCCGACGAGAGGGGCCATGTAGGGGAGATCGGCCAAGACCGCAAAAGCTTTCAACAGGACCACTAGGCCGCCGACAGTTTGCGTCGTTTGCCCGATTGGCTGAAAACGCCCGCACCGACGCCCATGGCGACCACCAGACAGGCCGCCGCAGTGAAGGCCACGCGGCGCACGGTCTTCAGCCGGCGCTGCTTGGCGCGCATGGCCTGGCCGGCCGGACCCAGCCGCTCCCAGATGCGCGTGGCCGCGTCAAACGCCTTGCGGTTGGCCGGATGGGCCGACAGCCAGGCGCGAAATTCCGCCTCGGTCTCGGGCGTGCGCTCGGGACGTTGCAGCACGGCCAGCCACTCGCTCGCCCGCGCGCGGGCGTCGATCTCGGCCAGGGAAATCTCTGTGTCGGAACCGCTCACCAGCCCTCCATCCAGTCCTGCAGAAACAGCACGCCGCGCGCTAGGCGCTTTTCCACCGCGCTGATGGACAGGCCCTGCCGTTTGGCGATCTCGGCATAACTCAGTCCGTCCAGCCGCTGGGCCAGCACGATGTCGCGGGTCTTGGAATTCATCGCCGCCAGCCCCGCTTGCAGCCGCGCGAGGCCGGCGCGGGCTGCTGCCCGGTCGTCGGCCGAGGGCGTGGGGTCGATCAGATCAAAGGCCTCGACCGGCTTGCGCGAAAACGGCGAGCGCCGCGCTCGGCGCGCCTCGTCGATCGCCTGGTTGAAGGCAGTTCTGGCGATGAAGGCTTCCGCATCGCGCACCGGCTCTTCGCCCTTATGCAGCGCATATTTGAGCAGGGCGTCCTGCACCAGATCCTCTGCGTCCTCACGCGAGCGTCCCTTGCGGCGCAGAACCGCGCGCAGGCGCTGGGTAATCTCGGCCAGGGTGCGGATCGCCCCGCCGCGCGCCGGTCGGGCCTCACCCTTTGCACGCGGTGTGTAGACGGGAGCGCAGGCCGGCGCCTCGGGCTGGCCGGGCGCAGCCAAATCCGCGTCGGCGCCCGCGCCGTCCTCGCCGATCCGTCCACGCCTGGGCATCAAATAACTCCGCTCGCCGCCGTTGAAAGCAGGCGCGTCATACAGGAAGACGAATTTCCAGGCCAATCCCGCACGCGGGATCGCGATTTTTTGAACCCTGGCCTTGGCTGATCTGCGCATCTACCCTCAAATCCGCTCACCCCCGCGAAAGCGGGGGCCCAGGACTTTCCAGTTGAGCGGCGACGCATGCCGCACTCACTGGGTTCCCGCTTCCGCGGGAATGAGTGGGTATAGGCGGGCGAAAGTCCGAATTAGGGGGGAAAGCGGATGAGGACCATCATCGGCGCGGCCATGGCCGCCTTGGCGCTCGGCGCCGGCGCGCTGGCGCAGGACGCGCGCAGCGATCGGCCCGTTTCCATCACCGTGGACCTGAACCATCCCATCGGCGCCTATAAGCCGATCACCGACTGGTTCGGCTATGACGAGGCCAACTACACCACCGGCCATGACGGCAAGGCGCTGCTGGCCGAACTTCACGGGATCAGCGGGCATCCGGTGCACATCCGCACGCACAATCTGCTGACCTCCGGCGACGGGGTTCCCGCGCTGAAGTGGAGCTCCACCAACGTCTATAGCGAAGACGCCGATGGCAAGCCGGTCTACGACTTCCGCATCCTGGACGGCATCTTCGACGCCTTCAGGGACGCCGGGATCACGCCCATGGTCGAACTGGGCTTCATGCCCAAGGACCTGGCCAGCGGCTCGGGCCCCTATCACGCGCTCTATCCCGCGCGGATGGAGGGCACGACGGTGCAGAACCCGCCCAAGGACTACGCCAAGTGGCGCGAGCTGATCCGCGTGGTCGCCGCGCACCTGGCCCAGCGCTACGGCAAGTCCACGGTCAGCCAATGGTACTTCGAGGTGTGGAACGAGCCGGACCAGGGCTACTGGCACGGCACGCCGGCGGAGTACTTCAAGTTCTACGACTACACCGCCGCGGGCCTGCGCGCGGCCCTGCCCGGCGCGAAGGTGGGCGGACCGGCCACCACCGGACCAACCAAGGCCTCGGCCGACAAGTTCCTGGACGATTTCCTGGCTCACGCGGCCAAGGACAAAAGCGCGGCCACCGGCGGGCCCGTGCCGCTGGACTTCATCTCCTTCCACGCCAAGGGCGCGCCTTCGCTTGAGGACGGTCATGTGCGCATGGGCGTGAGCAAGGAGCTAAGGGATGCGGACACGGGCTTCGCCACGGTCGCGCGCTACCCGAAATTCCGCCGGCTGCCGATCATCATCAGCGAGGCCGATCCGGAGGGCTGCGCCGCCTGCTCGCCCGAACGCGTGCCCGCCGACATCTATCGCAACGGAACCATCTATCCGGCCTACGACGCCGCCGTGCTCAAGGGCCTGTTCGACCTGCAGGACCGGCGCAAGGTCAACCTCATCGCCATGCTGAACTGGGCCTTTGAGTTCGAGGGCCGGCCCTGGTTCGAGCAGTTGCGCACCCTGTCCACCCACGGCGTGGACAAGCCGATCCTCAACCTGTTCCGCATGGCCGGCATGATGAAGGGCCAGCGCGTGGCGACCGCCAGCACCGGCCAGGTTCCGCTGGACCAGATGCTGGCGGGCGGGGTGCGTGATCAGGCCGACGTGGATGTGCTGGCCACCCGCTCGGAACACCAGGCGGCGATCCTGCTATGGAACTACCACGACGACGAGGCGCCCGCCCCGGCCGCGCCCATCACCATGGCCATCAAGGGCCTGCCCAAGGGCGTGACGCGGGTGTTCCTCAGCCACTACCGCATCGATGACGATCATTCCAACGCCTACACAATGTGGCAAGCCATGGGCTCGCCCCAGGCGCCGACCCCGGCTCAGGTATCCGAGCTGCAGCTCAAGGGCGGCCTGCAGATGCTGCATACGCCGCGGTGGGCCGACGTGAAGGACGGCGTGCTCACGGTGGCCACGCACATGCCGCGACAGTCGGTGTCGTTGGTGGTGGTGGCGTGGTGACGGCCCCCCATCCTCCCCCATCCGTAAATCCGTGCTAGCGTCGCCCTAACGCCCGCCCTCGACGGCGGTCGCGCGACAAATCTGGGAGGACATCATGCATCGCCGTAAACTGCTGACGGGCCTTGCCGGCCTGGGGCTGGCCGCGTCCACCGCGCCGTTGTGGGCGCCCAAGGACGCCTATGCGCTGGGGCTGCCCAAGGACAGGATCAAGCGCATCCGCTACTACATCGACCCCCACCGTCGCGGGGGCGCGCAGCACGAGCCGATCTTCAATCAGTCGGCCAATATCGTGGTGATCGAGACCGAGGGCGGGCTGAGCGGGATCGGCGAGGGCGGATCGCCCGACTTGATGAACCAGTGCGCCTCCATGCTCATCGGCGAGGACCCCTTCCGCATCGAGCACCTGTGGCAGGAGATGTTCCGCGGCTATTTCTATCCGGCCGGGCACGAGAAGATCGACGCCCTGGGGGCGCTGGACCTGGCCCTGTGGGACCTGAAGGGCAAGGCGCTGGGCGTGCCGATCTGGCAGCTCCTGGGGGGGAAATCGCGCGACTATGTGGAGTGCTACGCCACCGGCGGCTTTCCCGTGCCGCCGGGCGGGACGCTGGAGGACGCGGCGCGCAACTGCATCGCGGCGGGTTTCCGCGCCTATCGCTACGCGACGAACCAGCCGACCAATGTGGTCGACCGCTTCGCCCTGGTGGACAAGATGTACGCCGATTGCCAGCTGATCCGCAAAGGCGCCGGGGCCGACGGGGCCTGGGCCATCGATTTCCACCAGGAGTTGGACCCGGAAGACGCCGTCACCCTGTGCACCCTGCTGGAGCCCCTGCATCCCTATTTCTGCGAGGACCTGATCCGCTCGGAGAACTGGGAGACCTACAAGATGATCCGTGCACGCACCAAGGTGCCGATCGCCACCGGCGAGGAGTTCGGCGCGATCTGGGACATCAACAGCCTGATCGAGCAGCAGCTGATCGACTACGCCCGGGTGACCCTGCCCAATGTGGGCGGCATTTCCGAATATATGAAGATCCAGGCCCTGGCCGAGGTGCACTATTGCGGCATGGTCCCGCACTTCACCGGCCCGATCAGCGAGGCGGCCCTGGTGCATTGCCTGACGGCCACCTCCCTGCCGGCGATCATGGAAATGGGCGGGGGCAGCGCCAAGCGCGAGGTGCCGTACCTGCCGGAGAGCTACGACTTCCACAACGGCAAGATGTGGCCCAACGACCGGCCCGGCCTGGGCGTGACGCTGGACGCCTCAAAGCTGCAGCTGGTCGCCGACTACACCGAACATTACGCCCCCACCCAGCTGAACCACCGGCCGGACGGCAGCTTTACGAACTGGTGACCGCGCGCGTTCGCCTAAGGGCGGCGAGATCAAGGCTTTGAACCGCGAAGGACACGAAGAACACAAAGGGCTCGGCGTTTCCGTCGTGCTCTTCGTGAACTTCGTGGTTAAAGCATAGCGCTCCGCGCAGCGGCGGCATTTCGACTTGCGTCTGTGTTGCCTCGCCGTCCCGACCCAGGAGGTCACCCATGCTGGAATGGTTGGAAAACCGCATCCCCCCGCCGTTGGTCATGCTGGCGACGGCGCTCGTCATGTGGGGCGCGTCGCGATATCTGCCGGCGACGGACCTGCCCGCCATCGTACGCTTCGGACTCGGCGGGGTGCTGATCGGGACCGGACTTTATCTGGATGGGCGGGCCTTGTTCGCCTTCCGCAAGGCCAAGACCACGGTGAACCCCATCGCGCTCGACAAGGCCTCGGCCTTGGTGACCACCGGCGTTTACGGGATCACCCGCAATCCCATGTACGTCGGCTTGGCCAGCCTGCTCACCGCGCTCGCGTTCCTGTTGTCCAATCTGTGGCTGCTGATCGGGCCGCTGCTGTTTGTGCTCTACATCAACCTGTTCCAGATCGGGCCGGAGGAGCGGATGATGCAGGCCAAGTTCGGCGAGGCCTTCACCGCCTACAAGACGCGCGTGAAGCGTTGGATTTAGGTGGCGGACGCCTTCAAAAGTCCAAAAGCTTGATCCAACAAGGACACCAAGATCACCAAGAGCTTCGTGTTTCCTCGGCGTCATTGATGAGCTTGGTGGTTCAAATAACATCCGCTCCGCGCGCAGGCGCGGCGCTGTTCCGCCCTTACTTCCCGGCCAGGAATTCCGCCAGCTGGTCGGCCCACAGCTTGGCGTTGCCGGTCGTGCCGTGGCCGTGGGTCGTGGCTGAGGCGGGAATGATGTAGTAGCGCCCGCGGGCCACGCGCGGAATGTCGCGGGGCAAAACGCCCAGCTCCACCGGATTGCGTTCGTCGTCCTCGGAATTGATCGCCAGAAGGCGCGCCTTGATCGTCTCCAGACGCGGCTCGGGGTCGTAATCGCGCGCCGCTTCCAATTGATAGATCTCGTCGTTGGCGTCCGCGCCCGAAGGTTTGGCCAGGGCCGCGCTCACCGCCTCGTCCGCCGCCCGCCAGGTGGGATAGGCGGCGTAGCGGGCGCGGGTCCCGCCGCTGGAGATCAGGCCGAAATAGGTCTGGGCCAGGGTCAGGCCCTTGGGCTCGGCTGTATAGTTCCCGCCCGCCCAGGCCGGATCGGCCTTGATCATGTCGATGGCCATGCGCCGGTAGAACCAGTTGCGTCCGGACACCTGCATCGGCGAGGACGCCAGGGGAACCAGGGCGTCCATGAAGTCGGGGTAGGTCTCGCCCCACAGCCAGGTGAGCATGCCCCCCATGGAATTGCCGGTGACCAGCGCCAGATGCTTGACGCCTAGATGCTCCGTGAGCAGACGATACTGCGCCTGGACCATGTCGCCGTAGTCATAGGCCGGGAACCTCATGCGCAGCCCGTCCGAGGGTTTGGACGATGCGCCCGAGCCGATCGCGTCCGGCGCGATGATGTAGTGGGTGGCGGCGTCCAGCGGCTGGCCCGGCCCGAACAGGTTTCCGCCGAAGGACCCGCCCAGCATGCCTTCCCCATTGCCCCCGGTGCCGTGCAGCACCAGCACCGCCGGATGGGTCGGCGAGCCGAGGGTGACGTAGTGCAGCTTCAGCGCGGGCAGGACTTGGCCGTCGTGAAAGCGGAAGTCGTGGATGATCCAGTCGCCCCGCCGCGGCGCCGGCTGGGCCTCGGCGGCGACGGCGAAGGACAGCAGAGCGGCGAGCGTCAGGGCGCAAAGGCGCATGGGCGATCCTCCCGGCAGACGGCGCCTTCGGCGCTCTGTGTCCAGGATAGCCTACGGCCAAACCACGCACGCCGCTACAGCCGCGCGCCGCGCAGACGCAGGGCGTTGGTGATCACGCTGACCGACGAAAGGGCAATGGCGGGGACTTCAATCGCTCGGAGGCTTTCGGGCTGGCTGGGCTGATCGAGGGGAACCAAACCCGCTCATTTCCGCCGCAAGCGCAGGGG
>CAWDPL010000014.1:0-23403 GCA_963804105.1 uncultured Alphaproteobacteria bacterium
TCCAGCCCAGGGCTGCAGGGCTTTTGGAAGGTGCACGCCTCGACCGTCTATCCTGGCCAGGACGGCGACCCGAACTACCTCGCCAACCTCGGCCCTTTGCCGAGCCATGGCTACAGCCTCCGGATGGACGTGACGCGAGACGGTTCTGTCACGGTCACCAACGCGCGCAACGGCTTCAGCAAGACTTATCAGGTCAGATAGGCCGCGTGCGGCTTGCTCCCTCGAGTGAGACCGGCCTAACAGACAGCCCATGGACCTGATCCTCGCCCCTTCGCCCAATTTCGACGCCCGCAAGAGTCCGCCCGACATGGTCGTGCTGCATTACACCGGCATGCCCACCGGCGCAGAGGCGCTGTCGCGGCTGCGCGATCCGCAGACCAAGGTCTCCGCCCACTATCTGATCGAGGAGGAGGGGCGGGTCTTCTCGCTGGTGGCTGAAGAGCGGCGCGCCTGGCACGCAGGCGTTTCGTTCTGGAAGGGCGAGCGCGACATCAACGCCGTGTCCATCGGGATCGAACTGGTCAATCCCGGGCATGAGTGGGGTTATCGCGCCTTTCCCGATGCCCAGATCGGGGCCCTGATCGCTTTGCTCGACGAGGTGCGCGGCCGCTGGACCATCCCGGACGGACGCATCCTCGGCCATTCCGACGTGGCGCCGGAGCGCAAGACCGATCCGGGTGAGTTGTTCCCATGGAAGCGCCTGGCTGAAGCCGGCCACGGCCTGTGGCTGGAGCCGCCCGCCGCGCCTGGACCGGCGCTGTCCCTGGGCGATGACGGAACCGGCGTGTTCGCCCTGCAGGCCGGCCTGACGCGGCTCGGCTACGACAGCGCGCCTTCGGGCACGTTCGATGAGCACACGCGCGCGATCGTCACCGCCTTCCAACGCCATTGGCGGCCTGAACGGGTGGACGGCGTGGCTGATGGTGAAACCCGCGCGCGGCTGGTGCATCTGCTAAGGGCGGCGGCGGAAACTTGACCCTGCCGTGGGCGGGGCTCATGTTCCGCCCCGGATCAGACGGCCGGGCGGTCGCGGTCCTCCCCAGCCTCGGCGAAGGAGGGTCGAGGAAAGTCCGGGCTCCACGGCGACAAGGCGGCGGGTAACGCCCGCCGGGCGCGAGCCCAGGGATAGCGCCACAGAAAGCAAACCGCCTTTCGAAGCCCCTCGGGGCGAAGGAGGGTAAGGGTGAAAGGGTGCGGTAAGAGCGCACCGCGGACCCGGCAACGGGGACGGCATGGCAAGCCCCGCCTGGAGCAAGACCAAATAGGGACGGCGCGCCTCGGTTTGCGCCAAGGTAGGGCCGTCGCCGGCCTAAGCCGTCCGGGTAGGTCGCGAGAACCGCGCAGCGATGCACGGTCCAGAGGAATGGCCGCCGCGTTCCGCCCAAGCCCCGGCTAAGGCGGAGCGGCACAGAACCCGGCTTATAGGCCGTCTGATCCGACTTCACCGCTCAGCGCCGCGATGCGGCATACGACGTCAATTATCCGCAATACTTCAGATGTTCCATGTATGTTCTGTGAATGGTTAACAACGACGTGCGACAGATCGCCGACATGACTTTGAATCCACAGAAAATGGGTACAAGTGTCATTGTCTCCCAATTCATCCCATGTTAACCCAAACAGATCGCGTCGCTTCGGTTCAGGGGTGGCTGGCCGCAGGCGCGCGCGAAGGGCGGGACGCATGGGGCGGGCCGGCCCGCATCGGGGCGCGACGGGGTGTTTCTCTCAACCTTCGAGAAACAGCTGGACGGCAAGCGGCGCATCGTCGTGCCGCAGGATTTCCGCGCCCTGGCCGCCGGTCCCTTCGGCGGCGTGTTTTGCTTTCCTTCCATTGAGGCCGACTGCATCGAGGGCGGCGGCAAGCCCCTGTTCGAACAATACAAGACGCTGATCGAGGACCTGCCCTTGGGCGATCCTTTGCGCCTGCCGCTGGAGACGGTGGTCTACGGCGGCATGCACGAACTGGCGTTCGACACCGCCGGCCGCATCACCCTGCCCGAGGCCCTGTGCGACGCCTTCGGCCTGACCGACTGGGTCGCCCTGGTGGGCCTGGGCGACCGATTCCAGATCTGGGAGCGCGAGGCCTTCCGCGCCCATAGGGCCCAGCAGCGCCAGCTGGCCCGCGAGGGCCTGTCCGCCCTGCGCCTGCAGCAGCGCGCAGCCCGCCTGGGAGGCGCCGGATGACCGCCGCGCCGCCGAGCCCCGCACACCGCTCCGTGTTGCTGGACGAGGTGGCCCACTGCCTGAACCTGGGCCCCGGCTTGCGCGTTGTGGACGCCACCTTCGGCGCCGGCGGCTACAGCCGCGCATTTCTGGAGGCCGGCGCCGACGTCCTGGCCATCGACCGCGATCCCGCCGCCGCCCGCTTCGCCGCGCCGCTTGAGCAGGCCTATCCGGGCCGGTTCCGTCTCGCGCAGGGGCGCTTTTCTGATCTTGAGCGCCACCTTCGGTCCGCAGGCTGGCAAGGCTGCGAAGGCCTGGCCCTGGACCTTGGCGTCTCCTCCATGCAGCTGGACCAGGCCGAGCGCGGCTTTTCCTTCATGCGCGACGGCCCGCTGGACATGCGCATGGGCGATGAAGGCGAGACGGCGGCCGATCTGGTCAACACCGCCGAGCCGGCGGAACTCGCGCGCATCTTCTGGCTGTACGGCGAGGAGCGCGCCTCGCGCCACATCGCCAATGTCATCGTGCGCCGCCGCACCGAGCAGCCGTTCACCCGGACGGCCGATCTGGCCGAAACGGTCGAGCGCGCGTTGGGCGGACGCCGCGGCGCCCCGACCCATCCGGCCACACGCGTGTTCCAGGCCCTGCGCATCGCGGTCAACGACGAACTGGGGGAGCTGGAAGAGGCGCTGGAGGCGGCGGAACGGGTGCTGGTCGAGGGCGGTCGCCTGGCGGTGGTCACCTTCCACTCCCTGGAAGATCGCATCGTGAAGGCCTTCTTCACCGAGCGCTCGGGACGCACGCCTGCCGGTTCGCGCCACCTGCCTCCCGCTCAGAAGGGTCCCCGGCCCACCTTCGTGCTGCTGTTCAACGGCGCGCGCGCGCCGTCTCAGGTCGAGATCGACGCCAATCCCCGCGCCCGTTCAGCCAAGCTGCGGGCCGCCGAGCGCACCGGCGCCCCGGCCTGGAAGGCGGCCGCATGAGCGCCGCCCGCTTCCTGCGCCGGACCCTGCGCGGCGCGCGCCTGGTGGAGTTGGGCGCCCTGACGGTGATGCTGGCCCTGGCCATGGCCGTCTATCTGGTCAAGGCCCGCGCCGGGCGCGAGACCGGCGACATCACCACGGTGGAAAGCCAGATCACCGACGAGCAGCGCCGCGTGCGTCTGCTGCAGGCCGAGGTCGCCCACCTGGAGCAGCCAGAACGCCTGCAACATCTGTCTGAGGCGCTCGGCCTGGGCCCGACCTCCGACAAACGGGAGGTCACCCTCGATCGACTGCCTGATGTCGCACGCCAGTCGGCCCTGGCTTCGCCGCCCGACGCCAAGCCGTCGGCCGGAACGACCCAGACCGGAGCCTTGCGATGAGGCCGAGCGAGCTGGTGTTCTATCGGTTGCCCGTGGGCTGGCGCTGGCTGGTGGAGTCGGTGTGGAAACTGGAGCACGCCTTCGAGCGGGCCAAGGCGGACGGCAAGGCCGAAGACGACACCCGCATCCGCATCTTCTTCATCCTGGCCCTGTTCGCCGCGGGTTTCGTCACCCTGGCCCTGGGCGCAACCAAGTGCGCGATCTTTTCCGACGCGGACCGCGCCGAGGTCGCCGCCGTCCCGCCGAGCGGCTCACGCGCCGATCTGGTGGACCGGCAAGGCAACCTGCTGGCCGTCGATCTGACTCACTACGGCCTCTATGTGGACTCGCGCGAGATCTGGGACGCCAATGAGACGCGCCGGGTGCTGGGCGCGGCCCTGCCGGGTCTTCAGCCGGGCCGGCTGGAGCACGCCCTGGCGGCGGACAAGCGCGAATATCTGTACGGCGGGCTGACGCCCGAACAGAAGGCGCATATCGAGGATATGGGTCTGCCCGGCGTGAGCTTCGAGGAGGAGGAGCGCCGGGTCTATCCCCTGGGCCCCACCGCCGCCCATCTGATCGGTTTCGCCGACAAGGGCGGCGTGGGCCTGTCGGGCGCCGAGCACGCCTTCGACGCGGTGATCCGCGACAGGCGGGCAAGTCCACGCCTGTCGCTCTGTCCATGGACCTGCGCGTGCAGGCGGCGCTTGACGACGAGCTGCAGAAGGCCGCGATCAAGTTCGGCGTGCCCGACGCAGTGGGCATCGTCACCAACGTCCACACCGGCGAAGTGCTGGCGCTTTCAAGCTGGCCCGGCTTTGATCCCAACAATCCCGGCCAGGCGTCCAACTACAACCTGATGAACCGCGCCGCCGCCTCGGTCTATGAGCCCGGCTCGGTGTTCAAGGTGTTCACCATGGCCATGGGCCTGGATTCGGGCGTGGCCACAATGCGCTCGACCTACAACGTGGACACCCTGCAGATCGGCGATCGCACGATCCATGACTTCCACGTGGTGCACGGCGCTCTGACCCTCCCGGAGGTGTTCGTGCACTCCTCCAACATCGGCACCGCCAAGCTCGCCCTGCAAGCCGGCGCGCCGACTTTGACCAAGTACTACAGGGCCTTTGGCCTGTTCGCTCCGGCTAGGATCGAGCTGGCGGAAGCGGCGCACCCGATACTGCCCAAGACCTGGACCGAGGGCACGGTGGCCTCGGCCTCATTCGGACAATCGATCTCGGTCAGTCCGCTCAATCTGGCGCAGGGCATCGGCGCCATCATGAACGGCGGGGAGTTCGTGCCCCTCACCATTCGCAAGGTCGATCCGGGTCAAAGGCCGCAGGGCGTGCGTGTGATCTCCGAGGCGGTCTCGCGCGACATGCTCGATCTGATGCGCCTGAACGTCACCGCCAAGGAGGGCTCGGGCGGCAAGGCCGACGTGCCCGGATTGAGCGTCGGCGGCAAGACCGGCACCGCCCAGAAGGTGATCGGCGGGCGCTATTCACAGGACAAGGTGATAGCCTCCTTCGCGGCGGTCTTCCCCACCGACGGTCCCGTGGACGAAGACCGCTATCTGGTCCTGATCATGCTGGACGATCCCAAACGCCTGCCCGAGACCTTCGGCTTCGCCACCGCCGGCTGGAACGCCGCGCCGGCCGCCGGCCGGGTAATCGACCGCATCGCGCCGTTCCTGGGCGTCAAGCGCGCGCCTCCGACCCTGGCCGAGACACTCAAGTCACCCGCCGATGTCCGGCCCACCGACGATGAGACCACCGGCGGAGAGCTGGCTCAATGAGCGCGCGCCTGTCCGAACTGGTGCGGCGCGACCTGGACGTCGATCCGGTGATCGAGGGCGTGACCGCCGACAGCCGCAAGGTGCGCCCGGGCTATCTGTTCGCCGCCCTGCCGGGCGCCAAGGCCGATGGCCGCGCCTTCATCCCCGGGGCGCTCAAGGCCGGCGCTGTCGCCGTGCTGACAGGTGAGGACGCGGAGGACATTTCCGCGCCGGTGGTGCAGGCGCTGGACGTGCGGCGCGCCTACGCCCTGGCCGCGGGCGCTTTCTACGGCGCCCAGCCGGCCGTCTGCGTGGCGGTCACCGGCACCAACGGCAAGACCTCGGTCGCCGCCTTCTGCCGCCAGATCTTCGACCGGCTCGGGCGAAAGGCCGCCAGCATGGGCACCTTGGGCGTCACGCTCGGCCCCCGCGCGGGCGGCGAGCAGATCACCCCGCCCGGCCTGACCACGCCCGACGCAGCCGACGTGGCCGAGCGCCTGGCCGACCTGGCGCAGCGAGGCGTGACGCATCTGGCGATGGAAGCCTCCTCGCACGGCATCGATCAGCGGCGGCTTGACGGGGTGCGTCTGGCCGCGGCCGGCTTTCTCAACCTGACCCAGGACCACCTCGATTATCACGGAACCATGGACGCCTATCGGGCGGCCAAGCTGCGGCTGTTCGAAACCCTTCTTTCGCGCGGCCGCACGGCGGTGCTAAACGCCGACTCAGACGCCTATGACGCTTTCGCCGCCGCCGCGGTTGGCGCCGGACACACCGTGCTGTCGGTGGGCGAACGCGGTCAAGCCTTGCGCCTCCTCAAGCGCCGCGCCGACGCCGAGGGCCAGCATCTGACCATCGCCGCGGACGGCCGAACCTTCGAGGTGCTGCTGCCCCTGGCCGGCGCCTTCCAGGCCGGCAACGCCCTGGTCGCGGCCGGCCTTTGCATCGCCGCAGGGGAAACGCCCGGCGACGCGCTGGCCGCGCTGGAGCATATCCAGGGCGCGCCCGGTCGCCTGCAGCGTATCGGGACCGGGCCCAGGGGCGGGGAAGCGTATGTCGATTACGCCCATACGCCCGATGGGCTCAAGACCGTGCTTGAGGCCCTTCGCCCGCACGCGCGCGGACGCCTGATCGTGGTGTTCGGCGCCGGTGGCGATCGCGACCGGGCCAAACGGCCCCTGATGGGCGCGGCGGCGGTCGAGGGCGCCGATGTGGTGTTCGTGACCGACGACAATCCGCGCAGTGAAGAGGCCGCCGCCATCCGCGCCGCCATCCTGGCCGCCGCGCCCGGCGCGCGCGAGATCGGCGATCGGCGGCAGGCTATCGCCGAGGCCGTGGCCGAACTGAAGGACGGCGACGTCTTGGTCGTGGCCGGAAAGGGCCACGAACAGGGGCAGATCATCGGGTCGCAGGTTCTGCCCTTCGACGATGCGGCCGAGGTCGCCGCCGCGCTTGGGGGGACGGCATGACCCAGCCCCTTTGGACCTCCGCCGAGATCGAGCGCGCCGTGGGCGGACGCCTGGACGGCGCGCCGTTCGAGGCCATGGGCGTGTCCATCGACAGCCGCAGCATCGAGCCGGGCGATCTGTTCGTGGCCCTGGCCGGGGTGCGCGACGGCCACGACTTCATCGACGGCGCCCTGGCCCGCGGCGCGGCCGGCGCCCTGGCCGCAAAGCCGGGATCGGGCGCGCGCGTGCTGGTGAAAGACACCCAGATCGCCCTGGAGGCCCTGGGCCTGGCCGCGCGCGACCGCTCGCCCGCCCGCCGTGGGGCGGTGACCGGCTCGGTGGGCAAGACCAGCGTGACCCAGGCCGTGCGCGCGGGCCTGCTCAAGGCCGGCCGGGGCCACTCATCGGTCAAGTCCTACAACAACCAGATCGGCGTGCCCCTGACCTTGGCGCGTATGCCCAGGAACACAGAGAGGGCCGTATTTGAGATCGGCATGAACCACGCCGGCGAGATCGAGCCCCTGGCCCGCATGGTCGCGCCGCAAGCGGCATGCATCACCACGGTGGGGCCGGTGCACACGGAGAACTTCATGGACGGCGAGGCCGGGGTCGCCGCTGCCAAGGCTGAAATCTTCCAGGGACTTCAGCCCGGCGGGCTCGCCGTGCTCAATGCCGACAACGCCTGGTTCGACTTCCTCAAGGCGCAGGCGCTCAAGGTCGGCGCCCGGGTGCGCAGCTTCGGCTCCGCGAGCGCGTGCGACGCGCGGCTGATCGGCTTTGCGGCGGGCGAGACCGGCGCACAGGTGTCCGCCATCCTGCACGGCCGTCCGCTGGATTTCGCCATCCGTCAGAAGGGCGCGCACTGGGGCCTGAACAGCCTGGCGGTGCTGCTGATGCTGGAGGCGCTGGAGGTGACTCTGGAGGACGCCCTGGCGGCGCTTGAGGGTTTCGAGCCCCTGGAGGGCCGCGGCAGCGAACGGGCCGTCATGGCCGCCGCCGGGCCCTTCGTGCTGATCGACGAAAGCTACAACGCCAATCCGATCTCCATGCAGGCGGCCCTTTCGACCCTCGGCGCGCGCGCGGCCAAGGGGCGGCGCATCGCGGTCCTCACCGACATGCTCGAACTGGGCCCGGACGCCCAGCGCTATCACCGCGACATCGCCCAGGGCGTGGACAGCGCGGACGTTGACCTGGTGTTCTGCGCCGGTCCGTTGATGAAATTCCTGTGGGACGCCCTCCCGCCAACTCGCCGGGGCGGCTATGCGCAGACGGCGGCGGATCTGGCGCCGCAGGTCGTGCGGGCCGTCGAGCCCGGCGATCTGGTGATGGTCAAAGGCTCCAATGGATCGAAGGCGTCGACGGTGGCTCAGGCCCTCGCGGCGCTCGGCGTGGGCGCAGACAGGGAAACGGCCGGCTGATGTTCTATCTGCTCTACACGCACTTCTCGGACTCAGGCCTGCACGGCATGCACTATGTGCCGTTCCTGAACCTGCTTCGCTATCTGACCTTCCGCACCGCCATGGCCCTGGTGACCGCCCAGGTCGTCATCGGCCTGATGGGCAATCGCTTCATCAACTGGATGCGCGCCAAGCAGGGGCGGGGCCAGCCGATCCGCAAGGAAGGCATCGAACGCCACGTCATCGAAAAGGCCGGCACGCCGACCATGGGCGGCTTCATGATCCTGGCGGGCCTGGGCGTGGGCACCTTGCTGTGGGCGGACCTGGAAAATGTCTATGTCTGGGTGGTGCTGTCGGTCACCGCGGCCTACGGCCTGCTGGGCTTTACCGACGACTACGCCAAGGTGACCAAACAGACCACCGCCGGGGTCTCCAGCGGGGCGAAGCTGATCATCCAATTCATCGTCGCCGCCACGGCCACCTTCGTGCTGATGCGCTACGGCCAGCATCCGCCAGGCGAGCCGCCCGCCCTGTCCAGCTCCGTCGCCTTTCCCCTGTTCAAGAATTTGCTGTGGAATCTCGGCTGGTTCTACATCGCCTTCGGCGCGGTCACGATCGGCGGCTTTTCCAACGCGGTGAATCTCACCGACGGCCTGGACGGCTTGGCCATCGTGCCGGTGATGATCTGCGCCGCCGCCTTCGGCCTGATCGCCTACATCGTCGGCAACCGGGTGTTCGCCGGCTATCTGCAGGTGCACTTCGTGCCTGGCGTCGGCGAGATCGCCCCCTTCTGCGGGGCCATGATCGGTTCGGGCTTGGGCTTTCTCTGGTACAACGCCCCGCCCGCCCAAATCTTCATGGGCGACACCGGCTCCCTAGCGCTCGGCGGCGCCTTGGGCGTGATGGCCGTGGCGGCAAAGCACGAGATCGTCCTAGGCATCATCGGCGGCCTGTTCGTGATCGAGGCGCTCTCGGTGATGATCCAGGTCGGCTACTACAAGGTCACCAAGAAGCGCGTCTTCCTCATGGCGCCGATCCACCATCACTTCGAAAAGCTCGGGTGGAAGGAATCCACCATAGTGATCCGCTTCTGGATCATCTCCTTCGTCCTGGCCCTGGCGGGCCTGGCGACCTTGAAGCTGAGATAGGGGAGGGCGCCGTCACGTGATCCCCGTCCGCGGTTTTGAAGGCAAGCGTGTCGCCGTGTTCGGCCTGGGCCGGACCGGGCTGACGGCCGCGCGCGCCCTGATCGCGGGGGGCGCGCAGGTGGCCCTGTGGGACGAGAAGGCGCCCGCGCGGGAAGCCGCCGCCGCCGAGGGACTGCCGCTGGTGGATCTGCAGAGCGCCGACTGGTCGCAGTTCGCCGCCCTGCTGCTGTCGCCCGGCGTGCCTTTGACCCATCCCAAGCCGCACTGGACCGTGCTCAAGGCCCGCGAGGCGGGCGTGGAGATCGTCGGCGACATCGAGTTGTTCGCCCGCACGGTCAACGCCGCGCCCGAGCACAAGCGGCCCAAGGTGGTGGCGATCACCGGCACCAACGGCAAGTCCACGACCACCGCCCTGATCGGGCACATCTGCAACGCCGCGGGCAAGGATGCGCGGGTGGGCGGCAACATCGGCGTGGGCGTGCTCGGCCTGGACGACATGCACGGCGGGGCGATCTATGTGCTGGAGGTGTCCTCCTACCAGCTGGACCTGACATCCAGCCTCAAGGCCGACGTGGCCATCCTGCTCAACCTCTCGCCCGACCATCTGGACCGGCACGGCGACATGGACGGC
This sequence comes from uncultured Alphaproteobacteria bacterium, assembly GCA_963804105.1. Lineage (GTDB taxonomy): Bacteria > Pseudomonadota > Alphaproteobacteria > Caulobacterales > Caulobacteraceae > BOG-938. The sequence continues at coordinate 9,904 of CAWDPL010000014.1, forward strand.
TATGTGGCGGCCAAGCGCCGGGTGCTGCTCAACCAGGGCAAGGGCGACACGGCGGTGATCGGGGTGGACGATCCCTGGTGCCAGAGAATCTGCACCGAGATCACCGCCTCCAACCGGCGCACCATCTGCCCGATCTCGGCGGGCCGAGCCATCGGACGCGGAGTCTACGCCCTGCATGGCGTGCTGTACGACGGCTCAGGCGAGCGGGTCAGCGAGGTGTGCGATCTGTGGCGCGCGCGCGCCCTGCCCGGACGGCACAACTGGCAGAACGCGGCGGCGGCCTATGCGGCGGTGCGCGCCCTGGGCGTGACCCTGGCGGACGCGGCGGAAGGCTTGATGAGCTTCCCGGGTCTGGCCCACCGCATGGAAATTGTCGGCCAGATGGACGGCGTGCGCTTCGTCAACGACTCCAAGGCCACCAACGCCGACGCCGCGCGGGCGGCCATGAGCAGCTATCCCAAGTTCTTCTGGATCGCCGGCGGCGTGGCCAAGGCCGGCGGCATTCAGTCCCTGGCCGATCTGTTCCCCCGCGTCGAGAAGGCCTATCTGATCGGCGAAGCCGCGCCGGATTTCGCCAAAACCCTGGAGGGCCAAGCCCCCGCCGCGCTGTGCGGCGATCTGGCCGCCGCTGTGACCCAGGCCTTCGCCGACGCGCGCGCCCACGCGACAGCCACCGGCGAGGAGGCGGTGGTCCTCTTGTCTCCGGCCTGCGCCTCTTTCGACCAGTTCGCCGACTTCGAGAAGCGAGGCGATGCGTTCCGCGGCATCGTCCATGGGTTGGCCAGTCCACCCAAACACGAGGCCATGGCATGAAACGCCAACCGCACGCCTTCGCCCGCACCGATCAGTCGCGTCTGGGCGTGTGGTGGTGGACCACCGACCACATCCTGCTGGGCGTGGTCACCGTGCTGATGCTGCTGGGCGTGCTGTTGTCCTTCGCCTCCAGTCCGGCGGCGGCGGCGCGCCTGAACCTGGGCGACGCCTTCCATTTCGCCGTGCGCCAGTGCGTCTTCGCCGCCTTCAGCGCGGCGATCTTGATCGGCGTGTCCATGCTGTCGCCGCGCGGGATCAAGCGAGCGGCCTTTTTCATCTACGCCGGGGCCATCGCCGTCATGGCGATCCTTCCGCTGCTCGGCCACAACGCCAAGGGCGCCACCCGCTGGCTGGAGTTCGGCGGCTTTTCCCTTCAACCGTCGGAGTTCATGAAGCCGGCCCTGATCGTGCTGACGGGCTGGATGTTCGCGGAGGGCCAGAAGGGCGAGGGCGTGCCCGGCGTGTCCATCGCCTTCGTGCTCTACGGCGTGGCTGTAGCGCTGCTGCTTATCCAGCCGGACGTCGGCCAGACCATCCTGATCACCATCGCCTTCGGCGCGGCCTTCTTCGTGGCCGGAGTGCCGTGGCGCTGGATCGCGGGGCTGCTCGCGGCGGCCGCCACAGGCCTGATCAGCGTCTATTTCGCCTTCGGCCACGTGGCCAGCCGGGTGCACAAGTTCCTCAGCCCCGACAAGGCCGACACCCGTCAGATCGACAGCGCCCAGGAGGCGATCGCCGCCGGCGGCCTGTTTGGCCGCGGTCCCGGCGAAGGGGTGATGAAGCGCCACGTGCCCGACCTGCACACCGACTTCATCTATTCGGTGGCGGCCGAGGAATACGGCCTGTTCTTCAGCCTCGCCCTGATCGCCCTGTTCGGCGTCTTGGTCACGCGCGGCCTGTACAAGGCCATGAAGCTGTCGGACTCCTTTGAGCAGATCGCGGCGGCGGGCCTGTTCGTGCTGGTGGGCCAGCAGGCCTTCATCAATATCGCGGTGAACTTGAATCTGATCCCAACCAAGGGCATGACGCTGCCGTTCATCTCCTACGGAGGGTCATCGATGCTGGCCATGGGACTGACGCTCGGCATGGCCCTGGCCCTGACCCGCCGGCGCCCCGGCGCCTATTCGGCCGGCGACGAACTCGCCAAGGCCGGCGCCTACGCGTGAGAACGCCCGCCAAGCGCTCCAGACTCGCGGTCCTGGCCGCAGGAGGCACCGGCGGACACCTGTTTCCCGCCCAGGCCCTGGCAGAGGTTCTGCGCGCGCGCGGCTGGCGCATCGTGCTGGCCACCGACGAGCGCGGCGCCCTGTACGCCGACAAGTTTCCCGCCGAGCAGCGCCTGGCCCTGGACGCGGCCACATTCAAACGCGGCGACGTCTTCGGCATGATCGGCGCGGGCCTGACCATCGCCAAGGGCGTGGGCCAGGCCGCGGCCGCGTTCAAGACGCTGGACCCCGCCATCGTGGTGGGTTTCGGCGGCTATCCCTCCCTGCCGGCCCTGATCGCGGCGCTCACGGGCAAGCGGCGCACCCTGATCCACGAACAGAACGCGGTGCTCGGCCGGGTCAACCGTGTGCTGGCCTCCCGCGTGGACCAGGTGGCCCGGGCCTTCCCCACCCTGGCGAAGGCCTCGCCCAAGGTGCAGGCCGGCGCGGTGACGGTGGGCAATCCCGTCCGGCCGGAGATACGCGCCCTGTACGATCTGCCCTACGAGCCGCCCGGCCCGGGCGAGGAGATCCGAATTCTGATCACTGGCGGCAGCCAGGGCGCCCGCCTGTTGTCGGAGCTTGTGCCTGAGGCCATTTCCAAGCTGCCCGACGACCTGCGCTTCCGTTTGAAGATTCAGCAGCAGACCCGGCGCGAATCCATGGAAAGCGCGCGCCAGGCCTATAAGGACGCCCTGGTCGACGCCGAGATCGCGCCCTTCTTCCGCGACATGGCCGGTCGGCTGGGCAAGGCGCATCTGGTCATCGGCCGCGCCGGCGCCTCGACCTGCTGCGAGCTGGCGGTAGCCGGCCGGCCTTCGATCCTCGTGCCGCTCGCCATCGCCATGGACGATCACCAGCGTTTCAACGCCAAGCTCCTGGCCGACGCGGGCGGGGCCGAGGTCGCGCCTGAACAGGTGCTCACCGTGGACGTCATGGCCAAGGCCCTGAACAAGCTGCTTAACGACCCGGCGCGCCTGACCCGCATGGCCAAGGCCGCGCGCTCCGTCGCCGCGCCCGACGCCGCCGAGCGCCTGGCCGATCTGGTGGAGAAGACGGCGGGTTAGGCTCGGATGGTCCGCTCCGTCCGCCACACGGCGGCATCGCCGATAGTCAACCGTCCGCCGCGCACGACCTTGGCGTAGACGCCGCAGAATTGATGGCCGTAGCCCTCGAACAGAGCCCGAACGATCTCGAGGTCGCGCTCGCCGGTCTGAGGGTCCACGTGGGTCGCCACGCAGCGGGTGATCGGCCGGATCACCTCCGCTTCCACCTCGCCCAGGCGAAGATGACCGCCTGAGGCTTGGTTCTCCGACCAGGCAGGCCAGCCGTCGACGTAGATATTGGCGCGGAACCGCAGGGGGTCGACGACCCGGCGGATCCTTTCCGATAGGTCACGCACGCTCGCCAGGCTGACGATCGAGACATAGCCGTCGATGCTGTCAGTGAAACGGTGGGCGGGGGGCGCGGCCAGCACCTTGAGGCGCCCTGCGGCTTCGTCGCCCAGGGCCTCGGCCAGCCACGCGGCGAAGGCGTCTCGTCCCGCCTCCTGGTCGAGGCAGCCGCGGAAGGGCGTTGCGCCGTCCAAACACGCCTGCAAATCGCCGGTGGCTTCGTCGAACCGGGTGCGGATGCGGGCGATCGAGGCGATCTTGGCCAGGACCGTGAACTTCTGCTTGGAGATGTGTTGAGGCGCCAGGGGATCAAAGCCGCAGGGACCGTCCTCGACCGCATACATCCGGTCGAAAGGAAACCAGGCGCCGGCGGCGAGCGTTACCGTATCCAGCGGTTCGGGGGTGAAGCCCTTGACCGGATGACGCCAGATCGACTGCACGACGCCGTCCACGCCGATCCTCCTTGCAAAACCCTCCGCTCGTCTTGCGCCTATGCTACTCTGGCCTTCAACCCAAAAGGACGACACAGCCATGAATTCGTCGCTCGAAGTGAACGTATCTGTCGACCTGACAAAGTCCATGCACGCCCATTGGCGGCTGTTCCTGATCGAGGGGATCGTGCTGGCCCTGCTCGGTCTGGGCGCGGTGTTCGCCCCGCTCATCGCGGGCCTGGCCTCCACGGTCCTTTTGGGCTGGCTGTTCATCATCGCAGGGCTGGCGGGCCTGATCATCACCCTGCGAACCCGTAACGCGCCAGGCTTTATCTGGTCCGTGCTGTCTGCCGCCCTGGCCCTGCTGGCAGGCGCCGCCCTGGTGTGGAGTCCCGTGGCCGGCATGGTCACCCTGACCTATGTGCTGACCGCCTTCTTCATCATCGACGGCGCGTTCATGATCGTGCTGTCCCTCAGCCATCGGCGCGAACTGTCGTCCAAGTGGGAGTGGATGTTGATCAACGGCGTGATCGATCTGTTCCTGGCGGGGGTGATCATCCTAGGCCTGCCTGGGACGCTGCTGTGGGCCTTCGGCCTAATCGTCGGCTTCGACCTGCTGTTCGGCGGCGCCACCCTGGCGGCCATGGCCTTGGCCGCGCGGACGACGGACGCTCCCAAGGCCGCCTAGAGCCCGTCAGGCGAAAGTGGATACCGGTTTCGCCGCGGACGGGCTCTAAACGTAAGATTTAGAGCCATTTTGTCCGGTTCAAATGATTCCATTTGAACCGGAAAGGCTCTAGCCGACAGATTTATCGCCGCCCTCAAGGCGAAAGGTGTTCCAGCGAACGGTCCTGGGTCAAAGGCCCGAACACGCCGACGCACAACGCCACCATGATCATGCTCCCGGTGAACAGCAGGAAAGCCGCGGGAACGCCGAATGTCCCCAGGACCCAGGCGATCAGGAACCCGGTGAAGGCGCCGCTGACCCGGCTCCATGAATAGACGAAACCGATGGCCTGGGTGCGGATGCGGGTGGGGAACAGTTCAGCCTGATAGGCGTGGAAGTTGAAGCTGAGGATGCTCGCGCACAGCAGTTCGATGCCGCCCATGGGCACGATGACCCAGGGACTGCGCACTGCGGCGAATACGATCCCGGCCACGGCGATGGTGAGCGCGGACGCCACCATCTGCCACTTGCGCTCCACCTTGTCGGCGAAGGACAGGCACAGCAGAGGCCCCACAGGCGCTACAAGGGTCATGCCCAGGGTGTAGGCGAGGCTGTGGGTGATGCTCACGCCCCGGCTCATCAGGAAGGTCGGCATCCAGTTGATGAATCCGAACAGGCCGATGGCCTGGAAGATGTGGAACAGGCTCAGCATGAGGGTGCGCGGCAAATATTCCTTGCTGAAAATCTGACGGTAGCGTCCCACCGCGTGCGGCGGCCGGTGGGTGACGGGCGCGGGCGGCGGCAAGGGCTTGCCCGTTTCACGCTCCACGCGCGCCTCAAGATCGGACACGATCTTGTCCGCCTTGGCCAGCTTGCCGTGCGCGGCCAGCCAGCGGGGGCTTTCCGGGATGAACATCCGCACCGGCCAGACGATAATGGCCGACATGCAGCTCACGGCCACGACCCACCGCCAACCGTCGATATGGAAGAAGGTGTAAGGCACCAGCGCGAAGGCCGCCAGAGCGGCCAGCGGCTGACCGGTGGAGTGGATGGCGTTGTTTATGGCGAAGGCCCGGCCCCGGGTCCCTTTCGGCGTCATTTCGCTGAGATAGGAGTCGACGGTGATCACCTCGACGCCGCCGCCGATGGACATCATGAAACGCCAGAAGATCACGCCGATGGCGGTGGTCTGGAACGCCATCATGATGCCGGAAACGCCGAACCATAGCAGGGCGGTGGTGAAGATCGCCCTTCGCCCGAACCGGTCCGCCAGCACCCCGAAGCATGAGCTAGCCAGCAGCAGGCCGATGAAGGTCGCGGAGGTAAAGCCGGCGTAGCCGTGCAGGCTGAAGAAGCTCTTGGTCGTGGCCGTCAGAATGTGGCTGCGGTACAGGCCCGGCGCGATCGTGCTGCCCGCGTAGGCGGAAAAGGCGTCGAAGAAGCCGCCGAAGGAGAGCAGGAACAGGATTTGCCAGACCGTGCGACTCGAAGCCAGCCGGTCAAGCCGGGCGCCGATCTCCGGCAGGCCCATGCCGCCGGCGGCGAGCGATTCGTCGGACGAAATCCGGGCAGCGTCATCCATGACGTTCCCTCCCCTTTTCACTGTCGACCACCTCGATGGACGGTCGGGTTTGCCTTTACTTTGGCAGAGAACTGCGCAATCGCCGGGTCTTCGAAGGTCCGGATGCAACAGCGCCCCCTCAGGCGACCAGATCAGGTCCGCAAACGGACGCTGCGTCAAGTTCCCCCGTCGACGCGCAGGCGTGGATGTCTAGTGTGTTCGGAGGGCTGGCGCTCCGCGGCCCGCGCATTTGGGAATCAGATTAACCCATCGCCTCAGGCGTTCGGGGTGAGAGGGAAATTCAATGTCGCCAAAGCGTTCCGGCGACCCAGACAGGATCGATCCCGCCGTTTGGAAGATCGCCGCGGTCGCGGCCGGCGGCGCTTTTATGTCGCAGATCGACGCCACCGTTGTGAACGTTTCCCTGTCCAGTTTGGCGAGCGATCTGCACAGCACCCTCAGCGTCATTCAGTGGGTGACCAGCGGCTATCTGCTGGCGCTGGCGCTCACCTTGCCGCTGAACGGCTGGGTGGTGGACCGCGTGGGGGCCAAGGCGGTCTATGTCGGCTGCTTCGTCGCCTTCACCATTTCTTCGGCTCTGTGCGGCCTGGCCTGGTCGGCCGGCTCCCTCATCGGATTCCGCGTCCTGCAGGGGATGTGCGGCGGCCTATTGGCTCCCATGGCGCAGATGATGGTGGCGCGCGCGGCCGGCAAACACATGGCCCAGGTGATCGGCGTCTCGGCTCTGCCGGTCCTGTTGGCCCCGTTGCTCGGTCCGGTTTTAGCCGGCGCCATCCTGCAGTTCGCCTCCTGGCGCTGGCTGTTTCTGGTCAATCTGCCCGTGGGCGTGCTGGCCGTCACACTGGCCATGATGTTCCTGCCCAGCGACAAGGGTGAAAAGGTCCCGCGGCGCCTGGACATGGTGGGGCTGGTGCTCCTGTCGCCGGGCTTGGTGCTATTCCTCTACGGGACCGATCATCTGCGCGAGCGGTTCGGCATTCCGTCCATTCTGACGGCCCTGGTCATGTTCTTCCTGTTCTGGCGCTGGGCGGTGCGCAAGGGCGACGGTGCGCTGATCGACCTGCGCCTGCTGAAGGACAAGGCGTTCTTCGCTTCCATCACCACCATGTTCATGGCCAACGGCATGAACTTCGCCGGCCAGATGCTGATTCCGATTTTTCTGATCAAGGGCTGCGGCCGCTCGCCCAGCACGACCGGCCTGATGATGGCGCCGCTGGGCGTGGGCATGATGTGCATCTATCCGTGGATCGGCGCCCTGACCAAGCGGTTCGGCGCGCGCCGCGTGGCGACCGTCGGGTCCCTGGTGGCCCTGTCGGGAACCGCGATGTTCCTCTATCTGGCGAGCCACGGCCTGACCCTGTGGATCCTGGTCCTAGCCTTGTTTCTGCGGGGGATCGGCTCTGGCGGGGTGGGCATCCCGGCCATCAGCTCCGCCTACGCCGCCCTGACGCGCAACGACATCCCCATGGCCACCGCCGCCATGAACATCGTCCAGCGGCTAGGCGGTCCGACGCTGACCACGGCCTGCGCCACCTTCCTGGGCTGGCGTCTGGCCTCCATGCCGGGGCCTGCCGGCTTGCCGGGCGCGTTCACGGCCGCCTTCGGACTGCTGTGCGCGTTTCAAGCGATCCTGTGCAGCGCGACCTGGCGGCTGTCTTCGGCGCAGCGCGTTAGGCAGGAGACGGTCACGGTGGTTGCGCCCGATCTACAAGAGAGCGCTTGATCGCCCTTTTTGCCCCCGCCGATCAAATCCGCTAGATCCCGTCAGGCGAAAGTGGATACCGATTTCGCCGTCGGACGGGCTCTAAACCTAAGATTTAGAGCCCTTTTGTCCGGTTCAAATGATTCCATTTGAACTGGAAAGGCTCTAGGCGTGAAGGATGAAATCCAGACCCGTCCCCTTCGACCTCGGCCCCATTCATTTCGTCGGCATCGGCGGCATCGGCATGAGCGGCATCGCCGAGATCATGTTGCGCACCGGCTATGTGGTGCAGGGCTCCGACGCCAAGGCCTCGGCCAATACCGAACGGCTGGAAAAGCTCGGCGCGCGCATCTTCATCGGCCATGACGGCGCTCATGTGCAGGGCGCGTCGGCGGTAGTGTTCTCCACGGCGGTCAAGCCGGACAATCCCGAGATGGTCGCCGCGCGCCAGGCGCGCATTCCGCGCGTGCGCCGGGCCGAGATGCTCGCCGAACTCATGCGGCTTCAATCGTCCGTGGCCGTGGGCGGCACGCACGGCAAGACCACCACCACGTCCATGATCGCCTGCCTGCTCGACGCCGGCGGGCTGGACCCCACGGTGGTCAACGGCGGGATCATCAACGCCTACGGGACCAACGCCAAGGTGGGCGAGGGCGACTGGATCGTGGTGGAAGCCGACGAGAGCGACGGCACCTTCCTGCGCCTTAAATCCACCGTGGCCGTCGTCACCAACATCGACCCCGAGCACCTGGACCACTACGGCGACTTCGACGCGGTCAAGAAGGCCTTCCGCGATTTCGTTGAGAATATTCCGTTCTACGGTTTCGCCGCGGTCTGCCTGGATCACCCCGAGGTGCAGGCCCTCGCCGCCACGGTGGAGAACCGGCGCCTGATCACTTACGGGACTAACCCCCAGGCGGAGATTCGGGCGGAAAACATCGTCATGGGCCCGGACGGCGCGCGTTTCGACGCCGTCATTTCCCCGCGCGAGGGAAAAGGCGTGATCCTGGCCGACCTGCGCCTGCCCATGGCGGGACTGCACAATGTGCTCAACGCTCTGGCCGCCATCGCCGTGGCGCGCGAGCTGGGCGTGGACGACGCGGCCGTCCGCAAGGGCCTGGCGGAGTTCGGCGGGGTGCGCCGCCGCTTCACCACCACGGGCGTGGCGAACGGCGTGCGAGTGATTGACGACTACGGCCACCATCCTGTCGAGATCGCCTCGGTGCTCAAGGCCGCCCGCGCGGTGTCCGGGCCGGGCAAGGTCATCGCCGTGGTTCAGCCGCACCGCTTCACCCGCCTGCGCGACCTGTTCTCGGAGTTCTGCGCCTGCTTCAACGACGCCGACACGGTGATTGTCTCCGACGTCTACACCGCCGGCGAGGCGCCCATCCCCGGCGTGGACCGAGACGCCCTGGTGGAGGGCCTGACCCGCTTCGGCCATCGTCACGCCGTGGCGCTCAAGGCGCCCGCCGACCTGCCGGGCCTTATCGCCCAGGAGGCCAATCCGGCGATCTGGTCGTGTGCCTGGGCGCCGGCGACATCACCTCGTGGGCCTACGCCCTGCCCGGGCAGCTGGAAGCGCTGGGCAAGTGAGCGACTGGCGCGACCGGCTTCCCCCCGTCCGTGGGCGCCTTGAGCGGGACGCGGTCCTCGCACCCTACACTTGGCTGCGCGTGGGCGGCCCGGCGGATGTGCTGTTCGTGCCCGAGGATGAGGACGATCTTGCGACCTTCCTCAAGGGCCTGGATCCCACCGTCCCGGTGATGGCGCTCGGCGTGGGCTCCAACACCCTGGTGCGCGACGGCGGGATCGAGGGCGTGGTCATCCGCCTGGGCCGGGGCTTTTCCAGGGTCGAGGCTCGGGGCGACCACGCCATCTACGCAGGAGCGGGCGTGCCCGATGCGGTTCTGGCGCGCGAGGCGGGCAAGGCGGGCATAGCGGGGCTGGAGTTCTATCGTGGCGTGCCCGGTTCGGTGGGCGGCGCCTGCGTGATGAACGCCGGGTGTTACGGCGCGGAAACCAAGGACGTTCTGGTGGAGGCCTACGCCGTCAGTCGTTCGGGTGATAAAGTCACACTCAGTAATACTGAGATGGGATTCACCTATCGCCATTCGGCTGCGGTCGCGCCGGGCGGTCTGATCTTCACGGGCGCCCTGTTCCGAGGGATCTCCGACGACCCGGCGGCCATCGCCGCGCGCATGGAGGAGATCACCGCTCGGCGCGAGGCCTCTCAGCCGATCCGCGAAAAGACCGGGGGCTCGACCTTCAAGAATCCGCCGGGCGACAGCGCCTGGCGCCTGGTGGACGCCGCCGGCTGGCGCGGAAAGCCGTTCGGCGGCGCGATGTTTTCCGACAAGCACGCCAACTTCCTGATCAATACGGGGCAGGCCACGGCCGCGGACATGGAAGGCCTGGGTGAAGCGGTGCGCGCGGACGTAACAGCCAAGTTCGGCGTGGATCTCGAATGGGAGATCAAGCGGGTGGGGAGGGCGAAGTGAGCCATTTCAGGATCGCTCCACTAATGACTCTCCTCGCTTTCGCTCTCCCCGCCCACGCCCAGGACATCCTGTCTCACCACGCCGCGCCGCAGTCCGCGCAGACCGAGAGCGCCCTGTCCACGGCCGGTCAGGCGCCCGACCCGGCGCTGGCGCCGGCCGCGTCGCTGCGCGATCGCACCGTGCGCGGCTCGGCGGCCTATGACGTCCTCGAATCCTTGACCACCGAGATCGGACCGCGCCCAGCGGGCTCGCCGGCCATGGAACGGGCCAAGGACTGGGCGATCGCCAAGCTCAACGCCATGGGGTTTTCCAATGTCCACGCCGAGCCCTTCGCCATCTGGGCCTGGTTCAAGGGGACCGAGACCGCCGAGGTGACCGATCCTTTTCCCCAACCCCTGGTGATCACCGGCCTGGGCGGCTCGGTCGCCACCCCGCCGCCGGGGATCGAGGGCGAGATTGTGGTGTTCAAGACCTGGCGGGACCTGCTCGCCGCCAAGCCGGGCAGCCTGGAGGGCAAGATCGCGGTGCTGACCGAGCGCATGGGCCCGCTCGGCTCGCCCACGGGCTATGAAGTCGCCAACCGCTGGCGGCGAAAAGGTGCGTCCGAGGCCGCCCGGCGCGGAGCCGTGGGATTCCTGATCCGGTCCCTGGCCACGAATGATTTACGCGATCCCCATTCCGGCGCCCTCAATTACGACGATGACGTCCGCAAAATCCCCGCCGCGGCCCTCAGCGGCCCCGACGCCGATCAGCTCGAACGGATGTCCAACCGCAACGTCCCGATCAAGGTGAAGTTCACCCTGATCCCCACCTATCTGCCCGACGCCAAGAGCTGGAACGTGGTCGGCGAGATTCCCGGCGCCTCCCTGCCCAGCCAGGTGGTGCTGGTCTCTGCCCATCTGGACAGCTGGGGTCTGGGCGCCGGCGCCATCGACGACGGGGCCGGCGTGGCCATCGTCATGACAGCGGCGCAGCTGGCCGCCACCCAGAAGCCCGCCCGCACCATCCGCGTGGTGTTGTGGGGCGCGGAGGAGACCAATCAGGCCGGGCCGGAGTATTTCAAGGCCCACGCCGACGAGATGTCCGACATCGCCCTGGCGATGGAGGCGGATTTCGGCGCGGACAAGGTGTTGAGCTTCCAGGCGCCCAAGGGGACGGCGGATCTGGCGCCCATCAAGACCCTGGCGACGACGCTCGCGCCGCTGGGTGTGAGCTTCGATCCCACGCCGGCGGCCTTCGGCGGCGACGACATCACGCCGCTCTATCAGGCGGGCGTGCCTGTCATCGCCCTGCGCCAGGACGGGACGCACTATTTCGACTGGCATCACTCCATGAACGACACCCTGGACAAGGTCGACCCCAAGGCCCTGGACCAGGCCGCGGCCGCCTGGACCGCTGCGATCTACGCGGCGGCGGATACGGACGCGAGTTTTCGGGTGAAGCCTTAGCGCGGCAGGGTGTTTGCGGAGGACAAGATAGACGCTTACATCCCTCCCCATGCGCCAGACCTTCGAGGATCACGCCGACCCGTCCTTCGGGCCCCAGCACCTGCCCCTGATCCGTGCGGCTGCGGCGGTCCAGGGCCTGGACGGCTTCATCGTTCCTCACGAGGACGAGCATCAGAACGAGTACCTGCCGCCGGCCAACGACCGGCTGGCCTGGGCCACCGGCTTCACCGGCTCGGCGGGCGCGGCCGTGATCCTCAAGGACCGTGCGGCCATCTTCGTGGACGGCCGCTACAGCCTGCAGGTGCGAGATCAGGTGGATCTGGGTCTGTTCGAGGTGCGCGATCTGGTCGAGGGCGGGGTCGCGGCCTATCTGGAGGAGGCGGTCGGCTAGGGCCAGGTGCTCGGCTACGACCCGCGTCTGCATAGCCCCGACGCCCTGGAGCGCCTGCGCGCGGCCGCCGCCAAGGCGGGCGCGGAGCTGAAGCCGACAGACCCCAATCCGCTCGATCAGGCCTGGGGCGATCAGCGTCCGGCCCAGCCGCGCGCGCCTGTGGTTCCCCATCCGCTGGAATATGCCGGCGAGGAGTCTTCGGCCAAGCGCGCGCGCATCGGCGAGGCCATCGCCAAGGCCGGAGCGAGCGCGGCGGTGCTCACCGCGCCGACTTCCATCGCCTGGCTGTTCAATATCCGCGGCGGCGACGTGATCCGCTCGCCCCTGCCTCTGGGCCAGGCGATCGTGAGCGCCGACGGCGCCGCGCGGCTGTTTCTCGATCCGGCCAAGGTCACGCCCGGTCTGGCCGACTGGCTGGGCGATCAGGTCGCACTGCAGGCGCCCAACGCCTTGCCGGGCGCCCTGGCCGCGCTGTCGGGCCAGTCGGTGCTGATCGATCCGGCCGTGTCGTCGGCCTGGTACTTCGAGACGCTCCAGGCGGCGGGCGCGGCGATTGTGCGCGGGCCCGATCCCACCGCCCTGCCGCGCGCCTGCAAGAACGATGTCGAAGTCGAGGGCGCGCGCCGGGCGCACATTCGCGACGGGGCGGCCCTCGCACGCTTCCTGCACTGGCTGGCGACCCGCGATGTGAATGCCCTGCCCGACGAGATCGCCGTGGTCACGGCGCTGGAGGGCTTCCGCGAGGCCACCGGCGCGCTGAAGGACCTGTCCTTCGACACCATCGCCGGCGCCGGTCCCAACGGCGCCGTCGTCCACTACCGACCCGTCACGCGGCTGAACCGGCGTCTGGAGGCCGGGACGTTCCTGCTGGTGGACTCCGGCGCCCAGTACCTGGACGGCACCACCGACGTGACCCGCACCATCGCCATCGGAACGCCCGACGAGGAGATGAAGGAACGCTTCACCCTGGTGCTGAAGGGCAATCTGGCCTTGGCGCGCGTGCGGTTTCCCGCAGGGGTCACCGGCTCGCAGCTGGATTCCCTGGCGCGCGCGCCCCTGTGGTCGGCAGGGCTGGACTACGACCACGGCACCGGCCACGGCGTGGGCTCGTACCTGGGCGTGCACGAGGGGCCACAGGGCATCTCCAAGCGGGCCAGCACGGTGGCGCTGCAGCCCGGCATGATCGTGTCCAACGAGCCCGGCTACTACAAGCCCGGCGCCTACGGCATCCGCATCGAGACCCTGCAGGTGGTCACCCCCGCCGGCCAGATCGACGGCGGCGAGCGCGACATGCTGGGATTCGAGACCCTGACTCTGGCCCCGATCGACCGCCACGCCATCGCCCGCGAGCTGCTCACCGACGAGGAAG
>CAWDPL010000015.1:0-5551 GCA_963804105.1 uncultured Alphaproteobacteria bacterium
GCGCCGATGCAGTGGGTGGAGGTGGCGCAGGCCGATGAGATGGAATAGTTCAGGCCGCGGATTTTGAACCAGGTGGCGAGCGTCGCCGAGGGTCCCGAGCACATGGCCTTGGGCACGGCGAAGGGCCCGACGCGTTTGGGCCCCTTTTCCTTGGTGATCTCGGCTGCGTTGACGATGGAGCGGGTGGAGGGCCCGCCTTCACCCACGATGATGCCCGTCCGCTCATTGGACACCTCCTCGGGCGTCAGGCCGGAGTCGGCGATGGCCTGTTCCATCGAAATGTGCGCGTAGGCCGTGCCAGGGGCCAGGAAGCGCGCGGCCCGACGGTCGACCATGGATTCCCAGTCGATGTGCGGCGCGGCGTGCACATGACAGCGGAAGCCCAGGGCCGCGTATTCAGGGGCGGCTACGACGCCGGAGCGCGCCTCGCGCAAGGCGGCCAGCACCTCATTGGCGTTGTTGCCGATCGAAGAGACGATGCCGATTCCGGTAATGGCGACGCGGCGCATGTCGGCTTCCTCCAGCCTCAGGCCAGGTCCTTGGCGTCGAACAGGCCGACGCGTAAATCCTTGGCTTCGTAAATCGGCCTGCCGTCGACCTCAACAATCCCGTCGGCCACGCCCATGACGAGCTTGCGGATAATGACCCGCTTCATCTCGATGCGATATGTGACAAGTTTGGCGTTGGGATTGACCTGGCCGGTGAACTTCACCTCGCCCACGCCCAGCGCGCGGCCCTTGCCCGGCCCGCCCGACCATCCCAGGAAGAAGCCGACCAGCTGCCACATGGCGTCCAGGCCCAGGCACCCGGGCATCACCGGATCGTCGATGAAGTGGCATTTGAAGAACCAAAGGTCCGGATCGATATCCAATTCGGCGACGATCCTGCCCTTGCCGAAATCGCCGCCCTCCGCGGTGATCTCGGTGATCCGATCCATCATCAGCATGGGCGGAGCGGGCAGATGCGCATTGGCGGGGCCGAACATCTCGCCGCGCGCGCAGGCGAGCAGGTCCTCGTGACTGAAGCTGTGTTTTTGGGCCAGGGCGGCGACCATGACGGGCTCTATCTGCACGGCCCTTTCGGGCTTCGGGGCGCACTGGGTAGCAGGTCAGGCGGCCCGTCTCAACGGCATTGAGCCGCCTCCGTCGTTCCCCACACCTCGCCGGCCGGAACCCAGCCGGAGCGATCGCCCGCCTTGATCCGGCACCAGCCTTTTTCGCAGCGGTCCAGGTCGGCCAGGGCGCGGCTTTGCAGATAGGCGTTGACGTGGGCCGTCGGCTTGGCCGCGCCGCGCAGGGCCAGGGGCCCCGCCGCCAGGCGCATGACCGTGCGCCGGCCGTCGGTGGTGCGCTTGTGCACCCAGGCGAGGCCGCCCTCCGGATCGCAGATGCGCCGCCATTCGTCGGTCTCGGCCACCACCTGCACCGGCAATCCCTTGACCCGATAGACCCACAGGAGGCGGGTGTCGTCGCCGGGCCCGGCGCGGGCGTTGACGTCGGCGAACTTGAGCGAGACGTAGCGCGGCACCGGCAGGCCCGAGGGGGTGGTCTTGTCGGCGGGCGCCGCGCCGAGCAGCAGGGGCGCGAAGCCGATCAGGGCGATCAGGGCGGACTTGGCCTTGGTCATCGATTTTCGACCCAGCTGAGCGAATCGGAGCGCCAGTGTGACGGTGCGTGCGGAGAACCTGAACCCAAAAACCGCATCCTCGGCTTGTGAGGCCTTCGAGCGGCGCCTCAAAAACATTCACCACCAAGGTCACCAAGATCACCAAGGCCTTGGTGTTTCCTTGGTGTCCTTGGTGAGCTTGGTGGTTCAAACTTTCTTCTTCCGCTAGGCTGAGGCCCCCCGGTCCTTGGCTGCGGGCCGGTAACCTGATGAAACTAAACCATGCATCCGCCGCCGCCCGCCCTCAGCGACAAGCCGCTCGAACCCGGCCTGTACATCGTCTCCACGCCCATCGGCAATCTGCGCGACATCACCTTGCGCGCCCTGGACGTGCTGGCGGCGTGCGACGCCGTGCTGGCCGAGGACACGCGAGTCACGGCCAAGCTGTTGTCCGCCTACAACCTGTCCAAACGGGTGGAGCGCTATGACGAGCACGCCGCCGAGAAGGCCCGTCCGCGAATACTAGGCGCCCTGGCCGCCGGCGCGCGCATCGCCCTGGTGTCGGACGCGGGCACGCCTCTGATCTCCGATCCGGGATACCGGCTGGTGCGCGAGGCGGTGGAGGCGGGGGTTCAGGTGTTTCCCGTTCCCGGCGCCTCGGCCGCCCTGGCCGCCCTGGCGGGGGCCGGCTTGCCCACCGACCGCTTCCTGTTCGCCGGCTTTCCGCCGCCCAAGTCGGCCGGCCGCCGCACCGCCTTCGCCGCCCTGGCCCCGATCCGCGCCACGCTTGTGTTTTACGAGGGCGGTTCGCGCCTAGCCGCCAGCCTGGCCGACATGGCCGCCGTGTTCGGCCCGCGCCAGGGGGCGGTGGGCCGCGAGCTGACCAAGCTGCATGAGACCTTCGTGCGCGGCGACCTCGGCGTCCCTGGCGGTCGATCCGCGCCTGCAGTCGCCCAAGGGCGAGATGGTGGTGCTGGTGGGGCCGGGCGAGGAGCCGCAGGCCAGCGCGGAAGACGCTGACGCGGCCCTGGCCGAGGCGCTGACTCGCCTCAGTCCCGCCGACGCCGCCTCCGAGGTCGCCAAGGCCATGGGGCTGAACCGCCGCGAGCTTTATCGCCGCGCCATCGACCGGAAGGCCGGGCGGTGAAACGCCCGGCCGCGCGCGACCCCGCCGTGCGCCGGGCGCGGGGGCTACGTGCGCGGCGTTCGGGGCGACGGGCGGAATGGCTGGCGGCCCTGTGGCTGATGGCCAAGGGCTATCGCGTGCTGGGTCTGCGGCTGAAAACGCCCTTCGGCGAGATCGACCTGCTCGTCCAGCGCGGTCCGGTCCTGGCCGTGGTCGAGGTCAAGCGCCGCCGCACCCTGGAAGAGGCGCTGGAGGCGGTGGGCGCGGTTCAGCGAGAACGGCTGGCGCGGGCCGGCGCGAAATCTGGCGGCCCGACAAGGCGTCGAGGGCCTTGCGGTGCGTCTGGACCTGATCGCCCTCGCGCCCGGGCGCCGGCCGAGGCATATTCCGGCCGCCTGGGGCCAGGACTGAAGGGCGACGGGAATGACGCGCGAGGAAGCCGAATTTTCGCTGCAAGACGCGGCGACGTTCGCGGACGGCCGCTTTCCCCTGTTCGAGGCGGCCCTGGCCTGCGCCGCCCATGAAGACCCCGCGCGCGAGATCGAGCCGGCGCGGGCCCTGGCCCATCAGATCGCCGACCGACTGGCGAGGCGCCTGCAGACCGAATTCGGCGGAAGAGGCGATTGCCGAAACCCTGAGCGGGGATTTTCGCTTCACCGGCGATGTGCTCACGCCCGACGATCCGGCCAACGCCGATCTGATCGCCACGGCCGAGCGGCGGCGCGGCCTGTCGGCGACCCTGGCGGTGTTCTATCTGGACGCCGCGCGGCGCTGCGGCCTGCCGCTGAACGGGGTGGATTTCCCCGGGCACTTTCTTCTGCGCATCGAAAGCGATCAGGGGCCCCTGGCGCTGGACCCCTTCAGCGAGGGCCGGGTGGTGCTGCCCTCCGAGCTTTCCCGCCGGGCCCTGCGCGCGGGACTGACGCCTGTGGTGGTCGAGCAGATGGAGGCGTTAATGGCGCCGGTGGATGATCGGGCAGTGCTGATCCGGCTGCAGAACGTGATCTTCGCCCGGGCCCAGCGGGCGGGCGATTTTGCGCGCGCAGAACGGGCGGCCCTGCGCCGCGCCCTGCTTGATCCGGCCGATCACCGCGCCTGGATCGACGTCGCCGCCGCCCGCGAGGGACAGGGCGCCCTGGCCGGCGCGCTGCAGGCCCTCAGCCGCGCCCAGCAACTGGACGGCGGCGCGGCCATCGCGGCCATGGCGGCGCGGGAACGGGTGCGGCTGAAGCTGAATTAGGGGCTGGAGCGGTCAGATGGGCTCGTTCGTCGTGTCCGGTATTGGGCGCGGTGATCGAGGGTAAAGACGACCCTGAGCGCTCGCTCCCGAGGTCTGCTTGTGGAGTGTATCTTTCTGCTCAATATTCCCGATGTCATAGTTGGTGAGTTTGCGAACATGGGAACTGTCGCGCCGACAAATGTGCTTGAGGCCGCCGCAGTTTTTGCCGGAGTGGCGCTTGTGCGATGGCTTTACGCAAAAATCACTACAGGCGCCCCAGCGAGCGCGAGTGACCTCAGGGCCATCGAGGCCGCCCTGGCTTCGGAAGGTGGCCAAATCGTTAGGACGAGCCTTGATCGATCCGGGAATCTCATAGCCAGAAAACGAGTACTTCGGCGAGCACAGTGGGTACATCGGCGCGGGTCGTGCGGCCCGCCTTTATCACGTTACGCTGCAAATCGGCTCCGTTAGGGTCCGGCGGAGGGTGGCTGTTCGTGGCGGGGCGCCAGCCACAATCTTGCCCTAAGGCCCGTTCACCCCCCAACTCCGAACTTCCTGAGGTCCGCTTGCCGGCGGATATCATCTTCCCGGCCCGCACCGCTAGGCGCGCCGCTCCCGCGCGAGTTCCTAGACACCGCCTCGCCGTGCTAACCCTGCCCGGCAGTTCGCGGAGACGTCGCCCATGGCCTTGAAGGTCGCCATTCAGATGGATCCCGTTGAGGGGATCAATATCCATACGGACACGACCTTCCTGATGATGGAGACCGCGCAGGCGCGGGGGCATTCCCTGTGGGTCTATCGGCCCGAGCAGCTGGCCCTGGAGGAGGGAAAGGTCACCGCGCGCGGCCGCGCCCTGACCCTGCGCCGCGAACTGGGAAACCATTTCACCGCCGGCGAGGTGGAGACGCGCGACCTGTCGGGGTTCGATGTGGTGCTCATGCGCCAGGACCCGCCGTTCGACATGGCCTACATCACGGCCACGCACTTTCTGGAGCGCATCCATCCGCGCACCCTGGTGGTGAACAACCCGGCCGAGGTCAGGAACGCGCCGGAAAAGCTGTTCGTCACCGGGTTTGAGGGCGTGCAGCCGCCCACCCTGATCACCTCCGATCTGGAGGCGCTCCACGACTTTCATGCCCGCCACGGCGACATGGTGCTCAAGCCCGTACGGCGGCGCCGGCTCAGGCGTGGTGAAGCTGAAGGCGCACGATCCCAACCTCGACGCCTTGCTGGAGCTGCACGCGATGATCGGCCGCGAGCCGGTGATCGCCCAGAAGTTCCTTCCGGCCGTATTCCAGGCCGACAAGAGCATCATCCTGGTTGACGGCGAGCCGGTGGGGGCCATCAACCGCGTGCCCGGGGGAGGGCCAGGTGCGCTCTAATCTCGCCCGGGGCGGGCGCGCCGAGGCGGTGGGGCTGACCGCCAGGGACCGGGAAATATGCGACGTCATCGGCGCGGAGCTGAAGAAGCCGGGGGCTGTTGTTCGTGGGCATAGACGTGATCGGCGACTATCTGACCGAGATCAACGTCACATCGCCCACCAGCGCCACCAGCAACTGAAGCGTTTCACCGGCATAGACGCCTCGGCCCATCTGTGGGA
>CAWDPL010000016.1:0-15489 GCA_963804105.1 uncultured Alphaproteobacteria bacterium
TGGGCAGCTCGTATCCGCCCATGGGCGGGTCGTAGGCGTCGGCCTCGGGGTAGACGTCGATGAGCTTGACGGCCCAGTCGCTATCAGTGCCGTTGGTGGAGGCGTAGAGGTGGACAATGGGACGGCCAGCGAGATGCAGGGGCGCGGTGAGCGGGGCGGTTTCAAAGGTGATTACGTCGGGACGGCCATCGACGAAGCGCTGATCGTGCACCAGCCAGGTGCGCCAGGCGTCTTCATCGGTGGCAAGAAACGGGCGCGGCGTAAAGGGGACGGGCTTGGCGGGGTCGGAGACATACTCGTATATTTGTCGCTTCCGGAGGCGGGCGCATCGAAGGATAGCTTGCCACCGGCTTCGAGATAGATGGGTTTGGATGTGTTGTCGCAGCCGTAGTTGCAGCTCAGAGGCCACTTGGTGAAGCGGTCCCAGCGATTTTCGCCGGTGTTGTAGATGAGGACAGGCGGGGTGTCGGTTTTGGGCGCGCCGTCTTTTAAATATTGATTAAAGAACGGCAGCAGGATGTCGTGGCGGAACTGGAGGGTGGTGTCGCCGGTGAATTGCAGCGGACCGAGCGACCAGCCTTTGCGGTTGACCTGCGAGTGAAACCACGGACCCATGACGAGAAAGTTCATATCGTTGTGGGTGTCCTGGGGCTCGAGAGCTTCATAGCAGTGGTTGGCGCCCCACATGTCTTCCTGGTCCCACAGACCCTGCAGCCAGAGGACGGGAACCTTGAGGGGGAGCTTGGCGACGATTTTGTCGAGGGCCTGACCCTGCCAGAGGAATCGTAGGCGGGATGCTCTTCGACCTTGCGCCAGAAAGGCGTTGGATCGGGTCAACCGACTGCTGTCGGACCAGAACATCAAGACCGTCGGCCTGACGCTCGGCGATATCGAGTCGGTCACCGCGCAGCTGAAGGCCCACGAGGAGCTGGTCAGCGACACCGACACAGCCATCAAGGACATCGACAAGACGGCCCAGCAGATCACACAGCTGTCGGAATCGACCGACAAGCTGGTCAACGGCGACGGCAAGACCGCCATCCGGAACCTGTCGGACGCAGCCGAAGAGTTGAAAGGCGCCGCGCACCAATCGCGCGACATGCTGTCCAAACTTGACGGGCCCGCCACCGACTTCGCCACGAACGGCCTGCCCGAGCTTACCAACGCCATCGGAAGCCTGCAGACGGCCACCGACACCTTGAATCGGGTGCTCAACGAGGCCGAGCGCAGCCCCAGCGGGCTGATCTCCAAGCCCAAGGACAAGGAAATCGAGGTCAAGCCGTGACGCCTTCGCTGCTCCTCCGCGTTTCGGGTCGTACGGCCCTGCTGGCCTCCGGCCTTTTCCTGTCGGGCTGCATTTCCCTGTTTCCGACCCAAAAGCCGGTGCAACTCTACCGCTTCGACAAGTCGCCGCCGGCGGCGACTTCTCCGGCTCCGCCGGCCTTGGTCATCGGCAAGGGCCCCACCGCCTTTCCCTCGGACGCGGGCGGGGACCGGCTTTTGGCGGTGACGGGCCAGGAGGCGGCTTTCATCGCCGACGCGCGCTGGATCGAACCGGCGTCGCTGATGTTCGAGGAGGCGGTGGAGGCCGCATTTGACGAGCCCGGTTCACCGCGCTTGGGCGTTCGCGGCGAGAGCTTGGGCGCGCCCGCAAGTCTGAGGCTGCAAGTCCGTCGCTTCGAAGCCGACTACGATCAGGGGCCCGCCGCCGCTCCCACCGTGGCGGTCATCGTCAACGCGGTGCTGATCCGCACCGCCGATCGCAAGCTCGCGGGCGAGAAGCTGTTCGAGGTCCGTGTGCCGGCCCAGGAGAACCGCGTCGGAGCCATCGTCGCCGCCTACAACCAGGCGGTGGCTCAAGCGACCGGGCAGATCCGTGATTGGACGACCGTGACGGCGGCGGGAAATCCAGCCCTAAGCGGCCTGAGCCGGCGCCGCAGCGCCGCACAGGAAAGACAGCAGGACGTAACGGCTGCCCCGCGTCACCGGCGCGGCCTCGTGCAGCAGGGAGGCCGAGAACACGGCCGCCGCGCCTGCGGGGGGCCGATAACGATGGTCGCTGTACTCGGGGAAGATCAGGTCGCCGCCTTCGTACTCGTCCGTGTTCAGGTTGAGGGAAACGGCGAACTGGCGGAAGGCGACCTGGGGCGAGGCGTCGTCGCGGTGACGTTTGAAATAGCCTCCATCCTGGTCGTAGCGGGCGATCAGGATGCGGTCGGCGAAGGTGATCTCCTTCTGAAAGGCGCGCTTGATCTCCGGCGCGAGGCGGCCGGCGAACAACGCCATCACCGCGTCGTGCAGGGGCGATCCGGCCGTCAACTCCATGTCCCGCCGATGCTTCTTGGCCAGGTCGACCCGCGCCTGAGCCTCGCCGTCGACGTAGGACGCCATCACGCCCATGGCGTGGGGCGAGGTCTCGAAATGCTCGATCACCGCCCGGCAGAAGGCCGGCGAAGCCACATTCGGGATGATCAGCACGGGGGCGGCGGAGGTGCAGATACGCGGCTCCTCGCGGGGCAGGCGTGCGACGGCGGCGCTGAAGAAGGCGGCCAGATCGACGTCAGGGCCGAGAGGGCCGAGCTCCAGAATGCGGCCCGAACGGTCCAGCACCACGCCGGCGGGCTGGTCTTCCAGCACGGCGGCTTCCAATCCGCTGGCGTCGGCCACATAGATGATCGGACCGGAGCCCTGCAGATCGGACGCACCGGTGAAGGCGCCGACGGGGGCTATGGGGGCGATGTCGCCTCCGGCCTCCTGCACCTTCGGCAGGGCCGAGGCGATCCGCGCGAGCATGGCGCGCGCCGCCTCCCCATCGAGCCCACCCAGGGCCACGAGCAAGGCCGGACGTCCGGCCTGGACGTCCAGCGAATAGACCCGGCCGTCGGCCGTCGCGCCGAAGATGCCTGGAACCCTGTCACCGATCGAAAAAGACACCGCTCAATCCCGTCTGTTCGGCTCGCCCCCAACGCATGTTCAGGCGAGTCGCCTCGAATTCGCATCAGCCCCGCGGCGGGCTTGCGGCGCCCGCTGGAGTGGAGCAAACCGAGCGCATGACCGTTCCCATCGAACAGCGCGTCCACCGTCGGGCGATCCGGGCCAGGCTCGGGGCCCGGCGCATCTGGCGCATGGCCTGGATCGTCGCAGTCGCCGTGGTGGGCGGGTTGACGGCGGCCTTTTTCGCCAAGCTGTGCGACCAATCCATGGCCCTGCACGATCGACTTTACGCCTTTGCGCGACTGCCCAGCCTGCTGCTGCTGCCGGCGGGCTTCGCGCTGGCGACCTGGCTGATGCGCAAATTCGCGCCGGAGGCCTCGGGCAGCGGCATTCCCCAGGTGATCGCCGCAGCGGGGGAACGTCGCGGTCGCTGGGACGGCCAAAGGGTGACGCTGAAGACCGCGGCGTGGAAAATCGCCTTGACCGCCGGCATGCTGGTCTGCGGCGCCTCCGTCGGGCGCGAGGGGCCCACGGTGCAGGTGGTTGCAGGTGTGATGCGCGCCATGACGCGGGGCCTGCGCGGCGGTCCGGGACGGCGGGCGATCATCATCGCCGGCGGCGCCGCCGGCGTGGCGGCGGCGTTCAACACCCCTATCGCCGGGGTGGTGTTCGCGGTCGAGGAGCTGGCCATGAGCTTTGAGCGGGGCACCCATACCACGGTGATCCTGGTGGTGGTGATCGCCGGCCTGGCGTCCTACGCCCTGCAAGGCGACTACGCCTACTTCGGCGTGCTCGGCGGCCATGCGCCTTTGGGATCGGCCTGGCTGGCGGCGCCGATCATCGGCGTGTTCGGCGGGCTGTTCGGCGGACTTTTTTCGCGCATTCTGACCGTCCTCATCGGCCCGACGAGCAATCCGATCGCCGATTGGCGGCGCGCTCATCCTGTGCTGTTCGCCTTCGCCTGTGGGCTTGTGGCGGCGGCCGTGGCCTTGGCGTCAGGCGATCTGACGCTCGGCGCCGGCTACGCCCAGGCGAAGTCTCTGCTGCAGGATCATCCCGAGCAGGGACTGGGTTTGGCCGTGTGGAAGTTCTTCGCCAGCCTCGCGGCCGCCGCCAGCGGGGCGCCGGGCGGCATCTTCGCGCCGTCCCTGGCCACCGGCGCGGGCCTGGGCGCAGCGTTCGCCCGGCTCAGTCCGTTCTTCGCCGGCCGCGACGCGGTGGTGCTGGGCATGGCGGGCTATCTGGCGGGCGTGGTCCAGGCGCCGCTCACCAGTGCTGTGATCCTGATGGAAATGACCCGCAGCCCCGGTCTGGTGGGTCCGCTGATGATGACCGCCTTGATCGCCCGCTGGACCTCCAGCTGGGTCATGCCCGAGCCGATCTATCACGTGTTGTCGCGGGTCTGGGTCGTCGGCCACAAATCCGCCGACTGATCGTTCAGCTCATGGCCAGGACCAGGTTCCTCACCTGGGGATAGATCTGCTGTTCCCATTTGCGTCCGGAAAACAGGCCGTAGTGGCCCACGCCCGGCTGCAGATGGTGCCGCTTCAGGTGCGGCCTGAGCATGGAGCACAGATCATGCGCCGCCGCGGTCTGGCCCACGGCGCAGATGTCGTCGCGCTCGCCTTCCACCGTCAACAGCGCCGTCTTGTGAATGGCCTGCGGCCGAACCTTGCGGTCGCGATATTCGAGCTGGCCGCGTCCCAACAGATCGCGCTGAAAGACTCGGTCGACGGTTTCCAGATAGAACTCGGCGGTAAGGTCCAGCACCGCGAAATATTCCTTGTAGAAATCCTGGATCACCTCGGCTTCGGCGGTCTTGCCCTCAGCCAGGAGGGCCTGCAGCCGACGGTGCTGGCCGATGTGCCGGTCCGGATTTATCGACATGAAGGCGGTCAGCTGGACAAAGCCCGGATAGACGGCTCGCCCGAAGCCCGGATGGCCGTAGGGAACGCGTGAGATCAGCTTGTCCTCGAACCAGCTCATCGGCTTGCTGGAGGCCAGCCGGTTGACCGCGGTCGGGGCCTCGCGCGTATCCACCGGTCCGCCCATCAAGGTCATGGTCAGCGGCTGGGCCGGGTTCTTGTCCTCGGCCATGATCGCCACGGCCGCCAGGGTCTGTACGCATGGCTGGCATACCGCCAGGACGTGGCCGGCCGGTCCGATGTGCTCGAGAAAGCGGATCAGATAGGCGATGTAGTCATCAAAGCCGAAGGGGCCTTCGCTCGCCGGCACGTCGCGGGCGTTGAGCCAATCGGTGATGTAGACGTCGTGGTCCTGCAGCAGGGTGCGCACCGTTCCGCGCAGCAGGGTGGAGAAGTGTCCCGACAGCGGCGCGACCACCAGCATCTTGGGCTGACGCCAATCCAGGTCGTCCTTGGCGAAGTGAACGAGGTTGCAGAACGGCAGATGCAGCGCGACCTCCTCGCGCACCTCCAAGTCCCGATTGCCCACCATCACCTGATCGATCCCGAAGTCCGGGCGCTCATGGGTGATGTGCGCGCCGGCCGATACGTCGAGCCAGGCGAGCAGGTGACTGATGAACGGCCGATCGCGCACGTCCATGAAGTCGCGCAGCTTGATGGCGCCCAGTGCTGCAGTGCGGAACGGCGCGGTCAAATTGGTCCAGGCCTGATAGCCCTGATACATCATGAGGGATTGCATGAGGGCCTGCGGCGCCTTGGAATCCATAAGTCTATTCCTCCGACGCTCAATTAGTGCATTAAATGCTGCGGTGCGTCATCGCTAAATCGCCACAGGCGAGCGAGCGTGGCGTTTGATCGGTGGAGAGGCTGATGGCGCCTGCGGTTCTCACGATTTCGAGCAGGAACTACTCATCCTGGTCTCTGCGCGGCTGGTTGCTGTGCCAGCTGGCCGGGTTGGAGGTCGAGGAGCAGATGATCTCCATCGACGATCCGGCCAATCGGGCCGAGCTCCTGTTGCTGTCGCCCTCGGTTCTCGTGCCGCGGCTGACGCATGAGGGCGTCAGCGTGTGGGACACCCTGGCCATAGCCGAGTATCTCAACGAGCTTTATCCGAAGGCGCATATGTATCCCGCCGACCGCGTGGCCCGCGCGCTGTGCCGGTCGATCTGCGGCGAAATCCATTCCGGCTTCGCCAACCTGCGCTCGGCCCTGCCAATGAACCTGCGCGCCCAGCCCCGGCACGCGCGCATCTTCACCGGCGCCAAACCGGACATCGCGCGGATCGAGACCATCTGGCAGGACTGCCTGGCCGATTACGGCGGGCCTTTCCTGTTCGGCGAAAAGCCCACGGTCGCTGACGCCATGTACGCTCCGGTGACCCGGCGCTTCATCACCTATGGCGTGGATATCTCTCCAGCGAGCAAACAGTACTGCGCAACGATCAGCGAATGGGCGCCTATGGTCGAATGGATCGCCGAGGCCAAGGAAGAGCCCGAGGAATTGGAGGCCTTGGACGTAGACTTCTGAGCAAGGGCCCTTCGGCGGACCTGCGACTTGGTGGGAGGAGGCGACCGGATCGGCCAGGCTTGTGCCGGATCGATAAGGAGCTCGAAATGGACGGCGACACCACGAAGGCGTTCGATACGACCTTCTCCCACGTCAAGCCCGGCGACACGCCGTGGACCGGAGACGGGCTGCGGTCCTTTTTCCTGTATCGCGACCTGGGGGTCGCCAAGGCCACCAACGGCAAGGTCATCGCCCATCTGGTCAAGGCCAACGAACCGCCCACCGACGGCACCGGCTGGCACAGGCACATCGCCGACTTCCAGATCGTCATCATGATGAAGGGCTGGGCCAAGTTCATGTACGGGGACAAGGTCACCTTGGTGGAGGCCGGCGACTGCGTCCATCAGCGGCCCGGCCTGACCCATTACCTGTTCGATTATTCCCCGGACATGGAATATCTGGAGATCGTCGGACCGGCCGATTTCGCCACCGAGCCTGTCGAAGGGCCCTGCGCGGTTCCGGCCGTCACGCCCTGGCCCTGATCAAGGTTTCCATGTCTGGCGGGGTCTGCGCCCTGGTTCTATGGTGAGATCATGGCGCCGGAGGGACCCCGCATGACCACTGTCTATGATTTCACCCCGAAGGCGTTGGACGGCACGCCCAAGCCCCTGTCGGATTTCCGCGGCCAGGTGCTGCTGATCGTCAATGTGGCGTCCAAATGCGGCCTGACCCCTCAATACGAAGGCCTGGAAGCGCTGCAGCGGAAATACTCCGGCCGCGGGTTTCAGGTGCTGGGCTTTCCCTGCAACCAGTTCAACGGCCAGGAGCCGGGCGACGCGGCCGAGATCGCCGACTTCTGCTCGGTGAACTACGACGTCACCTTTCCCTTGTTCGCCAAGATCGAGGTCAATGGTCCCGGCGCCGATCCGCTGTACGTGTTCCTCAAGAAGGAAAAGCGGGGTTTGCTGGGCACAGAGGACATTAAGTGGAACTTCGGCAAGTTCCTGATCGCGCCGGACGGAAGCGTGGCCGAGCGCTACGCGCCGACCGACAAGCCGGAATTGCTGGAGGGCGATATCGAAAAGCTGCTGCCCAAATAGGCGCGCGAAATTTTCGGGGCCTGTCCGTCTGAGGTGAAAGCGGCGCAAGGGCGAGACATCCGATGAATATCCAACCGGTCTTTTCCAGGTCTTCGATAAGCGTGATCGTGGCGGGTGCGGTGCTTGCGCTGGGATCGGCCCATGCGGCCATGGCTCAGGAACAGGTTGTCGGCCACGCCATGCCCGAACCTATGGGCGGGATGGCTCCGACGGCCTCCGTCGGCTCGCTCGGATCGCCGCCGCTCACGGTGATCACGGGCCCGAGCCTGGGTGATCTTCCGAGCGGGCCGCAGATGCAGGCCAAGACGCCATCCCAAGGGCAAGCCGCATTGACCGGGCAGGGCTCTTCGCCGGACGGTGGGGCATCTCCAACCGCGACGACCACGACGGCGGCGGGCGATTTGCCCAACGCCGATCCTGGCGCCAATCCTGTCGATCCCCCTCCGCCGCCGCCCTTGATTGCGCCGGTCGTCCCCCCGCTGGAACACAAGTCCGGCGGCCTGCCCATTTGGCTGGTGGTGCTGATGGCCCTGGCCGCTTTGTTGCTGGGCCGCCAGATCGCGCGCGGCTCCAGGCGTTAATCCGACCGGCGCCGAGCGGCGGTCGGCGCCTGCCCCGGGATGCGGCAGGGGGTTCGCCTTTACCTCGGCCGTAACTTGTGGATGATCCACCCCGTTGCGGGGTGCAGGCATGGGTCCAAGGGACTCCAAAGCGGACTTGGCGTTGCTTTCCCGGGTCTTCGCCGGCGATCCGAAGGCCGCGGCGACGTTTCTGGAAGGGGCGTCGGACCCGATCTGGACGGCCGCCAGCGCCCTGGAAGGGACGGGCGCGGCGGGCGAGGCGGCCTTCAATCTCGTCATCGATCAGTTGTGCGCCAATGGGTTTCATCGGCTTCGCGCCTATGACGGCCGCTCCAGCCTTTCGACCTTTCTGGTCCTGCAGTGCCGCGACATCCTGCTGGCTCAGGTCAGCCGCGCCTTCGCCGAGACGCCCCGCCAGGCCTGGCAACGGTTCGAACGGTTTTTCGGGCCGGACATCCGGCGACGCATCAAGCGCCGGTTTCCCAGGGCCGACGCGGCGGCCTGCGAGGACCTGTACCAGGATATCTGCGTGAGCCTGATCGACAACGACTACAGACGCATTCGCGCCTACGACGGCCAGGGCAGCTTCGCCGGTTTCATCGGCGTGTCGGTGGAGCGGATCCTGATCGACCTGATCCGGCGCGAGGCGCCGCGCCGCCGTCTGCCGGCGGAGGTGGAGCGCCTGCCCAGCCTGGACCAGCACGTGTTCATCGCCATCGCCTGGCGGGGCCTTCCCGCCGACGCCTCACATTTGGCCGAGGCCTTGCAGAGGCACGAGCCCGCGGCCCAAGACCGCGCCGCCGTCGCCCTGGCCATCGAGCGGGTCACCGCAGCTGTTCACAAGGTCCGATCGAGTCAGGGGCTGACCGAGGCGGTGTCCATTGAAGGCGCCGCCGAACGCGGGGCGCCGCTGGCGCTGGTGGATGACGGGCCTTCCCCCGAGGAAGCCCTGCAGGCCACGCAGGACGAGCGCGCGAGGGCCGAGCTCGTCAGCGCCATCAAGGACGCCGCGGAACGGCGTCCGGCCGAGGAGCAGCTTTATCTGCAGCTGGTGTTTTCCGCCGCCGATCCACTGCCCCCGCGCGATATCGCCAAGCTGATGGGCCGGCCCGTAGAGGACATTCGCCAGATTCAGCAAAGGGTGCAGCGGTGGGTCGGCGATCTGGCCCGCAAAAAAATGCAGTCGGTCGCATGAAAATCCGCCGCCCTGTCCGTCTCGGTCTGCGAGGAGTATTTTGAGCTCATGAGCGGCCCTACGCCCGAAGACATCAAACGCCTGATCGCCTGGTCGCAGGGCGGCGAGACCCCGTTGGACGACGCCCTGGCCGCGGACCTGGCCGAGGCGTTGTCGCAGACGGCCAAGTCAGGGAGCGTGCGACGATATCGCGCTGACAGCGGCCTACCTGGACGGGCGTCTGGACGCCGGCAGACGCGACGCCTTCGCCGCCGGCCTCGCAGCGTCCGCCCGGGAACGCGCCGACCTGGCCGACGCCGCCGATCTGCTGGAAACGGTCCAGCGCGCGCCGCAGCGTGCGCCGGCCCACCTGGCGGCCCAGGCCAGGGCTCAGATTGCGGACACAGCCGCGACCGCGGCGCCTGTACGCCCTCAGCGGCCGCGCGGCGCCTTGGCGGGCTTGTTCGGATCCCGCCTGGGTTGGTCCCTCGCCGTGGTCGCCGCCGCCGTGGTGGTCGCCCCCTTGTCCCTGCTGCGGACCCAGATGTCGACGCCGTTCGCCAACGGACCGGCCTCCGCCCCGGCGCCGGCCGCCGTTCCTGCGGAGCCTTCCGCGCCGACGGGAGGAAGCGGGGGCATGACCCCGGCCATCATGGCGGCGCCCGCGCTTCCGCCAGCGCCTTCCATTGTTCCCGCGCCGACGTCTACGCTCGCCGACCACCCCTTGGGCCTCAATCCGCAGATTCTCGTCCGCGCCCCCGGCGGCCGATCAGGCCGCCGCCGACGCGCAAGCCACGCCTGACGCCGGCGCCTTGGTGGCGGCCAGCGATCGCTGCGATACGGACGTGGCGCCGCCGGCCACAGGCGCTCGGCCAAACGACCTATCGGCGCGCGAGCGCGAGGCGCGTGAAGCCTGCCAGGCCGCCAAGGCCCTGGCCCGCCGCCAGGCCGAGACCATGGCCGCGGCCCGCCAGGCCGATTACAACGCCGCGGCGGCCGATACGGCGCCGGCGGCCAACGCCGACGCCTATCGGCCCCAGCCGATGCAGCCGCCCGTCCAGGCCGACCTGCCGGCGAGCCATTAGACCCCGCGAAGAGCGGCTCGCCGAAAAACGACGCCCCGTCCGTCTGTTCGGGTGCGCGCCGGATTTTCCGGCGCCGCCGAACCTCGGAGGGCGCCATGAACCTCGCCACACTTTACATGCCGTTTTGCTCGCGCGGGCTTTGGACCGGGCTGGCGCTGGGTCTCACACTGTCCGCGCCGGCCGCCTGGGCGCAGTCGGCGCTCGATTGTCGTCGCCCGCCCGCGCCGCCCCAACCGCCCTGCGGCGACTACGACGATGACGCTCACTGCAATCCCTGTTGGATCGAGCCCTGGATGTGCCCGCCGCCCAAGCCTCCGGTCCCGCCCTGCGCGGAAGACGACGCCTGCGGCCCCTGCATGGCCGATCCGTCATCGTGCCGGCCGCCGCTGCCCAAGCCGCCGGAATAGCGGGCGCGGCCTGAGGCGATCGGCGCGGACGGATTGACAATTTCCCCGCAAAACCGATTGCCTAAGCTTCGCCGCGCGGCGGCGCCCTTCGACCTTGGACTTTACGACATGATCATCGGCATAGACCTCGGCACCACCAACAGCCTGGCGGCGGTCTGGCGCAACGGCGAGTCCGTGCTGATCCCCAACGCCCTGGGCCAGGTGATCACGCCCTCGACGGTGGCCGTCGACAACGACGGCGGCCTTTTGGTGGGCATGGCGGCGCGCGAGCGTCTGAGCACCCATCCCAACCAGGCCGCGACGGCCTTCAAGCGCTACATGGGGACGCATCGGAACATCGAGCTGGGCCGGCGCAGCTTCAGGCCGGAGGAGTTGTCCGCCCTGGTGCTGGGATCGCTCAAGAGCGACGCGGAGGCGTTCCTGGGCGAGCCCGTGACCGAGGCGGTGATCACCGTGCCGGCCTACTTCAACGAAATGCAGCGCAAGGCGACCAAGGTCGCCGGCCAACTGGCCGGACTGAAGGTCGACCGGCTGCTGACCGAACCCACCGCGGCGGCCTTGGCCTATGGCGTGCAGGCCGAGGACAAGGAAGAACTGGTGCTGGTGATCGACCTGGGCGGAGGCACCTTCGACGTTTCCCTGCTGCACCGCTTCGAAGGCGTCATGGAGGTGCGCGCGGCGGCCGGAGACAGCTGGCTCGGCGGCGAGGATTTCGTCGATGGGATCGTCGAGACCTTCCTGGCCGACAAGGGCCTGACCAAGTCCGCGCTCAGCCTGACCGACATGGGCGTCCTGCGCCGTCAGGCGGAGTTGGCCAAGCGGCGGCTGAGCGAGGCCGACGTCGCCGAGATCGAGATGGTGCGAGGCACGGAGACCCTCAACTGGTCCCTCACCCGCGAGCGCTTCGAGACCATCAGCGAGCCGGTGCTGGCCCGCGTGCGTCTGCCGATCGAACGGGCCCTGCGCGACGCGCGCGTGCGGCCCGAGGACCTCAACAAGCTGATCTTGGCCGGCGGCGCTTCGCGCATGCCTATGCTGCGGCGTCTGGTCGGTCGACTGTTTCGGCGACTTCCGTTGCAGCAGATCAACCCCGACGAGGTGGTGGCGAGAGGGGCGGGGGTGCGCGCGGGCATGTCCATGCGCGACGCCAGCTTCGACGAAGCGGTGATGATCGACGTGGCGCCCTTTTCGCTGGGGATCGAGGTGTCGAGCCAGAGCGACGGCGAGCGCATCACCGGCTTGTTCATGCCGATCATCGAGCGCAATTCGCCGGTCCCCGCCAGTCGTTGCGAGCGCGTGGTCACTTCGGCGGACCTGCAAAAAAGCGTGGAAATTTCGGTGTTTCAGGGCGAATCGCGCCTGGTGAAGGAGAATCTATCGCTCGGTCGGTTCGATATCGGCGTGCCGCCCGGTCCCGCCGGCGAGGAAAAGATCGACGTCAGATTTACGGTCGACACCAGCGGCCTGCTCGAGGTGGAGGCCCAGGTCGTGTCCACCGGCGTGGTCCAGCGCCTGGTGATCGAAAGCGCGAAGGGCGCCTTGTCGCCGGAGGAGATCGACGGCCGTCTGGCCAAGCTGGCTGAACTGAAGCGGCATCCGCGCGACGACAGCGAGAACATCGCCCTGATGGCGCGCGCCGGGCGTCTCTATGAACAAAGGCTCGGCGCGGTGCGCGAAGACGTCGGCCGGGGTATCGCCCTGTTCCAGGCGGCCCTGGAGTTGCAGGATCAGGATCGCATCCGCAAGTGCAGGACGATCCTCGAAAACCTGGTCGAAACCTTCGACGACCCGATCTTCCTTTAGGACCCGAGGGCATGTGGGACGTCCTTGGCCTTGAGCCCACCATGGACCGCGGCGCCGTGCGCCGGGCGTATGCGGCGCGGCTTAAGCAGATCGATGTCGATCGCGATCCGGCCGCCTTCATCCGTCTGCGCGAGGCCTATGAGAGCTGCCTGCGCTGGGAGGAACCGAACGAGGGCTATGACGACGTGGATTGGGACTGGCCGGACGTCGATGAAACCGCCTCGTCGTCGCATTCGCCGAGCGAAACGGAAACCGCGGAGGTCCAGGCCGCGCCAGTCGAACCGTCGGTCGATCTTCTCGCGGACCACGCCCCCGATCAGCGCTTGAACACCTACCGATCGGTCGAAGCCTATAACGAGGCCTTCGCGCAGGCGTGGGGCGAGGGACGCTTTGAGCCCTTGGCCAGGCTCTATATCGAGGGTTTGGTCAACGGCCAGATACCGGTGGGGCAGGAGCAGAACGCCCATGCCGTGGTGGTGCGGCGCGGCGCGGAGGATATGCGAACCCCCTTCGCCGAAATCCGGCGTTTCGCCGAAGCCCACGCCTGGGAACAGTCCCGCGCGGCTTGGCTCCGAGGGTCCGATGATTTCGGCGAGGTCTACGCCGCGCGTCGGGCCGCCGAAGACTGGCTGGAAGAGCAGACCAGGTTGAGCCGCCCCCAATTCAGCTGGATCGACCTAGCCAGATGGCTGATCAATTGGTCCTGGCTGGGTCCCTCGCCCGCGCGCGCCGCCCAGGTGCTCCTGGGCCGGATCGCGCCATGGCGCCTGCGCGAGGAAGACGCGCCGCAGGTCCAAGCGTCGCTAGAGGCGTTGCGGCGGCACGCGCCCTATCTGGGTGATCGGTTCAATTCGCAGCGCACCGCCCAGCTCGAAAAACGGGTCGAATTCCTAACCCGCAAGGGCTTCCTGATCGGAACCTGGCGGTTCATGCTTTGGTTTGCCGCCATGGCTGTCAAGCTGATCCTCGCCCTAGCCCTATTCATCGCATCTGTGCTCGTGCTGCTCGCGATAAACGATCCGGCCCTGAGACGATGATTTTCCATCCCCGCGATGAAATTTCTTCGCGCGTCCGTCCTTAAGCCTCATGGGGGAGGGCGCATCGCCGGCCCCGTGCAAGAGGGACGCCACCGATGACCGCCGCCAAGTCCGTTCTGGCCGGAACGCTCGTTCTGGCGCTTTGCGTCACCTTGCAGGCGCCGGCCGCCATGGCCGGGCCGGCCGACCCGGGCGAGCCGACCGTCCATGCTCCGCCTGCGCCCCCGCCGCCTCCCCCGGAAGTGCGGCAATGGGTGAAAAGCCTGAACACCTTGCAGTGGTGATAGCGCCGCCTGGGCCGGCTCGACGAGGAACCGCGCACAGGTCATGATCGGATCCCAGCGCGGCGAACGCATCAGGGGGCGCCGAAAAAGGGGGACCAAAGATGATCCAGGCCGTCGTCGCCGTCGCGGTGATCGTTCTCGTTATTTACATGCTTGGACGAAGTTCAAAGCCCAAGGCCCCGCCGGAAAGCCTGGAAGACCGCGCCCGGCAAATCCGCGAGGAATACGACGCCGACCGGGCCAAGTTGAAGTCCGACCATCTGGGCGTGTGGCTGCCGATCATGGAACGGCTGCCCGTGGTCGACCGAGAGACCACGCCCAGGCTGCACAGTCCAATCTATGACTGCGTCAGCGACGAATATGAGTTGCCCTGCGCGCACGCGAGCTATCGTCTTGACTACAAAAGCATTCATATCGGCATGCCGTTTGGACCCGTGACCAAAGATGAGCTACGCCAAACGCTGAGCAATTTCAGCGATCGGACGGACAATCTCGTGGCATTCGTTGACGCGGGCGACTGCGCCTATCTGCTTTACACCGACACCATCAGGGAGCCGGGCAGCAAGGTGCAACAATACGTCAGGACAGGACCCGACACCTATTACGCCTATGGCTGGCGGTCAGGCATGAGCCCCAGCGCCGGTCCGGACGACCCGCCATACTTCGTGCGCGAGATTGCAGCCAATCCCGCGCTTTGGGTCAGACGCATGCAGGCGTTGCGCGAGCGCTGGCCGCAAAACTCCAACTACGCCTACGTCCAGCGCCAGTGCGAGCACCGCTAGCCTATTCGCGAGCCAAACCCCTGGTTCGGGCGCTATTCTCTGATTCTCTGTGATCGTCCGGCCCCGGGCGCGGCCTCGGGGCATTGTGGAATCCGAAGCCGTTTGGACATGGGGAGCGCGCCTTGACCTATTGCCTGGGGATTCTGCTGCCGGTGGGCCTGATCCTGGCCTCGGACTCCCGCTCCAACGCGGGCGTGGATCAGGTCGCCAAGGTGCGCAAGCTGGAGACCTTCAATGTGACGGGCGAGCGCACGATCGCCATTCTTTCGGCCGGCAACCTCGCCACCACCCAATGGGTGGTCAGCAGCATGAAGGAGGCGGGAGGCGAAAAGAGTTTGCACTCTGCCAAAAGCATGTTCGAGGTCGCCAAGTCGGTGGGCGCTCTCCTGCGCGAAGTCACCGACCGGGACGCCAAGTATGTGACGCCCTTCGGCGATCCTTCGGCCAGCTTCATCGTCGGCGGGCAGATCAAGGGCGAGCCGCCACGCCTGTTCCAGGTCTATTCCGCCGGCAACTTCATCGAAGCGTCCGACCGCTCGTGTTTCCTGCAGGTGGGCGAGACCAAGTACGGCAAGCCGATCCTGGACAGGGCCCTGTCCCCGGAAAGCACCATGGAGGAGGCCGCCAAGCTGACCTTGCTGTCCTTTGACGCCACCTTGCGCAGCAACCTGTCGGTGGGGTTGCCGATCGATCTGCTGCGGTATCAGGTCGACAGCTTCTCGGCGGACAATTTCGTCACCTTCGAAGAGCACGACGCCTATTTCCGCAGTCTGAGGCGCGCCTACGCCGACGGACTGAGCGCCCTGGTCAATAGCCTGCCGGCGCCGTCCGCGGGCGCGGCGTCCCAGGCTTAAGCGGCGGCCCTAAACTG
>CAWDPL010000017.1:0-29198 GCA_963804105.1 uncultured Alphaproteobacteria bacterium
TGCCGGCGGCGACTCGTCGAAGCGGTAGAGTTGCACCGGCTTTTGGGTCGGAAACAGGGAAATGCAGCCCGACAGGAAAAGGCCGGAGGCCAGAAGGGCCGTACGACCCGAAACGCGGAGGAAAAGCGAAGGCGTCATGGCTTGACCTCGATTTCCTTGGCCGGGGGTTTGTAGATAACCCCCTGGGGGTTCGACTCGGCCTCGCCCAGCACCCATTTAGGTGTCGGTGGCCGTCTGAGGCTGCTGATCGCGCTGGTCAGCTCGGGCAGGCCCGTCGTGGCGAAGTCGGTGGCGGGCCCGTCCAGATTGGCCAACAGGTCGCGCGATTGGTGCGCGGCGCCCTTCATCTCACCGGCTGCGTCCGGCAGGTTCTGGCTGGCGTCTTGGCGTCGCCGTCGACCAGATTCTCTGTCATTCCGAAGCGCCGTGATCTGCTTGGCCGCCGTGTCGGTGTCCTTCACGGCTGTGTCGGTGTCGGTGATCAGCTCCTTGTGCTCCTTCAGCTCCGCGGTGACCGACCTGGACATCGCTGAGGGTCGGGCGCGACAGGTCTTGATGTTCTCGTCACAGAGTCGGTTGACGCGATCGAGCGCCTCCACGCTTCGCTGCAGCACGGTGCCCCCGCCCTCGAGCAGGTCGGACAAGGCCCTTTTCGGCTGCGCAGCCCGGATATCCCCGGCCGGCGGGGCACGGTGTCCCTCAGCAGTGGGCGCGAGGGCGTGCCGGCGCTGATCTGGATGTAGTTGACGCCGGTGATGCCCTGCGGCTCCAGGGTGGCGAAGGAGTCGGCGCGGATCGGCACGTCCGAAGTGACCCGGACGCGGGCGATCACCAGAGTGGGGTTGACGGGGTCCAGGAAGATGCTTGGTCACCTCGCCCACCTTGATGCCGTTGAAATGCACCTCGCCGCCCGTGGCCAGGCCGCGCACCGGGCC
Source organism: uncultured Alphaproteobacteria bacterium (assembly GCA_963804105.1). Classification (GTDB taxonomy): domain Bacteria; phylum Pseudomonadota; class Alphaproteobacteria; order Caulobacterales; family Caulobacteraceae; genus BOG-938. The sequence goes on from CAWDPL010000017.1 coordinate 936, forward strand.
CCTGAAAGCGATGTCGTAGATGTCGTAGCGCTGGAGAACTGAGCCCGGCCAGCCAGACACAAAGACGACCAGCCCGACCAGCAGGATCGACGAGATCAGGCCCACCAGGGCGTAGTTGGCGTTGCGCTCCATCAGTGCGGTCCTTCGCGCGCGTCGCCGGCGGACGACGCGCGGCGCGGCCCCGCGGGCCCAGGAAATATTGCTGGATCCAGGGATGTCGGAATGTTCCAGTTCGTCGCACCGGGGCCATGGCGACCACCTTCTTGTCGGCGATCACGGCCACCTGGTCGGTGATCGCATAGAGGCTGTCCAGGTCGTGGGTGATCATGAACACCGTCAGTCGCAGGCTGTCGGAGAGGTCGCGCGATCAGTTCGTCGAAGGCGGCGGCGCCGATCGGGTCGAGGCCGGAGGTCGGCTCGTCGAGGAACAGCAGCTCCGGGTCCAGCGCCAGGGCGCGGGCCAGGCCGGCGCGCTTGATCATGCCGCCGGACAGTTCCGAGGGCTTGAGGCGCGCCCGCGCCGGCCGGCAGGCCGGCCAGCGCGATCTTCAGATCGGCGAGCTCTCGATCTCGCCCTTGCGATGTCGGTGTGCTCGAACATCGGCGCGGCGACGTTTTCCATGACGGTCAGGTTCGAGAACAGGGCGCCGTGCTGGAACAGCACGCCCCAGCGGCGCTCGATCGCGTCCAGCTCCCGGCGCGTGGCGTGCTGGATGTCCTGGCCGAACACCTTGACGCGTGCCCGCCTTCGGGGTCGCTGCAGACCGATGATGGTGTTGAGCAGCACCGACTTGCCGGCGCCCGAGCCGCCGACCACGCCGACCACCTCGCCGCGAGGGACGGTCAGGTTGAGGCCGTCGTGGACCACGTGGTCGCCGAACCGCGAAACAAGGTCCCTCACCTCGATGATCGGCGGGCGCGTCTTCGGTCGAGGCCGACGTCGCCTCGGCCGCGCTTGGCGCGCTCACAGTTCGAGCTCCATGTAGATCAGGGCGAACACCGCGTCGATGAGGATGATCGACGAAGATGGCGTGGACCACCGCGGCGGTGACGCGGCGGCCCAGGGATCTCCACGTCGCCGCCGACCTCCATGCCCTGGCGGCAGCCGATGCCGGCGATCACCACGGCCATCACCGGCGCCTTGGACATGCCGACCCAGAAGTGGTTGGCGCCGACGTTGTCGACCATGCCGCTGAGGAAGAAGGTCGGGCCGAGGCCGAGCACCGACCCAGGCCACGACAGGCCGCCCGCCAGGCCCGCGATCGTCGCCACGAAGGTCAGCAGCGGGATGGTGAGCAGCAGGGCCATGAAGCGCGGCAGCACCAGGGCGTCGAACGGGATCGACGCCCAGCACCTGCATGGCGTCGATCTCCTGGTTCATCTTCATCGAGCCGATCTCGGCGGCGAAGCTGGAGGCCGATCGGCCGGCCAGCAGCAGGGCGGTGATGAGGATGTTGAATTCGCGCAGGACGCGCGATGCCGATCAGCTCCACGTTGAACACCTGGGCGCCGAACTGGGACAGCATGTTAGCGCCCAGAAAGCCGACCACCGCGCCGATGAAGAAGGAGGTCAACGAAACGATGGGTATGGCGTCCAGGCCGGCCCGTTCGGCCAGGGACACGAACGGCGCCCAGCGCATCCGGCGCGGATCGATGATCAACCGTCCTGCGGCCGCCAGGACGCGGCCGTTGAAGGCCATGGTGTGGTAGGTGTCCAACCCGACGCCCACCAGACCTCGGCCCAGCCGCTCCATCAGCGCCATCATGGTCATGGGAACGTGCGGCGGCGCAGCGGCCTGTTCGGGCACGCGGGAGATCAGGTCGATCAGGCGAAGGGTTTCGGCGCGTCCCTTCAGGCCCTCGCCCGGCTTTAGGCGGCTCCCGGCGACTTTGAGGATCGCCATGGCGCCGACCGTGTCGCAGCGGCCGATGTCCGACAGATCCAGCCGCGCGTCCTTGTGATCGGCCATGGCCGCTCGCAGGCGCTTGGCCGCATCGCCCAGCCCGCGCGCGGTCCAATCACCTGTCAGCTTGGCCCACGGACCGTCCGCGGCGTCGAGCAGGCTGAAATCGGCGGGCTGATCCATCAGACGGGGAAGTCCATGCGGCCAAGACGATCGCTTATCGCCGAAGGTGTTCGCCGACAGTGTCAGCCGGGCGCCCACGCCCGGTCAATGCGCGATCGCGAATATCCGGATGCTGCCCCGGCAACGCCTCAACCTAACCCACATCAGCCGACAAGGTTCCGGTATTCGGGATGACGCCGGATGTAGGCCTCGGCATAGGGACACAGGGGCGCGACCTTGTCTCCGCTCGCCCGCGCATGATCCAGCACCCCTTTCATCACGCGCGCGGCGATCCCGCCGCCCCGCAGGGATGGGGGCGTCTCCACGTGGGTGATCATCAGCAGGCCGGGCCGGCGCCGGTATTCGGCGAAAGCGATCTGATCGCCGACGGCCAATTCGAATCGCTGATGAGCCGGATTGTCCACGACGTCTGCATCCTCGCCGCTCGACCCCTCGGACCTCTCGTGGGACATTGAGCAACCTCCGCCGACCCTCCGCGCCGATCCGCAGAATTCCGCCGACCAGCCTCGCGCCGTCAAGCGCGGCCAAGGCGTAGACCCGTGCGTGACGCGGGCGAACGGTCTCCCCGGGCTAGGCCGCTTCCGACAGCTCCTCGCTCACGACCCTGAAATCGCTCAGATTCGCCACGCCGAAGGTATGGGCGATCGGCACGTCGGAGGCGTCGCGGCCTCGGGCGATCAGCACCCGACCCATGCGCGGGCGATTGTTGCGCGGATCGAAGACGTACCATCGATCCCCGAGATAGACCTCCATCCAGGCGCTGAAATCCATCACGCCGACGACGGGCACGCCGATGTCGCCCATGTAGCCGGTGCAATAGCGGGCCGGAATGTTCATGCAGCGGCAAAAGGCGATGGCCAGGTGAGCGTAATCACGGCAGACGCCCGACTGTTCCTGATAGACTTCGAGGGCGCTCTTGGTCGACCGCGCACGCCCGTAATCGAAGACGATATGGTTGTGCACGTAGTCAACAATGGCCTGCACGCGCGGCCAGCCGAGGGGCGTGGCGCCGAACAGCGACCAGGCCAGGTTGCTAAGTTGATCGGTCTCGCAATAGCGGCTGCCCAGCAGATAGACCAAGGTTTCGTCGGGCAGATTGTGCACGGCGATCTGGATGGCGTCGGGGGCGTAGTCGTCGGCCAGGCCGGAGTCGCGGATGACGAAGTCCGCCGAGATGACCATCCGTCCGGCCGGGGCCAGAATCCGGCTGCAGATGTTGCCGAAGCCGTCCAGATACTGACGCACATCCACCGACGGCTCCGTGCGCACCCAGTCGGGCGATTCCAGATCGGCGCGGCGCGAGGGATGCACGCTGACCATCAGCAACATTGGAACCGGGGAAGGACAATCGTAGGTGATCTGAAATCCGTTGCGCACGCGCATGATAACCTCCAGGAAAATCGGCTGCGAACTTGCAACGGCGCTGATCCGCCCCATCGAAAGGTGCTCGCGTTGGGATGAAACGCCACGGATCGAAAGGGTGGGCATTGAACGAGTTCTGATGCAGAGGCGGTTCCCCGGTCCAATCGAATACTCGGTCCGCACGACCCGTCGCCCTTGATTGTGACAAATCCAAGCGGGTCTTCGCCCTTCCTGTTGCTGGGCGATCACGCCGGAAGGGCCATCCCAAGGCGTCTGGGCGATCTGGGCCTGCCGCCCGGCGCGCTGGACCTGCACATTGCCTGGGATATCGGCGTGCAGGGGCTGGGCCTGCGACTGGCCGACGCCCTTGACGCCTGCTTTGTCAGGCAAACCTATTCGCGCCTAGTGATCGACTGCAATCGCCGGCCCGACGCGGCGGACGCCATCCCCGCCGTCAGCGACGGCGTTGCGATCCCGGGCAATGTCGGACTGAGCGCAGTCGACGTCGCCGCCCGCCTGGACGGCATCTGGCGGCCCTATCAAGACGGCGTCGCCCGGCTGCTGGATGAGCGCCGGAGGCTTGGGCGCAGGACCGCGCTGGTATCGCTGCACAGCTTCACGCCACAGATGCAGGGGGTCAGCCGGCCATGGCGCTACGGCGTCCTTCATCGCGGCGACTCCGCCTTATCCGCCCATATGCTGGCGCGCCTGCAGGCCGAGTTCGGCGATCAGGTCGGCGACAATAAGCCCTACGCCATGGACGGGACGGACGCGACCATACCCCTGCACGCCGATCCGCGCGGGCTGGACTATCTGGAGCTGGAGGTCAGACAAGATCTGATCGAGCAGGACGACGGCCGGGACGCCGTCGCGGGCTTGCTCGCCAGGCTGCTCCGATCCGTTTGACCTCGAACCCGCGCGGGCGCGGCGCAACGTTTCGGTGGTTGGCGCGTTGATGTGCAGACGCGGTTCTTAACGCGTAACCCCCCGGCGACTTCAGTGACGCCGGACAAAGGCCAAACCACCATGAACAAGTTCATCCTAGCGCTGGCTTCGGCCGGCTTGCTGGCCGGCGCAGCGGCGCCCGCATTGGCCGGGCCCGTCTCCGGCGCCCTTATCGGAGCCGGCACCGGCGCCGTCGTTGCAGGGCCTCCGGGCGCGGTCGTCGGCGGCGTTATCGGCGCGGTCGTCGGCGGCCCGAACCTGCACTACTACCACCACCATCGGGTCTATATGGACGGCCAGCGCCACTACTATTTGAACCACAGTCGTCGCGTCTATTATTGACCGTTACCTCGATGGGCGCGCGGGCGGGGATCGACCCGCCGCGTCGCCGTTCAATCCGGCAGGCGTTTTCAGATCAAATGCGGGATCACATGCCAGGGCGAACCCTTTCCTGGAAACGGCTGTCGGTCGGCGCCGCTCTGTTCCTCGCCGCCTGCGACGGCGAGGCCGCCCCCAATAACGCGCCGCGCGCCACAGCCTCCGCGACGGCGCCCTCGATCGCCAACCAAGCCGCGTCGGATTTCATCGGCAGGGCGGTCGGAGACGACCTGTTCGAATATCAGGCGGCCGAGGTCGCCGCCGTCCGCGCAAAAGACCCGGCCGTCAAGGCTTTCGCCATCCTGACGGCGAAGCAAAGCGTCGCTTCCAGACAGACGCTCACCCAGGCCGTGGCGCAGTCAGGACAACAACTTTCCGCGCCCACAGGCCTGCCTGACCATCTCCAGGCCATGTTCGACGAGCTAAAAAGAGGAACGGCGCGGGACTTCGACAAGACCTATATCGAGCAACAGATCGAGGCCGATGAAGACGCCTTGAGCGTGATGTCTGCCTATGGCCGCGACGGCGGCGCGCCGGCGATAAGGGCGGCTGCGAGCGCCCTGGAGCCCGCTCGCCAAGCCCAACTGGACCAGGCGCGGTCAATTCAGGACAGGCTGAACAAGGTCCTTTGACTGGGTCGTTTGCAAACGGCCCTAACCGGCCGTCGTTTGCGCGATGAACCCGCCGCCAAGCACCCGGCCGAGGTCTTGCGGGTCGTACAGCGCGCACGCTTGGCCGGGAGCCACGCCCTCCTCGGCGCGGTCGAAAATCACCGCCGGTGCGCCGTCGAGCATCGTCAACCGCCCGGGCGCGGGCTCGCGGGTGGAGCGCACGCGGGCGAGCACCGGTTGTTCCTCGGCGGCCGCATCCGCCAGGGTCGGCTGATCGCCCAGCCAATTGGCTTCCTTCAGCGTCAGGGCCGCGGTGAGCAAGGCCTCTCTCGGGCCCACGATCACCTCGCGCCGGTTCGCGTCGATGCGCACCACGAACAGAGGCTCGCCCACGGCCACAGTCAGCCCGCGCCTCTGACCCACGGTATAGCGCGTGACGCCTTCGTGGCGGCCGAGCACGCGCCCGTCCAGGTGCACAATCTCGCCGGGCAAGGCCCCTTGCGGGCGCAGCCGGTCGATCACCGTGACGTACTTGCCCTCCGGCACGAAACAGATGTCCTGGCTATCGGGCTTGTCGGCCACGCTCAGGCCCAGACGAGCGGCCTCGGCGCGCACCTGCGGCTTTTCCAGACCGCCCAGGGGAAAGCGCAGGAAATCCAGCTGATCGCGGGTGGTGGCGAACAGGAAGTAGCTCTGGTCGCGCGCCGGATCGACCGCCCGATGAAGCTGCGGACCCGACGGTCCCGTCAGGCGTTGCACATAATGGCCGGTGGCCAGGGCCTGGGCGCCCAGGTCGCGCGCCACCTCCATCAGATCGCGGAACTTGACGGTCTGATTGCAGCGAATGCACGGGATCGGCGTCTCGCCGCGCAGGTAGGCGTCGGCGAAGTCCTCAATCACCTCTTGGCGAAAGCGGCTCTCGTAATCGAGCACATAGTGCGGCATGCCGATGGCCTGGGCCGCCATGCGCGCATCGAGAATGTCCTGGCCCGCACAGCAGGCGCCCTTCTTGGCCAGGGCCGCGCCGTGGTCGTAAAGCTGCAGCGTCACGCCCACAACGTCATAGCCGGCGCCCTTGAGCAGGGCGGCCGTGACGGTGGAGTCCACCCCGCCGGACATGGCGACCACCACGCGCGCGCCGGCGGGCAGGCCCACGGCTTGGCCGGCCTGGACTTGGGCGTCGCTTTGATCGAGCACAAGAGCGTTCATCGCGCCGGTACTTAGTCGCTTGCGGCGGTGTTTGCGAGGGCGACGGCCTCGCGCTCGGGCGTTTCAGGCGACTGTTGTCGACGACGACAGGTAATTGAGCAGAGACATGCCCTTGAGCGTGTTGAACACCTGGGCGGAGGCCTGGAACGCGTTCTGCGCCTGGGTCAGGTTGGTGGCGGCCGCAGCCGCATCCGTGTTGGTCATCGTCCCCAACACGTTGGTCAAGGTGGTTTGGCGGTCGGTCTGGGTCGTAAGCGCCGCGGCGATCTGGTTTTGGAACGTACCGCCTTGCGCCGTGGTCTGACTGGTCGAACTGACCACTGAACTCATCTGGCTGATGGCGCTGTCCAAGAAGGTTTGCTGGGCGGTGGTCAGGGCCCCCCCGAAATTGCCCGGACCGCTTTGCTGGAACGCCTCGATGCTTTGGAACACGCCCATCAGGGCGCTACCCACGTTGGACGCGAGAAACCCGGTTTGCACCGTGGTGTTGTCATCGATGCGGCTGACGGGCGTCAAGGAGCCGTTCTGGAAAAAGCTCGACACGCTGGGCTGGGTCGTGAGGTCCGACAGACTGTTCGCGGAGAACGGCGGGGTCGAGGTTTGTCCGCCGGAAAAGATGTAGCTGCCGTCCGGGGCCTGGGCGTTCAGCGCCTCGGCCGCCTGCGAGAACAGGCTCTGCACCTGGGCCATCAGATTGTCGCCGGTGCCGGCGCCTTGGGCGGTGAGAAGGGTCTGCTGCAGAGTCTGGGCGATGCTGGAGACCTGGCTGAGCGCGCTCTGTTGGAACGTCAATTGCACGCCCGTCTGGTTCAGTTGGTTCACCAGGCCGTCCACCCGCGTCTTGACCGACTGGGTGGCGATCAGGGTCTGGGCCTGATTGCCGTAGCCCGACAGATTGTCCGCGACCATTCCGCTGGAAACCTGCTGCTGAGCCGACACTTCGTTGTTCTCATTGGCCAACAGATTGGTCAGAACCGATTGATAGGCGGTCGAGGTGGCGATGCGATCCATGGCTTTGCCCTAACCTTACGGGATCATCTGCAGCAGGGAGTCCATCATGGTCGACGCCGCCTGGATCAACCGGGCGGAGGCGCTGTAGGCCTGCTGATAAGTGGTCAGATTGACCAGTTCCTGGTCCAGATTTACGCCGGTGATCGAGGAGAGCTGGCTGGTCGCCTGGGCGGCGGTGGCCGCCGCGGTCTGCTGCAAGGTGTCGGCGGCAGAGACCTTGGAGCCGATCAGGCCTGCAATCTGGGAGGCGTAGTTCGACACCGTGGTCGTGGTGGCGGCCAGGCCTCCGGCGGCGGCGAAATCCGTCGCCTGAGCGCCCGACTCGGACATGGCCAGGGCGCCGCTGCCGTCGCCCGAAAGTAGGGCGGCGGTTCCCGGCGTGGCCGACAGGTTCAGCGTGGCGAAAGGCAGATTGTTGGCGTTCTGGGCGATGTCGGAGCGCACCGAATAGGAGCCGACGAGACCCGCTATGGCGCCGTCGCCGATGCCGAACATCTGGCTGAGCGTTGGCCCACCCGCGCTGTTGACCGTGTTGTCGGAGGCGACCGAGACCGTAACCGGGGTGGCGTTGTTCGAGGCGAAGGAAAGCTGACCGTTGGCGCCCAGACTGAAGGATCCATATGCGCCGACCCCCGCGTTGAGGGCGCTGAGCACCCCGGCCACGGTTCCCCCTGCCGGCATGGTGACATTGACCTGGCGCACGCTCGCGCCGCTGGCGCCCGACAGCTGCAGGCTGATGGTCCCGCTGAAGGTGTTGGGATCAGCGCTGCTCAGGCCCGTGGCGAAACGGGTGAAGCTGGAGGAAGCGACCAGGTTGTTCAGCCCGAAGAACTGACTGAAGCCTTGCCCGGCGTTGTTCGACGGGGTGGTGGGATCGTCGGACACGGCCACCCCATTGCCCGCTCCGGTCGCGGAAAGGGTCAAGGCGCCGTTGGTGAAGCTGGCCGATCCGTATGCCCCCAGGGCGGTGTTGAGGGAGGTCAGGAAGTTCGCCGGCGTGAAGCCCGTCGGCGCGCCGCCGTTGACGCTCATGGTCCCGGCGCTGAAGTTGACGGCCACCTGCTGCTGGATCACGCCCGCACTGTTGACCACGGCGATGTTGGTCGTTCCCGAAAAGCCGCTGACGGCGGTCGGCAAGGTCATGCCCATGGCCTGACCGGTCAACGAGGCCGGCGCGGGCACGGCGCTGGAGGCGTTGGAGGCCTGGTTCAGCTGGTTCACCGCCTGGCTGACATATTCGCCCAGCTGCGCGGACATCTGCGGCAGCTCCACCTGGCTCAGCTGCAACTGGCCGCCAATGTCGCCGCCGCCCGAATTGATCTGCTGGGCGCCGCCGCTGGGCGGCGTCGCGGTCAGCACGCCCGCCGAACCGGACTGGCTAAAGGCCAAGGTGGCGGCGCCAAGGTCCCCGGCGAGATAGGCTCCGTCTGTCGAGCGCACGGTCACGCCCCCAGCGGAGTTGGGCTGGACGTTCACGCCCATGAGCGACGACAGCTGATTGAGCAGCTGGTTCTGCTGGTCTTGCGAGCCTGTGGCGTCCCCTCCCGACAGACTGGCCTGGGCGATGACGCCGTTCAGGCTGCTGATCTGCTGCAACAGACCGTTCGCGGTCGTCACGTCCCCGCTGATTTGCTGGCCGGCCTGGCTTTGGAGCTGAGTCAGGTTGGATGCAACGTCCTGAGCGCTGTTCAGGAATGTCGTGACGGCGGTGATGGCGCTCTGCCGCACCAAAGCGGACGACGGCGAGGCCGAGGCCGTGGAAAAGGCCGCATAGACATTGTCGAGATTGGAGAAGAAGGAGTTGGATGAGCTGGGGTCGCCGAACAGGCCTTGCGCCTGATCCAGTATCGTCGACACCGATTGCGCTTGGCTGGATTGGGCGGTGGCCGTCAGATTGGCCTGCTGCAGGAATTGGCTGACGACGTTCTGGACGCCGGTCACGCTCACGCCGTTGGGCACGCCGGCTGACACCAGTTCCTGCTGGTTGACCACCTTGCGCGAATAGCCGGCCGTGTTGACGTTGGCGACGTTGTCCGACGTCACCTGGACCTGGGTCTGCGCCGCCTGCAAGGCGGATTGGGCCAGGCTCATGATGCTGTTGATCGACATCCCTAGCCTCCTCGCCGGCCGGACAGGACCGGGCGGCGCTCGGCAAGGCGCGGCCGTGCGCTCGGCGACTTTTGCCTAGCCAGGCGGCTTTGCGACGCGACATCCGCGCGTAAGTCTTTGATTTCTATAGATACGTCAAACAATCCATGACTCCCGTCGCCAACACATGCGCAAGACCGGCGCCAAACGGCCCGCGGCGCGGCAAACATCGGCGCCCTGACAATTACGCACCGGCAAAAAACGCCCCCGTCGGAGCGCGCGCACCATGTTCTTCCGGACAATATCATTATTTTTCCGATGGTTACGACTGGACCAACAGTTGGCGCGCGCATTGCTACGGACGGGCCGAACCCTTGCGCAGGATGCGCCCTTCGCCAATCCGGCCGCCGACGGCGCCGCGAAAGTCCAATCATTATGTTCATCGCGCCCTTACCCGTGGCCGCCCCCAGCCCCCCGCCGTCCCCGGCGTCGGATGGACCGGTCATCGGCGTGTCGGGCGCGGGCGTCGCCGGCGACGGCTCCACTCAGGGCGCTCAAGCTCAGGACGCTCAAGGATCAGTGGTCCCGGGCCCTGGATCGATCAATTCCGCCGGCAAAACCGGGTCCGCCAAAGGCGCCGCTTCGGGCTCCGATCCGAACAAGTCCGCCGGCGATACGGCCGGCGCCGATTTCGCTCAGGCCCTTGCCGCGAGCCTGGGCGCCCAGCCTTCCAATGCGCCGACTTCCGCCGCGCCGGCGCCAAGCGACGCGGAGGCTGCAACGGCGGCGTCCTCCGTCGCGCCGTCGGCGGCTACAGGCTTCGCCACCCTGCTGGCGCCCAGCGTGCCGCTCGACCTTGCCGGCGCGTTCGGCGCGCAGTCGGTCGGCGGCCCAGCGGACAAGGGCGCCCCGACCGACGGTATCGGCGCGAACGGCGCGCTGCTGCCGGTCACGCCGACAACGCCCGGCCTCGGTCAACCGCAGCCCGTTCCCTCGCCGGCCCGCTCTGCACAGGCGGCGACGCAAAGTGGTCCCGCGTCTTCCCCTTCAGGCGGCCGGTCTTCGCCTGCCAACACCGCGGCGACGCCCGGTTCGACCGGATCGGCCGTTCCAAACGTCCAAACCGCCGCCAACGGACCGAGCACGCCGGGCGTGCAAACCGATCAGGGCGCGGCCCCGACGCCTGACGAGGCCACGCCCGTCCCGCCGCAGATTGGCGACGTCGGCGGCGGCGCCTCTCCCTCCCCATTGGCTCAACCGGCCGCCGCCAAGCTCGCGCCTCTGTCGACAAACCTGTCCGCCCTGTCCGCGCGCGGCGGTTCGGCCAAGGCTTCGCCGGGCAAGATCGACGCCGGCGCCGAAGGTCCCGATCAATCCGACGCCGCGTCCCCCAGCCTCGCCCAGACGGCGTCGACCGATGCCGCGGTCACGCCAGGCGCCGACCTCAAGAACGGCGGCGGGGATGACGGCGCCTCGACCCAAACGGCGCAATCCGATGATTCCGCGGCTCAGACGGCGCCGACGGCGCAACCGGATGCATCGGCCCTGGCCAGTTCGCTGCAGGCTCAAGCCGCCCCTTCCCCGCAGCCGGTCGCGCCCAAGGCGGACGCCGTGACCGTGTCGCAACTGTCCGCGCAGATCGTGCAGACAGTGAACGGCGGAAAATCGTCGTTCGATATGACTCTGCATCCCGAGGGCATGGGCGACGTCCAGGTGAAGGTGTCGGTCGACCGCAACGGCGCGGTCACGGCCAGCATGAGTTTCAACAATCCCCAGGCGGCGGCCGAGCTCGGCGCCAGGGCTGCGGATCTGAAAGACGCCCTGTCCCAGGCCGGATTCACCGTCGCCGACAACGGCCTGAGCTTCAACATGAGCGGCCAGAACCAGTCCGGCGCGGGTCAAGGCGGCTGGAGCCAGGGCGCCGATCCGAACGCCGGTCGCGCCTTTCAGGCCGCCCGCGACAATTCCGAAGACCTCCTGGCGGCTGTCAGCCAAGCCGCCGCAAACCTCCAGCGGCCCTCCGCCGCCGGTCTCGACATTCGCATCTAGGACAGGCCCATGACCGTAGCCGCGACCAACGCAGTGACGACCCCGACCACAGGGACGTCGTCGTCCTCCAGCAGCACCTCCGCTGATCTGGCTTCGGGCCAGAGTCAGCTCAACACCACCTACACCTCGTTCCTGACCTTGCTGACCGCCCAGTTGCAGAACCAGGACCCGCTGTCGCCGATGGACACCAACAGCTTCACCCAGCAGTTGGTGGCGATGAACGGCGTGCAGCAGCAGCTGCTGACCAACAACCTGCTCCAGTCTCTGGTGAACCAATCGACCGGCGCGGGCAGCGTGGGCGGCGCGGTGAGCCTGATCGGGAAGCAAGTCACCTCCACATCCTCGGTGCAAGCCCTTCAGAACGGCTCCGCCACCTGGAGCTACAACCTGCCCTCCGCCGCGGCGAACGCGACGCTGGAGGTGCAGGATTCCAACGGCAACATCGTTTGGACGGGCGCCGCGCCCAGCCTGAGTTCCGGCGCCAACACCTTCACCTGGAACGGGCAGACCACTTCCGGCCAGACCCTCGCCAGCGGCAACTACACCCTTGGCGTATCGGCGACGGACGCCAACGGCAATGCGATCACTCCAACCGTATCCATTTCCGGCGTCGCCACAGGCGTCGGCAGCGCGAACGGCGTGACCCAGGTCGATATCGGCGCGGTGCCCGTCAACTTCAGCACGGTCACCTCGGTGACAAACTCCAACTAGTCCGGATCAACAAAGGAGCCTTCCCATGAGCGGCATTAACAGCGCAATGCTCGCCGGCGTGACCGGCCTGGGCGCCAACTCCGCGGCCCTGTCGTCGATTTCCGACGACATCGCCAACGTCAACACGGTCGGCTACAAGGCCAACGACACCCAGTTCTCCGACCTAGTCACCAACACGGCCGGGAGCGGCTACGCCTCCGGCGGAGTGCAGGCGCTTTCAACTCAAGACGTCACTCAACAGGGCGTCTTGCAGGCGGCCTCCTCGCCCACGGACTTGGCCATCTCCGGCCAAGGCTTCTTCGTCGCCAGCGCCAGCGCGGCCAGCCCGTCCCCCAACAACACGCCCCTATTCACCCGCGCCGGCGCCTTCACGCCCAACAGCCAGGGCTTCCTTGTCAACTCTGCGGGACTGTTCCTTCAGGGATGGCAGGCGGACACTAACGGCAACGTCACCACCGACCCATCCAATCTGAAGTCTGCTTCAGCCGATCAATGTCAACTCGATCACCTCGGTGGCGATCGGGACCACGGCGGTTTCGGTCAACGCCAATCTGCAATCGAGCACCGCAGTGTCTCAGCCTGCGTTGGACGCCGGAGGACCCGCGACTGACGCCTACAGCGCATCGTCGGCCACCACCAGCATGGCCGCTTACACCAGCTCGGGCGGCACGACGGGCAGCAAGCCCGATTTCACCATGCAGATCCCGATCTCCAACACCGAGGGCGGGACCCAGACGGTCCAACTCGACTTCATGAAGAGCTCCACCCCCAACCAGTGGTACACGGAGGTGGTCGCCGTGCCGGCCAGCAGCGTGACCAGCGGCGCCGGCCTTGTCGCGGGGCAGATCGCCACCGGGGTTGTCGCCTTCACCTCTTCCGGCGCGTTCGACGCGACCCACACGACCCTTCCAGCGAACCTGGTCTTCGGGGCGTCCAGCGCGGGCGCGCCCGGCGCGGGCGCCGTGAACTGGGCCGCCAGCCTGGGCATTGGCGGGCAGACGGTCGCCCTGAACCTGAACGGCGCTACGGGCGGTATGACCCAGAACGACAGCCCCTCCAACGTCACCTCGATCAATCCCAACGGCACCCCGTCAGGCACGCTGACATCGGTCCAGGTGGACGGCGCCGGCAACGTTACGGCGGTGTTCAGCAACGGCGTCACGCGCAGGATCGCCCAGGTGGCGCTCGCCACCTTCGCCAACCCGGACGGCCTGACCTCCGTCAGCGGCGACGCTTATCAAGCCTCTCTCGCCAGCGGCAACTTCAACCTGAAGACCGCGGGCTTGGGAGGAGCAGGCACGATCGCGCCCTCCAACCTGGAATCCTCCACCGTCGACCTGTCCGCCGAGTTCACCAATATGATCACGACCCAGCGCGCTTACTCGGCCTCCTCGAAGATTATCACCACCGCTAACTCAATGCTTCAGGACCTGATTTCCATAATTCGTTAAGGCTGGACACCAGTTCGGATCGGCGCCTCGGCAATGAAGATAAGAACCCAAAGTAGACCCGTGATGAGAAAATTATGGTTAGCAAATCTTTACTATTCAGATTCACCGACTGTTATGCCGTTGGCGCTACTATCCCACTTGAAGATGGTGGGAAGGGCGTAAAGCCATGTTGCAACAGCAACGACTGAACAGCCGCGGCGAGAAGTACGTGATCGGTCCGACCGGCGCGCCGCTGACGATCAACGACCTGCCGCCGACCGATACGGAACGGTGGGTGATCCGCCGCAAGGCGGAGGTCGTAGCGGCCGTGCGCGGCGGATTGCTCTCGCTGGACGAGGCGTGCGAACGCTATCGACTGACCAGCGAGGAATTCCTCTGCTGGCAGAAATCGATCGAGCAGCACGGCATGGCCGGCCTTCGCACGACCCGAATTCAACAATATCGATAAGCTTCCTCCCCCTTTGAGCTTATCGCCTCTGCGGCCGCGCCCCCAGCGCGGCCGTTTCTTTTCGTCCGCGCCCCAGACGCCTTCGGCGCCCGACTTAACACCGCGTTTACCAAGCACCCGGAAAATACTGCCTAGCGACGGGCCGCTTCGGGGGGCCGAGTCACCGGGGAAAAGGGCGCGGCGTGGATCAGTTTATCAGCGCGTTGCAGCGGTTCGGCATAGGCCGGCTCGCCGCGATCCTAGGCGTGGCCGCCGGGGTGGCCGCGGCCCTGTTCGCCCTGGTGCTGAACGCCGGGTCCGAACCCAAGGCCCTGCTCTATTCCAACCTGGACCTCAAGGAGGCCGGCTCGATCACCCAGGCGCTGGATCAGGCGGGGATCAAATACGACGTCAAGGGCGACGGCTCGACCATCATGGTGCCGCGCGACAAGGTCGCTTCGACCCGCATCATGCTATCGAGCAAGGGCCTGCCGACCTCCGGTTCGGTCGGCTATGAAATCTTCGACCAGACCTCCCCTCTGGGTCAGACCGATTTCGTTCAGAACCTGAACCGGCAGCGCGCCCTGGAAGGCGAACTGGCCCGCACCATCCGCTCCCTGCAGGGCGTCTCCTCGGCCCGGGTTCACCTGGTCCTGCCCAAGCGCCAACTGTTCGAGGACGAGGCGGAATCGCCTTCCGCCTCGATCGTGATCGGCATCGCCGGGCGCGAACCGACGCCCGATCAAGTGCGCGCTCTGCGCAATCTGGTGGCGGGCGCGGTGCCCGACCTGAAGCCGGAAAAAGTCACGGTGGTGGATGAGCGCGGCAAGCTCCTGGCTGGCGCGGACGACGGCGAGGAGGCCGATCAGGCCGCCGACAACGCCCGCACCCAGACCGAAGAGCGCATCCGCAAGACCGTCAAGGATCTGGTGGAAGGCGTGGTCGGCGCGGGCCGCGCGCGGGTGCAGGTGAGCGCCGACCTCGACCTGTCCCGCGTCACCACCCAGGAAGAAAAGTACGACCCTGACGGCCAGGTGGTTCGCTCGACCCAGACGGTGGACGAAAATTCCAAACAGAACGACGCCAAGGCGGGCGAAGCGGTGGGCGCCAGCCAAAACGTGCCCGGTCAGTCGGCGTCAGCGTCGGGCGGCGACAATCCAAGCTCCGCCGCCGGTCGCACCGAGGAAACCACCAACTACGAGATATCCAAGACCACCCGAACCGAGACCCAGGAACCGGGCACGGTCAAACGTCTGTCGGTGGCGGTGGCGGTCGACGGGGCGACCACCTTCGACGCCAAGGGCAAGCCGACCTACACCCCCCGCACGGCCGAGGAGATGCAGCGCATTGACCAGCTCGTGCGCTCGGCGATCGGATTCACGGCCGCGCGCGGCGACCAGGTGTCGGTGGTCAATGTGCGGTTCGACCGGGACGATACGACGCTGGGTTCGGCGGCCGGCGCGCCCCTGTTCAACTTCGACAAGAACGACCTGATGCGCGGGGCCGAGCTCGTCGTGCTGCTGGTCATGGCGGGACTGGTCGTGTTCTTCGTGGTGCGGCCCCTGCTCACGACCGCATCCGGCGGCGCGCCGGCGCCCATGATGCTGGCGTCCAGCGGCGGCATGCTGCAATCTCCCGGCTCCGGCGGCGGCGACAACCTGGCCCTGCCCAGCCCCGGAGAGGTGGATCAGCGCATCGACATCGCCCGCATCGAAGGCCAGGTGAAGGCCTCCTCGGTCAGACGGTGTCTCGGAGTTCGTTGATAATCACCCTGACCAATCGGTCTCGATCCTGCGCACTTGGCTGCACGAAGGGACATGAGCGTCAAATCCAAAAAAGGGGTCAGCGATCCCGCCCGGTTGAACGGCGCTGAAAAGGCCGCCGTGATCCTCCTTGCGCTCGGCGAGGACCATGTCGCCCTGTGGGAGCAACTGGACGACGAGGAGATCAAGGAAATCTCCCAGGCCATGTCCACGCTGGGCACGGTCTCGGCCTCCGTGGTCGAGGATCTGATGATCGAGTTCGTGTCCGGCATGTCCTCGGCCGGCGCGATCATGGGCTCCTACGAACAGACCCAGCGCCTTTTGGCCAACTTCATGCCGGCCGAAAAAGTCGACGGCCTGATGGAGGAAATCCGCGGTCCGGCCGGGCGGACCATGTGGGACAAACTCGGCAACGTGAACGAGGCCGTGCTCGCCAACTATCTGAAGAATGAGTATCCGCAGACCGTCGCCGTGGTCCTGTCCAAGATCAAGTCCGACCACGCCGCGCGCGTACTGGCGGCCCTGCCCGAGGACTTCGCCCTGGAATGCGTGCAGCGGATGCTGCGCATGGAGCCGGTGCAGCGGGAGATTCTCGACAAGATCGAGCAGACCCTGCGCACCGAATTCATGTCCAACCTGGCGCGCACCTCCAAGCGCGACAGCCATGAAATGATGGCCGACATCTTCAACAGCTTCGACCGGCAGACCGAGAGCCGCTTCATCGCCGCCCTGGAAGAACGCAACCGGGAATCCGCCGAACGCATCCGCGCCTTGATGTTCGTGTTCGAGGACCTCGCCAAGCTGGACCCCGGCGGGGTGCAAACCCTTCTGCGGTCGGTGGAAAAGGACCAGATGGCCCTGGCCTTGAAGGGCGCATCGGACGGCCTGCGCGAGTTGTTCTTCTCCAACATGAGCGAACGCGCCGCCAAGATCATGCGCGAAGACATGGAATCCATGGGTCCCGTGCGCCTGAAGGACGTCGATCAGGCCCAGATGTCCATGGTGCAGGTGGCCAAGGACCTCGCGGCCAAGGGCGAGATCATGCTCGCCGGCCAGGGCGGCGACGATGAGTTGATCTACTGATGCAGACGCCCGATCAAACCTCCGCCGCCCGCAAGTTCACCTTCGACACAGTGTTCGAGGGCGACCGGGTGATCGCGGCCGCGCCCCGGCCCAAGCGCAGCTACAGCGCCGAGGAAGTCGAGGCGATCCGCGCCGAGCGCTTCGCCGAGGGTGAACGATCAGCCGTGGCCAAGGCGCAGGAAGCCCAGGCGGAGGCCATGCGCGCCCTGTCGGCCGCCTTGTCCACCCTCACCACCATCGCCCACGAACACCGCACCGGCGCCGCGCGCCTGGCCCTGGCGGCGGCGGACAAGATCGCCGACGCCGCCCTCACCGCCTTCCCCCAGGCGCCGCTCACCGCCGCGATCGACGCCCTGGCCCGCGAGATCGACGCGGTGCCGCGGCTGGTGGCGCGCATCGCCGACGATCAGGTGGACGCCGCCCAGGCCGCCTTGACTGAAGCCGCCGCCGCCGCGGGCTATCCAGGCCAGATCGTGGTTCGCGCCGACAGCGCCCTGAAAGGCGCGGCCTTCGTGCTGGACTGGGGCGACGGCTCAGCCGCCTTCGATCCCGCCCAGGCCGCCGCTCGCGTCGCCCAGGCCCTGGAAACCGCTCTGGCGTCCGAGGGCCTGCACGCCGAACCCCTGCTTCCCGCTTCACCCCATCCACCCAGCGAGGCCTGATCATGGCTGACGAAACCATGCCCCTAGACGAATTCGGCGAGGGTCAGCTGGCCAGCGACATCCCGGTGGAAGTCGAGGAGAAGATCGCGTCCGACCTGGCGCCGGTGTTCGACGTGCCGGTCAATATCTCGGCTGTGCTGGGGCGAACCCATCTGTCGGTGTCTCAACTGCTGCAGCTTAGCCAGGGCTCGGTGCTGGAGCTGGACCGCAAGGTCGGCGAGGCCATCGACATCTATGTCAACAACCGCCTGGTGGCGCGCGGGGAGGTCGTCATCGTGGACGACCGCCTGGGCGTGACCATGACGGAAATCATCAAGGACGGCGACGCCAACGCCTGACGGCGAAGCGTCCTTTAGAGGAGAAGTCCCATGCGGCTCCTGATCGTCGGAAGGCTGAACGGCCAGATCACGACAGCGGTGAAAATGGCCATGTCGACGGGGGCCAAGGTCGCCCACGTGGAGACCTGTTCGGCCGCCACCCACGCCTTGCGCGCGGGCCAGGGCGCGGACCTGCTCATGGTCGACTACGACCTGGACATCGCAGGCCTGATCGCGGCCAACGAGGCCGAACGCATCCGCGTGCCGGTGGTGGCCTGCGGGATAGGGGCCGATCCGGACAAGGCCGCCGCCGCCATCCGCGCCGGGGCAAAGGAGTTCATTCCTCTGCCGCCCGACGCCGAGCTGATCGCCGCGGTGCTGGCGGCGGTGTCGGACGACGAAAGGCCGCTGATCGCGCACGACGCGGCGATGAAGGCTGTGATCGCCCTGGCCGACCAGGTGGCCGCCTCCGACGCCTCGATCCTGATCACCGGCGAGAGCGGCGTCGGCAAGGAGGTGATGGCCCGCTACATGCACCAGAAGTCGCGCCGGGCCGACAAGCCGTTCATCAGCGTCAACTGCGCGGCCATCCCCGAGAACCTCCTGGAAAGCGAGCTGTTCGGTCATGAGAAGGGCGCCTTCACCGGCGCCCTGGCCCGCCGCATCGGCAAGTTCGAGGAGGCCAACGGCGGGACCCTGCTGCTGGACGAAATCTCCGAAATGGACGGCCGCCTCCAGGCCAAGCTGCTGCGCGCCATTCAGGAGCGCGAGATCGACCGAGTGGGCGGCTCAAAGCCGGTGCGGGTGGACATCCGCATTCTGGCCACGTCCAACCGGGATCTGGCCCAGTGCGTGAAGGCCGGGACCTTCCGCGAGGACCTGCTCTACCGCCTGAATGTGGTGAACCTGCGCCTGCCGCCCCTGCGCGAGCGGCCGGGCGACATCCTGGTGCTGGCCGAGCATTTCGTGCGCAAATACGCCGCCGCCAACGGCGTTTCCGCCAAGCCGCTGTCGGCCGAGGCGCGCCGCCGCCTGGCCGGCTGCCGCTGGCCCGGCAATGTGCGCGAACTGGAGAACGCCATGCACCGGGCGGTCTTGCTGTCGGCGGGCGAGGAGATCGACGAAGCCGCCATCCGCCTGCCCGACGGCCAGCCCATGGCCCAAGGCTATGCGGCGCCGACCGCCGATCTCGCCGCCCAGGCGGCCAGCCGGGCGGCCCAGGCGGTGGGCGGGGAGGTGAGCGCCTTCGTCGGCCAGACCGTGGCCGAGGTCGAGCAAAGCCTGATCCTAGGCACCCTGGTTCACTGCCTGGGCAACCGCACCCACGCCGCCAATATCCTCGGCATCTCCATCCGCACCCTGCGCAACAAGCTGAAGGAATATTCCGAGGCCGGCGTGCAGGTGCCCGCGCCGCAGGGCGGGCTGAATGCAGCGTAGCGACCGCTGATGGCCGACATCAGCTTCACAGGGATGATGTCCAACACGCCCACCGGCAAGCAGGTGTGGTCGTGGCTCGGGCGTGGCGAAGTGGCCATGGCTCTGGGCGTGGTGGGCATCATCGTCCTGCTGATCGTCCCGGCGCCGCCGATCCTGCTCGACATGCTGCTGGCGATCTCGATCACCAGCGCCGTGCTGATCCTGATGACGGCCCTGCTGATCAAGAAGCCGCTGGAGTTCACCGCCTTCCCCACCGTGCTTCTGGTGTCGACCCTGTTCCGCCTGGGCCTGAACCTGGCGTCCGCGCGCCTGATCCTGGGCCACGGGCACGAGGGCACGGACGCGGCGGGCCATATCATCCAGGCCTTCGGCCATCTGATGATGGGCGGCGATTTCGTGATCGGGGTGATCGTCTTCGCCATCCTGATCATCGTCAACTTCGTGGTGATCACCAAGGGCTCGACCCGCATCGCCGAAGTGGCCGCCCGCTTCACCTTGGACTCCATGCCCGGCAAGCAGATGGCCATCGACGCCGACCTGTCCTCGGGCCTGATCGATGAGACCGAGGCCAAGCGCCGGCGCAAGGAACTGGAGCAGGAATCGACCTTCTTCGGCGCCATGGACGGCGCCTCCAAGTTCGTGCGCGGCGACGCCGTGGCGACCCTGATCATCACGGCGATCAACATCGCCGGCGGCATGATCATCGGCATGGTGCAGCATCACCTGTCCTTCTCCACCGCCGCGTCCAGCTACACCATCATGACCATCGGCGACGGCCTGGTCAGCCAGGTGCCCTCGCTGATCATCTCCATCGCCGCCGGCTTCCTGGTGTCCAAATCCGGGGTGGAAGGCTCGGCCGACAAGGCCCTGGTCATGCAGCTGGCCATGAACCCGGTGGCGCTGGGCATGGTGTCGGCCTCGGCCGGCGTGATCGCCTTCGTGCCGGGCATGCCGATCCTGCCCTTCGCCGCCATCTCCATCGCCGCCGGCGCCCTGGCCTGGCGGCGGGGCAAGGATGAGGGCAAGCCGGTCACCCAGGAGGTGGTTCCCTCCGCCACAGGCGCCGAAGAAGAGCCCATCGCCACGGCCCTGGCGATCGACGATGTGAAGGTGGAACTGGGCTACGGCCTGCTCAGCCTGATCAACGATCTGGAGGGCCGCCGTCTGACCGACCAGATCCGCGCCCTGCGCCGAACGCTGGCGGCCGAATACGGCTTCGTCATGCCGCCGGTGCGCATTCTGGACAACATGCGTCTGGCCAACCAGGGCTACGCCCTGCGCATCAAGGAGATGGATGCGGGCTCCGGCGAGGTGCGCCTGGGCATGCTGCTGGCCATGGACCCGCGCGGGGGCCAGGTGGAGCTGCCCGGCGAGCACGTGCGCGAACCGGCTTTCGGCCTTCCGGCCACCTGGATCGACGAGGGCCTGCGCGAGGAAGCCACCTTCCGCGGCTACACCATCGTGGATCCGGCCACGGTGCTGACCACCCACCTGACCGAGGTGCTCAAGGAATCCATGCCGGACCTTCTGTCCTACGCCGAGGTGCAGAAGCTGCTGAAGGACTTGCCGAGCGAGCAGAAGAAGCTGGTGGACGACATGATCCCCTCGGTGGTCACGGGCACCACCCTGCAGCGCGTCCTGTCGGCCCTGCTGCGCGAGCGGGTGTCGATCCGCGACCTGGCGGCCATCATCGAGGGCATCGGCGAGGTCGCCCCGCACACCACCAGCACCACCCAGATCGTCGAGCACGTGAGAAGCCGCCTGGCCCGCCAGCTGTGCTGGGCCAATCGCGGCGATGACGGCGCCCTGGCCATCATCACCCTGTCGCCGGACTGGGAGCATGCCTTCGCCGACGCCCTGATAGGCCAGGGCGAGGACAAGCAACTGGCCCTGGCCCCGTCGCGCCTGCAGGACTTCATCCGCGCCGTGCGCGAGGCCTTCGACCGGGCGAGCCAAAGCGGAGATTCGCCGGTCCTGCTCACCGCCCCCGCCATCCGCCCCTATGTGCGCTCGATCATCGAGCGGTTCAGGGGCCAGACGGTGGTGCTCAGCCAGAACGAGATACACCCGAAGGCGAAGCTGAAGACGGTGGGGGTGATTTAGGGACAGTCTTAAAGCGCCGCCGCCTTCCGCAAAGAACCCATCATATCCGCCAGCACCGGCGCCTTGCCTCTGAACAGGGGTGACAGGGCAAGGATAATCCCCGGGTGGTCCACGCCGGGGTAGATCTTTACCTCGACCATATCGCCCGCCGCGCGCAGCGCCTTGGCCATGTTGACGGTGTTGGACAGCATCACCGTGTCGTCCTTCTCGCCGTGGGCGAGGAAGGCGGGCGGGCGGCCGGGGCCGACATGGTTGATCGGCTGGGTGTCCTTGGGATCGGGCCACCGGCCGAAGGCTTCACGGCTGGCGGACACGTCGAAGGGCAGGAAGTCGTAGGGGCCGGACAAGCCGGCCACGCCCTTGATGCGCCGCTGGTCCACGCCGGCGTCCGGCAGGAACGCCTGGTCCATGGCCAGCTGCATGGCGATATAGGCGCCCGCCGAATGGCCGGCCAGCAGGATGCGCCGCGGATCGCCGCGGAACGCGCCCGCATTTTCCTGGACCCACCGGACGGCCGCCGCCCCGTCCTGCACGAAGACCGGATAGCGGACCTGGGGAACCAGGCGATAGTCAGGAACCACCACCAAAAAGCCCTGCGCCGCCAGGCTCTGACCGACCCAGGCGTAGTCCTGCCGCCGGCCGCTGTTCCAGCCGCCGCCATAGAAGAACACCAGCACCGGCAGGGGCGCGGCGGAGGCCGTTTCGGGCGTGTAGACGTCGAGTTGCTGGCGTGGATCCGGGCCATAGGCGACGCCCCGTCCCACACGCCGGGCCGGATCGCGCGGCGCGAGGTTGTTGTACAGGGTCAGGGGCGAGCAGGCGGAGGCCAGCAAGGCGCCCGCGCCCGCCAAGGCGCTGTTTAAGCCGCGTCGGGTCATGGCTGTGATACGCGCGGACGGCGGCGCCGGTTCACCCAAAATGTCATCCTCGGGGCGCCTGAAAGGCGCACCCGAGGACCCAGCCGCGAAGACCTCAAAGCGCCGATTTGGGGACCAGCATTAAGCTCAGCTCTGCTGGGTCCTCGGCTCGGCTTCGGGCTACGCCCTCATTGGCCGAGGATGACGGGCTTTTATTGCAGCATCGCCTCCAGCGTGATCTCCGCGTTCATCAGCCGTGAAACCGGACAGCCCTTTTCCGCAGCCTCCGCCAGTTCGTCGAACTTTGCCTGGTCGATGCCGGGGATGCTCGCGCGCAGGGTCAGCTGGGACTTGTCGATCTTGAAGCCCGGTCCGTCCGGGACCAGCGACACCGCGGCCTCGGTGGTCAGCTCGGCGGGCGTAAAGCCGGCCGCCTGCAGCTGAAACGCCAGGGCCATGGTGAAGCAGCCGGCGTGGGCGGCGGCGATCAGCTCCTCCGGATTGGTCCCGGGCTCGCTCTCGAAGCGGGTCTTGAAGCTGTAGGGGGTGGACGACAGCACCCCGGAATCGGTGGTGAGCGACCCCGTCCCGTCGCGTCCGGTCCCCTTCCAAACGGCCTTGGCCTTGCGGATCATGGTGTTCTCCCTGGTTGACGCCTGCAACCTACGGAGGCGCCGGACATTCGGCAACCGTGGCCGCGGCCCGTTCGCCCGTTGCGCGCGCGCCGCTGCGCTGGTAGCGAGGTTCGCGCCGATCCAGGCGCGCCCGCGAGGGGTTGAGAGCAGACCATGGCCAGGGCCAAGAAGACCAGGGAGAGAGGCGTCGGCGGCGCCGTGCTGTGGGATTTGCTGACCTTCGACCGCCTGCTGACCGGCCCCGTGGTGCACCTGATCTACTGGAGCGGCCTGGGACTGGTGCTGATGGTCAGCTTCGGCGTGATCGGCGCCTTCGTCGGCTTTCTGATGCGCGGCGATACGGCGGTTGAGAAGCTGCTGGCCCTGCCGGTGCTGGTGGCGGGCCTGCTGGTGGTGGCCGCCCTGACCCTGACCTGGCGCGCCTTCTGCGAATTCTACGTGGCCATCTTCCGCATCAGCGACGACCTGGCCGCTCTGCGCCGCGCCGCCGAGGAAGCGACGGCTCCCGCGTTCCGCGCCGCCGCCCCAACAGCCCCCGCCGCAGCGGTATTAGGGACTCACAGGGTTCGGGCGATCCGGAACCCGTGATCGTCGACCCGCACGCCGACCGGGTAGCGGATGCGCAGGGCCGAGCGCAGGAGCGCCGGACGCGCGCTCCAGGACCCTCCGCGCATGAGGCGCTGGCTGCAATCGCCGCCCAGATTGGCCGACCCGTCGCTCGGGGCGCCGTCGTAGGTCTCGTTCCAGCAGTCCGAAAGCCATGACCAGACATCGCCCGTCGTGTCGTACAGGCCGAAAGCGTTGGGCTTGAAGGCGCCGACCGGCGAGGCGAAGCACATAGCCGTCGTGGCAGCTATTGGCCGTCAGTTGTGCAAAGCGGGCCTGGGCGTCCAGGTCTGCGCCATTGGCGTAGGCGCAGGCCGCGGCGGGATCGTCGCCCCACCAAAAGACCGTCGTGGACCCGGCGCGGTTGACGTATTCCGCCTCCGCCTCCGACAGCAGCCGGTAGGCGTGGCCGGTCTTCTTCGAAAGCCAAGCTACATAGGCCAGAGTGTCGCCATAGTTCAGGCACCCGACCGGATCATCGTTCGTTTGATCGAAACTCGGCCGACGCCAATCGCGCCCGCTGCGCGGCTGTTGGCCGCCTTCGCTCGTGAAGCACTGGTCCCCGGCGTCGTAGCCCGTCTCGGCCACAAACCGCGCGAACTCGCCCACGGTTACCGGGTATTGGCCGACGGCGAAGCTGTTGGCGATGCGTACGCGATGGCGCGGAGTCTCCCACGCCCGGTGGTCATATTCCCCGACCTTCGATCCCATCGTGAACTCGCCGGCGGGAATCACGATCATTTGGGGGAATTGGGGGCCGTCCCACAGTACGAGCGGTTTGTCCGACACGCGCCAGCTCAGGGGCGCGCGATCCACCGCCGCCTGCAGCGCGCCGGCGGACCCCGCCGCCGCCACGAGCGCCGCGGTCTTCGCCTTGATCCCGGCGATTTCAGCGTCCGGGTTCGGATGGGCGGCGCGATAGGCCGCAAACCGCCCCTGCCTGTCCCTGAGCCAAGCGGCCGCATCGTCGGCCCTGGCGGCGATGGACGTCAGTGCGAACGCCGCCAAAGCCGCCGCAACAACGGACACCCTCCTGCCCGGGCCCATGGGTTCCTCCCTGTTTGGTCGGGAGGCTAGGGCTTCACGAGGATGCGGACAACCGTCGAGCAGGGCGGGCGAGCCTCATCGCCCCTGCCCCGCCCTCAAGCCCATTTCATCCAGCGCCGCCGTCTCCCGACGCGCCGCTTCCTTGAGTTCGCTGATGCGCGCCATCTCGGCGACCTGTTCGAACTTCTTGAGCTCCTCGAAGGCGCGCGACAGGGCGTCTCGCGCGCCCTCCTCCTCGGCCTGGGCCGTCGCGATGTCGGCGATGGCCTGGTCGCGGCGAAGGCGCCAGCCCTTGAGAAAGGTGATGCGGAAGAAGCCCGCGTGGGCGTCCTGGTCCACATGCGCCGCCTCGGCCTCCGCCTCGGCCTGCAGCATGACCAGCTTCATTTCCGCGGCCATGCGCGCCTGCACCAGGTCGGCGAGGCGTTTCTGCAGGGTCTCCACCTGATGGTTGGAGATGCGGATCAGGGAGTTGGCCCACTTCATGCCGGGTCTGCCGTCAAGGATGGCGGCCAATTGCTGGAAGCCCTGCTCCAAGCTTGCGCCCTCGTCCTTATCCTGGCGTAAAAATGCTTCCAGGGCTGGGTTGAGGCGGATGGCCCGATCGATTTCCGGGTCCGCGCCGGGCCGATAGGCGCCGATCCGGATCAGCTCCTCCATATTGGCGTAGGCGGCCATCACCTGGCGCGCCTCGGCCGTCACCGGGCGTTCCTGCGGCGTCTGGCAGCCGGGAAGGGTGCGCGAGATGGAGCGCAGGACGTTGATCGCCGGGAAGCGTCCGCGCTCGGCGATGGCCCGCTCCATGACGATGTGGCCGTCGAGAATCCCGCGCACCGCGTCGGCGATGGGCTCGTTGTGGTCATCGCCGTCCACCAGCACGGTGAACAGGCCGGTGATCGGCCCGGCCTCGCTGCCGTCCGGCCGCACGGGACCCGGCCCGGCGCGCTCCAGCAGCTTGGGCAGTTCGGTGAACACGGTGGGCGTATAGCCCTTGGTGGTCGGCGGCTCGCCGGCGGCCAGGCCGATCTCGCGCTGGGCCATGGCGAAGCGGGTGACGCTGTCCATCAGGCACAGCACCTCCTGATCCTGGTCGCGCAGGTATTCGGCGATGGCGAGGGTCATGTAGGCGGCCTGGCGGCGCTTCAGCGCCGGCTCGTCGGAGGTGGCGACCACCACCACCGCGCGCTTGAGGCCCTCCTCGCCCAGGGTCTCCTCGATGAACTCGCGCACCTCGCGGCCCCGCTCGCCGATCAGGCCCACCACCACCGCATCGCAGGCCGCGCCGCTGGCCAGCATGGACAGCAGCACCGACTTGCCCACGCCCGAGCCGGCGAACACGCCCAGGCGCTGGCCGCGGCAGCAGGTGGTGAAGGCGTTCATGGCGCGCACGCCCAGGTCCAGCCGCTCGCCCACCCGGCCGCGCGCGTGGGCCGGCGGCGGGGGGCTTCTCAGGGGATAGGCGGCCGGTCCTTGCGGCAGGGGCCCCTTGCCGTCGATCGGTTCGCCGAAGGCGTCGATGATGCGGCCGCGCCAGGCCAGCGTCGGGCGCACCGCCGCCCCCTGCGGACAGATGCGGATCTCGGCGCCCGGCGCCACGCCTTCGAGGGCGCCGAAGGGCATGAGCAGGGCGCCGCTCGTCGCGGAAGCCCACCACCTCGGCCGGCAGGGGGTCTGTCCGCCCCGGCGCATCACCTCGGCGCGGGCGCCGACCGCCAGCCGCGTCAGACTGCCGCGCGCCTCGATCAAAAGTCCGTTTACCGCCGCCACGCTGCCCGACACCGTCAGGGCGTCGATCCGTTCGATGGCGGTCAGAAGAGTCTGCAAGACAACAGCGATCCCGTGCACGGCGTCGGTCGGTCGCAAAAAGCCAATTGCCGCCGACAGTTAGGCTGAACTGCGGGGCGCCTGAACCCGCGCCGTTCAGGCTGAGCCAACATGGTTAATTTTTTCGTGCAGGGAGCGAAAGGGGCGCTTGCCCTTCCGCGCCAAATCGCCCTAACCAGTTATTCAGATTAACCAAGTTTAAATTAACTACGGCCTAGCGTAAGTCTCGGATTTCGGGACGTACGAAAGCGTTCCGTATTTGCGACCGCCGGTGTGCGGGGAGGGGCCAGATGCGCGTACTGTTGATAGAAGACGACAGCGCTACAGCGCAGAGCATCGAGCTGATGCTCAAGTCGGAAGGGTTCAACGTCTATACCACCGACCTGGGTGAGGAAGGCGTCGATCTGGGCAAGATCTACGACTACGACCTCATCCTGCTGGACCTCAACCTGCCGGACATGTCCGGCATGGACGTCCTGCGGCAGCTGCGGGTGGGCAAGATCAACACCCCGGTGATGATCCTGTCGGGCACCTCGGAAATCGACACCAAGGTCAAGACGCTCGGCGGCGGCGCCGACGACTACATGACCAAGCCCTTCCACAAGGACGAGTTGATCGCCCGCATCCACGCGGTTGTGCGTCGCTCCAAGGGCCATGCGCAGTCGGTCATCAAGACCGGCGACATCACCGTCAACCTCGACGCCAAGACCGTGGAAGTGAACGGCATGCGCGTGCATCTGACCGGCAAGGAATATCAGATGCTCGAGCTGCTTTCCCTGCGCAAGGGCACCACCTTGACCAAGGAAATGTTCCTGAACCACCTGTACGGCGGCATGGACGAGCCGGAACTGAAGATCATCGACGTGTTCATCTGCAAGCTGCGCAAGAAGCTGGCCTCGGCCGCCAACGGCCTGCATCACATCGAAACCGTCTGGGGCCGCGGCTATGTGCTGCGCGACCCGCACGAAGGCTCCGTCGCCGCCTGATCGGCGCCGCTTCATCCAGTTTCCAAGCGCCCGCCCCTTTCGGCGGGCGTTTTTCTTGGCGGGGCCAGGACAACCTTCGCAAGATCGTCCGGCCCCGGTTGATGTCGGTCCGCGGCTTCTCCTCTGCTTGAAAAACTGAGCCTGACGCCGTGTCAAATGACGCCAAATCGACACGAGCACTTGCGCCCGATCTAGAAGCACAAATGAGGTTAATGCGCCGCCCCTGGAGCAAGCCCTACGAAAGGCCGCGGGCATTAACCCAGCTGTCGTAAATTTTACTTGCCTTTAACCACACGCGCTGGTCATGGTTCGCGCCGACCAGACAGACCCAGTTCGAACTCGCACGGCGGGTTCTCGTTCTTTCGGGGGCAGGATGCAGGAATTCGATCCGAGACAGCCGACGCTGCGTTTTGCGCCGCGGCTGTTCGTCATTCTCTCGGGTTGCAGCGCCTTGGCCCTCGCCTGGCAACTGACCAATCACAATCACAATGGCGCGGCCACGCAGAACGCCGTCCTGGATGCGTCGTCCCTGGCCAATGTCGAACGCCAGGCCTTCGCCCAAGCCCAGGCCCGACCCGGTTTCGCCCAGCCGATCACACACTACCGCTTTCGCA
>CAWDPL010000018.1:0-94347 GCA_963804105.1 uncultured Alphaproteobacteria bacterium
GATTTTCGCGGACGCGCGCGGCCATGTGTGGCACATAAAGCAGCGTCGCCATCGTGAGCGTCACGGCGCAGATCACGAAAAAGATGATGCAGCGCATCGCCCAGACGCGAAGCTTGTCATGCAGTTCGCCTTCCGTTTTCATCACGCCGTAAATCGCGCCGTGCATCATAAACAACGCCACCGTCGTCACGCCGATCAGCAACGGATACGGCGACAGCAGACCGAGAAACGTTCAGCGAATTCCCCGTTGGCATCCACCGGCACGCCCCACGCAATGTTGCCGAGCGCCGTGCCAATGAGCAGGCTTGATATAATACTGCCAATGGAAAAACTCACGTCCCACATCTGCCGCCACCAGCGTTCCGGGCGCTTGCTGCGAAATTCAATCGCCACCGCGCGGAAAATCAGCGCCGCGAGCAGCAGCATCAGCGCGAGGTAAAATCCGGAAAACGCCGTGGCATACACGTTCGGAAACGCGGCGAACAGCGCGCCGCCGCCGGTGACAAGCCAGACTTCGTTGCCATCCCACACCGGCCCGATGGAATTGAGCATGACGCGGCGTTCTTCATCTTTGTTCGTGAACAGATGCAGTGCGCCGATGCCGAGGTCGAAGCCGTCCAGCACGGCGTAGCCGGTCAACAGAACACCGACGAGGATAAACCAAATGGTATTGAGATCGAGGTGCATGGCAGTTTAATTTTTGGTGGGCAGCGCAAGTTTGCCGGACGGAATCAAATCCGCGTCATCCGGGCCGTGCTGGATTTTGTCGTTGAGCAGGTAAATGAAAACGGCGAACAACAGCGAATAAATCAGCGTGAACAGAATCAGCGAGGACAAAACGACATTCGCCTTCACCACGGCGGACAAACCGGCGGGCGTTCGCATCAAGCCATAAACAATCCACGGTTGCCGCCCGACTTCGGCGGCGAACCAGCCAAGTTGATTGGCAAGCTGCGGGCCAAGCACGGAGAAAACCAGAATCCACAACAGCCAGCGGCGTTCGTGCAGCGTGCCTTTGTGAAAATATAAAAAGCCCAAAGCCGCAACCGCAATCAGCGTGAAGCCGATGCCGACCATCGCGTGAAAAAACAGGAACGACGGCGTGACGGGCGGACGATCTTCCGGCTTGAATTCGTTCAGTCCGATGACCGGCGAGTGAAAATCGTTGTGCGTGAGAAAGCTCAACATCCCCGGCGCGGAAAGGCCGATGACCTTTTCATTTTTCTCATCCGGCCAGCCGAGTAGCACGAGCGGCGCGTTGGAAGTGGTTTCGTAAAGTCCCTCGAACGCCGCGAGCTTGGCCGGCTGATTCTTTTCCAAACCTTGCGCGCTTTTATGGCCGGTGACGGCTTGCAGCAACGTCGAGACGAGCGCGACAGTCAGCCCTACTTTTAGAGACTTGCGGGCGAACTTGATATTTTTTCCTTTCAGCAAATACCACGCGCTGACGCTCACCACGAGAAATGAGCCGGCGCACCACGCGCCGCAAATGGTGTGGAACAAGCGGTCAAGCATTGACGGATTGAAAACGAGTTGCCAGAAGTCCGTGATTTCCGCCCGCGCGTGCATCCCTTCGCCGACGATGTGATAACCGGCAGGCGTCTGCATCCAGGAATTCGCCACGACGATCCACACGGCGCTGAAATGCGCGCCGAGTGCCACCATGCACGTTGAGAAAAAGTGCAGCTTGCGTCCAACCTTGTCCCATCCAAACAACAATACCGCGAGAAAACCTGATTCGAGGAAGAACGCAAAAATGCCTTCCGCCGCCAACGCGCTGCCGAACACGTCGCCGACGAAGCGCGAATACGTCGCCCAATTCGTGCCGAATTCAAATTCCATCACGATACCGGTCGCGACACCAATGGCGAAAGTCAGCGCGAACACTTTCGTCCAGAACCGCGCCATCTGGTGATAGAGATTGTTACCAGTCCTGAGCCACGCGCCCTCCATCAGCACAAGCATGACGCCTAGCCCGATGCTCAAAGGCGGGTAGATGTAGTGGAATGCGATGGTTGCGCCAAACTGGATTCGGGACAAAGTAAGAACATCCATAATTTGTTGTTTGTTCTTATTTCTTCAGTTTGGCCTGGGCGTCGGCGAGTTTCTTCAGGTATTTGTCCGGGTTCCTATCAAAGTCTGCTTTTTCGGATTTGTCGCACAGTTTGATTTCCTGGTCTTTATACACAAACACATAGGGCTTGCTGTCCATCATGCCCAACTGCATTCCGCACACGAGGCAGGTCTTGAGCGGATAGGGTTTCGCCGGAGTGTTGGTGGAATCGTCAGCGCGACTGGCAACCGAGAGGGCGCAGAGGGTTGCAGTCAAAACTATCGCGAGGATGAATTTCATATTTTTCATAATGAGTCTTGGTTGGGATGAAAATCAAAACATATAACTCATACTGACTTTGAACAGCACCGGTGCGACCAATTGATTGCCGGTGAAGTTTTGAAAGACGGGTATCTCGACATCGGCGTAAATTTTCACCGGATGAATGTGAAATTCGATTCCCGGCGAAAGCATCAGGCGCTCGTAACCGGAGTTCACGCCATCTTCGGGATCGTCGTTTGCGCCCCCGGCGGCGTTCGCGCCGCTGTCAGCGCTCCGGTAGGAAAAGATCGCCTGTGCCACCGGTGAAATCCTCACACGACCGAGTGAAAATCCCTTGTAATCAATTCCCGCCGCCGTGTCGAGTTCGACGCCTGGACGGTATTGAACCTGCGTCAGCACCGGCACATCCAGCAGTGCTTGCGCGAACCAGTCCCATTTTTGATCGCGATCCAGATTGCCGCGATAAAAACCGCCAAGCAAGATGTCTGTGCTGCCTGTGCCCAGTTCCGAGTCGCGGTCAACGTCGCCATAGGCATTGTTGTGAGTCCAATCGCCGGTCGGCAGCTTGAGGCCAAACGTCACGCCTGCGGACTGGTCCGCAAAAAATCCGGTGTAGACGCCTTCCAACCGCATGTCGCCGAGCGCGCCCCACTTTATTGTTGCAGTTGTAACGCCAGGGTTTGGAGCGTTTGGATTGGCCGTAACGGTTGTAAATTTGCGATAGTCATAAGGCAATTCAAGCTGAACACCCCAGCTTGAATTGAACATATATTGCAAACCAATGGTGGTAAAATCCGTCTCGATCTCCTTGTCGCCATTGTTTATCGCCGGTGCCTGTGATGTGCCGCTCCAATTGTGGTTTTGATCCTGATAATCGTATTGCACCCATGCCATTCCGCCTTGACCCTGCGGAAACATCGAGCTTGTTGCCACGTCAAAAACTCCGCACCCGCACGCGCACGCATGAACAACACTTGGTGCGAGCACTCCGACCAGCAAACCACAACTGATTTTTAACACTGCTGAATTAACTGTTTTATTTTTCATTTTACATTTCAAAATTGCGAGAACGCGCAATGGCGCTCTCAAGTTAAGGAAAATATTTTACCCGCGCCAAAGGGGCGCGAGCAGCCAGACTAGGATTGAATCAGACGAACAATCCGCGCGGCGGGGGTGTCGGCGGTTTTTGGGCAAGGGATTCGGCAAAGGCATTTGCCACCGGCAAAGTTTCAAACTGCGCGGGCGGATGCAAAATTATTTTTTGAGCAACCGGCGGAAACTCCATTTTCGAACTGGCCGAAACCGCGTCGGATTTTTTCTCGGACTTTTTTGCGGCAGCGATAGCTTTGCAAAGCGGACAAAGATGCTCGCCATCAAACGTATGCGTGACGGCTTGAGAAACGGATTGCGTGCAAAGATTGCTTGCGAGCATCGTCGTCCACGCGAAGGTTTGCAATGCGGCCCAATGGAGTCCCGTCGAAAGGACGAGCGCAACGACCACCAGGCTTTTTCCTAAACGCGCAAACACGATGCCAGAATAGACTTGGAAATTTCGCCCGCAAGCCGGAATTGGCTTATCTATTTTGAACCGCTCTGCTGCTTTTGCACCTGACTGACCAGTTCGTTGTATTTGGCCACGACCTCGTTCCGGTCTTTCACGCTGTCGTTGAACTTTTCCACGAAATGATCGCGTTGGCCACGAGGTTGGTGATGGTCTCATTTTGTTTCCCAATGTCGGCGTAGGCATCTTTCAATTTCGACTGCAATGTTTCCACCGCCTGTCTGTATTGGGTGATTTCGTTGGTAAGATTCAAGCTCGTTGAATTGCAGTTTGCTGATTTCGCGCTTTTGCGCAACGACCAGTTGTTCGTTGGTCGCAACGGCGGCTTTTATCTCGGTGATTCGCGCGTCCATTTGCTCGAACCTGATGGTTCAGCAGTGCGACGGAATTGGTGGCGTCCTGAACGGCTACATTTTTCTCATAAACAATCTCGTTCAAGGTGGTGATTTCGTTGCGCTGGATGGTTTGTTCATACCATTGAAAGGCGCACAGGCCGCAGAGCGCGAGCGCAAGGACGATGAGCAGGTTTTGTTGGAAGTTTTTCATGGTTGGTCGGGGGCGGCTTTGACGGCGATGGCGACATGCGAGATGCCGGCGCGTTTCACTAAATCCAAGAACGAAAACCACCGAGCCGTGCGTGGCGTCCTTCGCGCCGGTGATATAAACGGGCAAATTGGTGTTCAGGCTGTAACGGTTGGTCAGCAGCGTATTCAGTTCGGCAAATGAAATCGCTTTTTTGTCCACGGAAACCTGGCCGTCGCGGTTCACCAGCAGATTCACGATGTCCGGCTTGGTGCTGGAGGTCGCGAGCGTGGCCGTGGGCAAATTTGCTTTGACGGTGCGGACGATCTGCATTTGCAAACTAATCATCATGAACGAGGCGAGCAGGAAAAACATGATGTCAATCAGCGGGATGATTTCCAGCCGCGACTTTTTTTCAGGAATGGGGGTGCGAATTTTCACGGTGCGGTTAGGTTTGGATTGCCGGTCATAAACGCAACCTTCTGGATACCCGCACTGCGGACGGCTTGATAAACATTCACCATGTCGCCGTGCAGCGTGTCGCGGTCGCCGCTGATATAAACCGGCAGATTCGTGTCGGCGCGGAAACGGTTGCTCAAGACCAAGCTCAATTGCGGCAGCGAGATGATTTTTTTCTCCAGCCAGATCGCGCCCGATTTGTCCACGGCGATGTTGACCATGTCCGGCTTGTAATCCTGCGCGGCTTGCGTGGCCGAAGGCAGGTTGACCTTGATGTTCGCGGTTCGGCTCATCTGCAAACTGATCATCATGAACGACGCCAGCAGAAAAAACATGATGTCA
Source organism: uncultured Alphaproteobacteria bacterium (assembly GCA_963804105.1). Lineage (GTDB taxonomy): Bacteria > Pseudomonadota > Alphaproteobacteria > Caulobacterales > Caulobacteraceae > BOG-938. The sequence goes on from CAWDPL010000018.1 coordinate 5,220, forward strand.
ATCAGCGGAATGATGACGATCCGCGAGCGGCGTTTGGGGATGGGCGAAACAATTTTCATCCGCAAAAAATCAATGGCTGGTGGCTTGGCGGGGTGGCGTGGTTTTGGGTAATTGAACCGTGTTATCAGCTTTCCCGCCGCCGACCATCATCATCCAGAGACGCCCCAGCCGCAAGATCCGGGTGGGTTCGGTGGAGGTGGGGGGCGATGCGCCCATCACCGTGCAGTCCATGACCAACACCCTGACGGCGGACGCAGACGCGACCATCGCCCAGATACGTCAGCTGGAGGAGGCCGGAGCGGACATCGTCCGCGTGTCCTGTCCGGACGAGGAGACCATCGCGGCCTTCTGCCAAGATCGCCAAGGCGGCCAAGGTGCCGCCCGTGGCCGACATCCACTTCCACTACAAGCGCGCCATCGAGGCGGCCCGGCGGCGCGGCCTGCCTGCGCATCAACCCCGGCAACATCGGCGGCGAAAAGCGGGTGCGCGAGGTGTCAAGGCCGCCAGGGACTACGGCTGCTCGATGCGCATCGGCGTCAACGCCGGTTCGCTGGAGCGCGAGCTGCTGGAAAGTACGGCGAGCCCTGCCCCGATGCGATGGTGAAAGCGCGCTCTCCACGCCAGATCCTGCAGGACCACGACTTCCACGAGTTCAAGATCAGCGTGAAGGCGTCGGACCTGTTCCTGACCGTGGCCGCCTATCAGCAGCTGGCGACATCGATTTCCCGCTGCACCTGGGCATCACCGAAGCCGGCGGCCTGAGCACCGGCACGATCAAGTCGGCGATCGGCATGGCCCTCTGCTATGGGCCGGCATTGGCGACACCATCCGCGTCTCCTTGGCCGCCGATGCGGTCGGGAAATCAAGGTCGGCTTCGACATGATCAAGTCCTGGGCCTGGCCACCGCGGCGTGAACATCGTCGCCTGCCCCTCCTGCGCGCGTCAGGGCTTCAACGTGATCGACGGTGGAGACGCTGGAACAGCGCCTGGCCCATATGGCCACGCCGCCTGTCGCCTGTCGATCATCGGCTGCGTGGTCAACGGCCCGGGCGAGGCCCTGATGACCGACCTGGGTTTCACCGGCGGCGGCAAGGGCGCGGGCATGATCTATGTGTCGGGCAAGCCCGACCACAAGATGGACAACGAGCAGATGGTCGACCATATCGTCCAGCTTGTAGAGGCCAGGGCCGCCCAGATCGAGGCGCAAAAGGCCCAGGACCTGCAAGCGGCGGAGTAGCGGCTCTTGAGCGAAACGAACGTGGCGGCGCGGAGCGCCCAATCCGCCGGCGTGTCGGGCTATTCCGGCCGCTTTGACGGCGGCGTGCGAACAGGTGGAGGCGGTGCTTGGAGGCCGTGCTGGCCGCAGCCGACCGCCTATCACGCGCGGGTGCAGGAGGCGGCGCGCTACGCCATCTTCGCCGGCGGCAAGCGGCTGCGTCCATTCCTGACCCTGCAGTTCGCCGCCCTGTTCGGTGCGCCGGCGCAGGGGGGCGGGCAGCGCGCGGCGGCGGCCATCGAGGCCCTGCACACCTATTCCCTGGTGCACGACGATCTGCCCTGCATGGACGACGACGATCTGCGGCGCGGCCGTCCGGACAGCGCACAAGGCGTTCGACGAGGCCACGGCGGTGCTGGCCGGCGACGCGCTTCTTACCCTCGCCTTCGGGAATCCTGGCTGACCCAGCGACCCACCCGGGACGGCGCGGTGCGCTCAGCGCTTGTGCTTCGCTTGGCCACAGGCGGGCGGAACGGAAGGCATGATCGGCGGCCAGATGATGGACATCGTCGCGCCCGAGCACAGCTTCGGCGCCGAGGAGGTCATCACCCTGCAGCGGGATGAAGACCGGCGCCCTGTTTGAATTCGCCTGCGAGGCGGGGTGCGATCCTCGCCCAGGCCGGGGCGGCCAAATCAGGCCCTGGCTGGCGCGCCTACGCCCGCGACATGGGCCTGGCCTTCCAGATCGCCGACGACCTGATCGACGTGCGGCGGCTCGGTGGAGCTGGCCGGCAAGGCCGTGGGCAAGGATGAGGAAAAGGGCAAGGCGACCCTGGTGGGCCTATTGGGCGTGGCCGGCGCGCAAAAGGGAAGCCGCTGCGCCTGGCCGCCTCGGCGGGCGGATCGGCTGGTCGGGCCTTCGGGCCCGAGGCGGAACTGTTGCGCGCCCTGCCCTATTTCCTGCTCGACCGGGCCAGCTGAACCGGACAAACCCAACGCCCTTCACCCGCCATTCAGGCCCTTGCGGGCAATGGGCGGGCGGAAGACACCCACGGAGACCACCATGACCGTCGATCATTCCTCCTGCGGTTCGCCGGCCGCCGCCGCCCTGGCCTGCGCGGTGTCCCGCCCTGGCGCCGCGCGGCGCCGCGCGGACGCCTGCGAGCCCGCCGCGCCAGCAGATCGAAAGCTTCGACGCCGCCCTGATCCGCACCATGAAGGCGGGCAAGAAGGGGCACCGGCCCGCAAGGCCGCTACAAATTGATGGCGCCGGCGGTTGACGCCACATTCAATATCCCGGTGATGACCGCCTTCGCCGTGGGCCCGGCCTGGGCGAGCGCCTCGGCCGAGGACAAGGCCGCCCTGATCGCCGCCTTCCGCAAATACACCATCGCCAACTACGCCAAGAACTTCGACAGCTACAACGGCGAGAAGATCACCGTCGATCCCATGGTCCTGACCCGCCTGCCCGGACAAGATGGTCAAGACATCCATGACCGGCGGCGATGCGCGCCGTGGTGCTGGGCTATCGCATGCGCCAGGCCGGTTCGACCTGGAAGATGATCGACGTGCTGTTCAACGGCGCCATCAGCCAGCTGACCACCCAACGCTCGGACTTCGCCGCCACGTTGGCCGCCGGCGGCGCCAAGGCGGCCTGATCGCCCACCTGGAAGGCCGCTGATGGCGAAAAGCTGATGAAGCCGTAGAGCTCGCTAAACGTCGTCCGCCGGCGCGCGCTTGGCCGGCGGCGGGCCCATCAGCGCCGGCTGGAACAGCAGCGCCGAGACCAGGGTCCAGACCAGGGAGATCATCAGCAGCTTGCCCATGCTGGCGGTGCCGGGATGGCTGGAGAGCCCAGAGGCTGCCGAAGCCGGTCGCCGTGGTCAGGGCGCTGAAGAAGCACCGCCCGCGCCAGGCTGGAGGTCAGCAGGTGCGAGCCGCCCGAGCGCCAGGCCATCACGAAATAGATGTGGAAGGCCACGCCGATGCCGAACAGCAGCGGCAGGGCGATGATGTTGGCGAAGTTGAGCGGCTGGCCGATCACCACGCAGGTGCCCAGGGTCAGCAGGCCGGTCAGCACGATCGGGCGCCATGGTGATGGCCACGTCGCGCACCCGCCGCAGCACGATGAACAACAGGATGGTGATGGCGATGAACGACAGCACGCCCGCCTCGCGGAAGGCGTCGACGATGGTGTTGCCGGCCTGAACGATCGACACCGGCCCGCCGCTGGCGTTGGGCGCCACAGCGCTCACCGCCTGGGCGAAGCGGCGGATGCCTGCGTCGTCGAGCACCCCGCCGGAGGGGAACACCTGCACCCGCGAGCGGCCGTCCGGCGTAATCCATTGCGACACCACTTCGGGCGGCAGGGTCTGCAGCGTCAGCGGCTTGGCCTGCAGCATCTCGCGCAGCTGGCCGAGCAGCACCTGCAGCGGCTGGGAGACGGCCGCGTCGGCGGCGGCGCGATGCTCGGGCGGGCCGGACGCCAGGCGGTCCAGCGCGGACGCCAGGGTCAGGGCGTCCTGGCCGGCTTGAGTGCGGTCGCGACCCACGGCCGAACGCAGGGCCTTGGCCGTTTGGGTCAGACTGGCCTGCAGCTCGGCGTCGCTGGGCGGCGGCGCCACGCCGAAGGGATTGATGGTGGTGTCCAGCAGCATGCCGGCGTCGGCGATCGCCGCGAGCTTGGCCGTTTGGTCTGTCGGCGTGAAGGTCGACAGGGTCAGGGCGTACTGCACCTGCGGCAGCTTCTCCAGCTTGGCCGACAGGGCGTCGGCGGCGGCCACGGAGGGCGTCAGCACGTCGATGGTGTTGGGCGACTGGGTCGGATCCTTCATCAGATCGTTCAGCGTCGCCATGGACTCCGACTTGGGATTTTTCAGGTCCAGCGGATTGGAATCAAAGCGCACGAAGGGCAGCAGGCACAGGCAGATCGCGGCCACGGCGGCGTTGGCCCACAGCACCTGGCGGCGGCGGGCGCGCATGGCCTGGTTTACCGGCGCCAGGGCCTCAAAGCCCGACCGCGCGCCCTCCAGCGGCGGATTGAGCAGATGGAGCAAGGCGGGCAGCAGGGTGACAGCCAGGATGAAGGCGATGACCATGCCGGCGCCGGCGATCAGGCCGAGCTCGGACACGCCGATGTAGGTGGTCGGCAGGAAGGCGAAGAAACCGGCGGCCACGGCGGCGGCGGCCAGGGCCAGGGGAACCCCTACCTCGCTCCCCGCCGCGATCAGGGCCTCCTCGCGGGTCGGCAGGATCAGCGTGTCGGCGCGGTATTTCACGGCGAACTGGATGCCGAAATCCACGCCCAGCCCCACGAACAGCGGAATGAAGGCCACCGAGATGAGGTTGAAGCGTCCCACCATGGCCAAGCCCAGACCCGCGGTGATCACCAGGCCGATCAGGGTGGTGGCCATGATGGCGCCGGTGACCCGCACCGAGCGCACCGCCAGCCACAGCATGCCCAGCACCGCCGCCAGCATGACGATCAGCATGGGAACCGCCCGGTCGGCCAGGCTGGCGAACTCCTCGTCCGACAACGGCACCGATCCCGTCAGGCGCACCTTCACGCCGTGGGCGGCGTCGAGCCCCGCCTGCGCCGCCGTCTGGCGGATGACCGCGCTGGCGGCCGCGCCCGGCTCCAGGGCCGAATAGTCCAGCTTGGGCCGCACCAGCACGAACCGGCGCGACGACACGGTGGGGCCGGAGTCGGAGAACATGGCCTGCCAGGAGAAATAGGTCGGCTTGCCGTCGGCCGCGCTCTGCATGGCGACCGCCAGGCCCTTGATCGGCTTGTCGATGTCGCTCAGCTTGGCCGAGCCGCTCTGCACCCCCAGAGCCATGGTCTGCAAGGTGCTCATGGCCCCGCGCAGACTCGGGGTCGGCGGCGAGCGGACCCAGGAACGGCTGGGCGGCGATCAGCTGATTGAGCGTCTTCTGAACCTGGTCCAGCGGCAGCAGCAGCAGGCCTTCCCAATTCCAGAACGGTCCCCCGTCAGGCCGGTCCACGCTCAGGATGATGTCCTTGCGCTGCGCGAGCTTGTCCGCCAGGGTCTGGGCTCCGCTCTCGGCCAGTTCCGGCGTCTGGCCGTCGACCACGACGGCGATTGTGTCGCCCTGATCGGGAAAGGCCTTGTTGAAGGCGATGCCGTTCTGCCGCCACGGCAGCTTGGCCGAGATCAGCTGCTCGGTGTCGGTGGTCATGTTGAAATGACCGACGGCGTAAACGCCCGCCAAGAGGGCGGCGGCGAGCGCTATGGCGACGGTGGTCCACGCCTCTCGGATGCTCAGCGCAACCAGTCGGCCCAGAATGGACGGCTTGTGCGGCATGAACTCATCCTTTTTCAGCGCAAACGCCTAAGGCGATCCCTAGAAGTTAGGGAAATACCGCAGCTTGATCTTGAGGGCCAATGGCGCGGCCGGATCGTGGTCGAACGCCGCGTCCCAGAAACGGGGCGGAGTCAGGCGGATCGCCACGTCATTGGAGAATCCGACCCCCTCCAGCGGAATGCCAAGGGCGCCACGCTTGAGCAAATCGCGGTCGTCCTCGTCCTGATAGACTTCCGCCGCGTAGGTGCCGGCGGGGACGTCCGGAACGATGACCGTGGTCATGCCTTCGTGGGCGGGCGCGGCGCCGTGATAGGGGCAGCTCTTATGGGCGTCGGCGAAGGTCAGGCTGGTGCAGATGGCCACGCGCACATGGCCCAGGCTCTTGCGGATGTTCCACACCACCACCTCAACGGGACCGGTCTTGCCGATCACGCCTTCACCGGCGGGCGCTTCGGGCTGGGCGAAGGCCGCGCCGGCGCTCGACGCCGCGATGAGGGCCGCGGCGAAGCCGGCCGCTGTCGTATGGAATTTCATGCCTTAAGGTCCGTTGCCGTCTGTCGGCCGCGGCCTCGGTTCCGCCGCGCCCGAGCTATAGGATAAAATGGTGCGGCGCCAAACCCCGTTCGCGCCACCCGACGGGTCCGGAGGCTCGCCGATCCCGCGCAGCGGTTGTTTTACGGTCGCCTCTGGACGATCGGGCCACTATGAAGACCCCCGGACATTGAGAGGATTGTATTGAGCGTGACGTCTGTCGCGACAGCTGCGGGGTATTTCTTCCTGGCCTTGTCGGCCTGCGGGGCGATCTACGCCCTGGGCGCGACCTACGCCCTGTGGCGCTTCCTGCGGCGCGCCCAGCCGCCGCTGAAGTCCGCCCCTTCCGTCACCGTGCTCAAGCCGCTGCACGGGGACGAGCCGGAGCTTTACGAGAACCTAAGCAGCCTGTGCGATCAGGACTACCCAGGCGCGGTGCAAGTGATCATGGGCGCGCGCGAGGCCGCCGACGCCGCGCTGGCCGTTGCCGAAAGGGTCCGGCAAAACCATCCCGATCTCGACATCACGCTGAACGCCGATCCGGCTCAGCACGGAACCAACCGCAAGATCAGCAATCTGATCAACATGTCGACCAAGGCCACGGGCGAAGTGATCGTCATCAGCGACAGCGATGTGCGCCTGGCTCCGGATGGTCTCAGCCGCATCGTCGCCGCCCTGCAGCAGCCGGGCGCGGGCCTGGTTCACTGCCTTTATCGCGGCCGACCGACCGCGAGCTTGTGGTCCAAGCTGGCGGCCATGGACATCAACGCCCGCTTCGCCGCCGGCGTGGCGGTTGGCGAGGCGCTGGGGGCCCATCCCTGCCTGGGCCCCACCATGGCCCTGCGCGCGGACGTGCTGCAGCGGATCGGCGGCCTGAACATCCTGGCCGATCAGCTGGCGGACGATTTCGTCCTGGGGCGGGCCGTTCGCGCGGCGGGCCTCAAGATCGTCTCGCCTCCCATGGTGATCGACCATGTGTTCCCGGAAAAATCCGCCCGCGAGATGCTGGTGCACGAGCTGCGCTGGGCGCGCACGATCCGCCTGGTTCAACCGGCGGGCTACACGGGCAGCGTGATCACCCATTTCCTGCCCCTGGCCCTGATCGGCGCGGCCCTCACCGGCTTTTCGCCACTGGGCCTTGAAGGCCTAATCGCCTTGCTGGTCCTGCGGCTGGCCCAAGCCTATGCCCTGAGCCGGATGATGGGCGCAGACCGCGCCCGCCTGTGGCTGATCCCCCTGCGCGATGCGCTCTCGTTGGCGGTTTTCGTCGGCGCCTTCCTGGGCGACCGGGTGGAATGGCGCGGGGCGCGCCTGAAGGTGGACCGCGACGGCGCCATGGCGCCGTCATGACCCGAACCGAACAAACCTCCGAGCCCGCCGCCGGCAATAAGGCCCGCGTCGGCGCTATCGTCGCCGGCCTGATCGGCCTGTCCGTCGCCACGGCCGTGGTCGGCTATTTCAACTTCGGCGCGGTCCTGGCCGCCATCCGCCCGATCGGCGTGAGCGGCTTTCTGATCGTCATCGCAGCCCAGGTGGCGCTGTTCGTCCCGCTCGGCCTAGCCTGGCAGATGGCCGGCACGCCCAAGGCGGGACCCTCCTTCGTCTTCATGTGGGGCCGGCTGATGCGCGAGGCGGCGTCCGACGTGCTGCCGTTTTCACAGTTGGGCGGCCTGGTCATCGCCGGGCGCGTGGCGGTGCTGGGCGGGGTGGCGGCGGGCGAGGCCTTCGCCTCCAGCGTGATCGACATCACCGTCGAGATCGCCGCCCAGCTGATCTACACCCTGGTCGGCATCGCCCTATTGGCCCGGCGCCTCGGCGAGGGCCATCGAAGCGGCCCTCTGATGTGGTCGCTGCTGGCGGGACTGATTCTGGGCGGCATGGTCGTCGTGGGCATGGTGACGACGCAGAAGAAGGGCGTGGGCCTGTTCGAACAGGTGCTGCGCAAGGTGGCGCCCGGCGCCGCCGGCCACGCCCAGAGCGCTCACGAAGCCTTTCAGGCCGCCTACGCCCAGCGCGGACGCCTGTTTATCAGCCTGCTTCTGCATCTTGTCGGCTGGTTCGGCGGGGCTTTCGGCACCTGGCTGATCCTGGGCTTCATCCACCGCCCCCTGCCCTACTCGTCGGTGGTGGCCATCGAGAGCGTGCTGTTCGCCATCCGCAACGCGGCCTTCATCGTGCCCAGCGGCCTGGGCGTGCAGGAAGGCGCCTACGCCCTTTTGGGGCCCCTGTTCGGCATTCCCGTGGAGGCGGCCCTGGCCCTGTCCCTGCTCAAACGCGCGCGCGACATCGCCATCGGCGTGCCGGTGCTCTTGAGCTGGCAGTTGCTGGAAAGCCGGCGCCTGCACGCCAAGCTGAAGACCGGCGCGCAGGACGCCAGTTAGGGCGTGACAGGCGAAACTGGTCCGATTTCGCCGACAGTCTTGCTCTAAACGAAGTTGGTCTTGACCGTCGTCCGGTTGATGTCCGACAGCTTGACGCATCCGGCGGCGGAGGCCACCTGGACGAGTTCCTGCTGCATGATCTCGATCAGCCGCTGCGCGCCGGCGGTTCCAAAGGCGCCAAGGCCCCACCGCGCCGTCCGTCCGAGCATGACCCCGTTGGCCCCCAGGGCGAGCGCCTTGAAGATGTCGCCGCCGCGACGCACGCCGCTGTCGAACAGGACGGGAATCCGGCCGTTCACGGCCGCCACGATGTCCGGCAGGACCTCCAGCGTCGAGGGACCGTAGTCCATCGAGCGCCCGCCGTGATTGGACACGATGATCGCGTCCGCTCCGTGCTCGATCGCCAGCTTGGCGTCTTGCGGATCGAGAATCCCTTTGAGCAGAAGCGGACCTTTGACCATTTTCCGCACGTCATCGATATATTGCCACGTGTACCACAGGCGCTCGGCGCCGATCCGGTACCGCGCCGAACCGGTAGGCGCGGCCGTTGGAGCGGCTGGGGCGCCTGTACGAGCCACGCGCCCGCCCAAATGACGGTCCTGCTGCGAGCGTTCGTAATAGGACGCTTGCTGATCGATGGTGACGATAATGGCGTTGCAGCCGGCGCCCTGCAGGGCATCCAACGATCGCTGCGTGGCGGCGCGATCCTCCAGCGGATAAAACTGCGCCCACAGCACGCCGCCCGGCGAAGCCGGCGCGACCTGGGTGACCGACATGCTGCTGTTGATGCTCAGCATCATCAGGGTGTTGGATGCCGCGGTCGCCGCCTTGAACATCCCGATCTCGCCGTCCGGATGCAGGGCCCGCATCGTCGCCGACGGCGCGATGATGATGGGGAATTTCATCTTCACGCCAAGCAATTCGGAGGAGAGGTCGACCTGCGATGGCGGGACGGCTGGGCGTGTAGGCGTAATGTCGACCCAATCGAACGCCTGGCGATTGCGCCGAAGGGTGAACTCCGACCCGTCGCCGTGCGCGGTGTAATCATAGACCGGCAGGAGCACATTGCCGAAGAAGACCGGCTCGAAGTCAAAGGACGTCTGCATCTCCGCCAGGCTCAAGGCGCGGTGATGCTCGCTGAAGGGCCGAGGGTCGCTCTGCGCCATGGCCGCGGCGATGGGAGAACCCGCCATCAGTCCAGCCAAGCGGGCCAAGGCCTTTCGCCGGGCCGGATTCGTTAGCCAGGAACGCTCGATATCAGCCATGGGTGTTGCTCCCCGTGAGAAGCGGCGCGTGAACACGCACCACGCTGGGGTCGAGCGCCGCGAGCGATGGACGCCCGCACATGCACATGTATCGCGCCAGTTCGGTCTGCAGCATTTCGACAACGCCCTGCACGCCGTCGGCGCCATACGCCGCAAGCCCCCACATCACGGGCCGGCCGATCAGCACGCCCTTTGCGCCCAGGCCGAGGGCCTTGAGAATGTCAGTGCCGCGGCGGAAACTGCCGTCGACGAGCACGGGGACCTGATCGCCGACCGCCTGAACGACCGGGGCGACGAGGAGCAGCGTGCCCGGCAGGGTCTCCGCGTGACCGCCCCGATAGTTGGAGACCACCACGCCCTTGGCGCCGCGAGCGACGGCTTCCTTGGCCTCTTGCGGACGCGTGACGCCCTTGACGATCACGGGCAGGGACGTGTGCTTGACGACGGCGTCGACGGCCGCCCAATCGATCCGCGCCGAGGCCGGCGTCGCGGGCGCGCCGGCGGACCCGCCGGCGTTGACCGTCACGATCACCGCCTTGGCGTGGATCGCATGCGCCTCGGCCAGCACGTCCTTCACCTTGGGACTGTTCGCATAGACCTGCAGCCACAGCGGAGTCGTGGCGGCCTGGGCGATCGCCGCCAGGGGCAAGCTGGCGTCGCTGCTCACCACCATCGCCGCCTTCGCCGCGGATGCCCCGCGCGCCGTGGCGACCTCGCCCTCGGGGTGGAAGCGCGTCTGATCGGCCATCGGGCCGACGATGATCGGCGTGAAGTGCTCATCGCCGAACAAGGTGCTCGTCAGGTCCAGATCCCGCGTGGGTACGTTCATCCGAGGACGCAGGGTGATGCGATCGGTGATGGTCCGGTCGCTGCCCAAAATCGGGGCGACCTCCGCCGGTCCCAACACCAGACGGGCTTGAGGTTCGTACTCGAGCACATCCACCAGGTCCGCTCGCGGCGCCAAGACCGGCGGCGGTATCGGCTCGCGAAGCGGCGTCGCGCCATGCGCAGGCGTGGTCGCGGCCGCCATGCCGGCGGAGACAGTCGTGGCCATCACCCCGATAACCTGGCGGCGCGACGTCATCCCTGCAGGTGAGCCGGTCTTTTCGGCCGTAATCGTCTCGTCATCCGGCATTACCGTCTCCCCCGTTGATCGCCTGCAGAACTCTCGCAGCGCACGCCTATGCGCGCGGCAGGCCGGTGAAGCGGCCACTGTGCAGACTGGCGCTCATGTTGCACAGGGGGATTGTCAGTCCAACATGCGCCATCAGGTAATCGGCGGGGCGTGAGGCGCCGGCCGCGCCGCGCGCTACGAGCGCTAGTTCTTGAACCGCACGGTCACACCGAAGGTGCGCGGCGCCGCCAGGAAGGCGTTGTAGGTGCGGATCGAGGCGGGATCGGTCTGGGCGCCCTGCAGCGGCGCATTGAACGCCAGGTCCACGATGGTGACGTTGGTCAGGTTCTCGGCCCAGGCCTCGACTGTCCAGCCGCGCTGTGGATCGCCCACGCCCAGGCGGGCGTTGAGGACGGTGTAGGCGTCCTGGATCTTTTGCGGGGCCAGGTCAGAGCCGGTGTTGTAGGCGGAATTGTACTTGGCCGCGAGATTGGCGCGGGCGACCAGCCCGCCGCCCAGCGGCGTCTGGTAATCGCCCGCGAAGGTGGACGACCACAGGGGCGCGTAAGAGATCGTCGCGCCGGGCAGCAGCGACAGGCCGGCGAAATCCTGCGGATTGGTCAACTGGGCGGCAGTGAATTGGCCGTAGTGGGTCTGGTCGTAGGTCGCCCCGCCGTCCAGTCTGAGGCCCGTCACCGGCGTCTGCCAGTCGAAGTCCGCGTCCACGCCGGTGGAGTTCACCTGCGGGATGGATTCCACGATGAAGCTGGTGCCCAGGAAGGTGTTGAGCTGGAAGTTATGGTAGGTCTGATCGAACAGGGCAGCGTTCAGCGTCACCGTCCGGCCCAGCCACTGGGATTTGACGCCGACTTCATAGGCGTCGACCGTCTCGGGGGCGAAATAGGTCGAGTTGTTGATGATCAGGGAGGCCGAGGTCGGCGTGAACGACAGGCTCGACGCGGCTCGGTCAAAATTGAATCCGCCGGCCTTGTAACCGCGCGAATAGGACGCGTAGCTCATCAAATCCTGGGTCCAGCGGTAGTTGGTCCCGGCCGTGCCCGACCAGGCCCGCTCCGAAGAGGTCTGCGCGCCGCTGCGGGCGTCGAAGGCCTGGGCTTCCCACGGCAGGCACATGGCGCCGGTGATCGCCTGAGCCGTCGGCGCCCCCACCACCCCCGCCAGGGCCGGATAGGCCGCCAGGCCCTGGTTGCAGGAGCCGCCGGTGGTGGAGAAGGTGGAATTGAGCTTCTTTTCGTCGTCGGTGTAGCGCACGCCCACGGTGACATCCCAGGCGTCGGTCAGGGCCAGGGTGTCGTTGGTGAACAGGGCGATGGTCGTGTCGGTCTGCTTGAAGCTGTCGTTCTGCCCCGTGCCCGGCAGGAAGGTGTTGGACGGCAACAGGCCGATCAGGCCCGGCGCGCCGCCCGTCACCTTACCGGCCAGGAACGAGTAGTAGTCGGTCCCATAGAGCAGGGGCGAGGCGCCGTTGTAGGTCTCCGAATCCAGGAACAGGCCCCCCAACCAGCTGACGCGGTCGACCTTGCCGGCCAGACGCGCTTCCTCGGTCAGGGTGTCGAACCGGTCGGTGTATTGGCCGGCGGGCCGATAGAACAGGTCCGCCGCGCTGAAGTCCCAGTCGCCGCCGCGTCGGGAGTCCCAGTCGCGCCAGGCGCTGATGGAGGTGAAGTCGGCAAATCCGAGCTTGGCGTCCACCTGGGCGGAAATCCCGCCGTCGGTGGTGTGGTCCAGGTCGTCACGGTTGGCGTAGGTCACCCGGCTGTCGGGCGAAGGCGTGAGGGTCTCGGCGGCGGGCTGGACCTGGGTAAGCAGGGCCGCGCGCGAGGCGGGCGAGCCGCCTTCCCACACCTGCACCGCCTCGCAGCAATGCTGGCGCAGATCGGCGTAGTCGGCGATCAGGCGCACGCGCAGCTGATCGGTGGGCGTGTAGAGCAGTTGGCCGCGCGCGGTCCAGTCGTTTTGGTCGTCGTCATGCAGGTCCGTGCGCGGACCGGCGGCCGTGACCACCGTGTTGTAGCCGGCGTGGCCCTCGCCGCCGATGTAAAGGCGTCCGGCAAGCTGGTCGGCCACCAGCGGTCCGGTGACCGAACCCTTCACGCCCCAGCCGTCATAGTTGCCCGCGGTGGCCTCGACGGAATAGCCGGGCTTGAACGACGGCTGGGCGGTCAGGACGTTGATCACGCCCGCCGAGGTGCTCTTGCCGAACAAGGTCCCCTGCGGGCCCTTCAGGACCTCGATCCGGTCCAGTTCGCCCAGGTCCTCGAAGCCCACGCCGTTGCGCGGGCGATAGACTCCGTCGATCACCACGCCGACGGAGGACTCCAGGCCCGGGTTGTCGCCCACCGTGCCGATGCCGCGGATACGAGCGGTGGTCGAGGCCTCGCTGGTGCTGGAGGTTACAGTCAGGCCGGACATCAGGATTTGCAGGGATTTGATGTCCACCACGCCCGCCTGGGCCGCGCGGACCGCCGTCACGGCCGACACGTCCACCGGCACGATTTGCAGGTTCTGTTCGCGCTTTTGGGCGGTGACGATCACCTCGTCGGAGGGGGCGGCCGCAGCCTGCGCGCACGCCTGAGACGCCGCGATCATGCCGAGCGACAAGGCCGTGGCGCCGCTCAGGGCGCGAAGCAGATCACGCGGAAAATTAGCCATAGTGAACAGTCCTCCCAGGCCCCCGGCAAGGTGAGTCTAGCCCGCAAATTACGAATAGAGAGATAATGGGCGGCGATGGCGGCTGTCGGAAGAATTTCATGCTTAAATTTAGACCCAATATCCGGGATCAAGGACAAAGCCACTCCGTTCGCTGTCGCAGCAATTTCGGATATGACAGGTGTTGCTTGAGTCTGGCGCTCGAATTTCCTGGCCATTGGTATAGGTCCTCGGCCAAGCTCTCCCAGGACGTTCGGCTGGCCTCGCGCGCCGCGTCGCGCTAGAGCCCGAGCCATGAAGATCGACGGCGTTCCCTATCGCACCATCTGGCGCACCGCCGACCGGCGCGCGGTCGAGGTGATCGACCAGACCGCCCTGCCCCACGCCTTCCGCACCCAGGTTCTGGCCGACGCCGACCAGGCTCGGGCGGCCATCGCCGACATGATCGTGCGCGGCGCCCCCTTGATCGGCGCCACCGGCGCCTATGGCATGGCGCTGGCGGCGCAGGTCGACGCCTCCGACGCGGCGGTGGAGCGCGCCGCCTTGCTGTTAGCCCAAGCGCGGCCGACCGCGATCAATCTGCGCTGGGCGGTGGAGCGGGCCAAGGCCGCGATTCTCGCCGCCGCGCCCGCCGATCGCGCCCGGGCGGCCTGGGCCGAGGCCGACGCCATCGCCGAGGAAGACGTCGCCGCCTGCATGGCCATCGGGCGGCATGGACTGGCCCTGATCCAGCGGGCCGCCATAGGGCGCGCGCGGGTCAACATCCTGACCCACTGCAACGCCGGATGGCTGGCGACGGTGGACTGGGGCACGGCTTTGGCGCCGGTCTACGCCGCCCACGACGCGGGGATCGCCGTGCACGTGTGGGTCGACGAGACCCGGCCGCGCGGCCAGGGCGCGGCGCTGACGGCATGGGAGCTGGCCGGGCACGGCGTGCCGCACACGGTGATCGCCGACAACGCCGGCGGCCATCTGATGCAGCACGGCCTAGGTGGACCTGTGCATCGTCGGCTCCGACCGCGTGGCGGCCAACGGCGATGTCTGCAACAAGATCGGCACCTATCTGAAGGCCCTGGCCGCCCACGACAACGGCGTGCCCTTCTACGCCGCCCTGCCCTTCTCAACCATCGACTGGAGCGTGGCGCGCGGCGCCGACATTCCCATCGAGGAGCGGGACGCCCGGGAGGTGACCCATCAGACCGGGATCGACACGGACGGGGCTCTGCGCACGGTGCGCCTGACCCCCGAGGCCAGCCCCGCCGCCAATCCCGCCTTCGACGTCACCCCTGCCCGCCTGATCAGCGCCATCATCACCGAACGCGGCGTATGCGCGGCGAGCGCGGAGGGTCTGCGAGGGCTGTATCCGGAGACGGCGAGCGTCCGCTAGCGGGCAAGGTCTGACGCTTAAATCTCGGCGGTTTGCTGAAGATGCTGTCGGTGGAAGGTCAGGTTTCGGGCCAGGCGCCAAAGAGGATGGTCGACCCTCTGCGGCGGTTGGGAAGGTCCGCTCCCCGGCTCCGGCGGCTGGAAACCGCGTCCCACCGGCGGCTAAGCCAACTCTCGAAACTTTGTCTCAGCACAGGAATGTCGATCATGATGCGAAATACTCCGAACGAACGCCGCCGGGCTGCGTTTATGGTCTGGGCGACAGCTGCGCCTCTACGGCGCTGTGCGTTCCGCCCTCACCACGGTCTCAATGAGTGGCGTTAGCCAACGCTTCCAAAATGCAGGGAGGAAACGCCGTTCATTCGACCGCTTAGGAAAGATTCCTGTGTTCCATCCGCCCTCGATCGATATCGCCCGCGCTCGGATTCGCTTCGGCCAGAACGCCGATGGATCGCCCGATCGGCGCGCCGCCACGCCGAGCGGCCTTCTGGCAAGTTGGCCCGAATATGCGATCGACGCCCTTCAGCGCGGTGCTCTGTTCCTCGATCTGTTGCGGCAGCGCGGCAACGAGGAGATCGAGATCACCTCGCGGCCTCTGGCCACTTTGCTCAGTTTCGATCACGAAGTGCTGATGAGCGGCCTGTCGCTGCCGCGGCCGATCAACTATTCGCTTTCACGCATCCTCCCACCGCCGCGCGTGACGATCGACCCATGCAAACGGCCGGTGGTGGTGATCGACCCTCGGGCCGGCCAGGGATCGGGCATCGGCGGCTTCAAGGCCCAGAGCGAGATCGGCGACGCCCTCGCCGCCGGCCATCCAGTCTACTTCATCGGCTTCGGGGCGATGCCCGCGCCGGACCAGCAGTTCCTGGACGTCGTCGAGGGACAGGTGAAGTTCTTCGAGCGCGTGGCCGAGTTGCATCCCCACGCCCCCCGCCCCTTCGCCATCGGCAATTGCCAGGCCGGCTATCAGACGCTGATGGTGGCCATGCTCAGGCCGGACCTGTTTGGCCCGTGCCTGGTCGTCGGCTCGCCGATGTCCTACTGGCAGGGCGTGCGCGGCAAGGACCCGATGCGCTATTCCGCTGGCCTGTCGGGCGGCAGTTGGATCACCGCCATGACCAGCGATCTGGGCGACGGCCTGTTCGACGGCGTCTGGCTGATCCTGAACTTCGACAGCCTGAACCCAGCCAACACGCTTTGGGGCAAGCAGTACCAAGTCTACGCGGACATTGACGCGGGCGCCGACCGCTACCTCCAGTTCGAGAAGTGGTGGGGCGATTTCATCCAGCTGAACGGCGACGAGTTGCAGTTCCTGGTGGACGACCTGTTCATCGGCGACAAACTCGCCCGGACCGCCCTGCACGCCAGCGACGGAACAACGTTCGACGTGCGGAGGATCACGTCCCCCATCGTCGCGTTCGCCTCCTCCGAAGACAATATTAGCCCGCCGCCGCAGGCCCTGGGCTGGATTCTGGACGTGTACAGGGACGTGGAGGACATCCGGACCGCCGGACAGACGATCATCTACGCCCTGAACCACAAGGTGGGGCATCTGGCGCTGTTTGTCTCGGCCAAGGTGGGCGCCAAAGAGGACGAAGAGTTCGTGCAGTCGATGGACGTCATCGACTGCCTGCCGGCCGGCCTCTACGAGATGATCATTTCGCCCCGGCCGGCGGATCTGGCGTCGGGCGGTCTGGTCGAGGACGACTGGATCGCCCGTTTCGAGGCGCGTTCGCTGGACGACATCCGCGCTCTGGGGCGCAACAGCCCCGAGGACGACCGCGCCTTCGCCGCGGTAGCCCGGCTGTCGGCGCTGAACCTTTCCGCCTACCGCAGGTTCATGCAGCCCTGGGTGCGAGCCTTCTCCAATCCGCTGACGGCCCAACTGGCTCGGGACTTGAACCCCCTCAGGCTCAGCTACACCGCCTTCGCCGACGGCAACCCCTGGATGACCGGGGTCAAGGGACTGGCCGCCGAGGCCAAGGCCCAGCGCAGGCCGGTGGCGAACGACAATCCCTTCCTGACGCTGCAGACGCAGATCTCCGATCAGATCACCGCGGGGCTGGACGCCTATCGCGCGGCGCGCGACCAGATGTCCGAGCGGATGTTCTTCGGCTTCTACGGCTCGCCTGTGGTGCAGGCGCTGCTCGGCGTAGGCGACGACGTGCGCCCTCCCCCGGGGCCCGTGTCCGAACAACCGGCGCCCAGCGTGGCCAAGGCCTGCGCGGCGAAACTGGAGGCCGGCGGCTTCGATGAAGCCCTGGCCCGGGCGGTGCTGTTCGTGACCGCGGCCGAGCGGATGGTCGATCCGTATTGCGCCCTGGCGCTGAGCCGCGCCCGCCAACATCTGGCCCATCTGTCGCTCGACCAGTTCAAGGCGCTGGTGCGCGGCCAGTTCTCCATCCTGCAGATCATGCAAGACGAGGCGGTGCAGGCCCTGTCCGCCCTCATCCCCAAGGCGGACGACCGCAAGATCTTGCTTGAGCGGGTGCGGACCATCGTCGGCGCCGCGGCCGAAAGGGACCGTCTCGCCCGGCTGTCGCGGGTCTGGGCCCCGCCCTCGACCGCAGACCTCGCCCCCGCCCACCGCGCCTGACGAAGCGGAGTCCGACGTGCCTGTCCTCGTGAACAAGACCTTCGAAGAAATCGCCCTCGGCGACACCGTGTCCATCGAGCGCACGCTGCAGGTTGGCGACATGAGGGCCTGGGCGGCGGCCTTCGGCGATGCCGATCCGCTCACCGGACCAGGCGAGAGCCAAGTCGCCTCCGGCATTGTCACCGCCTTGCTGACCGCATTGGCGGGATCGGCGCTGCCCGGACCCGGGTCTTCGATCCGTGCGGCCTCGGTGCAAATGCTGGGTCTGCTGCCCGTCGGCGCGGCGGTGACGGCCCAGCTCGTCGCGCGCGAGAAGCGGCCCGATCAAGGCGTGGTGATGCTGGATGGCAGTTGCACGGACGCCGCCGGAAAGATCGTGGCGACCGCCGTGCTGGAGGTGCTGGCGCCGACCACGCGGCTGGAGCGCCAGGTCCCCGACCACCGGCTCGAGGGCCTGGTGGCGCTTTGCCGAGACCTCAAGCCCATGCCGACAGGCGTAGTTCATCCCTGCAGCGCGGAGGCCCTGGCCGGCGCGGTGGAGGCCGCCGAGGCCGGGCTGATCGTGCCGGTGCTGTTCGGCCCCGAGGCCGAGGTCCGACGCGTCGCCGACCAGGCCGGCCTCGACATTTCCGCTTGCCGAATCACGCCCTCCGACGGCGCCGAGGACTCGGCGCTCAAGGCCGCCATGGCGGCCGGTCGGGGCGAGGTCGCGGCGCTGATGAAGGGCAGCTTGCATAGCGACGTGTTCCTGCACGCCATCATGCAGGCCGACGCCAAGCTGCGCACTGGGCGGCTGATCAGCCATTGCGCCCTGGTGTCGGCGCCGACCTACGGCCGCCGCTTCATCATCAGCGACGCGGCTTTGAACATTGCGCCAAACACCGACCAGAAGCGCGACATCTGCCAGAACGCGATCGGCTTCGCCCGCGCGCTCGGCGTCGATACGCCGAAAGTGGCCGTGCTGGCGGCGGTGGAAATGGTCAATACGGCGATGCCGGCGTCCCTGGACGGAGCGATCCTGGCGAAGATGGCGGACCGCGGCCAGATCGTGGGCGGTGTTGTCGACGGTCCCCTCGATCTGGACGCAGCTGTGGACCCGGAGGCGGCGCGCATCAAGCATATCGCCTCACCCGTCGCCGGCGCCGCGGACGTGCTGATCGCGCCAAGCATCGAGGCCGGCAACATGGTCTACAAGAATCTGGCCTTCATGGCCGACGCCCAGACCGCCGGCCTGGTGGTGGGCGCCCGAGTTCCGCTGATCCTGACCAGCCGCGCCGACGCCGCCCCCGCACGCATCTTCTCCGCCGCGGCGGCCGTCCTTTACGCCGATGCGCTGGCGCGCGATCCGAAGAGTCTCCTGCCTGACGTGGCGGAGTGACCGGCGATGACCGAGATCATCCTGGTCTTCAACAGTGGGTCCACCAGCGTCAAGTTCGCCGCCTATGGGTTGGGCCAAGCCAAGACCCTGGACCTTGTCAGTCATGGCGAAATCGAGGGCCTGCCATCGGACGCGGTGTTCACGGCGAAGGACCCCGCCGGCAAGACGCTGGGCGAGAACGCCTTCCCCAAGGGCCACGAGATCGATCATCGGACGGCGCTGCATTACGTCGTCACCTGGCTCGAGCAGAACCTGGCGAACGCCAAAGTCGTCGGAGCCGGTCACCGGATCGTGCTGGGCGGGGCGCGATACGAGGCGCCGGTGCTGATCGACCGCGATGTGCTGGCCTATCTCGATACGCTCGTGGCCATGGAGCCGTCGCACCAGCCCTACAACGTGGCCGGCGCCCGAGCGCTGGCCGACGCCTTCCCCGGTCTGCCGCAAGTCGGCTGTTTCGATACGTCCTTCCATCGGACCATGCCCGAGCTGGCCCAGACCTATGCGCTGCCCAAGGATGTGCGCGACAGCGGAGCGCGACACTGGGGCTATCACGGGATTTCCTACGAATACATCAGCCGGCAGGTCCCGAAGTTCGCGCCGATGGCGAGGCGGGTGATCGTCGCCCATCTAGGCGGCGGCGCCAGCATGTGCGCCATGCTGGACGCGAAAAGCATCGAAACGACCATGGGGTTCGGCGGCCATTACCGGCCTGCCCATGGCGACCCGCTCAGGCGACATACCGCAGGACCTGCTCTTCTACCTGCTGCGGTCCAAGCTGTTCGATGACCAGTCGCTCGAAAAGATGCTCTACGAGCGATCGGGTCTCCTGGGGTTGTCCGGTTTCAGCGGCGACATGCGCGAGCTGCAGGTCAGCGACGATCCGCGGGCCGTCCAAGCCGTCGCCTACTTCGTCTACGCCATGACCAAGGTGGTCGGCGCCTATGCGTCGGTGCTGGGGGGGCTGGACGCCCTCGTGTTCACCGCCGGCATCGGCGAGAATTCGGCGCCGGTGCGGGCCGGCCTATGCCGCGCCCTGGGCTGGCTCGGCGTGGCGCTCGACGAGGCGGCGAACCAAACCAACGGGCCACGCATCTCCACCGCGGACAGCCGCGTGTCGGTCTGGGTCATTCCGACAAACGAGGAATTGATGATCGCCCAGCACACGCTGGCGCTGACCAAGGCGCAAGGATCGAACCATGTTCAAGTCGATTGAGGGCCTACCCGCAGATGTACTGGCAATCGAAGCCAGTGGGCAGATCACCGACCAGGACTATCGCGGCACATTAATACCCCTCGCCGAATGCTTACTGGCCAAGGGTCCGATCAAGATGCTTTACGTCATCGGATCCGATTTCACCGGCTTTGATCTCGCGGCGCTTTGGGACGACAGCGCCTTCGGCTTCAGCCACTGGCACGACTTCAGCCGGATCGCATTGGTTACAGATCACGCCTGGATGTGTGGCGCGGTCACCATGTTCAAGCCCTTCTTTCAAGGGGAGGTGCGCCTGTTTCGGCTCGCGCAATTGTCCGCCGCGAAGGACTGGATCACGGCTCCGCTGGCGGGCGCACGGTCATGACAAATTCCCAGAAGCAGAGCGCCAAGCCAGCGCACGCGCACAAGAACGCCAAGCCGCCAGCCAAGACGGCGCACCACGCCGTGGCTGAGAGGCCGGGCTCGAAGCCCGATCCGAACGAAGCCCTCAAATCGATGTCCATGGCCGATCTGGTCGCCAAGCTGGAGTCCTCGGCCGACGGCCTGACGCAGGCCGAGGCGCAGAAGCGGCTGACCCAATACGGCCCCAACGAACTTGAGGAGAAAAAGACCAACGAGGTCCTGAAATTCCTCGGCTACTTCTGGGGTCCGATCCCGTGGATGATCGAGGCGGCGGTGATCCTTTCGGCGGTCGCCAGGCATTGGCCGGACTTCGGCATCATCCTGCTGCTGCTGGTCGCCAATGCCGTGGTCGGTTTCTGGGAAGAGCATCAGGCGGGCAATGCGATCGCCGCCCTGAAGGCCAAGCTCGCGGTCAAGGCCAGGGTGGAGCGGGACGGCAAGTGGGTGCAGCCGCCCGCCAGAGAACTCGTGCCCGGCGATGTCATCCGCCTGCGTCTGGGCGACATCGTCCCGGCCGACGCGCGCCTGCTCGAGGGCGACCCGATCGAGGTTGACCAGTCCGCACTGACCGGAGAATCCCTGCCCGCCACGCGAAAGCGGGGCGAGGCCGTGTTCTCCGGTTCGATCGTCCGCCAGGGCGAGATCGGCGCCCTGGTCTACGCTACGGGCGCCCACACCTACTTCGGCAAGACCGCGGAATTGGTGCAGGAGGCCCACACGGTCAGCCATTTCCAGAAGGCTGTTCTGAAGATCGGCAACTACCTGATCATTCTCGCCGTGGCCCTCGTCGCGGTGATCATCGGCGTCGCGCTCTACCGGGGCGATCCGCTCCTGACCACCTTGCAGTTCGCCTTGGTATTGACCGTCGCGGCCATCCCAGTGGCGATGCCGACGGTGCTGTCGGTGACCATGGCTGTGGGCGCGCGCCTCCTGGCCAAGAAGGAAGCGATCGTCACCCGTTTGTCGGCGATCGAGGAACTGGCCGGGGTCGACATCCTGTGCTCGGACAAGACAGGCACCCTGACCCAGAACAAGCTGACGCTGGGCGATCCATTCTGCCTGGATCACATGCCGGCCGATCGGGTGATCCTCAACGCCGCCCTAGCCTCGCGCGCGGACGACAAGGACGTCATCGACCTGGCGGTTGTCGGCGGCCTGAAGAACGACCAGGCCTTGAAGGGCTACCAAGTTGTCCATTTCCAACCGTTCGACGCGGTGCAAAAGCGCACCGAGGCCACGGTGAAGGGCGCCGACGGCAAGCAATTCAAAGTCGCCAAGGGCGCGCCCCAGGTGATCCTGGCTTTGGCGTCCAACGCCAAGACGGTGAAGGCGGCCGTCGACAAGGCGGTCGACGATTTCGCGGCGCGCGGCTTTCGCGCCTTGGGCGTGGCGCGGGCCGACGGGGACGGCGAATGGCGCATGCTCGGCGTACTGCCGTTGTTCGATCCGCCGCGGGACGACGCCAAGGCGACGGTCGCGACCGCGCGGACAATGGGCGTCAGCGTCAAGATGGTGACCGGCGACGCCATCGCCATCGCCCAGGAGACCGCCAAGAAGCTGGGGATGGGAACGAACATTCTAGACGCCAGCGGCTTCGGCGACTCCAAACGCCACGAAACGAAGGCTTTGTCCGCGTTGATCGAGACGGCGGACGGCTTCGCTCAGGTCTTTCCGGAGCACAAATTCCACATCGTCGATGTCCTGCAGAAGGCCGGCCACATCGTCGGCATGACCGGCGATGGGGTGAACGACGCCCCGGCGTTGAAGAAGGCCGATTGCGGGATCGCCGTTTCCGGCGCCACAGACGCTGCGCGGGCGGCGGCGGCCATCGTGCTGATGACGCCGGGTCTTTCGGTGATCATCGACGCGATCAAGGAGAGCCGGCGCATATTCCAGCGGATGAACAGCTACGCCATTTACCGCATCGCCGAGACGCTGCGGGTTCTGCTGTTCATGACCCTGGCGATCCTGGTGTTCAATTTCTATCCCGTGACGGCGGTGATGATCGTCATGCTGGCTCTGCTCAACGACGGCGCCATCCTCTCGATCGCCTATGACAACGTGCATTACAGGAACCAGCCCGAAGCCTGGAACATGCGCGTTGTTTTAGGCGTCTCCACCGTGCTGGGAGTGGTCGGCGTTATCGCCGCCTTTGGACTTTTCTACCTGGCCGACCGCGTGTTTCATCTCGACCGGGCGCACATCCAGACGCTGATGTACCTGAAGCTCTCGGTCGCCGGCCACTTGACGATCTTCCTGACCCGCACGCGGGGGCCGTTCTGGTCGATCCGCCCGGCGCGGATTCTGCTGATAGCGGTATTCGGCACCCAGGCCGTGGCGACCCTGATCGCGGTCTACGGTCTGTTCATGACCCCGCTCGGCTGGGGCTGGGCGGCGTTCGTGTGGGGTTACGCACTGGCCTGGTTCCTGGTGAAC
Source organism: uncultured Alphaproteobacteria bacterium (assembly GCA_963804105.1). GTDB lineage: Bacteria > Pseudomonadota > Alphaproteobacteria > Caulobacterales > Caulobacteraceae > BOG-938. The sequence continues at coordinate 28,138 of CAWDPL010000018.1, forward strand.
GACCGCGTGAAGCTGCTGGCCTACCGGATACTCGATCTGTTGGGCGCGGCGTCGAAGCCGCCGGTTTTGACGCCACAGGTCGCCTGATGATCGGACCGTGGTCGAAAGGGACAAGATGAAAATCCACACCAAGGACTTTCGCGTGGCCGAGGGCGAGGACGTCGACCTGGGGAATTGGCCGACCAAGGCCGAGCCCGTCTACAAATCGAAGGACCAGTACAAGAAGCTGCTGGAGGACCACGTCCAGCGGCTAAGCGATCAGCAGCAGCTCCTGTACGCCTCGAACCGCCACGCGATCCTTCTGATTTTTCAGGCGATGGATGCGGCCGGCAAAGACGGCGCGATCCGGCACGTGATGTCGGGGGTCAATCCCCAGGGCTGCCAGGTATTCAGCTTTAAACATCCCAGCGCGGCCGAGTTGGAGCACGACTTCCTCTGGCGCACCACGCGCGACCTGCCGGCGCGCGGGAAGATCGGCATCTTCAATCGATCCTATTATGAGGAAGTGCTGATCGCGCGTGTGCATCCCGAAATTCTCGAAAGCGAAGGCGTCCCGGACGCAAGCCACGCCGACAAGGGGGTTTGGCGCGACCGCTATCGTTCGATCGTGGACCTGGAAAGGCACCTGCACGCCAATGGGACACGCATCGTGAAGGTCTTCCTCCACCTTTCAAAAGACGAGCAGCGCAAGCGCTTCCTTGAGCGGATCGACCAGCCCGAAAAGAACTGGAAATTCAGCCAGGCCGACATCGAGGAGCGGAAATTCTGGAAGCACTACATGAAGGCCTACGAGCAGTGTCTCAGCGCGACCAGCACGGCGGACTCACCATGGTATGTCGTCCCGGCCGACGACAAGGAGAACGCCCGGCTGATCGTATCCCAAATCATTCTGGACCTCCTGGATGGGCTCAAAATGACTTACCCGAAGACGACCGAAGAACGGCGAAAGGAGCTTTTGTCGATCCGAGCCCAACTCGCCGAATGAGGCATCCCCTGCCCGCCTGATCAGCGCCATCATCACCGAACGCGGCGTATGCGCGGCAAGCGCGGAGGGTCTGCGAGGGCTGTATCCGGAGACGGCGGGCGGTCCGTTCATCACGCCCGGCGCGTCAAGAACTCCCTCTCGGCCTGAGGATTGACGAGTTCGAAGCTGTGCGCTTGGGCCATGTCCCAGGCGTTGCGATAGAAATCGTGGGGGCATTCGCCGCTTAGCAGTTCGCCCGGACGCAGGAATACGTGCATCGCCGAGAAGGGCTTGACCTCGGTCACGCTGATCCGCCGCACCAGGTGCTGGGGCGCCAACTGGCTGGGGTGCTCCAGGCCCGCCGCCGCCAGCATTTCGGACAAGGCCTTCAGGGTGTTGCGGTGAAAGTTATAGACCCGCTGGGCTTTGTCCTCCACCACCAGCGCGCGCTGGCGCGTGGGGTCCTGGGTGGCGACGCCGGTCGGGCAGCGGTTGGTGTTGCAATGGAGCGACTGCACGCAGCCCAGGGCGAACATGAAGCCGCGCGCGGCGTTGGCCCAGTCCGCGCCGATGGCCAGGACGCTGGCGATGTCGAAGGCGGTGACGACCTTGCCCGCCACGCCGATGCGAATCTTGTCGCGCAGGCCCGCGCCCACCAGGGTGTTGTGCACCAGCAAGAGGCCCTCGCGCATGGGCGTGCCCATGTGGTCGGAGAATTCCACCGGGGCGCCGCGCCGGTGCCCCCTTCGCCGCCGTCCACCACGATGAAGTCCGGCCTGACGCCGGTCTCCAGCATGGCCTTGACGATGGCCATGAATTCCCAGGCGTGTCCCAGGCACAGCTTGAAGCCCACCGGCTTGCCGCCCGAAAGTTCGCGCAGCCGGGCGATGAAGGCCATCAACTCCAGCGGCGTGGAAAAGCTGCTGTGGCGCGCCGGCGAGACGCAGTCCACGCCCATGGGCACGCCGCGCGCCTCGGAAATTTCCGGGGTCACCTTCTCGGCCGGCAATATGCCGCCGTGGCCCGGCTTGGCGCCCTGGCTCAGCTTTATCTCGATCATCTTGACCTGATCGTTGCGGGCCTGGGCGGCGAAGCGGTCAGGATCGAAACGGCCCTCGGCGGTGCGGCAGCCGAAATAGCCGCTGGCGACCTCCCACACGATGTCGCCGCCGAACTCGCGGTGGTAGCGGCTGATGCTGCCCTCGCCGGTGTCGTGATAAAAGCCGCCGAGCTTGGCGCCCTTGTTCAGGGCGCGGATGGCCGCCGCGCCAAGCGAGCCGAAGCTCATGGCCGAGATGTTGAACACCGACGCCGAATACGGCTGGGCGCACTGGTCGCCGCCGATGGTGATGCGGAAGCTTGAGGGATCGGCGTGGTCCACCGGGCAGGTGGCGTGGCCGATGAATTCATAGCCGTCCTGATAGACGTCCAGCAGCGTGCCGAACGCCCGCTCGGCGCCCTGGTTCTTGGCCCGCGCGTAGACCACCGAGCGCTGCACCCGTGAGAAGGGCGCGGCGTCCTCGTCGGCCTCGATCAGATACTGGCGGATTTCCGGGCGGATCAACTCCGCCAGCCAGCGCACATGGCCGAGCACCGGATAGTTGCGCAGGATGGAGTGGTGGGGCTGGAACAGGTCGTGGATGCCGACCACGGTGAAGAAGACGGCGACCACGGCGATGGCCTGGTGCCAGAACACGTGGTGGTCCCAGATGAAGGCGATCTCGAACAGCAGGATGAGCACGCAGATCGCCAGCGTGGCGTAGCGTCCGAGATTCATGGCCTTCATTACGGTCCCTCAAGCGGGGTTGTCACGGCCAGGCGTCCTCCCGACTCGGCGCCTCGGCGGCAGGCTACACCCTATTGCGGTAACCGGGCCATCACTGCGGCGCGACGAGGGCGAAGAAGGCGCCTTGCGGATCGCGGCACTGAACGATCCATTGGCCGCCGGGCACCGGCATGGGCCCCTGCAGCACCTCGCCGCCGCCGGACTTCACCTTGTCCAGCGCGGCGTTAATGTCCGGGACGTTGACGTAATACCGCCAGTGCGAGACCGGCATGAACGGCGGCCGCTTCATCATGCCGCCGATGTCGACGCCATCGTGGGAGAATATCTGGTAGGGGCCCATTTCTCCCATGTCGACGGCGTGGGCTTTGCTCCAGCCGAAGTGCTTGGCGTAGAAGGCGAAGCCCGCCTCCAAGTCGGAGGTCATCAGCTCGTGCCAACCGACATGGCCGGGTGCTGCGGCCGCGAGCGGCCGCATCTCGCCCTGGCCCTTGAAGATGCAGAGCACCGCCCCCTGAGGATCGGCCACCACCGCAAAGCGGCCCACGCCGGGAATATCCTCAGGTCCTTTGCGCACCGCGCCGCCGTCCGCCTGCATGGCGGCGGCGACCGCGTCCACGTCCGACACCGCCACATAGCCGGTCCAGCACGGCGGAACGCCCATGTCGCGTGTCTCCTGCGGCAGGGTCATCAGACCGGCCACGGGCTGTTCGTCCACAGTGAACAGCACATAGGCGTCGCCCGGCAGGCCGGAATTTTGGGCCCGCCAGCCGACCACGGCGCCGTAGAAGGCCTCCGCCGCGGCCATGTCGGTGGTCATCAGGTCGTACCAGACGAAGGCGCCTTGGGTGGTCATGCCGGTTTCCTCGCGTTTGGCGCCTATGTTCCACTGTCGGATGACGCTAGTCCAGCGTCGCGACCGTCCCGTGACGACGCGCTCGGCTGCGCCTCGGACTTAGCGGGTTTTCGCGTTTTCGCGCAGAGCGGCGCGCGCCGACGATGGCAGCGCCACCGCGACCAGGCTCCGCAGCCAGGGCCGACGCAAAGCCGCGCGGAACATGCGCTTGCTGACGCCGTCGCGCGCACGGCGCAGGCGGCCCAAAAGGACGTCGACCGGATGCTCCTTGAGGTAGGCCTCCTTGCCGCGCAGCCCGATCTCAGAAGTCGAACTCCGGATGCTGACGAACCGGGAAGGGCCTGACCACATAGGGCACGATGCCGTTCTCCCAGAACCGATCCAGCGTCTGGTCGATGGGTCGGCTGATCTTGCGCGCATAGGAAACCATGGTTTGGGCGGCGGGCAGACGCATCAGATAGGCGCAGCCGCCGAGCACGTGGGTGTCCAGCTGATAAAGGCCGGACTCGCCCAGGCTGCAGACCCGCCGTCCCAAATCCTGTTCGTTGCGCGGATTGAGCAGCCTGCCACGCTGGGTCTGCAGACGCACCACCGTCCATTCCGGATCGCTCTGCGCCGCCAGGGCGCCGACGGCGTCCATGAAATTCGGCTCGATGTGGATGTCGTCCTCAAGGATCAACGCCAGCGGCAGGTTCTCGCGGCAAATCCGCTCATAGATGCGGTAGTGGCTGAGGTAGCAGGCGATTTCCGAGTCGGTCATCTCCGCCCGGTAATCCAGCCGCGCCCGGCGCGAAATCATACTGGCCGCGATCGACGTCGGTGAGGGCCCTGCCATCCACCGCCGATACGAACTCCGCCTCCAACCCCAGTTCGCTCAGCAGGCCTTCCATGTGCGCGCGCCTGTCCACAGCCCTATCCAGGCTGATGACGAAGACCTTGAGAGGCGGCTGAGCCATGGAACCGGAGTTCCTATTGTCGTTCTGGTTGGGCCGAACCCTTGGCGACGGGACGGCGACCAACGGACGTTACGCAACGATGGCTTGATTGGCCACGCTAGGGCAAGACCCTTTATGTCGCGTTATGTCGCGGCGAGCGCCTTAAGGCACGCGGCCAGCACGGATTCCACCGAAAGCGCGCTCAGGTCATCAGCCTGCAGCCAGCCCATTCGCCAGCGCGGGCCGCAATGGGCCGGGTCCGACACGCGCGACATTAGCATCAGGCCCGGTGCGCCGGCGTAGGCCATGAGATGGGTCGGCCCGCTGTCGTTGCCCACGCACAGGCGGGCGGAGGTCGCCAGGGACGCCAGCTCGATCAGGCTGGTTCGGCCGGTCAGATCCACCGCGCCGGGAGCTCGGGCTGAGATGAGCGTGAACAGGGGCGATCCGCCGGACCGCCGGCCACGGCGACGTGTAGCCCCGTCGCTTCCAGCGCCTGGGCCAACTCGGCGTAGGCGGCGATCGGCCAGTACTTGTCCGGCTTCACCGGCGAGGCGCCCGGCGCCAGGATAACAAAAGGCCGCCGCAGTCCGAACCGTTTCAGCAGGACCTCGGGCTCGCATCCGGGGATCGAGGCCGCCCAGGTCAGATCCGGAATTGGCGCCTCGCCTGGGCCGTAAGCCGGCCCTATGCCGGCCACATGCAGCTGATCGGCGATGCGGTCGAGGTTGTGCATGGCGTCCCGGTCGCGCCGGGTCTGGCGGTGGGAGGCGCCCCGCGAAATGCCCGACCATTGCGGCGGCCTGGGCAGGAAAGCGTAGAAGAACCAGCGCGAACGGCTGGAGGTCTGCAGGTCGTAGACCCGGTCATAGCGCGCGGCTCGCAGGCGTGCGAACAGCTTGAGGGTCTGTCCGAGCCCCTTGGGCCTTCCGTCGGTGTCGACCCGATCGAACAGGCCGCTGGCCTGCGCCAGCTCGGCATAGGGCGGGGTGGTCAGCAGGGTGATCTGCGCGTCGGCGTGGGCGTCGCGGATCGCGCGGAAGGCGGCGAACGCCTGAACGAAATCGCCGAGGGCTCCAAGCTTGATGACCAACACGCGCATGCGGGGCTCTTTCCTCCCTTGCCACCGGTTTATTGCCAGGCGCGCGTCCTGGACAGGCAAATCGGCGACAAGGGCGGCAATCGGGTCCACGGGCCTTGTGGCGGGGCCCGCGGCGCCGCTAGCTGTTCCGGAGTAAATTGTTCGAACTCGACCCGAGGAGCCCGCCCTGTCGGTCATCGCCGCCCTCCATCACGTGACGCGCTATCGCTACGACCGGCTGGTCGAGCTGGGGCCGCAGGTCATTCGCCTCAGGCCGGCGCCGCACTGCCGCACGCGCATCCCCAGCTATTCGCTGACGGTCGAACCGGGCAACCACTTCATCAACTGGCAGCAGGATCCGCACGGCAACTGGCTGGCGCGGCTGGTGTTCCCTGAGCGGACCACCGAATTCTGCGTGACGGTGGACCTCACCGCCGAGATGACGGTGATCAATCCCTTCGACTTTTTCGTGGAGCCCTACGCCGAGGTCCTGCCCTTCGCCTATCCGGACGACCTGAAGGAGGACCTGGCCGCCTACATGGGCGTGGACGACGACGGGCCGCTGCTGCGCGGCGCCGTCGACCGGCCTGGCGCCCGCCGGCGAGCGCACCGTGGATTTCCTTGTGGAGCTCAACGCCGCCGTCCAGCGCAATGTCCGCTATCTGGTGCGCATGGAGCCGGGGGTGCAGACGCCCGATGAGACCTTGACCCTGAATTCCGGGTCTTGCCGCGACAGCGCCTGGCTGCTGGTGCAGATGATGCGCAGGCTTGGTCTGGCCGCCCGCTTCGTGTCCGGCTACCTGATCCAGCTGCGCGCCGATATCGACCCCGTCGAAGGTCCTCTGGGAACGCGCACCGACTTCACCGATCTGCACGCCTGGGCCGAGGTCTATCTGCCGGGCGCGGGCTGGATCGGATTCGACGCCACCTCGGGCCTTCTGTGCGGGGAGGGCCACATCCCGCTGTCGGCCTCGCCCCACTATCGCTCGGCCGCGCCCATCACCGGCGTGGCGTCCGTAGCCAAGACCGACTTCGAATTCGAGATGACGGTGCAGCGGCTGATCGAGCCGATCCGCATCACCCGCCCGTTCGAGGAAGAGGGCTGGGCGGCGCTGGACGCCCTGGGCCGCGCCGTTGAGGCTGAGCTTGTGGCGCAGGACGTGCGCCTGACCATGGGCGGGGAGCCGACCTTCGTCTCCATCGACGACTTCCAGGCGCCGGAGTGGAACACGGACGCCTCAGGTCCGACCAAGCCGGTGCTGGCGCGCGAACTCCTGGCCAGGCTGCAGGACGCGCTTCGGCAAGGGCGGTTTGCTGCACTTCGGCCAGGGCAAGTGGTATCCGGGCGAGCCCCTGCCGCGCTGGGCGCTGGGTCTGTTCTGGCGCAAGGACGGCAAGCCGGTCTGGCGCGGCGCGGTCGGTGACAAGACGGACAAGAGGGCCACTGTCAAGGACGCCAGGGTGCTGGCTGAAAGGTTTGCGGCGCGCCTGGGCCTGGACCCTGCGCACATCCTGCCCGCGCGCGAAGACCCGCTGCATTGGATCAAGGCCGAGGCCGACCTGCCGCCGGACATAACGCTGAGCGACGAAGCTCTGGACGACGAGGTCGAACGCAAGGGCTTGGCCAAGGCCATGACCGGAGGGCTTTCGAGGCCGGTGGGCTATGTCCTGCCGATCCGGCGCGCCCTGACCAAGGCCGAGGGCTCAGGTTGGGTCAGCGAGGCTTGGCGATTCCGCCGGGAAAGCCTGTTCCTGCTGCCGGGCGATTCCCCCGTCGGCCTAAGGCTGCCCCTGGCCAGCCTGCCCGAGGTGGCGCCCAAGGACTATCCCTTCATCACGCCGGTCGACCCCTATGAGGAGCGCGGCCCCCTGCCGAGCTTCGACGAGGCGTTCGGGGCCGATGCGGAAATGGAGCCCGCCAAGCCAAAGAAGACAAAGCCCGCCATCGTGCGCACGGCCCTGACCTTCGAGGTCCGCCAGGGCGTGCTCTTCGTCTTCATGCCGCCGGTGGCGCGCTTGGAAGATTATCTGGAACTGGTGGCGCATCTTGAGGCGGCCGGCGAGGGCCTACCCATCCGACTGGAGGGCTATACGCCGCCGGACGATGTGCGCATGGGCGTGCTGAAGGTCACGCCCGACCCCGGCGTGATCGAGGTCAATGTCCAGCCCGCGGCCAACTGGGACGAGGCCGTGGCCATCACCACCGGCCTTTATGACGACGCGCGCGCCTGCCGGCTGGGCGCGGACAAGTTCATGATCGACGGGCGCCATACCGGCACCGGCGGCGGCGCCCATGTGGTGCTGGGCGGCGAGAGCCCGGCCAATTCGCCGTTCCTGCGCCGACCTGACGTGCTCAAGAGCCTGCTGCTGTACTGGCAGCGCCATCCGTCCTTGTCCTACCTGTTCTCGGGCCTGTTCGTGGGGCCGACGAGCCAGGCCCCGCGGGTTGACGAGGCGCGGCACGACAGCCTGTATGAGCTGGACATCGCGCTCGGCATGATCCCGCCGCCCGGCGAGGGCGAAGCGCCGGCCCCTTGGCTGGTGGACCGCCTTCTGCGCAACCTGCTGACCGACGTGGCGGGCAACACCCACCGCACCGAAATCTGCATCGACAAGCTCTATTCCCCTGACGGACCGACCGGGCGGCTGGGCCTTCTGGAATTCCGCGGCTTCGAGATGCCGCCGGACGCGCGCATGAACCTGGCCCAGCAGCTGCTGATCCGCGCCCTGGTGGCCTGGTTCTGGAAGACGCCGCAGACCGGCAAGCTGGTGCGTTGGGGCACGGCCCTGCACGACCGCTTCATGCTGCCCCATTTCGTATGGGCGGACTTCCTGGACGTGCTGGGCGAGCTGAAGGCCGCGGGCTACCCGTTCGATCCGCATTGGTACGAGGCCCAGCGCGCCTTCCGCTTCCCCGTACACGGCGAGGTGCACTACGGCGGCGTGACGCTGGAGCTTCGCCACGCCCTGGAGCCTTGGCATGTGATGGGCGAGGAAAGCACGGCCGGCGGATCGGTGCGTTTCGTCGATTCCTCGGTGGAGCGGCTGCAGGTGATGGTCAGCGGCTACAACGCCGAGCGGCACATCATCGCGTGCAACGGCCGCCCCTTGCCCATGACCTCAACCGGCGTGTCGATGCAGGCGGTGGCGGGGGTGCGCTTCAAGGCATGGAAGCTGCCCAGCGGCCTTCATCCGACCCTTCCGGTGGACAGCCCTCTGACCTTCGATGTGATCGACAGCTGGAACAATCGCTCGCTGGGCGGGTGCGTTTATCACGTCGCCCATCCCGGCGGGCGCAGTTATGATACCTTTCCGGTCAATTCCTATGAGGCGCAGGCGCGTCGCAAGGCGAGGTTCCAAGAGCATGGGCACAGCCCGGGCGTCGTCATTCCCCCGCCGCTGGAACCGCGCGGAGAATTCGCTGTGACGCTGGATTTGAGGACGAGCCTTGGCCGCTGACACCGCCAGCGCCGCCCGTCGGCGGGAAGACCTCAATCCCCAGGCGGCCGAGCGCCTGTCCGGCTGGCTGCGCGATTATCGGCCCTTCGCCGGCATTCCCGACGAGTTGATCGATTCGAGTGGCCGGCCGCGCGACTATTGGCTGAACTTCCTGGGCGACTTCGCCGAATATCCCGAAAGCGAGTTCAAGAGCCGCTTCAGCCTGTCCACACGGCACATCCGCGACACGGGCGTGTCCTATCGCATCTACGGCGAGGAGAACGAGCGAACCTGGCCGCTGAATCCCTTGCCTCTGATCCTCGGCGAGGAGGAATGGGCCCAGATCGCCGAGGGCGTGGAGCAAAGAGCGCGCCTAATGGAGGCCCTGCTGCAGGACCTCTACGGCGAGGCCAAGCTGCTCAGCGAGGGCGCCCTGCCCGCCGCGGCGGTGACCGGCAGCCCCGATTTCATCCGCACCTTGCGCGGGGTGAGCCCCCCCGGCGGACGCTTTCTGCAGCTCTACGCCGCCGATTTGGGGCGCGGGCCGGACGGTCGATGGTGGGTGCTGGACGACCGCACCCAGGCCCCCTCCGGCGCCGGCTACGCCCTGGAAAACCGGCTGGTGCTCTCGCGCGCCTATCCCAATCTTTACAATCACGCCAATGTCCAGCGCCTGGCGGGGTTTTTCGACAGGCTGCGCCGGGGTCTGGCGGCGAGCGCCACGCGCAACGAACCGCGCATCTGCCTTCTGACTCCGGGCCCGTACAGCGAAACCTATTTCGAACAGGCTCACCTGGCCCGCTATCTCGGCTTCCTCTTGGTGGAGGGCGATGATCTGGTGGTGCGCGACGGGCGGGTCTATGTGCGCACCATCGCCGGGCTCAAGCGCGCCGACGTCATCCTGCGCCGGGTAGACGCCGACTTCATCGACCCCCTGGAGTTGAATGGCGCGTCCCAACTGGGCGTCCCGGGAATCCTGGAAGCCATCCGCGGCGGCGGGGTCGCCGTGCTCAACATGCCCGGCTCCGGAATTCTTGGAATCGCGCGCCCTGCTCGGGTTCCTGCCCAAGCTCTGCCGCCGGCTGTTGGGCGAGGAGCTGAAGACGCCCAATGTCGCCACCTGGTGGTGCGGCCAGCCGGTGGAGCGGGCGCTGGTGGAGCGCGACCTGGACAATGTGGCCATAGCCGCTGCGTTCAACACCCAGGGCGCGGGCGGGGCCTTCGCCAAGCCGCGCGTATTGGCGGACCTGACGCCCCGCGCGCGGGAGTCCTTCCTGCAACGCTTTCAGGACCGACCGGGCGACTTCGTGGGCCAGGAAGTGGTGCGCCTGTCGACCACGCCGGTGCTGCGTGACGACAAGCTGGAGCCGGCGCCCTTCGTGCTGCGGGTCTACGCCGCCTGGACCCCGGACGGATTCTGCATCATGCCGGGCGGCTTCTGCCGCACCTCCGACCGGCCGGACGTGCGAGCCATCTCCATGGGCGAGGGCGCGCGCACCGCCGATGTCTGGGTCATCTCCAAGTCGCCGGTCGAGCCGGTCACGCTGCTGGCCACGCGCGACGAGGTGAAGGTTCAACGGATCACCGGGCATCTTCCCAGTCGGGCCGCCGACAATCTGTTCTGGCTGGGCCGCTATCTGGAGCGCGCGGAGGCGACCTTGCGCCTGGTGCGCAGCCTATGCACCAGCCTGATGGACTCCGAGGCCGCCGTGCATACCGCGGGCGAGACCCTGGCCCGGCTGCAGCAGCTCCTGATCGCCTGGGGCGCCCTGGAGAAGGAGGCGCTGGGGGGTAAGGCGCTGGACGCGGCGCGCGCCGCGCTGCGCGACGAGGACGCCATCGGTTCGGTCATTCACCTGGTGCACAAGGCCCGGCGCACCGCCGCCAGCGTGCGCGAACGCCTGTCGGCGGATTTCTGGACCCTGCTGCTCAATCTGGAGAGCCGGCTCGAGAGCGCCGCGCCGGACATGCTGTCGGAAGCGGACGTGCTGCAGCAGGTTGAAAGCGCCCTGCAGATCCTGGCCGCCCTGTCGGGTCTGGCGCAGGAGAACATGAACCGCGTGGCCGGCTGGCGTTTCATGGACATGGGCCGGCGCATCGAACGGGGCATCAACATCTGCCGCTTCACCCGCACCCTGGCCAGCGGCACGGCCACCATCGACGATCTGGACCTGCTGCTAGACCTAGCGGACAGCCAGATCACCTACCGCGCCCGCTATCTAGTGGGACTGGCTCTGACGCCGGTGCGCGACATGGTCATGCTGGACCCGTTCAACACCCGCTCCCTGGCCTTCCAGCTGGAGGCGCTCAAGCAGCATCTGCAGGCGCTGCCCGCCTTGAGGGAAGACGGCATGCTTGAAGAGCCGCAGAAGATCCTGCTGACCGTCGCCGCCGAGATCGAAACCGAGGAGGCCTCCGACTTGGACGGCCCCAAGATGCTGGGCTTCGAACAGGCCCTGATGCGCCTGTCCTCCGCCGTGGCCGACCGTTATTTCCTGCAGGGAGCCAACGCCGTTCCGACGGTCAAGCTCGTCGGCCTGGCGTGATCTACGATCTGCGGCATAAGACGACCTATACCTACGGCGCGCCGGTATCCTATGCGCGTTGCGTGCTGCGCCTGACGCCGCGGAGCTCGCCCTGGCAGACCGTTCTGTCCAACGCCATCACGATCACGCCCAAGCCGGCCAGCCTGCTGGAGCGGACCGGCGCCTTCGGCGAGTCGATACGCACGATGGTGGTGGACCAGCCCCACCGCGCCCTGATCATCGAAGCCAAGTCCCGCGTGGACGTCCACGCCCGGCTGATCGACGTGGGCGCGCCGAGCGACCCATGGGAAAGCGTGCGGGAGCAGGCATTCGAGACGGAGGCCCTGGGACCTGACGGACCGGCTTCGTTTGTCTTTCCGACGGCGCGCACGCCGGTGACCGCGAGCCTCACCGACTACGCCCGGCAAAGCTTCACGGCGGGCCGCCCGATCGTCCAGGCCGCGGCCGAGCTGATGCGGCGCATGCGCGACGACTTCATCTACGATCAGGAGGCGACGGACGTTTCCACCCCGGCGGTCGAAGCGTTCGAGGCCCGGCGCGGCGTGTGCCAGGATTTCGTGCACATCATGCTCAGCGGCCTGAGAGGACTGGGCCTGCCGGCCGCCTATGTCAGCGGCTATCTGCGCACCCTGCCTCCGCCCGGCCGCGCGCGGCTGGAAGGCGCGGACGCAACCCACGCCTGGGTGTCCCTGTGGTGTGGTCCGGACCGGGGCTGGATCGGCATCGATCCCACCAACGCCATTTTCGCGGAAAATGACCACATCGTTCTGGCTATCGGCCGGGACTACGCCGACATCGCCCCGATCGACGGCGTCATCCTGGCGCCGCGCGGCCAGACCCTGAAGGTGGAAGTGGACGTAATCCCCGCCGACGAGGAAGGCCGGCTCCTCTAAAGCCCAGAGAGGGACCCAAACTGGGTAATGGAGTAGTCCAGAGCCCTTGTTTTGTCCGCCCCCCAATGTTTCTTCAGGTAAAGGCATTCAGCCTTTTGGACTGATCGAAATGGGTGAACAGATTTCGCAGAACCTGATTGAGTTGAGCGTCGATATCGCGGTGTCCTACCTCGCCGCCCATCGCGTTCCGATCGAACAGGTCCCTGACCTCTTATCCTCAATCTTTCAAGGCGTTGAGGCGGCCGCGTCAGATTCGGCGCCTGAGCCTGTCGCCAAACAGGAGCCGGCGGTTCCCATCAAGAAGTCCGTCACACGCGATTACATCATCTGCCTGGAGGACGGGCGGAAGTACAAGTCGATCAAGCGCCATATCCTCAACGCCTACGGCCTGACGCCGTCGGACTATCGAGCCAAATGGGGCCTGCCCGGCGATTATCCGATGGTGGCGCCGGGCTATTCAGAGATGCGCTCGGCCCTGGCCAAGGAACTGGGCCTGGGCTTCGATCGCCCGCCGAACGCGAAGCGGGCGGTGGGGCGACGCGGCAAGAGGCAAAAAGTCTAGCTCGCGGCGTCAAATCTCAAAACGTCTTCCTCGGCGTCGAACACGCCTAGCCTGAACAGCGCTTCGATCATCTGATGCGCGTCGGCGAGGGCCCGGCGCAGCACGGCGGGATCCTGCTCGGACAGCATCTTGCCAGGCGCGGCGGCTACGCCTTTGCGTCCGTGGTCTTGGATCAATCCGGCCTCGGCCAACTCCGCGCATTTGCGCCGCACCGTTTCGCGCGCGAGCCCGGTCGACTGGGCGATCGCCAGCCGGGAGACGGTTCTGGAACCGCTCTCGGCGTCGGGCCGCAGCGGCTCGGCCGGCCGTCCGGTGGACAGGCAGACGGTCACGAACACCATGGCCGCGGCCGGCTCCAGTCCATAGACGTCGGCCAGCAGCCGCCATGTGCGCATGTGGAAGTTCTCCAGCGCAAAGATCGTTGCGTGGGGTTTGGCGAAGAATTGCGACTTCGAACGGATCAGGTGGCTCATGCCGGCCCTCGCGCTCCGCCGCGCGCAGCCCAGTCCCGCGCCTGATGCATGAACCGCGCCCGCGCATCCGGATCGGCGACGGCGTCGAAGCCGCCGCTCACCCAGTTCGACAAGGCCTGCGCCGCTCCCGCGCCCGCCGCGCGAACTCGCCGCGCCAGCAGGGCGCCGAAGAGTGGATGCGCAGGGCACCACTCAACGGATCGCGCAGTCCGTCCAGTTCGGCGGCCAGTTCATCGGGCACATAGACGATCTGATCGGCCAGCAGGGCGCCGAGGCGTTCGAGGCGCGGCGCGGCGTCTGCGGCGGGCCGCGCATGTCCGGGGCCATATCCGCGCGCGGCGGCGAAGCGGAACTGCAAGGTTTCCTTGAACCGCAGCCGCCCCTCCTGGTCCACCACGGCGACGGCGTAGGCGGGCTGCAGCCCCAGCAAGGTGGTGGAGGCCAGAAACAGGCAGGTTTCGCCCCCGTCCCGCCGCGCGTCGGCGTCATTGGCGTGCGTGAAATCGGGCTCCAGCAGAGACCGCCCGATGGCCCGGCTCAGACTTGCGTCTTCGCGCCAACGAAGAGTGACGGGCAGATTCGGCGCCGCGTGGGCCTGGCCCAAGCCGAACCGAACCGTTGTGCGCGCCGCGCTCCCGCCGTTCATGGCCGTTCCCCGTTAAAGCTTCCGGCGGCGATAGGGTTAGCGGATTCCGGCGAGGCCTATTGTCAACCATTGTAAAGCCGTTGATTGAGAAGCGTCGCGCAGTAGCGGACAGGGCCGCAAGACGGCAGGGAGCGTCGCGTCCTTCAGACGCCGGGAGTATCAAGGGCATGAAGCTCGCGATTCTCGACGATGATCGGATCACAACGCCCACCTGGCCTGGCTGTTCGGCGACGCGGGCCATCAATGCCAGTGCTTCGACAACGCCGCCGGCTTCATCCGCTTCCTGCAGCGCGAGACCGTCGATCTGCTCGGTGCTGGATTGCACCTTGCCCGCCAGCTCCGGCCTGGAGGTGCTGAGCTGGGCGCGCGCGAATTTGGCGGCGGGATTGCCGGTGCTGATGGTCACCAACCGCGCGGAGGACGAGGATGTGTTGGCGGGATTCGCGGCCGGCGCGGACGACTATGTGATCAAGCCGGCTCGAACCGGCCATTCTGCGCGCGCGGGTCGACGCCCTGCTTCGGCGCGCATATCCGCCTCCGGCGACGGACGGGCCGGAGACCTTCGGCCGTTACGTGTTCGACGCCGTCCTGCAGACCGTGCGCGCGGGGGATGAGACCGTGTCCCTGACCGCCAAGGAATTTCAACTGGCGCTGACTCTGTTCCGCAACCTGTCGCGGGCGTTGTCGCGCGGCTATCTGCTGGAAGCGGTCTGGGGCAGAACCCGGACCTGCCCACGCGGACTCTGGACGCCCATATCTCGCGGGTTCGCCTTAAGCTCGGTCTTCGGCCGCAAAACGGCTTCAGGCTGTCCACCGTCTACAGCTACGGTTATCGTCTGGAACAGCTGGAAGCCTGCGAGGAACGCGAATGACGTCCAGGTGCAAGGCGGCTCTGATCGCCCAATCCTTTCTGCTCGCCGTTCTGGCCGTCAGCGCCGGTCCGGTCTGGGCCGCAGCGCTTCAGCTGGATCCGCCGGTCAGCTACACGGTCAAACCAGGCGACACCCTGATCGGGTTGGCCAAGCATTATCTGGTTTCGCGCAACGCATACCGCGATGTGCAGAGCGCCAACCACGTGCGGCGCACCCGGCGGTTGAAACCCGGCCTGGTGCTGACCATTCCCGGCGCCCTTCTGCGCAGCGAACCGATCACGGCGACCGTCGTGGCCTTCTCCGGGCCGGTGACGGTCGACCTCGGCAAGGGTCCCCAGCCCGTCGGCCTGAACATGGCCGTGGGCCAGGACGCGGCCGTCAACACCGGCGCCAACGCCTTCGTCACCCTGCAGTTGCCCGACGAGTCGCGCATCACCCTGCCGTCCCAGTCGCGCCTGCGCGTCGTGCGCCTGCGTCACATCCTCATGACCGACGGCGAGGACCGGGTGTTCGCCATCGAGCACGGGCGCAGTGAATCCACCGTCACGCCCCTGCCCAATCCGCAAAGCCGCTATCTGATCACCACGCCGGTGGCGTCCTCGGCGGTGCGCGGCACCGTGTTCCGCGTCGGCTTCGACGAGGCGGCGGGTCGCGCCACCACCGAAGTGGTCAAGGGCGTGGTCGGCGTGGCGGGAACCGCCGCGACCGGCGCGGAGGCGGCCGTGCCGGAGGGCTTCGGCGCCAGGACCGCGGCCGACGGCGCGCCGGTCACGCTGAAACTGCTGCCCGCCCCCAAGATCGAGAACGGCGGCAAGGATCAGCAGGAGCCGACGCTCAGCTTCGCGGTGCAGCCCCTGCCCGGCGCCAAGACCTATCGGTTGCAATTGGCCAACGACGCCGGCTTCGTGGACATCTTTCGCGAGGCGACCTTCGACACAGGAGCGGCCTCGTTCGAGGGCCTGCCGGACGGGACCTATTTCGTCCGCGCCACGGCGATCGACGAGAACGGCCTGGAAGGCCTGGCCTCGGTCTACAGCTTCACCCGCGAACTGAATTCCATTTCCGGCGGCGCGCCTGCGGCCCTCGGCGACGCCAAGATGCGCCGCTATCTGTTCCGTTGGGGCGCGGCCGGCGCGGGGGTCAAGAGCTTCCGCTTCCAGCTGTTCGACAATGCCGACGCCAAGGCGCCGCTGGTGGATCAGCCGGGGCTGAGCGATCCCTTGATCACCGTCACCGACCTCAAGTCGGGCGACTACTACTGGCGGGTAATCGTCTCGACCTTCCTGAAGGGCCGGCTCACGGAAAAAGCCGGAGAGTTGCAGCAGCTGCACATCGGCCCATGATCGGCGAAGGCGCTTAAGAGCCGATGAGCCTGGGCCGACCGAGGCTTGCCCAACCGTTCTCACGGCGGTTCCTGGCGGAATGGCTGGCCGTGGCCGCCGTATCGCTCGCGCTCGTGGCCGCCTTATCCCTGACGCGGGCGACCGCGCCGCTGGACGGGCTCGTCTATGACAGCCTGTTGCGCGTCTCCGAGCGGCCGACGCCGGACGACATCCTGATCGTCGCCATCGACGAACGCAGCCTGGCCGCGCTCGGCCGCTGCCTGGCCCCGCCGCACCCACGCCGCACTGCTGGAACGCCTGGCCCAGGCTGCACCCGCCGCGGTGGTCTATGACGTGCTGTTTCTGGAGCCCGAACCCGGCCAGGATCAGGCCCTGGCCCAGGCCATCTCCGCATGCCGCAAGGTCTATCTGCCCTTGCTGATCAGCGTGCCCGGCCTTGACGGCGCGCCCTATCAGGCGAGCCTGCCGGTGGCGTCCTTGGCCGCCGCCGCGGCGGGAAGCGGCCAGGTCAATCTGCATCCAGATCCCGACGGCATCGTGCGCCGCGCCTTTCTGATGGAGACGGACGGATCACATCTGTGGCCGCATCTGATCGGCACGGTCGACGAGGCTTTGCATGGCCCCCTGCCGCGCCTGGAGGCGGCGCGCCGCGTTGGTCCGCCGCTGAACGCCTTGGAAGGTCGCGGGGAGATGCTGATACCCTACGCCGGACCGGCCGGCCGCATGCGCACGGTTTCCTTCGTCGACGTCCTGCGCGGCGAGGTCCCCGACGGATTTCTGCGCGGCAAGACGATCTTCGTCGGCGCCACGGCGGCGGGCCTGGCCGACCGCTTCCCGACCCCGCTCGGCGCCCCGTCCAACGACATGTCCGGCGTGGAGCTGCAAGCCAATATGCTGGACGGCTTGGCCAAGGGCGCGGTGGTCGCCCCGGCGGGACCTTTGACCAATCTGCTGTGCGGCCTGGCGCCCGGTGGCGGGGCTGCTGGCCGCCTTCCTACTCTGCGCCCGCGCCTCAATGCGGCCCTGGGCGCCGGGCTGATCCTCGCCGTGCTGGCGGCGAGCGCGGCGGGCCTGGCCTGGCTGCACCTGTGGCTGGCGCCCGGCGCCGCACTGGCAGGCCTGGCCGTGGCCTATCCTCTGTGGGGCTGGCGGCGTCTGGAGGCGTCCAGCGCCTATATGCTGGAAGAGCTGGCGCGTTTGCAGCAGGAGCCCGGCGTGCTGGAGGGCGCGCCGGACGGCGAGGGCGGCGGCGACGTGGTGGAGCGACAGGTGCGCCTGATGCGCCGACAGGTGGGCCGCATGCGCGACCTGCGCCGCTTCGTCACCGACGCTCTGCACGGCCTGCCTGACGCGACCTTCGTCGTGTCGCCCCAAGGCCGCATCGTCATGTCCAGCACGGCGGCGGAGGGGCTTGTGATCAGTCTGGGACTAGGTCTGGAGCAAACCGATATCGCCGCCGTGTTCGCCAAGCTCACCGCCGAGGCGGACGAGTCGGTCCCGCCGCTGACGCTGGGCGAACCCCTCGCCGCCGAGATCGCCGCCCCGGACGGCGCCCGCTACCAACTGGGCCAATCGCCGATCGTCGGACACGACGGCGAACGCCTGGGCTGGATCGTTCGCCTGGGCGACATCAGCGAGATCCGCGCGGCCCAACAACGCCGCGAAGAGGTCCTTCAACTGCTGACACACGACATGCGCTCGCCTCAGGTGTCGATCCTGGCCCTGCTGGATGGGACCGGGGAAAAAGCCGCCGGCCGATCCCATATCCAAGCGGATCCGCGCTCTGGCCGAACACACCCTGGCCTTGGCCGACGCCTACGTCCGCCAGTCTCGCGCCGAGTCCGCCGACCTCAAGCTGGAGACGCTGGACGCCGGCGACCTGCTGGTGGAGGCGGCGGACGCGTTGTGGCCTCAGGCCAAGGCCAAGGGCGTTGAGCTTCACGCCGAGAGCGGCGAGGAGGAACAGCTGCTGCTGGCCGACCGCAGCCTGCTGGGCCGCGCCCTGATCAATCTGATCGACAACGCCGTGCGCCACGCGCCCAAGGGATCGGCGGTGACCTGCTGGATCGAACCGGCTGCGACGGAAATCGCTTTCGTCGTTCAGGACCAGGGGCCTGGGCTGGCGCCTGGGCAGATGGCCGGGCTGTTCAAGCGCTTCGGCGCGGTCGATGTGGGCTCGGCCAATTCGAGCGGCGTCGGTCTCGGACTGGCCCTGGTCCGCGCCGCGGCCTTGCGCCACGGCGGACGCGTCGCCTGCGACAGCCGCCCCGGCGCAGGCGCCCGCTTCAGCCTGTCGGTTCCGCGTGGAGGACCATCGCGCGGTTAGGGCTTGGCCCCCGGAGCCACGCCCAGCGCGAAGTCCACCAGTTCAGGCAATGCCTTCTTGGAATTGCGCCCCCGTCCGGCGAGGGTTGCACCCCCGTCGAACACGGCCTTGCCGCTAACGCGCTCGAGCACCACGATCTGCAGGTGCAGCTTCTTGCCGTGGCGCGGATCCGCCACCCAATCCTCCGGCGGGGCCTGAGGCGTCTTGGCGTCCGGCAGGTAGACGCCGGCCTTGGCCGGAAGGTCGCTCAAGCCCAGGTAAACGATGTAGTCCGCGCTCGCGGCTGACGCCGGCGTTAGGCCTTTGTCGGAAAGCCGCTGTGCGACCAGGGCCTGCACAGGGCCTTGCTCCACCCCGCCCGCATCGGCGAAGGCGAAGCCGCCCGGCTTGAGGACGCCGCTCACCTTGGCCTCGGGCAGGCTGGCGCAAGCGGTGAGCAGGGCCGCCAGCAGGATTCCGCAGATCGCCTTTGCTGTCGTCACTCGCCCGAACTCCCGCCCGTTCAGCCGAGCTTAGTTCAAGGCGCCTGCAATTCAAACCGGCGCGCGACGGGCGCATGGCGCGGAACCTCGCCTTCCGGCGGGGCGTTGAATCGGCGGATAACCCAAGGAGGCGCCTATGTCTTCGGCGCACGTTTCGAACCATCCCAAACCCACTGCCGACATCAGCCAGAACCTGAGGACCTATCATGGGGTCCTGATCGGCCTGCGATATGTAGTGCTCGCCCATGTCGTGGTCGGCAGTTTCCTCATCCTGGCGTTCTGCACCCAGGCAAGCTACCTCACCGCTGCGGTGATCGCCCTCATCGAATTGGCGTGCGGCCTTGCCCTGGCCAAGGACCGCAAGGCGCCGAACTGGATGTCCGAGGCGTCCACCCTGTTCATCAGCACCTCGGTCGACAGCGGCGATCACGGACCGCCCAACAAGATCAGATGAACGGACCCCAATGGGCGGCCCAGCTTTTTTGATGCTGGTCGGACTCTCCGACATCGCCCAACTCGGACATTTCGAAGGACGGCGCCTGGGCCAGCCGGTCCTTGTCGACGGCGGCGACATAGCCGCTTCGGGCCGTGTCGTAACTGAGCATCCGCCAAGGAACAGGATAGCGACGTGAGCCGGCGCCAAGAAAGCCGCCCACGGCCAGGATGGCATAGGCGATCTGGCCGGTGACCTTGTCGATGGCGATATCCTCGACGTGGCCGATCCTTTGGCCGGCGGGATTGAACACCGGTGTTCCATTGACCTTGCCCGCGAAAATCAGCGGTGAAGGCGACAGGCTGAAGGTGTGGCTCTGGCTCATGGATCGGACCCTCCGCGTCGCCGAGGGAACACGAGAGCATCCACTTTGTTCCTCGTCGCGCGGTCAACCGTGCGGTCGAGCTTTCCGAGCTTCGGGCTAAAGGCCGGCCAGATAATCCGCGCCGGCCTGGGCGACGATCCCGTCCTGCGAGGATTGCACCCCGGACACGCCGATCGCGCCGACGTATTCGCCGCGATAAAGCAGCGGCACGCCGCCCTCGATGGGCATGGCGCCGGGAAGCATCATCATCACCTGCCGGCCGCCGGCCACGGCGTCTTCCAGGGCCTTGCTGGCGCGTTTGAACATGGCCGCGGTGCGCCCCTTTTCCTGGGCGATATAGGTCGACGCCAGCTGGGTGCCGTCCATCCGCTCAAGGCAATGCAGATGGCCGCCTTCGTCGAGCACCGCGATCACGACATTCCAGCCGTTTTTCACGGCGACGGCCTGGGCGGCCGCGAGGACGGCCTTGGCTTCAGCGAGCCCAAGATAGCTCTTGGCGATCATGCAAATCTCCTTGACGGGTAAAGGGGCCTTGTAGCGAAGCCGGCAGGCCTGCGCCAGCCGCGGCGGCGGCCTATTCGGCGGCGTGTCCCAAGTGGGCCGGGCGCTTGGGCTCGGCCGGCCGCTCCGGCGCGGCCGGCTTGGCCGTGGGCTCGGCTCGCCCTTTCTCGCCGAACACGCGGCGCACGCGATCGAGGTAGACGTAGATCACCGGCGTAGTGAACAGCGTCAGAACTTGGGACACCAACAGGCCGCCGATGATGGCGAAGCCGAGCGGCCGGCGGAATTCCGAGCCCGTGCCGTTGCCAAGCGCCATCGGAATGCCGCTGAACATGGCGCAGCAAGTCGTCATCAGGATGGGCCGCAGCCGCTGATGGCAGGCCTCGGTGACCGCCTCCACGGGCCCCAGGCCGAACTCACGTTCGAGCTTGAGCGCCACGTCGACCACCATGATCCCGTTCTTCTTGACGATGCCGATCAGCAGGATGATGGCGATGATGCCGATGACGTTCAGATCCTGTCCGGCCGCCACCAGGGCGAGCAAGGCGCCCAGACCTGCGGAGGGCAGTGTGGACAAAATGGTCAAGGGATGGATGTAGCTCTCATAGAGCATCCCCAACACCACATAGACCGCCAGCAGGGCCGCCATGATCAGGATCGGCTCGGAGGACAGCAACTCCTGGAAGGCTGCCGCATTGCCTTGAAATGACCCGCCAAGCGTATCCGGCGCGCCCAGTTTCTCCCGGGCCTCCTGCACGAGCTTGGTGGCGTCGCCCAGAGCCACGCCGGGGGTCAGGTTGAAGGAGATGGTGGCCGCCGGAAACTGGCCCTGGTGATTGATCGTCAGACTGGACGTCGCATTGGGATCGTATTTGAGGAACAACGACAGGCGGACCGGCTTTCCTGTGACCGGCGAATTTATATAGACCGAGTTGAACAGATCGGGCGTGGCCTGCAGGTTCGGCGGCGCCTCGAGCACGATGTGATAGGTGTTGAGCTGAGTGTAGGTCTGGGCGATCTCTCGCTGGCCGATCTGATCATAGACCGCCGCATCGATGTCCGCAGGGGCGATTCCGAAGCGCGCCGCGGCGTCCCGGTCGATCGTGAGCTTGACCGCGCTGGCGGCGGACTGCTGGTCTGAGTTGACGTCCTTGAGCTGGGGCATGGCCTTCAGGGCGGCCAGCAATTTGGGGGCCCACGCGTTCAACTCTTCCAGGCTCGCGTCCGACAAGGTGTACTGGTAGAGAGCCCGTCCGCCGCGACCGCCGACGTTGATATCCTGGTTGGGCGCCATGAACACCGGCGCGCCGACGATCTGGGCGAACTTGGGCCGCAGGCGCGCGTAAACCTGATCCGCCGTCGCCTTGCGGCCCTCGTCCAGGGGCCTTAGCGCAAGGCTCACGATCACCACATTGCCCCCGGTCAACGCGTAGGTGGCCCAGGTGACGTCCGGATCCTGCGCGGCGATCTTGGCCCACAGTTTGGCTTTTTGGTTGGCGCTCTGGGTGGAATCCCGCTGGGCGGTGATCATCTGGCCGGTCAGAAAGCCGGTGTCCTGAAGCGGAAAGAACCCGGTGGGCACGGTGGCGTAGAGCCAGAGCGCCAGGCCGGCGGTGGCGATGAAAACCAGCAATGTCACGCCCATGTGGCGCATCACCGTGTCGAGGGCGCGCGCGTAGCCGGACTCGATCTTCTGAAAGCCCGACTCGAGCGCGTTCATGATCGGATTGCGGGAATGCTCCGGACGTCGGAGGAATTTGCCGCACATCATGGGCGTGAACGTCAGCGACAGGAACACCGACAAGGCCACGGCCACGCTGACGGTGAAGGCGAATTCACGCATCAGACGTCCGATGATGCCGCTCATGAACATCAGCGGCGTGAACACCGCGATCAGCGAGATCGAAATGGTCAAGATGGTGAAGCCGATCTCGGAAGCGCCCGCCAGGGCCGCGTCCAACGGCTTTTGCCCGTCCTCGATCCGTTTCCAGATCACCTCGACCATGACGATCGCATCGTCGACCACGAAGCCCACGGCGATGGTGAGGGCCATCAGGGACAGGTTATCGAGACTGAAATTCAAAGCCAGCATCGCCGCCGCCGTCGCCAGCAGCGAAAGCGGAATCACCGCGCTTGGGATCAAGGTGGCGCGGACGTTGCGCAGGAACACGAAGATCACGCACACCACCAGGGCGATGGTGATCAGCATGGTGATCTCCACGTCGCGGACCGACGCTTTGATGGTCTGGGTGCGGTCCTGCAGCGTCGACACGTGGATCGCCGGCGGAATGTTGGCCCGCAGCCCCGGCAAGGCGGCTTTAACGCGATCGACGGTCTGAATGACGTTGGCGCCGGGCTGCTTGAATATCTGGACGATGAGGCCCGGGCCTCCTGTCGCGGTGGGATCGTCGTTGGCCTTGCCGGGATAGTTCGCGGCGCCGATCTGGTTGTTTTCGACGCTTTCGACCGCCTGGCCGATGTCCTTGACCCGGATCGGCGCGCCGTTTTTGTAGCCCACGATCAGGTTGTTCCAGCCGTTGACGTCGGTCATCTGGTCGTTGGCGTAGATGGCGGAAGTCGTGTTCGGACCCACCAAGGAACCCTTGGGCGAATTGACCGTGCTCGCCGACAGCGCCGTGCGGATCGTGTCAATCTGCAGTCCCATGGCCGCCGCTCTGCGCGGATCGATCTGGATGCGGATGGCCGGCTTCTGCTGTCCCAGTAGGTAGACTTGGCCCACACCGGTCAGACGGGAAAGCTGCTCGGAAAGGATATTGTCGGCGTAGTCGCTGACGGTCCGCAAAGGCAAGGCGTCGGACGTAGCGCCAGGGTCATGATGGCCGTGTCGGCCGGGTTGGCCTTGTAGATCGAGGGCGCGCTGGGAAGGTTGGTCGGCAGTTGGCGCGGAAGCCGCGTTGATCTCCGCGAGCACGTCCTGCGCCGCCGCGTCGATGTTGCGCGCCAGGTCGAACTGCAGCACCACCCGCGTCTGACTCGAGCTGACTGGTCGAGGTCATCTGAGTGATGCCGGGATCAGCGAGAACTGTCGCTCAAGCGGCTGAGCGACGTTGGACGCCATGGTCTCCGGACTGGCGCCCGGCAGGTTGGCCTGAACCTGGATCGTCGGGAAATCCACCTGGGGCAAGGCGGCCACGGGCAGGGCGAAATAGGCGACAATGCCGAGCACGAAAAATGCGGCGGCCATCAGCGAGGTCGCCACAGGACGTTTGATGAAAGGCGCGGAGATGTTCACGGGGTCTGCGGCTTTCGCATGTGCGAGTGGCCGCCGCCCGAGGCGTCCGCATCGCCGCGCACTGCGACCGTGGACCCGGGCGTCAGGGACACCTGACCGTCGGTCACAACCGTATCGCCTTCATTCAGTCCGTCCTGGATGACCGCGACAGCGTCTTGGGTGACTTGCACCTTGATGGGACGCATCTTCGCCTTGCGGTCGGGCCCGACCACATAGGCGAACGCGCCTTGGGGCCCCTCGTTCACCGCCGCGGCCGGAATGGATATGACGTGCTGCAGGGTTTGCACCGTCAGGCGCACATTGACGAACTGTCCAGGCCACAGCTTCTGCTGGGCGTTCATGAACTTGGCCTTCATCTGCACGGTGCCCGTCGACGGATCGACCTTGTTGTCCGCCACCGTCAGTTCGCCGGTGTCGAGCAAGGTGTTGTTTTCCTGGCTAAAAGCCTGAGTCACCAGCGGCTGCCTGAAGCCCTGCGTGACCGCCAGCAAGCGCTGGAAATCACCCTCGGGCACGGTGAACGTCACCGCGATCGGCGACAACTGATTGACGACGATGATGCCGGTCGTGTCGGTGGTGGCCACAAGGTTGCCAGCGTCGGTCAGACGCACGCCGACCCGACCGGTGACCGGCGAGGTGATGTCGCAGTAGTTCACGTTCACCTGGGCGGCGGACACCTGACCCTGATCCATCTGGACCAAGCCCTCATCCTGCTTGACCAGGGCCTGTTGGGTGTCGACCTGCTGCTGGGCGATGGAGTGGGTGTCAGCCAGCTGTTGATAGCGCTTCAGGTCCAGTCGCGCATTGGCCAGCAGGGCGGTGTCGCGCGCCAGGGCGCCCTGGGCCTGCAACAGCGCCGCCCGGTAGGGGGCAGGGTCGACTTGGGCCAACAGCTGTCCGGCTTTGACGAAGGCGCCCTCGGCCACATTGACCTTGAGCAGCTTGCCGTTCACCTGGGTGCGGATCAGGTCGCTTTGCCAGGCCTGAACCGCGCCCAGCGCGGCGATCGCCACGGGAACGTCCTGATAGGACGCCTTCGCCACGGTCACCGGAACCGACGCCTTCTCGCCCCTCGCGGCTTTCTTCGGCTGCAGCCCGAGCGTTTGGCCGAACTGAGCGGCTTGCTTGGGCGCCAACACAGACCACGCGCCAAGGACGATGGCGGACAAGCCCAGGAATACCAAAACAATGCGGAACCGCGTAGGCGCCATCATTCCAATGTTGCTCGCTTAGCCGTCAATAGACGGCTGAAAAGGCTTCAATCCGGACATTCGACTGTCCGACGGGCTCCACCGGGGTCAGAACGCTAGGGTTCCAGTGCAACATTTTCATTGCCTCCCTAAGTCGGGTTGTTTGCGAAATTGTAGCTAACCGGAAATGAAAACATTGATAAGGCTAAGCTAACCATGCGCCGTCGGCCCCGAGCCCGGGCGCGGCTGCATTTAGCTCAGACGGCCGTCCGCAGGCCATACCCAAACCCAAAAAGAAGCGAAGTTCGGGCGCCTAAACTTCAGGCGCCGGCGCCGAAAGCCATCCCTGCGGCCTGGAAACCGAGACCCTGTCCAGCGGATCGGTGGACAAGGCGCAGCCCCCTCCCACAGGGTCGAGGGCAAAGACCGCTGTGTTGGAAACGCCATGCCGCCTAATCCTGTTCGCAACGCGGGCGTCGATCGCCCAGATGGCGGAAGCGGCGTGAGCGAATTGCATCACCGCTCCATCGCCCGACTGGCCGCGGACCTGCGCGCCGGCGCGGTGACGGCGCGCGAACTGCTGGATCATTACCTGGAGCGGATCGAACGGCTCAATCCGGCGGTGAACGCCTTCGTCTATGTGGACCCCGAAGCAGCGAAGGCGGCGCAGGCCAGCGACGCGCGTCTGAAGGCCGGCCGGCCGCTCGGCCCTCTGGACGGCATTCCGGTTTCGGTGAAGGACAATCTGCTGGTGCGCGGTTGTCCGGCGGTGTGGGGCTCGCCGCTCTATGCGGATTACGTCCCCGACCATGACGAACTGCCGGTGGCGCGCCTGCGTGCGGCGGGCGCGGTCCTGCTCGGCAAGACCAACACGCCGGAATTCTCCCTGCGCGGCTTCACCGACAACCCGGTGTTCGGACCGACCCGCAATCCATGGAATCTGGTCCTGACCCCGGGCGGTTCCAGCGGAGGGGCCGCGGCGGCCGTGGCCGCGGGACTGTGCCCCATCGCCCTGGGCACCGATGGCGGGGGATCGATCCGCCGGCCCGCGGCCCATACCGGCTTGGTCGGTTTCAAGCCCGGCTTGGGCCGCATCGAGCGCGGAGACGGCTTTCCGCCGCTGATGTTCGACTGCGAAGTGGTCGGCCCGCTGGCCCGCTCCACGGCGGACACGCGTTTGATGTTTGACATCCTCGCCGCGCACGGTCGCACCTCGCCTAGGCGCGGCCCACTCAGAATTCTGGTGGTGGAACGGTTCGGCGATGCGCCTGTGGAGCCCATGCTGGCGGCCCGTTGTCGCCAAGTCGCCGTCGACCTTAAGGTCTTGGGCCACGCGGTGACCTTCGGGGCCCTGCCCTTCGAGATCGACGACGCCATGCTGGCCTGGCAGGCCCTGACCTCCGCCAGCCTGGCGTGGCTGGCCGAGCAGGAGCCGCGCTTTCTGGAAAGCGCCTCCTCCGAATACGTCGATCAGGCGCGCGGCGGGAGCACTTTGACGGGCGCCGACTATGTGGCCCTAACCCAGACCCTGTTCGATTTCCGAACCGTGGCAGCGCCAAGGCTTCCGCGACACGGACATCATCATGACGCCCTGCACGGCGGCACAGCCCTGGCCCGTCGATCGACCTTATCCGCCGGTGATCGACGGACAGAGGGTGGGTCCGCGCGGGCATGCAGTCTACACCGCCTGGGTCAACGCCTGCGGCCATCCCGCCATCGCAGTCCCGGCGCGCCCGGGCGACGACGGGTTGCCGACAGGGGTGCAACTCGTCGCCGCGCGGGGGGCCGACGAGGCGCTGTTCGACCTGGCGGAGGCTTACGAGGCCGCCCACCCATGGGTTTGTCGCTGGCCAGCCTTGGCGGACTGACGGCCGCCCGGATGCGGTCAGATCGGAAATAGATATCGCGGCGCCGTCGTTTGAGTTGGCGAACGCGTCCCCCTGCACGGCGCGGCCTCAGATCAAGTCAATCCGAAACACATAACCGCCCGACGGGCTGTTGTACGGTGGATAGCCTGCATGCTGGTACGCCGGATTATCGATTGACCAGCCCGGATGCTCGCCCGCGTCGACGCCATAAAGCTGCCCATTGTGGACGGCGACGTCGTGGATGTCACAGGAACTCTGGGACAAACTCCACCGTCTCCACCACCCGACCGGTCTTCACGTCATATTTGATCAAGCCCGGCGTATAGCCCTCGTAACCATAGGTCCCAGGTTTTTGACGGCCGCCGACCTGCCAGATGTATCCGTTGTCGTATTCTATTCCATGAAGCCGGCCGCCTAGCTCTGCCCCACGCGCCTCCGCGAACATGTAGTCGACTTGCCATGATCGCGGATCAATTCGCATGAGACAGCCCATTCGATCCGCCGCGATCCAAAGTTTGCCGTTCTCCCATGCCAGACCATGCGTGGGACCACCGTCTTCCGGCGGACCGAAGGGAATTTGGCGCCGGCTGATTTGATTGCCGCTCATGTCGATCTGGAAGATTTCGTCGATCGGCGGATTGGGATGATTGATTTGCGCGACGCCTTCACAGCCGCTCCAGATATAGCCGTCGCCCACGGTCATGCCCGTGCAGTCTCGGGTATCCTGCATGATCGTGTGGAGCAGTTTTCCATTCCAATCCAGCAGCCAGACGGCTTCACGGCGCCCATCATGTCGCTGTTCGGCGACCCAGAATCCTCTACCGTCCGGGTCAGCGGCGATCGCGTTGGGATAGCCGGGGGGCGTCAGGAACAACTTAGTTGTGGTCGCCTTCCGCTTAGGGATGTCGTGCCGGGGCGGAGGATCGGCCAAGCTCCTGCCAAGCATATCCGTGCCTGGCCTGCGCCAGGGCGCCGGTTTCTCAAGCTGGGCGAAACTGGGACTCGAACCAAGACCAAGGCCCAGTCCTGCCCCGGTTGCGAGGAAAGCCCTTCTCCCTATCAGGTCTGTCATTTTGTGTCCCCCAAGCTGGAGCGACCGAAGCCGGAGAAAGATAGCCTAATTCAACAGCTCAAGCTTGCGCTACGTCGACCTGTCGAACGTCCCGCGTGCGACGGCGTCCCTGTCGATCCGGAGGATACCGGCGCAGCCGAGGTTCGGTGGCGCCCGATCGCTGACGAAAAAATCTCGCAGCCACTGTCGATTTGGGCGAGGCTTGCGCGTCTTTGGTCCGGTGGCGCGCAGCCGCCGGCCCGAAGGAGGGGCGCGATCGATGCAATATGCTTTGTTGATCTACGAAGACGAAGCCGCCAGCGGCAAGGAAACCGCGACGCCGGCCTACAAGGCGCTGGTGGAGCGGCACTGGGCCTTTTCCGGCGAGCTGCGCGCCAGCGGCGTGCAGATGGGCGGCGCGGGACTGAAGAACGCCGCTTCGGCCACCACCGTGCGGCTGAACAATGGCGCGCACAGCGTGCATGACGGACCGTTCGCCGAAACCAAGGAACAGCTCGGCGGGTTCTACATCGTCAACGCCGCGAACCTCGACGAGGCCATCGCCCTAGCCAAGCGGGTTCCGCTGACCGATGGCGGCTGCATCGAGGTCAGGCCCCTTCTCGGCGTGGAATGAGTCTGGCCCTCGACCGCGCAGCCAGGGCGGCGGGCGGACGCATCCGCGCCGCTATCGCCGCCCGCTACCGCGATCTCGACCTGGCCGAAGAGGCGTTCGCCGAGGCCTGCGCGCGCGCCGCCGCCCGATGGCCCGAGGATGGCGAGCCGCGCGACCCCGCCGCCTGGCTTTACCGGGCCGCCGAACGGATAGCGCTCGACGCCTTGCGGAAACGCAAGGTGCGGCGCGATGCTCCGCCCGACGCCCCGCCTGCGCAACTGACAGCGGAGGACGTCATGGTCAGCGACGAACATCTGATCCCTGACGAACGGCTGAGACTGATCTTTGTGTGCTGCCACCCGGCGATTGCGGCGGAGGCGCGCGCGGCCCTAACCTTGCGCTTGGTGTGCGGACTGGAGACCGGCGAGATCGCCCGGGCGTTCCTGGTCCAGGAAACAACGCTCGCTCAGCGACTTGTGCGGGCCAAGCGCAAGATCGCCGACGCCGGCGTGCCGTTCGAGATTCCCGGCCCCGAATCCTGGCCGGACAGGTTGGACGCCGTCCTGTCGACCCTGGAGATCGCCTACGCCAAGGCGCACGAGGATGCCGCGGGCGCGGGCCCCCACGCCGGCTACGCCGCCGAAATGTTGACCCTCAGCGCCACCTTGGCCGAACTTTTGCCGAATGAAGCCGAGGCTCTGGCTTTCGCCGCACTGGTCCGCTTCGCCGAGGCCCGGCGTCCGGCGCGTCTAGCCGAGGACGGCGCCATGGTTCCGCTGTCGGAACAGGACCCGACGCTTTGGCGGCGGCCTCTGATCAGCCAGGGCGAAAGCTATCTGAGCCGCGCGATTGCCGCCGGCGGCGATGGTCCAAGGGTGTTGGAGGCCGCGATTCACGGCGCCTGGTGCGCGCGATCCAGCCTGGCGGAGCCACCGCCATGGCCCGATGTCCTGCATCTCTATGACGCCCTGCTCTCCCGCCGGGACGACGCCGTCGTGCGCCTCAATCGAGCCGTCGCGCTGGCGGAGGTGGCGGGTCCGTCCGAGGCCTTGACCGAGGTAGAGGCGCTGCCGAGCGAGGCCCTGGGCGCCTTCGCCCCATATCATGCCGTCCGCGCGAGCCTGTTGCGGCGAGTGGGGCGCAATTCCGCGGCGGTCCAAGCGCTCCGGGCAGCCCTGGCGCTGGGTCCCGCGCCGGCCGAGCGAATGTGGCTCGAGCGGCGTTTAGTCGAGCTTGAGGCCTAACGCGGGACGGCAGTCCCTTCGCCGCCCTCTCGCGCCATGAACGCCACCAGCACCGCGCCGACGGCGGAGACCGCGAGGATCGGCACCAGGGCCATCAGCACCTGGGCCGCCGTATGGCCCGCGCCGATCAGCATGCCGCCCAGGAATGGCCCGAACGCCGATCCCAGCCGGCCGGCGGCCACCGCGAAACCGACGCCGGTCCCGCGAATGCGGGTGGGGTAGCAACTGGGCGCCAGCGAATAGAGCACGGCCTGAACGGCCGAGATGGCGCCGCCCACCAGTCCGCCCGCCAGGAAGGCGTAGGCGAACTGGGCCGGAATTCCCGCCAGATAGAATAGGGCCGCGGCCGTGGCTGCGAACACCACGGCCGTCGACACGGCCCGCCGGCCCCGGTCCAGAACGAAGCCGATGAGGATGCTGCCGGCGGCGCCGAACCAGTTGAACGCCACCTGCACGGACGAGGCCTGGGACGCGGTGAGCCCTCGACTGCGCATGAGCGAGGGCAACCAGCCGAGCAATAGGTACATGATCAACAGGCCACAGAAAAATCCGATCCACAGCAAGCAGCGTGCGCAGGGCGCGGCCCTCGCCGAACAGGGCTTTGAACACGCCGTCGGCCGCGACCTTGGCGTCCTCACGCGCCGGCTTGCGGTTGGGCAGGATGAGGATCAGCAAGGGGACGATGAGCAGAGGGGCCACGCCGCCCACCAGATAGACCACCGGCCACTGGCTGGGCGCCGAGGCCATGGCGACGATGAGGCTGGCCGCGCCGCCGCCGAACGGCAGGCTGCCGTAGAGAAAGCCGATGGCTGTGTGCCGCTTGGCCAGGCTCACGCTTTCCGCCGTCAAGGCGATCACATTGGGCAGCGCGCCGCCTAGGCCCAGCCCGGTCAGGAAGCGCATGGACACCAACGCGCTCACGCTGTCCGAATAGGCGGTGCCGACCGAAAACAGACCGAACAGGCAGGCGGATATGATCAGCACCCACTTGCGCCCGATCAAGTCCGACAGTCGCCCGCCGACGGCGGCGCCGACCATCAAGCCGAAGGTGCTCATCGACAGGAACCAGCCGCTCACCGGCAAGAACCAGATCTTTTCCGTCGCGCTGATCTTGAACAGCGGCCCCAGCACCGGGAGGGTCAGCCCAGGCGCCTGCAGATCGACGCCTTCCATCATGGCGAGCAGGCAACACAGGGCGACCGTCAGAATTACTCGGCCGCCCGCCGGATTGGTCACATTTCTCGCCTGCATCTGGCCGCCCCGCTCCCTGAGGTTCTGTTCGTGATCGATCTTTGGCGATCCGAACGGCGATCCAACCTCAAATTCGGCGAAACGCAAAGAGGCGCTGTTACGCGGGCGCCTGCAACTCGGCCTTGACCAGCCACTCGCCGAGATCGTGATCGGCTACTCCGGCGAGATCCTTGGCCAGGGTCCCCAGGATCGGCGGCCCGTCCTTTAGTTCGGCCATGAGCGGCCCCAGCAGCCGGGCAGGCGCCGCGAGGATGAAACCCTCAACCGGGTGATCTGAGGCGAACCGTCGGACATGCTCGGCCAGAACCACCGCGAAGGCGGCGCGGACCCTTTTGCGGACCGAGTCATGATCATCCATCCCGCGTCGGGGTTCAGCGCCCTTTTCAAAGCCCGGACCGGGCGCGTGACGGGGCAGCGACGGGTCGGGGCCGTCGTGGATCGCATGACGGGTCTTATAGCCGCCGACGTCCCGATCCCACTCGACGATGCGCCCACCGGCGGTGTCGGCGATGAGGTAGGCGATGTTTCTGTGGTGCATGGCGCGATTCCGATTTTCAATGCGAGCACTGTAGCCAAGGCCCGGACGGCCTCGCCGTGATCCACGTCAAATCCGGCCCTTGCGGGAAATCAAGGTCGAGGTCCCGGCGCCACCCTAACACTCGAGCAACAGGGAGGCGTCACATGACCGTGAACCCGGGAGGCGGCCTGATATGAGCCTGAGCCTGACCTTCCACGGGGCCGCGGAATGCGTGACCGGCTTCTGCGCCCGCTTGCAGACCGACAAAGCCGTCATCCTGATCGACTGCGGCATGTTCCAGGGCTCCAAGACCTTGAAGGCCCTGAACTACGACCCGTTTCCGTTCGACGCCGCCGCCGTCGACGGCGTCCTGCTGACGCATGCCCACATCGACCATTCAGGCCTGTTGCCCAAGCTGATGCGCGCCGGATTCAAGGGGCCGATCCACGCCACCGCGGCCACGCGCGACCTGTGCGCCGTCATGCTGGCCGATTCCGCCGATATCCAGGAAAGCGAGGTCGAGCACCTGAATCGGCGCAACCGCGAGCGCGGAAGGGCCACTGTCGAGCCGATCTACACGGTCAAGGACGCCGAACGGACCATGGCGCTGTTCAGCAAGGTCAAACTGGGTGACTGGATCGAGCCCGCGCCGGGCCTGCGCGCGCGCTACTGGAACGCCGGCCACATCCTGGGGTCCGCGTCGATCGAGATCGAGGCCCAGACGGCCGAAGGCCTCACGCGGCTGATGTTTTCCGGTGACCTGGGGCCCGGGTTCCAGGCCTATGCGCCGGACCCCGAAGGCCCGTCGGGAGTCGATCACCTGGTCATGGAATCCACCTACGGCGATCGTCCGCGGCCAAGGCTCAGCCCCGACGAACGCCGAGATGTGCTGGCCGGGGAGGTCAACGCCGCGCACGAGGCGGGCGGCCCGCTGTTGATGCCCGCGTTCGCCGTGGAGCGCAGCCAGGAGTTGCTGGTCGATCTGCTGACGCTGATGCGCGACGGAAAGGTTCCCCGCGGCGAGGTGTTTCTCGACTCGCCCCTGGCCATCGAGGCCACCGAGGTGTTCCTCCAGCGGGGCTGGAACAGCCAATCGGGACAGAATCCGTTCGATATTCTGCGGTCGTCCGAGCAGCTGCATTTTCTCAAGTCGCCCGCCGACAGCGACTTATTGGACCGGCTCAGCCGATGGCATGTGATCCTGGCCGGCAGCGGCATGTGCGACGCCGGCCGCGTGCGCAAACACCTCAAGCGGCTGTTGTGGCGGCGTGACGCCACCGTCCTGCTCACCGGATTTCAGGCGGCCGGAACCCTTGGACGCCTGCTGCAGGAGGGGCGCGACCTGGTGCGCATTCAGGGCGATCCGGTGCGGGTGCGCGCGCGGGTGCGGGCCTTGGACTGCTATTCCAGCCACGCCGACGCCGAAGGCCTCGCGGCGTGGGCCAAGGCGCGCTCGCCGGTGTCCGGCGCCAATCTTCCTGGCCCACGGCGAGCCGTCAGCCAGCAAGGCGCTGGCCGAACGTTTGGCCAAGTCCGGCGACGCATTGGGGCAGGTGATTGTTCCCACGCTCGATCAAAGTTTCGATCTCGGCCCCGGACTGTGCCGGGCTGTCGCGGGGGCGGCTGAGGCCCGGCTGGCGCCCGGCGCGGCAGCGGCGCTGGACTGGCACAACGCCCGCGCGGCGCTGCTCGGGCTGATGGAATCCCGGTTGGAAGCGGCCGCGAGCGATACGGAGCGCCTGCGCCTTATCGAGCGCCTCACCGCCGACCTCGGCTGAATCCCTTCCCGGCGCGCCCTGCACCCGCTAGCGTGTCGGCGCGGGGGAGAGCGGCGCATGGGCAAGGGGCGGCTGGAGGCGTTCAGCGACGGCGTGATCGCCGTCATCATCACCATCATGGTGTTGGAACTGAAGGTTCCGACGGGCGGCGCCCTGGCCGATCTGAAACCCATGCTGCCGATGTTCCTCACCTATGTGCTGAGCTTCATCAATGTCGGCATCTACTGGAACAACCATCACCACATGCTGCATGCGGCCCGGTCGGTGACCGGGCCGATCCTGCTGGCCAATCTGCATTTGCTGTTCTGGCTGTCGGTCATGCCCTTCGCCACAGCCTGGATGGCCGAGCATCCGCTGCGGAGCGCGCCGGTCGCCGTCTACGGCGTCATGCTGATGATGAACGCCCTGTCCTACACCCTGCTCGCCGTCCTGCTGATGCGCCACGAAGGGCCGGATTCGGCCCTGGCCAAGGCCGTGGGATCGGATGTGAAGGGCAAGGCCTCCATCGGCCTGTATGCGGCGGGTCTCGTCCTGTCACCGTTCCTGCCCCAGCTGTCGTTGGCGCTCTATGTCGCCGTGGCCGTGCTGTGGTTCATCCCCGACCGGCGCATCGAGCGCGTGCTGCAGACCCGGCCTTAACCCTCCCTTTCGCCTTTGTGGGTTAGGCGTTCAGGCCATGACCGGCCCAGTCGTCCGCGCCCTTGTGCTGTTCCTGGCCTTCACCGGACCTGTGTGGGCGATGCTCGCCGTGCGCCTGATCCCGGAACGCCTTTGGCCTGCCCAGCCGACGCGACCGGCGGGCGACCGCATCAATCTGTTCGTCTGGCTGGCCTATATGGCGGCGCAGTTCGGCCTGGGTCCGGCCTTCGGCGGCCTGATCACCCTGGCGGTCAATGCGGCGGGCGGCGGGCTGATCGTCCTGCCGTCCGCCGGCTGGGGCCTGCTGGTCGGCGCGGCGGTCTATCTGGCGGCCATGGATCCTGCGGAGTACGCCTTTCACCGGGCGCAGCACGCCGTCCCCGCCCTGTGGGCCATGCATTCCCTCCACCACTCCGACCCGCACTTCGACTCCACCACCTCCGCCCGCCACTTCTGGGCCGAACCGGTGATCAAGAGCCTGACCGTGTGGCTGGCGGTGGGCATGCTGCTCAAGGCCTCGCCGGCCATCGTGGCGATCTACGCGGCGGCGACCTACCTGAATGTGCTGATCCACTCCAACACGCGGTTGGACCTGGGCCGGGCCTGGTGGCTGGTCAACACCCCGGCCTATCACCGCCTGCATCACTCCGCCTCGCCCGAGCACTGGAACTGCAACTTCGCCGCCCTGCTGCCGATCTACGACCTGATCTTCGGACGCTGGCGTCGGCCCGCGCCGGGCGAGCGCCCCCGCACCGGCCTGGACACGGGCGAAGCGCCCTCAGGACCGATGGAGGCGGTGCTTTGGCCGGTGCGGTGCTATTCAAACCGCTCATTCCCGCGAAAGCGGGAACCCAGTTCTGTCCAGGGATCGCTGAACTGGAAAGACCTGGGCCCCCGCCTCCGCGGGGGTGAGCGGGGTAATTTTGATTAGCGCGCCGCGCTCTCATTTCCACCT
Source organism: uncultured Alphaproteobacteria bacterium (assembly GCA_963804105.1). GTDB lineage: Bacteria > Pseudomonadota > Alphaproteobacteria > Caulobacterales > Caulobacteraceae > BOG-938. The sequence goes on from CAWDPL010000018.1 coordinate 63,016, forward strand.
AAAGCGCCGCCGCCCCCTCGCGTCCGCAAAGGCGCGCGGCTATGTTGGCGTCATGGCGGCGATCCTCGATATTTCCAACCTATCCAAGACCTATGCGAGCGGGTTCCAGGCGCTGAAAAGCGTGAACCTGAAGATCGACAAGGGCGAGATCTTCGCCCTGCTCGGTCCCAACGGCGCGGGCAAGACCACCCTGATCAGCATCATCTGCGGCCTGACCTACGCCTCCACCGGCCAAGTCACCGTGGGCGGATTTGACATCACCAAGGACTACCGCGCCGCGCGCAACCTGATCGGCCTTGTCCCGCAAGAACTGAAGACCGACGCCTTCGAGACGGTGTGGGCCACGGTGAACCTGTCGCGCGGTCTGTTCGGCAAGAAGCGCGACGACGCCCGCGTCGAGAAGGTGCTGCGCGACCTATCCTTGTGGGACAAGAAGGACAACAAGATCATCACCCTGTCCGGCGGCATGAAGCGCCGGGTGATGATCGCCAAGGCCCTGGCGCACGATCCGGCCGTGCTGTTCCTAGACGAGCCCACGGCGGGCGTGGATGTGGAGCTGCGCCGCGACATGTGGGCCCTGGTGCGCCAGCTGCGCGCTTCGGGCGTGACCGTGATCCTGACCACCCATTACATCGAGGAGGCCGAGGAGATGGCCGACCGGGTCGGGGTGATCAACAAGGGCGAGCTGATCCTGGTGGAGCAGAAGGCCGAACTGATGCGCAAGCTGGGCAAGAAGCAGCTGACCCTGCAGCTGCACAATCCGCTCAAGGTCCTGCCCAAGGGCTTGGCCGAATTCCCGCTCGAACTGAGCCCGTCAGGCTCCGAGCTGATCTACACCTATGACGTCAAGCAGGACCACGTGGGCATCGCGCCCCTGATCCGCCGGCTCGAGGAACTGGGCATCGAGTTCAAGGACCTGCAGACGCACCAGAGCTCGCTGGAGGACATCTTCATCAGCCTGGTGCACGAGACCGCCAAGGAGCCCGCATGAACTGGCGCGCCGTTTCGGCCATCTATCTGTTCGAAATGCATCGCACTTGGCGCACCCTGATGCAGAGCATCCTGGCGCCGGTGATCTCCACCTCTCTGTATTTCGTGGTGTTCGGCGGCGCGATCGGATCGCGCATGTCCAGCATCGACGGGGTGCCTTACGGCGCCTTCATCGTGCCGGGCCTGATCATCATGCAGACCTTGATGCAAAGCGTTTCCAACGCGTCCTTCGGCATCTATTTCCCCAAGTTCACCGGGACCATCTACGAGGTGCTGTCGGCCCCGATTTCCTTCTTCGAGGTGGTCCTGGGCTATGTGGGCGCGGCCGCCAGCAAGTCGATCATCCTGGGACTGATCATCCTGGCCACTGCGGCTCTGTTCGTGCCGATCCGGATCGACCATCCGCTGTTTATGATCCTGTTCCTGATCGCCACCGCTGCGACCTTCAGTCTGTTCGGCTTCGTCATCGGCATCTGGGCGGACGGCTTCGAAAAGCTCCAGATGGTCCCATTGTTGATCCTGACGCCCCTGTCATTCCTCGGCGGCAGCTTCTATTCGCTGAACATGCTGCCGCCGGTTTGGCGGGCTGTGACCTTGTTCAATCCGGTGGTCTATCTGATTAGCGCCTTCCGCTGGAGCTTCTTCGGCAAGGCCGATGTGCAGATCAGCTTCAGCCTGCTCGCGATCCTGATCTTCATGGGGATCTGCCTGTCGATCGCCGGCTGGATGTTCAAGACCGGCTATCGCCTGAAGACCTGAGCGTCATGAGCGGGTCTCGGGAGCGATTCAAATTTTCTGACGTTCATAAAACCTATCGATTCTGTATGGATATGGCGGCAAGCCTGGAGAGCCCCGCATGAGTTCGTCCCAATCCGCTCAGATCAGTCAGGTTCTAACTCCCTGACCGCCAAGATCGGCGGCGTGGACTCCCATGGCCGAGCCCTGGCCAAGGCGGTGTCCTGGCGGGTGATCGGCACGCTGGACACCTTCGTCTGGAGCTGGCTCATCACCGGCCACGCCAGCTGGGCCAGCGCCATCGCCGCCACCGAGATCGCCACCAAGATCGCGCTGTTCTATCTGCATGAGCGCGCCTGGCGACTGTTCCGCTGGGCGCCCAACGCCCACCTGCGTTCGCTGATCAAGGCGGTGAGCTGGCGGTTTTTCGGCAGCCTGGACACCTTCGTCCTCAGCCTGATCTTCACCGGCAGCGCCAAGTACGCCGTGTCCATCGCCACGGCCGAGGCCCTAACCAAGATCGCGCTCTACTATGTGCACGAACGCGCCTGGCGACGTGTGGCGTGGGGACGGCTGGAGGCGGCCTAGTCCTTGGCCCGCTCGTAATAGGACCCATCCTCGGTCTGCACCACGATGCGGGTGCCGGCGGTGATGTAGGTGGGCACCATGGTGCGCAGGCCGTTGGCCAGGATGGCGGGCTTGTAGGAGCCCGATGCGGTCTGGCCCTTGGTCACCGGCTCGGTCTCCACCACTTCCAGCGTGACGCGGGCGGGCAGTTCAAGGGCGATGGGCACGCCTTCATGGGTCGACAGGGTCACGGCCATGCCGTCCTGCAGATAGACCGCCAGATCGCCCACCACCTCGGGCGGCGCCACCAGCTGGTCGTAGGTCTCGGGGTTCATGAAATGGAAGCCCTCCCCGTCGCTGTACAGGAAGGTGTGCTCGCGTTGATCGACGAAGGCGCGCTCGACCTGCTCGGTGGTGCGGTAGCGCTCGGAAACCTTCACCCCGTCGGAGATGCGGCGCATGTCGAGCTGGGTCACCGGCGTGCCCTTGCCGGGATGGATATTCTCGGCGTTGAGAACCACATAGAGCTTGCCGCCCATGTCGACGACGGCGCCCTTGCGGAGCGAACTGGCCTGGACCTTCACCTATTGTATTCCTCAAATTCGGCGGGCGATGACCGTCCGCATGATTCTGCTAAGCCGCTTTGACCCGCGCACCTATACGATAAGCGCTCAAATCTCCAGCCTGACAGACCCGCTCACAGTGACACCGCCCTGGCGCCCCGACCTTTACGCCGAACGCCGGCCTCGCCTGATGGCCCGCAACCGCATCGCCGCGGCCGTGCGCGATTGGTTCGCGGCGCGCGACTTCGTGCAGGTGGAAACAGCCGCTATGCAGGTGTCGCCGGGCAACGAGACGCACCTGCACGCCTTTTCCACCCAGGCCGTGGCGCCGGACGGCGAGCGCCGAGGCCTGCACCTGCGCACCTCGCCTGAATTCGCCTGCAAAAAGCTGCTGGCGGCGGGCGAGCCGCGCCTGTTCGAGCTCGCCCGCGTCTGGCGCAACCGCGAACGCGGGGCCCTGCATCATCCGGAGTTTACCCTGCTGGAGTGGTATCGGGCGGGCGAACCCTACACGGTCCTGATGGACGATTGCGCCGCCCTGCTGGCTCTGGCGGCCGATGTGACGGGCGCCCGCCAATTCGCCTTCCGAGGACGCACCGCCAATCCGCGCCTTGAGCCCGAACGCCTGACCATGGCCGAAGCCTTCGAGCGGTTCGCCGGAATCGACCTTTTGGCCACGGTTGAGGCGAACGGCGCCGCGGACCGCAATTCCTTGGCCGCCCTGGCCAAGGCGGCGGGCGTGCGCATGGCCGAGGATGACAACTGGTCGGACATCTTCAGCCGCGTACTGCTGGACAAGGTCGAACCGAACATCGGCAATGGGCGCGCCACGTTCCTCTACGAATATCCCATTCCAGAGGCGGCCCTGGCCCGGCCCAAGCCCGGCGCGCCCAAGGTCGCGGAGCGGTTCGAGCTTTACGCTTGCGGCGTTGAGCTCGCCAACGCCTTCGGCGAGCTGACCGACGCCGCTTTACAGCGCGCACGGTTCGAGGCCGACATGGCCGAAAAGGCGCGACTCTATGGAGAGGCCTATCCCATCGACGAGGACTTTCTCGATGCGCTGGCGCAAATGCCTGACGCCGCCGGCGCGGCCCTGGGTTTCGACCGCCTGGTGATGCTGGCCACGGGCGCCGAGCACATCGAGCAGGTGCTGTGGACGCCGGTGGCGGAGGCGCGGTCGTGAACGCCCTCGCCAGCCCCAAGGCCCTGGCCGAGGCCGGGCTGATCGGAGCCGAGAGCTTGCCTGAGCTGGAAAAGGTCGCCGCGCGCTACGCCGTGGCCCTGACCCCGGCTCTGGCCGCGCTGATCGATCCGTCCGACCCGAACGATCCCATCGCCCGCCAGTTCCTCCCCGACGCGCGCGAGCTGATCGCCTTGCCGGGCGAGAGCGCCGACCCCATCGGCGATACGGCCCACACCCCGGTCGACGGCATAGTCCACCGCTACCCGGACCGAGTGCTGCTGAAGGTCGTGCACGCCTGCGCCGTCTATTGCCGGTTCTGCTTCCGGCGCGAGATGGTCGGGCCCGGGGGCCTGGGCGCGCTGTCGCCGCGGGCGCTGGATCGGGCCCTCGCCTACATCGCCGACCGGCCCGCAATCTGGGAGGTGATCCTCACGGGCGGCGATCCGCTGATCCTGTCTCCGCGCCGACTGAAGGCCCTGGTTCGGCGATTGGCCCAGATCGACCACGTGAAGGTCATCCGCATCCACACCCGCCTGCCGGTCGCCGATCCGACGGCGATCACCGACGCGCTGGTAGACGCGCTCAAGGTTCCCGGCAAGGCAGTGTACGTCGCCCTGCACGCCAACCACCCGCGCGAGATGACGCCCGCCGCCCGCGCCGCCTGCGCGCGCATCGTGGACGCGGGCCTGCCCATGGTCAGTCAGAGCGTTCTGCTCAAGGGCGTCAATGACGACGCCGATACGCTGGCCGCCCTCATGCGCGCCTTCGTGGAGACCCGCATCAAGCCCTACTACCTGCACCACGGCGACCTGGCGCCCGGCACGAGCCATCTGCGGACAAGCATCGCCGAGGGCCAGGCGCTGATGAGGGCCCTGCGCGGCGATCTGTCGGGCCTGGCCCAACCCACCTATGTGCTGGATATTCCCGGCGGCCACGGCAAGGTCCCGGTGGGGCCGGGCTACATCCATGGCGATCTGGTCGAGGACCCGAACGGCGCGCGGCGCGGCTATCCGCCAGGTTGAAGACGTCAGGGGATCCGGTCAGTCCGAACTCTCTCGATGCAGAAAGGGCGCGGGAGAGGGGTGCGACGTGACGCACCGCCGCCTTCGGTTGCCAAATATTAACCAATCCCAACTCAGATTGAGCAGACCTCGTAGGTTTTCGGGCGTCGCCCACTGTAGTAACGGAAGGCCAGAGGGGATGGAAAAGCCCACGATCGACCTGCCGGCCAAGGATCCAAACAGGGCCAAAGCGCGCATAAACCTGGAACGCGCCTCGGTTCTCCTGATAGACAATGCGTGGGGCGTAGAGCTTCTAGCGAGAATATTCGCCGGTTTCGGCTCCAAGCATCTTTATCGCTGCACCAGCGTTGCCGCCGCCGACGAGATCATCCGCCAGCACTCCATTGATTTGATTATATCCGAGGCCATGCTGGACGATGGGGATATCTACGCCTTCATCCGCGAGCTGCGCATGAGCAGCGACAATGAACTCAATCGGTTTACGCCGGTGATCCTGCTGTCCGCCCACACCGCCTCGCGCAAAGTGACCGAGGCCAGGGACTGCGGCGCCAATCTTTTTGTGGCCAAGCCGATCAGCCCGAAGGTCATCATGGAGCGCGTTCGCTGGGTGGCCGGCGCCAAGAGGAAGTATCTGGAGACTCAGAGCTACGCCGGGCCTGACCGACGGTTCCATGATGACGGGCCTCCGCAGGGAATGGTCGGCCGACGCCGAGGCGACCCCAAAGAAGACCAAGCCGCCGCCGGAGCCGCCGCATGAGCCACGTCGTCTACTTCTCCCCGGAAAATCGGCTCGGCAAGGCGGTGACCACGCCCGGCGGCAAGCATGTGGAAACGGCGATCGCCGACGCCGATGAGCTTGTCATGCAGGTCGCCGACGAGAGCATCGAACAGATCGACCAGGCTCTCAAGCAGGTCTACGGCCTGTCCGAGCGCGCCGAGTCCCGGATGGACGTCCTTTACAAGTCCGTGCGCGAAGTGGCGGGGCTGGCCGGAACCTGCGGACTGGCGGATCTGGGCGCCGCCGCCTTGTCCTACTGCAACCTGTTGGATCAGGCCGAGCAGAGCGGCCGCTTGAGCGGCGAGCGCGTGCAGGTGCACCTTGGCGTCATGCGCCTACTGCGCCGTCCCGAGCGGTTCACCGAAACGGAACGGCAGGAGATTTTGGAAAATCTCAAGGCCGTGGTGGACAAGGGTCAGGTTGTCCCGACCTAAAGGCCGACAGCCAACACCGTGTCAGTGTAGGTCTCGACCACGAAGGCGAACGGCGCGCCGTCGCCGGTCAGCAGCACCGCGGAATGTCGCAGGACCTGAGGCGGCGCGGCGACCTCGCCCCGGAACAGAATCTCAGTCGTCAAATTGCGCCGCGTGAAATTGAGCGGTTTGACCACCACGCCGAAGGGCGTCGACGTCCGGTCGAGCTGACGGTTCATGTCGTCGGTCAGCTTTGCCGGCAGGTACCAGTTGTCGGCCCGCGACAGCACTTGGTCGCCGCACAGCAGGTCCACGCGGCGATAGCGCACCGCCGTGTCGAGGCCGAGCCGCAAGGCCTGGCGCGCGGCCCGCGGCGGCCGCTTGCGGGTGGCCTTGACCGCGCGGGCCTTAATCTTGAGGCCGGGCGCCGAGCCGTGCGCGTCGCACCAGGCCTGCAGCACCACGGTGGCGCTGTCATGGCTTTCCAGTTCGCGCTCGAACGCCTGCAGCGCCGCGTGCGCCTTGGCCGGCGAAGGCCTAGCGACGGGCATCGCCCGTGTCCATTCCGCCGTCGAAGAACTCGCCGCCAGGGTCAGGGCCGCGAACAGGGCGAGCGCGCCGCGGCGACGCTTCACAGGGCCCACGTCATTCCGCGGCAAGGCGCTCGACGGACCACACACTGCATTGAACGGCGCTCGCCGAGAGCGTGCTGAGGCTTAATTCGAAGTCAGCCAGCAGATCGATCAATTCACCCGCGGCGATCCGCTTGCCGGAGCCTGTCGGAAAGCGGAAGCGCCAAAAGCTGACAATGTGTTGGATGGCCCCGAGCCTCTCGCCCAGTTCATTAAAAAGCCTCGGCGCCTTCAGCAGAAATTCGCGGAACGCCCTGGGTTGACCGTTTCGGGTCAGATCGCGGTAGGCGTCATCATACACTTTCAGCGTCGCCCGCACGGTTTCGCAAGCATCGGACATGGCTTCAGTAAGTCTCGATTTGGCCGCAGCGATAAAATCCCGTTCATCGCCCGTAACGGGTCCGGTCGGCCGCACCGCCAAAAGCTCCTCCAGCACGGGACGAACATTGGGCAGAAGATTTGTCATGGACCATTTGTAATAGATAAAGCCCTTCCAGCTGAATATTCCATCTTGGAATTCATCAATTTTCATGCCCATGCCCGCCCGCAACGGTTCCATGTCAACGTCGCTGGCGTTGGCCATGACTTTTTCCGCCAGCTTGGTGGTCAAGTCGCTCAGACTTATGGCCAGGTCTCCGAAAGACATGCCGACCAGCGGCGTGACCTCCTGCTGGACGAATTCGGTCATGCGCGCGGAATCGGCTTCGCTGAGTTCGAAGTAGCAACGCGCGGCTTGAAATCCGGCTTGCTTGAGCCGTTCCCGCATGAGGAACGGATCGAGCGAGGGCAACGAATCGATCAAGTCCAATAATTCTTGGTCTCGACTTCTGGCGTGTCCTTTCGTGCCTAGAATTTCATTGAGTAATTCGGCGTAGCCTTTCTGTCCTATGAAAAACGACCTGGCGCCTGAGCTGAGATCGGTCAGGTCGATGGGTAGAATGACCTTAGTCGCCGAGCTGCGCTTCTCGCTGAACGCGTCAAGCTCATTCTGTCTCAGACGATGTTTAACGATGATGCTGCGGTTGAGCAGGGTGCACAAGAACAGCGGCCTTTGATGGTAATCCGCCGTCAGTCCGTGCTTGGACCAGATCGATATCAGGTTGAGCGCGCGGGCGGTCGAGCCATTTTCCTGCAAGTGGAGCAGGCTGCGGACCGATCGATGGCCGCGCGCGAATTGTTTCGACAAACCGCCCAACGGGATCACTCCGAAGGCCTCCTGCCATCGCCAAACGAACGCAGGACTGTCTGTGGCTCTCCAGTTTGGAGTCTACCGCGGACCAGGTAAAAATATCTTAATTTGAAAAAACATTGGGCCCGTTTCACACTGGGCGAATATTTTATCAGCATATTGTTTTTGTTGAATTTTGATTCCAACGACCCCCTTGGTTTCTTTTATGCTATGCCTAGATGGATTGCCGATTCCTTGAGCAGGAGCCGATATTGTTTGTGTGTCGCCCATTATCCGGCGAACGCGCACGCCCGCTCCGTTGGCCCATCCCTTCGCCGGACGGCGTTTGGAGCCAGCGTCAGGGTGGCGACGGCTGCAATCCCTGGGCTGCGGGCGGACTCGCGCGGTGGTGCGCCAGGGCGCCTTGCAGTTCGCGCAACAGGATTTCACGAAGGGATTGCGGCTGCACCACCTCGATCTTGTCGCCCCAGGTGAACAGGTGCCAAGCCAGTTCCAGGGCGCCGGAGGCGGAAAAGCGCACCGTCACCGAACCGTCGGCCTGCTCCTCCACGCTCTGGGTCGGGTGGAAGCGCCAGACCAACGCCTCGGCGGCGGCTTGCGGCGCGATGCGCAGCACCACGTCCTGCACGGCGTCCTGATAGATGCCGAAGGAGCGGTTGGCGTAGGCGTCCAGATCGAAGTCCGGCGGCGGGACGCCGGGCTCATCCAGCACCTCAAGCTCGGCGATGCGGTCCAGCCGCCAATTGCGCGGCTCGCTCAATCCCGCCGGCGCGGCCACCAGATAGTTGGCTCGGCCGAACATCAGGCCATAGGGCGTGACCTCCCGCCGCCCGCCCGGACGGGAGCCGCCGAGATAGACGAAACGGACCTGGCGCATCGCCATCAGCGCCTGGCGCAGGGCGCCGATCATCGCCTCGTCCTCATAAGGTCTTGGACCGGCGTGCACGGCTATGTGGGTCTCGGCGCGCGACATAGCCTCGATATCCGGCGCCATGCGCCGCAGCGCCGCGCCGCGGGTCGCGCCACGCACCTTACGCTCAAGGCTCTCAAGGGCGCGGGCGCGCGGCTCTGCGCCCGAGGCGCGAAGTTGCGCCGCCGCCTTGCCCAGTTCCAGCAACTCCTCCGCCGTGGGGCTTTGATAAAGACCGTCCAGTCCACCGGGGATGCGGAAGCGCTTGGCCGCGCCCTCGGCGATCTCCTCCATCTGCGGAAACAGACCCCACAGGGCGTCGCGCATGCGCTCGGCCGTGCGCCGGCCCACGCCCGCCGCCTCGGCCATCTCGTCGAGGGTCAGACCCTCCGCGCTGGCCGCCAGTCGCCGGGCGAGGTCGAGCAGAAGGGACGCTTTTTCGTGCCGCATTTGTTCATGGTACGACCGATTTCTGTCGTAATGCACTCGCAGAGTGGCTTCACCGAACGATTGGAGCCCCGCTCATGCCCGCCCTCGCCGCCCGCTATCGCCGTTACCCTCGCCCGGCCTTCACCTCGACCTTCGATCGCGGTCCGAGCATTGCCCGCGCCTTGCCCTCAACCGCCATGATCGACGCCGTGCTGCGCCTTCATGACCAGCGCGAGCCGGTCGGCGGCTGCCGGGTGCGACTGAGCCTGAGCGACCTGGACAAGGTGGACGCAGAAACCCGCCGGCTGCTGGGCGAAACCTACCGGCGGCTGATCGAGATCTCCATCATCTGGGACGAACGCGAGGCCCAGATCGTGCGCGTGGCCCAGACCCCGACGCCCCGGTCCGTGCTCGAGGATGAGGAGGAGTGGCTGTGGCGCCATCGCCCGGCGCATAGCGCGGCGGCGTGAACCGCTCTAATCTTCGCCGCCGATAGGGGTCGGAGGCGGCGTCATGCTGGCGGCGTTGGCGGTCGTGCTGTCGATGACGGCGGGACCCCGGGCCTGCGCCGTCGAGCGAAGGCTGAACGCCGAGCAGATCGAACAGAAGCTGGACGAGACGGCCGTCTCGCCGCCGTCGGTGCGCCGCTCTGAACGGGCCTGTCTGGCGGGGACGGCCGCGCGCAAGCTGGGCCTGACCGGCGCCGAGGCGGACATTCTGCCGGACGTGGACGGATCCCTGGCGCTCGGTCGTTCGGATCTGTTCGCCGAACTGGCCGACCGGTTGCGCGATCTGTGCCCCGATCCGGCTTTCGAGGATGCAGTTCGGCCCAAGGCCTGCGGCGTCCATCGCGCCCATCTCGCCCCTTGGCGAGCCCCCGCGTCCATCGACCAGTCCGAGGCCGGCTTTCACATGTGGCTGAAGGTCGAGCCGGGCCGTGCGGCGCAGGCCAAACGCCTGCAGGCCTATCTGCGCAAGGCGAAGGTCGGCAAGGTGGCGCCGCCCTATCAAATCCTGCGCACGGCCAGCGACTGGCAGGCCTGCGGCGGCGAGCCCTTCGCCCTGCCTCCTCCGGCGGACTGGCCCCGCGCGGCGCGGACGCTGCGCTGGATCGAACAGCGGGTGAAGCCCGCGATCGGCCGCGTGGAGGTGGTCTCCGGCTATCGCGAGGAGGCGCTCAATCAGTGCGCCCAGGGCGCCAAGGAGAGCGCTCACCTCGGATTCTGGGCGTTGGACCTGGAGCCGCTCGACCCGACGCTGGACCGGCCTCGGCTGATGGACGTCCTGTGCCGCACGCACAAGGCCCACGGCCGGGAGGCGGACATCGGCCTGGGCTTCTACGCCGGCGTGCGCTTCCACATCGACGACAAGCGCTATCGCCACTGGGGCTTCGACGCCGCAGCGGCGCCGTCGTGCGCGGTGGACGCGCCGACCTCTACAGCCCCCGCGCCTTCAGAATAGCGTCCAGCCGCGGATAGACCCGGCGGGCGTTCTTTTCGAACACCTTGGCCTTGTCGTCCGGCGGGATGGCCAGGGCGTCGATGTAGCGCTTGGTGTCGTCGAAGTAGTGGCCGGTCTCCGGATCGATGCCGCGCACCGCGCCGATCATCTCCGAGCCGAACAGGATGTTGTTGATGTCGATCACCTCGAACAGCAGGTCGATGCCCGGCTGGTGATAGACGCAGGTGTCGAAATAGACGTTCTTCATCACATGCTCGCGCAGGTGCGGCTTCTTGAGCATGTCGGCCAGGCCGCGAAACCGGCCCCAGTGATAGGGCACAGCGCCGCCGCCGTGCGGGATGATGAAGCGCAGGGTCGGGAAATCGCGGAACAGGTCGCCCTCGAGGAACTGCATGAAGGCGTTGGTGTCGGCGCGAGATAATAAGAACCGGTGGCGTGGAAGGCGTGGTTGCAGCTGCCCGAGACGTGGACCATGGCCGGCACGTCCAACTCCACCATCTTCTCGTAGAAGGGATACCAGGATTTGTCGGTCAGCGGCGGGGCGGTGAAGTGGCCGCCCGACGGATCGGGATTGAGATTGCAGCCGACAAAGCCCAGCTCGAGCACGCAGCGTTCCAGCTCGGCGACGGAATGGCTGATCGGCACGCCGCGGCGACTGGGGCAGCTGGCACACGCCCACGAAGTAGTCGCGGGAACAGGTCGACGACGCGCTTGATCAGGTTGTTGTTGTTGATCGACCAGGCCTGGCTGACCGCCTCGTTGCCCACATGCGGCGCCATGGCGGAGGCGCGCGGCGAGAACACTGTCAGGTCCGCGCCCCGCTCCTTGATCAGGCGCAGCTGGTTCTTCTCGATGCTTTCGCGGATCAGATCGTCCGAGATGTCGGGATATGCCGGATCGACGTCGCCACCGGCCTTGAAGGCCGCCGTCTGGCGCTCGCGCCATTGGACATGGCCCTCCGGAACGGTCGTGTAATGGCCGTGGCAGTCGATAATCATGCGTCTTGCACTCCGCGAATCTTATTGAGACCGATCTGAGCCTGCAGGGTGGGAACGTCCAGCGCCTTTTCCCAGCGAGCCACGACAATCGTCGCCAGGGCGTTGCCTACGACATTCACGAAGGTCAAGGCCTCGGCAAGCAGGCGGTGCACGCCGAGGATGAGTGCGACGCGAGGCCACGGGCACCGCGCCGGTGGAGGCCAAGGTGCCGGCCAGCACCACGAAGGCCGCCCCCGCCACCCCCGCCGCGCCCTTGGAGGTGAGCAGCAGCACCGCCATCAGGCCCAGCTGTTGCGGCAGGCCCAGCGGGGTTCCCGTGGCCTGGGCCAGGAACACGCAGGCGGTGGCGAGATACAGGCATGTGCCGTCCAGATTGAAGGAATAGCCGGTCGGAACCACCAGCCCGACCACCAATTCCTCGCAGCCCAAGGCGCGCAGTTTGGCCATCAGCTGCGGCAGGACGGTTTCCGAGGAGGTGGTCGCGGCGGTGAGCAGCAACTCCTCGCGGATGTGGCCCATCAGCCGCCACAAACTGACGCCGACCGCCCGGGCGATCAGGCCGAACACCACGACGGTGAACAGGGCGCAGACCACGTAGAACTCAGCGATCAACGATCCGAGCGCCGCCAGCGAGCCTGCGCCGAATCGTCCCACCGTAAAGGCCATGGCCCCGAACGCGCCCAGCGGCGCCGCCCACATGATCAGTCCGACGACGCGGAAGACGGCCTTCGACAGGGCGCCGATCAGATCGAATACCGGGCGGGCGGCTCGTCCGGCCAGGACCAGGCCGAAAGCGAACAGCACTGACGTCAGCAGCACCGGCAGAACATCGGGCTGGACGAAGGCGCCGACGAAGGTTGTCGGAATGATGCGCATCAGCAAATCGACCAAGCTCTGATGGCCGGACTGGGCGACGTAGCCGGCGACCGCCGCCTTGTCGCCCACGAGCGCTGCGATATGAGTCGCCCGCCCCGGGTCGCCATAGGTTCACCCCCGCCAGGGCGAACAGCAGCGCCAGACTGGTGACGGCCTCGAAATAGATGATGGCCTTGAGCGCCACGCGGCCCACGCGGCGCAAGTCGTTCATGCCGGCTATGCCGTGCACCACGGTGCAGAAGATGACCGGGGCGATCATCATGCGCACCAGGGCGATGAATGCGTCGCCCAGCGGTTTCATCGCCGCGCCCAACTCAGGCTTGAGCCAGCCCAGGGCCGAGCCGGCGATCATGGCCACGAGCACCTGGAACCACAGCCGTCCGGCAAGGCCCCACACGGACCCCTTCCCCCGCAATTTCATCCCTATGTATCTTTTTTCTCGCGTCGACAGTTTCCGAGCCGGGCCTTCCTGCTTTAGGACTGCACGTCCACAAACAGGAGCCCCGGGATGGATTCCAACTATCTGCCGTTTAATCCCAATCCATCCAAGCCCAAGTTCAAACCGCCGCCCGGCGCGGTCGACACACACTGCCACGTGTTCGGGCCGGCCAATGTGTTCCCTTACCACCCCAGCCGCAAATACACCCCCTGTGACGGGCCCAAGGAAAAGCTGTTCGCCCTGCGCGATTTCCTGGGGTTCGAGCGCAATGTGATCGTCACCGCCAGCTGTCACGGGCCGGACAACCGTTCGATCGTCGACGCCATGATTCACTCCGACGGCAGGGCCAAGGGCATCGCCACGATCGAGCCGGACATTTCCGACGACGAACTGAAGGCGATGGCCGAGGCGGGCATGATGGGCGCGCGCTTCAACTTCGTTCCGCGCCTGGCCGACGAACTGCCGCACGAGGTCTATCTGGAAATCGCCCGCCGCGTCGCCAAGCTGGGCTGGCATTTGGTGGTCTATTTCGAGATTCACGAAGTCGCGCGGCTCAAGCCCCTGCTGTCCGCCCTGCCGGTGCCGATCATCATCGATCACCTGGCGGTGCCGGACGTGTCCAAGCCCCTGAACGACAATCCCGAATACGACGCCTTGCTGGAGATGGTCGGCTCGGACGACAAGTTCTTCGTCAAGGTCACCTGTCCCGAGCGCATTTCCAAGCAGGGACCGCCATGGGACGATTTCGTGCCCTACGGCCGGGCCATGGTCGAGCACATCCCGAACCGGGTGCTGTGGGGCGCGGACTGGCCGCATCCCAACGTCAAGCAGATGCCCGACGATGGGCAGTTGGTGGACATGATCCCGCGCGTCGCCACCACGCCGCAGCTGCAGCATAAGCTGCTGGTGGAAAACCCGATGGGGCTTTACTGGAGCTGATGATGAGCACACCCAAGCCGCCGCCCGCCTATGAGGACATACCCGGGACCCGGGTGTTCAACGCCAAACGCTCACGGCAAGGTTATCACCTCAACATGTTCTGCATGTCCCTGATGAAGGACGAGAACCGCCAGGCCTTTCGCGCCGACGAGGCGGGCTATCTGGCCCGCTTCCCCATGACGCCCGAGCAGCGCCAGGCTGTGTTGGACCGCGACTGGAACCGCATGCTGGAATTGGGCGGCAACATCTATTTCACGGCCAAGATCGCCGGAACCGATGGGCTGTCGTTCCAGCAGATCGCGGCGAAGATGTCGGGCGTGACCCAGGCGGAATACGCCGAGATGATGCTCAAGGGCGGCCGATCGGTCGATGGCAATCGCAGCAAGGCCGAACAGAATGGCTAGGATCACCGCAGGCGTCGCCACCTCCCACGTGCCGGCCATCGGCGCGGCCATAGACCTGGGCAAGACCCACGAACCGTACTGGCAGCCTCTGTTCGAGGGCTACGAATTCGGACGAAAGTGGATCGCCGACCACAAGCCGGACGTCATCATCCTGGTCTACAACGACCACGCCTCGGCCTTCTCCCTGGAGATCATCCCGACCTTCGCCATCGGCTGCGCCGAGGAATTCGCACCCACCGACGAGGGCTGGGGCCCCCGCCCGGTGCCCGTGGTCAAGGGCCATCCGGACTTGGCTTGGCATATCGCCGAGTCCACCATTCTCGACGAATTCGACATGACCATCGTCAACGCGATGACGGTGGACCACGGCCTGACCGTGCCCATGTCGCTGATGTTCGGCCAACCCGAAGCCTGGCCCTGTCCGGTCATCCCGCTGGCGGTCAATGTGGTGCAGTATCCTCCGCCCACCGGCCACCGCTGCTACATGCTGGGCAAAGCCATCCGCAAGGCGGTGGAGTCCTTTGACCAGGACCTCAATGTGATGGTCTTCGGCACCGGCGGCATGTCCCACCAGTTGCAGGGGCCGCGCGCCGGACTGATCAATCCGGTGTTCGACAACGACTTCCTGGACGGCATGGTCAACGACCCGGTGCGCCTGTCCAAGATCCCGCATGTTGACTACATGCGCGAGGCCGGTTCGGAGGGCATCGAGCTGGTCATGTGGCTGGTGATGCGAGGCGCGCTCGATGACAAGGTCAATGAAGTCCGACGGTTCTATCACGTGCCCGCTTCCAACACGGCGGTGGGGCACCTGATTTTGGAAAACCCGCGCTGAACGGCGCGAAACGCACAAGGAAGAGCGAAGTGAAAGATTCTCGTCGCCGGACAGGGCGCCTTCGGCGTCAAGCACCTCGAAGCCCTCGGCAAGATTCCCGATGTGGAAGTGGTCTCCCTGGTGGGCGGCAGCCCCGGGACCACCCAGGAGGTCGCCGAGCGGTTCAAGATTCCGCACTGGACCACCGACCTGGCCGAGGGCCTGGCCCAGCCCGGCGTGGAGGCGGTCATCCTGACCACGCCCACCCAGATGCACGCCGATCAGGGCGTTCAGTGCATGCGCGCGGGCAAGCATGTGATGATCGAGATCCCGATCGCCGACAACCTGGCCGATTCCGAGCGGCTGGTGCAGGTGCAGAAGGAGACCGGCGTGATCGCCATGGGCGGCCATACCCGTCGTTTCAACCCCAGCCACCAGTGGATCCATAAGAAGATCAAGGCCGGCGAACTGAAGGTCCAGCAGATGGACGTTCAGACCTACTTCTTCCGCCGCACCAACATGAACGCCCTGGGCAAGCCGCGCAGCTGGACCGACCACCTGTTGTGGCACCACGCCTGCCACACGGTGGACCTGTTCCAATACCAGACCGGCGAGATCGCCAGCGTCGCGCGCGGCGTGGAAGGTCCGCACCATCCGGAGCTGAAGATCGCCATGGACATGTCGATCCAGATGAAGGTCCCCGGCGGGGCCATCTGCACCCTGTCCCTGTCCTTCAACAACGACGGGCCGCTGGGCACCTTCTTCCGCTACATCTGCGACAACGGCACCTATATCGCCCGTTATGACGATCTGGTGGACGGCAAGGAAAACCCCATCGACGTGTCCAAGGTCGATGTGTCGATGAACGGCATCGAACTGCAGGACCGCGAGTTCATCGCCGCCATCCGCGAGGGTCGCGAGCCCAACGCCAGCGTGGCCCAGTGCCTCACCGCCATGCAGACCCTGGACCGCATCGAAAAGAGCCTGCTCTAGGACCTTCATGCGTACCCGTAAGCTTGGCCCCTTCACCGTCTCATCCATCGCGCTCGGCTGCATGAGCCTGTCGCACGGCTATGGCGATCGGCCGGACCGGGCCGGCGCGGAGGCGGTGCTGAACGGCGCGCTGGACCTGGGCTACACCCTGCTGGACACCGCCACGGTCTACGGCATGGGCGCCAATGAGAGCCTCATCGGCGAGGTGCTAGGCAAGCGGCGCAGGGAATTTACCCTGGCGTCCAAGTGCGGCCTCTACATCGCCGACGGCAAGCGGGTGATCGACGGGCGGCCGCAGACCCTGCGGCGGTCGATCGACGAGAGCCTCGCGCGGCTGAAGACCGATATGATCGACCTCTATTACCTGCATCGGCTGGATCCGAACACGCCCATCGAGGACAGCGTGGGCGAGTTGGCGCGAGGGGTCGAGGCGGGCAAGATTCGCTGCATCGGTCTGTCGGAAATGTCGGCCGCGACCCTGCGCCGGGCCCATGCGACCCACCCGATCACGGCCATGCAGACCGAATACTCCCTATGGACCCGCAATGCGGAAATTGGGGTGCTCGACGCCTGCCGCAAGCTGGGCGTGGCCTTCGTGGCCTTCAGTCCGCTGGCGCGCGGTTTTCTCACCGCCAAGCCGCCGCAGGCTTTCCAACCCGGCGACATCCGGGCGGCCATGCCCCGATTCCAGGGCGACAACTACGCCGCCAACCTCAAGCTGCTGGAGCCCTTCGCGGCCCTTGCACAGGAGGTCGGCTGCTCGCCCGCCCAACTGGCCCTGGCCTGGGTCCTGGCCCAAGGGGAACACATCATCGCCCTGCCCGGGACCGGCAAGGTCGCCCATCTGGCCGACAACGCCGGCGCCGACGCCGTCAGCCTCAGCGCCGAGGTGCTCGCTCGCGCGGGCGAGATCATCAACCGACACACCGTCCACGGGCCGCGCTACAACGCGGCCAACCAGATGGACATCGATACAGAGGAATTCGCAGCATGAGCGTGGTTGTCCGCAACACCCCCCGCGCCGACAAGGACGTGGTCGAGGGCTTTTCCGAACTGGGCGTGGCCACGGTGCACGAGGCCCAGGGCCGCACGGGCCTTCTGGCCTCCTGCATGCGCCCGATCTACCGGCCCGCGCACATCGTCGGGACGGCGATCACCTGCGAGGTGGCGCCCGGCGACAACTGGATGATCCACGTCGCCGTCGAGCAGTGCAAACCGGGCGACATCCTGCTGGTCAAGCCGACCTCGCCCTGCGAGGACGGCTATTTCGGCGACCTCCTGGCCACCTCGCTCAAGGCCCAGGGCGTGCGCGGCCTGGTGATCGAAGCCGGCGTGCGCGATGTCGCCATCCTGACGGAAATGGGCTTTCCGGTTTGGTCCAAGGCGATCTTCGCCCAGGGCACGGTCAAGGAAACCATCGCCAACGTGAATGTCCCCTTCACCATCGCCGGCGCCTATGTCGAGCCGGGCGACGTGATCGTCGCCGATGACGACGGGGTGGTGGTCGTGCCGCGCCTGAAGGCCGCTAAGGTGCTGGCCGCCGCCAATGCGCGCGAGGCCAATGAAGAGAGCAAGCGCAAGCGCTTCGAGGCGGGCGAGCTGGGCCTGGACGTCTATGGTTTCCGCGAACGCCTGGCCGCCAAGGGCCTGAAATACGTCGATTACCCCTACGAGGGCTAACTCATGCAGACCGCCATCCCCTGCGCCGTCATGCGCGGCGGCACCTCCAAGGGCCTGTATTTCCTCAAGTCGGATCTGCCCGCCGAAATCGCCCTGCGCGATCAGGTGCTGATGGCGGCCATGGGCTCGCCGGACGAGCGACAGATTGACGGCATGGGCGGCGCCCATCCCCTGACCAGCAAGGTGGCCGTGATCAGCCGGCCCAGCCGGCCGGACGCGGACGTGGACTACCTATTCCTGCAGGTGTTCGTCGATCAGGCTCTGGTGTCGGACAGTCAGCCCTGCGGCAATATCCTGGCGGGCGTCGGGCCCTTCGCCATCGAGCGCGGTCTTGTCAAGGCGACGGGCGCGCTCACCGAGGTGCGCATCAACATGCTCAACACCGCCTCCATCGCGGTGGCCCAGGTCCAGACCCCAGGCGGAAAGCCGCGCTACGACGGGGACGCGCGCATCGACGGCGTACCGGGAACCGCCGCGCCCATTCCGGTGGATTTCCTGGATGTGGCCGGCTCCAACTGTGGCGCCCTTTTGCCTAGCGGCCATGCCCGCGACATGATCGAGGGCGTGGAAGCGACCCTGATCGACAACGGCATGCCCGTGGTGGTCCTGCGCGCCTCGGACTTCGGCCTGACCGGCTATGAGAGCCCTGAAGCGATGGAGGCCAACCTCGACCTGAAGACCAAGGTTGAGGCCGTGCGGATGAAGGCCGGGGCCATGATGAACCTCGGCGACGTGGCCAAGAAGACCGTGCCGAAGATGACCCTGGTGGCGCCGCCCCAGCACGGGGGGGCCATCTGCACCCGCACCTTCATCCCGCACCGGGTGCATGATGCAATCGGCGTGTTCGGCGCCGTCTCGGTCGCAACGGCGTGCGTGGTCCCCGGCTCGGTCGCGGCCGAAGTCGCCGGCATCGCCGACGTGAAGGCGGTCAAGAGCCTGGAGGTGGAGCACCCCACCGGCTTCTTCACCGTGGCCATGGACGTGGACCTGACCGCCGGCGGTCAGATCGAGGTCAAGCGTTCGGCCCTGCTGCGCACCGCGCGGATGCTGATGGACGGCCGGGTGTTCATCCCGGCCGGGGTGTGGGACGGAGCGAAGGCCTAACGCGCGGCGGTGCGATAGGGCAGGGCGCCCGGCTCGCACGGCGCGGCGCCGATCGGGCACGGCGTCAGATCGGACACCGCCGGGCCGCTGATCGTCGGCGTACGCAGCTCCAAGCATAGGTCCAGCTCAGCGCGGCTGGCGACTCCCAGCACGCCCGGCCAGATCTGCTTGCGCTTGAACATCTCGCGGCTCTGCATGAACCGGCGGATGGCGGCCAGACGCGCGGGCGGCTCGACCTCGGGCAGGACCAGGCCCACGCTGGCCACCGCGCCGTGGGCCAGCTTTTCGATTTCGAAGGCCGGATCGGACACCACGAGGTTGATCTGGGCGAAGTGGCCGGCCAGATACTTGCCCATCTGGTTCAGGGCGAAGAAGGACGGATCACGCGGCGTCTCATAGATCGCCGCCGCCAGCTTGGCCCTGTGTTCGCTTGGCAGCCGGGCGATGAATTCGCCATAGGCCAGCCGACCGGCGGGACGCACCAGGGAGGAGAAGTTGAGCGGCACATACAGCTGCCCTTCTACCGGCGCCTGGCGCAGGGCCTCCAAAGCGCTCTCCACGCAGCCCTCGTCGAACTCTTCGGTGGCCACCCCCGGCAGCACGTGAGCGCCGACCAGCACATCGCGCAAACCCGCCGCGCCCAGCGGCTTGCACAGGGCCATGTTGGCGAAGAACCGCCGGGACGGGGCGAAATAGAGCGCCCGATACAGGGGCTCGTAGTTGCGTTCGAATTTCGGCGTAGAGAAGCTGACGCTCTTTGGCGTCGGATCGATCGGCTTTTCGCCCTTGGGGGTGACTTGGCTGAGTTGGCCCTCGAACGGCGGCGACACCCCGCCCTCGCCGCTCGCCAGTTTGCGCACGACCTCCGGCTCCAGCGCGGCGAAGCGATGCACCTCCGGCTCCTCGCCCTCGAACACGATCAGCGCCACCTCGCCGCCGCCGGAGGCGCCGAACAGCTTGCCCTGCAGTTCACGTGACAGGGCCTGCAGGGCGCTCTTGTCCAGCACCTTGACGCGCGGGTCCGACAGGATGAAGGCGTAGGCGGTCATCTGGGTGAACTGGCGCGGCCAGACCCACCGCGTTTCGAGGAAGGCGTTGATCAGCTTGCCGACCAGGGCGTCCAGTTCGGCGGCATGCTGGCGGCTTTCCAGCCCGTGGAGGATGACCCGCAGGCAGGCGACGGCTTTGGAAGCCTCATCGTCCATGGGCATGGGCGCCTGCATTCCAAGCCTTTCGATCCGGGCGCCCGCCATCCGAACCACGGCGCCGCTTCATCCGTGATCCTGCACGAGTCAAGGTAGCCAGCCGGTTAAATCCCTTGGCGATATTTGAGAATAATTCGCAGAGGTTGTTTTTGGTTCCCGTTCGGGTGCGGCCCGATCCAATCATGTTCCTTGCGCCGCCGGCCCCCGGGTCTAGGCTCGGCCGCACAATGAAAGACGCCACAATGAAATCCGCCCTGACCGCCGCGAGCCTGATCTGCCTCGCCGCTTCCCCGGCCTTCGCCCAAGGGGCCGATGCGGACGCGGCCTTCCACGCCACGACGCTCAGCCTTCAGGCGGAGGGCGAGGTCAAGGCCGCGCCGGACGTGGCCTCTATCACCCTGGGCGTGAGCACCCAGGCTCCGACGGCGGCCGAGGCCATGCGCCTGAACGCCGACAAGATGAGCGCCATTCTCGCCGCCTTGCGCGGGCAGGGCTTGGCCGAGCGGGACATCCGGACATCGAACCTCAGCCTGGGCCCGCAGTACGTCTATGCCCAGAACCAGCCGCCCAAGCTGACCGGCTATCAGGCGAGCCAACGATGTCACGGTCACGGTGCGCGATCTGGCCAAGCTCGGTCCGGCGATCGACGCGGCAAGCGCGGCCGGCGCCAATCAGATCAACGGGATCAGCTTCGGCCTGAAGGACGCCGGCGTTGCGCAGGATCAGGCGCGGCGCGCGGCGGTCAAGGCGCTGACGGCCAAGGCCGAGCTCTACGCCCAGGCGACGGGCTATCATGTCGTCCGCCTGGTCAGCCTCAGTGAAGGCGGCGACGCACAGCCGATCCGGCCGCGCCCGATGTTGGCCATGGCCAAGACGTCCGCGCCCACGCCGATCGAACCGGGCGATCTCGATGTGCGGATCGAGGTGTCGGCCGTCTACGAACTGGCCAAGTAGGCTAGCTCGCCGGCAGAAAGCCCCGCCTGGGCCAGGATCGGCTCCGCGCGGCTGCGGATTTCCATGCCGGGCAAGGCGTTCTGGCCCTCGATGGACATGGCGAAGATCACGTCGCGCTTGGGGCTCCGGATGCGGCCGACCCACCAGCCGAGGTTGCGCGAATTGTCGGCGATGGACGGGCAGCTGGCGGTCAGGCCGCTAAGCGTCGTGTCCCCGCGCGTCTCTTCGCTCATCAGACCCTGCACAGTCTGAGCTGCGGCGGTCGAGACCGGCAGCTGGCCCAGGTACAGCTTGCGCAAAAACGCCGCCTGATTGTTGCTGGAGATGAACAGGCCGCCGCCCGCCGCCGGGCCCAGCCAGAAGGCCAGGGGATCGCCCACCGGCCGGCCCTGGCCGTAGCCGAAGGCTGACAGGCTCTGGGCGAAGCGGTCAGGACCGATGGCCCGCGCCAGGCGCTTCCACCACCAGGGAATGTCCCACTGGAAGGCGGCGGCCAGGTTGGAATCCTTGCGCCATTGCTCCGAAGGCTGGGCCGAGCCGTCCCATGGCCAGACTGTGTCAGGCGTGATCGCGCCCATATCCAGCCCGATCAGGGCCATGGGCGCGTTGAAGGTGGCGCAGGGCGCCAGCGGCCGGTTGCACACCGCATGGTCGCCGTAGCGGTAGAGCTCGGCGCCGCTCGCCGTGTCCACGATCACCACGCAGGTGTCGGGCCCGCCGATGGCCGGGTCCAGCTGGGCGTCGAGGATCTGGGTGCTGAAGCCGGGGCCGTGGATCAGGCGCTGGACGCGGTCACAGCCGCCGACTGTGAGGGCCGTCGCGGCGGCGACGATCAGCAGCAGGCCTGGGCGCTTGCCCGTCACGCCGCCGATTTGACGCGGTTGGCCTCGTCCAGCAGCACCACCTGGGGCGCGTAGTTGCGCGCCTGGGAGGCGTCCATCTGGCAATAGGTCACCACGATCACCTTGTCGCCGGCCTGCACCAGCCGCGCCGCCGCGCCATTGACGCCCACGGTGCGCGAACCGCGCGGGGCCTCGATGGCGTAGGTGGTGAAGCGCGCGCCGGTGGTGATGTTGAGCACGTCCACCTGCTCGTGCGGCAGGATGCCGGAGGCGTCCAGCAGGTCGCGGTCGATGGCGATGGACCCCTCGTACTCCAGGTCCGCCTGCGTCACCGTCGCCCGGTGCAGCTTCGCCTTCATCATGGTGACCAGCATCAAGTCCTCACGCGGCAAGGGCCGAGGGGTTCCATATAGGGGTTTGCGGCGAGCGGTTCAATTGCAGTGCAGCATGGGGGACGCAGGGTCTGCTCCCTGCGTGAAAGCTCCGGATTGCAAAATCCGCCCGAAGCAAGCGATGGTGGCGCTCTGGGGAGAGCCATGCGTCGCACGCCGTCCGTCAACACGCTGTTCTATGGCGATAATCTCGCCATCCTGCGCGAGTACATCGAGGACGAAAGCGTCGACCTCATCTACCTCGATCCGCCGTTCAATTCCAACGCCACTTACAACGTGCTGTTTCGCTCGCCGACGGGTGAGCAATCCCCTGCCCAGATCGAGGCGTTCGACGACACTTGGCATTGGAATATCAGCGCCGAGCGCGCCTTTGACGAAGCGGTTCAGAGTGGAAACTCTGACGTTGCCAACATGCTCATCGCTATGCAGTCGTCTCTCGGCAAAAACGACATGATGGCTTATTTGACCATGATGGCAGTAAGGCTAATTTAACTTCATCGAGTCCTCAAAGCAACAGGAACACTTTATCTACATTGTGATCCCGTCGCAAGCCATTACCTCAAAATCGTTTTAGATTCGATATTTGGAACATCACATTTTGGGAACGAAATTATATGGCAAATGACGAATGCAAAAGGGCTGGCTTTCACAAGATTTGCCAGAAACCACGACACCATTTTGAAATATAGCAAATCTGATTTATGGACTTGGAACGCTCAATATACGGCGCATGATCCTAGCTATGTAGAGCAGTTTTATCGGTACGTTGAAGCCGATTTTGGGCGGCGCTACACGCTAGATAATCTATTGAATCCAAATAAAAATAGACCGAACCTGACATACGAATTTTTAGGCGTGACCCGAGTTTGGCGCTGGACTCGCGATCGCATGCAAAAGGCCTACGAAGACGGATTGATAATCCAAAATAATCCCGGAGCAGTCCCGAGACTCTAAGCGTTATTTGGATGAACAGGAAGGGACACCGGTCGGGGATATTTGGGCAGATATCAAGCCAGTCCAATCCCAGGCCCAGGAGAATTTGCCGTATCCGACGCAGAAGCCAATCGCACTTCTGGAACGTATTGTTCACGCGTCATCGAACGAAGGTGACTTGGTATTGGACCCATTTTGCGGCTGCGGCACCACCGTTCATGCCGCGCAGAAGCTGAACCGCCGTTGGATCGGAATCGACGTAACCCACCTCGCTATCGGCCTGATCCAGCGCCGCCTGACCGACGCCTTTCCCTTGGCGCACTTCGAGGTTCAAGGCGTGCCGAAGGACATCGGCGCCGCACGCGCTTTGGCCGAGGCCGACAAGCATCAGTTTCAGCTGTGGGCGTTATCGATGCTCGACAATGCCCAGCCCTATAAGGGCGGCCGCAAGGGCGCGGACCAGGGCGTGGACGGCTACGTCTATTTCAAGCCTGACGGCAAGACGACCGAGAAGGCGATCGTTTCCGTGAAGGGCGGCGCGCATGTCTCCGACACCATGGTCAAGGACCTGATCACGACGGTCGAGCATGAGGGCGCCAAGATGGGGCTGTTCATCACGCTGACGCCCCCGACCCGGCCGATGATCACCCGCGCCGCCGCGGCGGGCCTTTACAAGACCGAGTACCGGGACTTTCCCAAAATCCAGATCCTGACGATTGAAGACCTGTTCGAAGGCAAGCGCCCCGAAATGCCTTGGCTGGACCCCAGCGTGTTCAAAAAAGCCAAGCGCGAGGAAGGGCCGGACATGCAGGGCAAACTTCTCTAGCTGCCCGCCCTCAACCAGAAACGCGCGGCGGCGGGAGCGTTTGAGCGGGCTCAGGCCGACTCCATAGCCCTTCGCGCGGCGGCCGTCAGAAAGCCGGATCGCGTATAGCCATGAGCCTCGGCATAGCTGTCGATTTCGCGGAGAGCGTCTTCCGGCAAGGTGATGTTCACCCGCATGGCCTTGGATTTTTGCAGCACCACGGTGCTGAGCGGGATCAGGGCCGGGGTGCCGTCACGATGGTCGGGGTCGGCCATGATAAGGTCCATGGACGAAGGTTCGGGAACGGCCTCTCCTTCCTCGATCATAAGTGCGACGTGCCCCTCCAAGGCTTCGCGGCCCATCTCGGCAGCCTCTTCAAGGGTCGCGCCGGCTGAAACACAACCGGGGAAGTCCGGGAAGGAAACCCCGAAGTCGCTGTCGTCATCCTTGTGGATCAGGGCGATATAGAATCGGGACACGCTCATCTCAGGCTCACTCCAGATTGCTTTTCGATAGACCGAAGCGTGCCGATCGGCAGATCACGCTTGGGGTGCGGCACCGTAACGATCCCGGGTTTAGTCTCGTGCGTGAAGTGATGATGGCTACCGGTTGTCCGCTTGAGGAACCAGCCTTCAGCCTCCAAAGCCTTGATCACGCTTCGGCTATCCATGTGTATTAATATACACGAACCGATCAACGCGGCAAGCAAATGCCTTAGCGTCTGTGCGCGCTCATCCGCCAACACGTGTCGGAGGGACAGAGACTCAGCAATTGAGAAGTCATCGGTTAGCGACCAAGTGATTTGTCGATCACAAGAGTTGACTTCGTGATCGACAACGAGGCTTGACGCGCATCGATGAACGACAAACTGGGCAGTCGACGAGGCCATCAGCTGTCCAAAAAGCTCCGCAGCTTCCGGCTCCGGCTCGGGTGCTTCAGCTTCCTCAGCGCCTTGGCCTCGATCTGCCTAATCCGTTCGCGGGTGACGCTGAACTGCTGGCCGACTTCTTCCAGGGTGTGGTCGGTGTTCATGCCGATGCCGAAGCGCATGCGCAGGACGCGTTCCTCGCGCGGGGTGAGCGAGGCCAGCACGCGGGTGGTGGTTTCGCGCAGGTTGGACTGGATGGCCGCGTCGATGGGCAGGACGGCGTTCTTGTCCTCGATGAAGTCGCCCAGGTGGCTGTCTTCCTCATCGCCGATGGGCGTCTCCAGGCTGATCGGCTCCTTGGCGATCTTGAGCACCTTGCGCACCTTTTCCAGCGGCATGGCCAGCTTCTCGGCCAGCTCCTCCGGCGTGGGTTCGCGGCCGATCTCGTGCAGCATCTGGCGGGAGGTGCGGACGATCTTGTTGATCGTCTCGATCATGTGCACAGGAATGCGGATGGTGCGCGCCTGATCGGCGATGCGAGCGGGTGATGGCCTGACGGATCCACCAGGTGGCGTAGGTGGAGAACTTGTAGCCGCGGCGGTACTCGAACTTGTCGACCGCCTTCATCAGGCCGATGTTGCCTTCCTGGATCAGGTCCAGGAACTGCAGGCCGCGGTTGGTGTATTTCTTGGCGATGGAGATGACCAGGCGCAGGTTGGCCTCGACCATTTCCTTCTTGGCCTGGCGGGCCTCGCGCTCGCCCTTCTGCACCGTCTGCACGATGCGGCGATAGTCGTCGATCGGCACGCCGGTCTCGGTGGCCAGCATGGCGATTTCCTGGCGGATATCGGTGATCTGGCCGAAGTCGTTCTCGGCGAACTTGGTCCAGCGCACGCCGTGCTGCTTGACCGTTTCGCGTCCAGTCCGGCGCGAGCTCGGAGCCGAAATAGGCCTTGAGGAACTCGCGCGCGAGATGCCATAGCTGTCGGCCAGGCGATAGCAGGCGCCCTTCCAGCCCCATCAGCCGCTTGTTGATGGCGTAGAGCTGCTCGACCAGGGCCTCGATGCGGTTGTTGTTCAGCTTCAGCGTCTTCAGGTGCTGAATGATCAGGTTGGACAGCGCCTCGTACTGCTTGCGGTCCTTCTCCGGCAGGTCCTCGCCGTTCAGGCGACGCTCGACCAGCTTTTCCTGCAGCTTGCGAAAGGCCTCGAACTCGGCGGCGATGGCGTCCAGCGTGGCCATCACGCCTTCGCGCAGTTCCGCCTCCATGGCGGAGACCGAGGGCCCCGCGCCGTCGTCAAAATCGTCCTCGTCGCTGTCGCCCTCGCCCTCGGCGGCCGGCTCGGCGCCCTCTTCGGTCGGCGCCTTGGCTTCCACCGGCGCGGGCTCGGCGCCCTCGATCAGCTCTCCGCCCTCGGTGGGCAGGGGCGCGGCGCCGGGCTGACCGCCGTAGGTCTGCTCCAGGTCGATCACCTCGCGCAGCAGGATGCGGCCCGAGCCCAGCTCCTCGCGCCAGACCATGATGGCTTCGAAGGTCAGGGCGCTTTCGCACAGGCCGCGGATCATGGTGTCGCGGCCCGCCTCGATGCGCTTGGCGATGGCGATCTCGCCCTCGCGCGACAGCAGCTCCACCGAGCCCATTTCGCGCAGATACATGCGCACCGGATCGTCGGTGCGATCAAAGCTCTCGGGCTTTTCGGCCACGGTGACTGCGGATTCCTCGCGCACGGCCACTTCGCCGCCCTCGCCCGCTTCCCCGTCGCCCTCGACCTCGTCGTTCTCCACGACGTTGACGCCCATCTCGCTCAGCATGGCGAGGGTGTCCTCGATCTGTTCGGAGGTGACCTCCTCGGACGGCAGAACCTTGTTCAGCTCGTCCATGGTCACATAGCCGCGCGCCTTGGCCTGCTTGATGAAGCGCTTGACGCCCGCATCGGTCAGATCGAGCAGGGGACCGTCGGTGGTCGTTTCGGTCGGCTCGGCCGTCGTGGTGCTCATTCAGTTCTCCGCTTCGGTCGGGCCAAGTTTAACCAAAACAAGGCCTTGCCGAACATGCAAAAAGTCGGCCGCGGCGGGACCCCTGTCCCGCTGCCGCCTATTCCAAGGCTCCCGCCTCCATAGACAGTCGGGACGACCAGACGGTTCCCGTCTTGATCGCCCGCCTCAACGCATCGCGTTCACCCTTTAAACGCATGAACGCCGCCGCATCGGCGGAATCGGTCAGTTCCGACTTGGCGGACGACAAAGCCTCTTCCAACGCGGCCATTCGGATCAGAACCTCGAAGGCGTGCGACCATTGCGACCTGGCGGCGGCGGATGAAACATCTGAATCCAGGAAGGGCGCGCCGGATGTCCGGGCGGCCCGATCGATTTCACCCAGCAGAGCGCCAAAGCCGTTGCTCGCCAGATGGCGTTTCAGGGCCTCGGAGTCAAGGACGTCGGCCTCCAGCCGCAGGCGGACAATCGCGCTCGCCAACTCATTGAGCGCCGGATGGCCCAGTCCGTGAACCTGCAAGGCTTCTAGGTGATCGTCCAGCCAGACCGGCTGATCAACCGCCCCCTTGGCCACGGCGGCGGCGATGGGGTCGAGCGAAACGGCCAGCCGACGGGCCGCCGCGCGACCCTCGGCGGTGGGCGGACCGGGAGCCTGAACGCGCTCGGAGCCCCGGCCGGCAAAGGCGCGGCGCGGTTGAAAGGCGAAGGTCTGGCCGGCGCCGGCGGCCGGCTTGGCCCAAAGAGCGTCCAGGCGCGCCAAGAGGTCCTCGCGGTAGGCCTGGGCCAGGTCCTTGTCTTGGATGGCCGAGGCCGCGACGCGCAGGCGTCCCTTCAGGGCCGCGCGGCGTTCGGGGGTGTCCAGCGGCGAGGTGTCGCGCTCGCGCACGAACAGGGCCTCCACGAAGGGCGTGCTTTGCGAAAGCTGCGCCTTCAACGCGCCGGGCCCCTGTTCGCGCAAAACGTCGTCCGGATCCTTGCCGCCGGTCACCAAGGCGAAGCGGAACGATCTGCCGGACTGCAGCAGGGGCAGCGCCCGATCGATGGCGCGCGAGGCGGCCCTCTGGCCCGCGGCGTCTCCGTCAAAGCACAGCGTCGGTTCGGGATGGTAGCGCCACATCAGGGCCATCTGGTCCTCGGTCAGGGCCGTGCCCATGCCGGCCACCGCGGCGATCCCGGCCCGCTGACAGGCGATCACGTCCATATAGCCTTCCACGGCGACCAGCGGCGCGCCCTCCCCGCCCGCGCGCGAGCAGCTTGCGCGCCTCGTAGAGGCCGTAAAGCGTGCGGCCCTTGTCGAACAGGGCGGTGTCGGGACCGTTCAGGTACTTGGCCTTGGCGTCGGCGTTCAGCGCCCGACCGCCGAAGGAGATCACCCGGCCGCGCGCGTCGGTGATCGGGAAGATGATTCGCTCGCGGAAGCGGTCGTAGGGCGCCCCGCCGTCCTCCGGCGCGATCAGCAGGCCCGCCTCGACCAGCTCGGCCGGCCGCGCGCCCTTCTGCACCAGATGGTCCTTCAGCCCGGTGCGCGACGCCGGCGCCAGGCCCAGGCGAAATCGCTTCCATTCGCCCTCGGGCAGGCCGCGCTTTTCCAGATAGGCCCGCGCCGCCTGACCGCCCGGCCGGCGCAGTTCGCCCTCGAACCACCCGGCGGCCGCCTCCAGCCAGTCCATCAGCGTCAGGCGCTTCTTGTCTTCCTCGACCGAGCGGGCATCTGGGACGGGCATGGGCACCCCCGCCTCGGCCGCCAGCCGCTCGACCGCCTCGGGAAAGGACAGCCGCTCGGTCTCCTGCAGGAAGCTGATCAGGTCGCCGTGCTTTCCGGAGGAGAAGCAGTGGTAGAAGCCCTTCTCGTCGTTGACGTAGAAGGACGGGGTCTTTTCCTGGGTGAAGGGCGACAGGCCGGCGAATTCGCGCCCCTGCCGGCGCAGCTTCACGGTCCGCCCGATCACGTCGGACAGGCGAAGGCGAGACTTGATCTCATCCAGGAAATGTTCGTCGAAGCGCACGGAAAAAGATTAGCGCGGAATCGCCTGCCGTGTCCGCTGTCGGATGCATCCAATCGGGCGGGTTGACGCGCAGCTCAGGCGCCCCTAGATGCGCCTTTCAGCGGGCGGGGGCGACCTCGGCCCGCTTTTTTGCGACTATGCCGTCCGTCCGAATCCAGGAGTCCCCGTCATGACCCAAGCCCTGATGCCCGGAGCCACCGGCGTGCTGGTCCTGGCGGACGGAACCGTGCTGCAGGGCAAGGGCTTCGGCGCCGTGGGCTCGGCGGTGGGCGAGGTGTGCTTCAACACCGCCATGACCGGCTATCAGGAGATCCTGACCGATCCCTCCTACATGGCCCAGATCGTCACCTTCACCTTCCCCCACGTGGGCAATGTCGGGGTCAACGCCGAGGACATCGAGGAGTTCGGCCGCGGCGCCCAGACCGCCGCGCGCGGGGCCATCTTCCGCGATGCGCCGACCGCGCCGGCCAACTGGCGCGCGGGCGAGGACCTGAACATCTGGATGAGCGCGCGCGGGCTGATCGCCCTGGCGGGCGTGGACACCCGCGCCCTCACCCGACTGATCCGCGAGAAAGGCATGCCACACGGGGTGATCGCCCATGCGCCGGACGGAAAGTTCGACCTGGAGGCGCTGAAGGATCAGGCGCGCGGCTGGAACGGTCTTGAGGGGCTGGACCTGGCCAAGGACGCCACCTGCGCCCAGGCCTTCACCTTCGACGAGGGCCTGTGGGACTGGCCGCAAGGCTATGGCGGACGCGCCGCGCCCAAGGGCCGGGGCAAGCCCTATGAGGTCGTGGTGCTGGACTACGGCGTCAAGCGCAACATCCTGCGCGCCCTGACGAGCATCGGCGCCCGGGCCACGGTGGTCCCCGCCTCGACCCGCGCCGAGGATATCCTGGCGCGCAATCCGGACGGGGTGCTGCTGTCCAACGGCCCGGGCGATCCGGCCGCAACCGGCGAGTACGCCGTGCCCGAGATCAGGAAGCTGGTGGACAGCGGCAAGCCGGTGTTCGGCATCTGCCTGGGCCACCAGATGCTCGCCCTAGCGCTCGGCGCCCAGACCACCAAGATGGAACAGGGCCACCACGGCGCCAATCACCCGGTCAAGGACCTGACCACCGGCAAGGTGGAGATCGTGTCCATGAACCACGGCTTCACGGTGCACCGAGACAGCCTGCCCAAGGGCGTGGAGGAAACCCACGTCTCCCTGTTCGACGGCACCAACGCCGGCATCGCCCTGACCGGCAAGCCGGTGTTCAGCGTCCAGCACCACCCGGAAGCCTCGCCGGGCCCGACCGATTCGCTATATTTGTTCGAACGGTTCGCGCAGATGATGGATCGGGGCTAGGCTGCCGGCATCGGCGGCGCACCCGAGGGCCAGGGCGCAGCCGGGTCGCGGATAAACGCCGCGACGTCGGCGATGACCTTGTCCCGCTGCAGGTCGCGCAGGAGCAGGTGATAGCCGTCGGCGTAGAAGGCGGTGCGGTCGCCAGGCCGCAGGCGCGCGGCGGCCTGGAACGACGGCCTGAGCGGAATGATCTGGTCCTTGGCGCCGCACAGATAGGCTGTGGGAACCCTGATCTTGCCGGTGTCCTGCCAGGCGGTCTGC
This sequence comes from uncultured Alphaproteobacteria bacterium, assembly GCA_963804105.1. GTDB lineage: Bacteria > Pseudomonadota > Alphaproteobacteria > Caulobacterales > Caulobacteraceae > BOG-938. Next base: position 93,745 of record CAWDPL010000018.1, read on the forward strand.
ATCAGGTCGACCAGGCCGTAGAGGGTATCGGTGCGCGCGCCCCACAGCATCAGCGGGTCCTTGCCCATGGCGATCAGCTCGGGAATGTTGTCCGAGGCGGTGATGTGGCTGGTCACGAAGGACGGCGGGTTGAACACCTTGTGCGGGGCGACCAGCTCGGCCAGGCGTAGGGCGATTTGATAGGCCAGGGGCTGGCTGGACCAGCCCCACACCGCCGGGGCCAGCAGCACGCACCGATCCGCGTCCGGCGGCCGGTCCGAAGCCAGGGCGGCGATGGCGACCGCCCCGCCCATGCTCTCGCCGACGATGGCCAGGGTCGCCTTGGGATGGCGCCGGCGAAGCACGGCGCAGAAGGTCCGCAGATCCTCGGCCATCAGATCCGTCCCCGCCCATATGCCCCGCTGGGGCGAGCGGCCGAAGCCACGCTGGTCGAAGGCGTAGGTCGCCATCCCCTGCGCGGCCCAAACCGGAGCGGCCAGGTGGAACGCATTGGCGTAGTCGTCCATGCCGTGCAGGCCCGCGATCACCGCCCACGGCTCGTCGTCGGGGCTCCATTGGCTGAGGCCTAGCCGCGCACCGTCGAAGCTGACGAAGGCGTCGGGC
>CAWDPL010000019.1:0-20391 GCA_963804105.1 uncultured Alphaproteobacteria bacterium
CGAGGGAGCCGCTGTTCGCCGACATCATCAAGCGGGCCGCCCAACTCAAGGCCGACACGGACGCCTATCGCAAGGACACCGCCAAGGCGGCGGCCGGTCCGCTGACGCTCCCGCGCTTCGACGACTTCCAGTCGCGCATCGCGGCCCTGTCGGACCTCGACATGAAAGGCCACCTGGAGTTGGCCAAGCGCGGCACCGACGGCGACTTGAAGTGCATCCTGCGGGGCATCTCGCAAGACTTGCCCAAGAAGCTGGCCGACCTGACGGCCGCCAAGACGGCGCCGGACCAGGACCAGGCCCTGCGCGACATGTCCTATCTGCTCAACGACAACGTCGAGGTGATCACCGCCCCGCCTGCGCCGCCGGTCTAGGTCCAGATCCGCTTCACCTTTTTCGGTGACCTACGCCAAGCGTAGGCGCGGTCCGCCCGTGGGTCCGTTCATGCCTAACACGAATTGCCCCCCGATTAGTGGAGACATCGCAGAGGGACAACTGAAGAGAAATGGGAGCCGCCAGGCATGCGCCGTCCTGCCTTCGTTCCAAATATTAACCATAATGAATGATCGGTTAATGCCAATTTGTTCTGATTCGGCACGGCCCCGCTTGTCCCTCTCACCCTAATGCGCCTCGTCCCAGTTGGTCGCCGCACGCGCGTCCACCACCAGCGGCGCGCTTAGCGACACCGCCGGTTCGGGGGCCTTTTCCATTACCTTGCGCACGAGCGCACAGGTCGCCTCCGCCTCTTGGGCCGGCGCCTCGAACACCAGTTCGTCGTGGACCTGCATCAGCATGCGCGCCTTCAGCCCGGCGGCTTTCAGAGCGTCAGGCATCCTCGCCATGGCCCGGCGGATCACGTCGGCGGCCGCGCCCTGGATCGGGGCGTTGATGGCGGCGCGGTCGGCGAAGGCGCGATGGGCCGGGGATGAGGCGCGGATCTCCGGGATGATGATTTTGCGGCCGAACAGGGTGGTCACAAAGCCCTGCTCGCGCGCCATGGCCTTGGTCCGCTCCATATAGTCGGCGATACCGGGGAAGCGTTCGAAATAGGTCTTGATATAGGCGCCGGCCTCCTCGCGCGGAATCGACAGCTGGTTAGCCAGGCCGAAGGCGGAGATGCCGTAGATGATGCCGAAGTTGATGGCCTTGGCCCGTCTCCTGATTTCTGCAGGCATCCCCTCCACGGGCGCGCCGAACATTTCCGAGGCGGTCATGGCGTGGATGTCCAGGCCTTCGGTGAAGGCCTTCTTCAGCTGGGGAATATCGCCGATATGGGCCAGAAGCCGCAGTTCGATCTGGCTGTAGTCCGCCGAGATCAGCACATGGCCGGGCTCGGCGATGAACGCGGCGCGGATCTTGCGGCCTTCCTCGGTGCGCACTGGGATATTTTGCAGGTTCGGATCGTTCGACGAAATGCGGCCCGTCGAAGTGGCGGCCAGGGCGTAGGAGGTGTGCACCCGGCCGGTGCGCGGGGAGATCGCCGCCACCAGATTATCGGTGTAGGTGCCCTTGAGCTTGGACAGTTGGCGCCAATCCAGCAGCACGCGCGGCAGTTCGTGCCCCTGTGCGGCCAGCTCCTCCAGCACGCCTGCGTCCGTGCCCCAGGCGCCGGTGGCGGTCTTCTTGCCGCCCGGCAGGGCCATTTCGCCGAACAGCACATCGCCGATCTGCTTGGGGCTGCCCAGGTTGAAGGGGCGGCCGACCAGGTTCTGAGCCTTGGTCTCCAGATCCGCCATGCGCATGGAAAATTCCTGCGACAGGCGGCGCAGGCGGTCCGGATCGATCTTGACCCCCTCGCATTCCATTTGGGCCAGCACCGCCGGCAGGGGCCGCTCCAGGGTCTCATAGGCGGTCAGCAGGCCCTCGGCCGCCAGGCGCGGGCGCAGCACGTGGTAAAGGCGCAAGGTGACATCGGCGTCTTCAGCGGCATAGCAGGTGGCGGGCTCCAGCTTGACCTGGCCGAAATGCTTCTGCGCCTTGCCGGAGCCGCAGACGTCCTTGAACGCGATCGGCTTGTGGCCCAGCCAGAGTTCGGAAAGCTCGTCCATCCCGTGGCCGTGCTCGCCGGAATCCAGGATGTAGGAAATCAGCATGGTGTCGTCGATCGGCCCGACCCGCACGCCGTAGCGCGACAGCACCGCCATGTCGTACTTGGCGTTCTGCGCCACCTTCAGGACGTTGGGGTCCTCCAGCAGGGGCCTCAGCCGCGCGATGGCGTCCGCCAGGGGAATTTGGCCCAGATCCTCGGCGGCCTCGAACGCCAACCCGCCATCGCCCTCGGCCACGTGGGCCAGGGGGATGTAGCAGGCCTGCCCGGCGCGACGGCCAGGGACACGCCTACCAGTCCGGCGTTGGCCGAGGACAGGGCGTCGGTTTCGGTGTCGAAGGCGACCGTTCCCGCGGCGGTCGCCAGGGCGATCCAGCGATCCAGCGCCTGCAGATCGCGCACGCATTCGTAGGCGTTTGTATCGATGGCGACCGGTTCGGCCGCGGCGCTGGGCCTTGGCGCCCGCTGCAGATCGAAGGTCGGCGCCTTGGGCGCGGCGGCGGGACGTGCACGACCGCCCGAAGGCGCCGAAGGCGCGTGGCCCGCCTCGCCGATGCGGCGCGCCAGCGTGCGAAACTCCATCTGGTCGAGGAACGCGCTCAGCGTGTCCTTGTCCGGATCGGTCGCCTTCAACTCGTCGATCGGGCGGGGCAGGGGCGTTTGCCGGTCCAGCGTCACCAGCTGGCGCGACAGGCGGATCTGGTCGGCGAACTCGATCAGGGTCTGGCGGCGCTTGTCTTGTTTGATCTCGCCCGCGCGCGCCAGAAGGGTGTCCAGATCGCCGTACTCATTGATCAGCAGCGCGGCGGTCTTTATGCCGATGCCCGGGGCGCCGGGCACATTATCCACGCTGTCGCCGCACAGGGCCTGCACGTCGACCACCTTGTCGGGGCCGACGCCGAATTTCTCAAACACCTGCTCGGGGCCGATGCGGACGTTCTTCATGGTGTCGAGCATCGACACCCCGTCGCCCACCAGCTGCATCAGGTCCTTGTCGGAGGAGACGATCACCACTTCCCCGCCCGCCTTTTGCGCCGCGTCGGCATAGGCGGCGATCACGTCGTCGGCCTCATAGCCCGGCAGTTCGATCGCCGGCACGCCGAAGGCGCGGGTCGCCTCGCGCACCAGGGCGAACTGCGGGATCAGATCCTCGGGCGGCGGCGGGCGGTGGGCCTTGTACTGATCGTACAGATCGTTGCGGAAGGTCTTCTCGAATGGTCGAAGATCACCGCCAGATGGGTCGGCGCGTCCGCCTCGTCCTTCATGTCGCACAGGAACTTCCACATCATGTTGCAGAAGCCGGCGACGGCCCCGACGGGCAGGCCGTCGGACTTGCGCGTGAGCGGCGGCAGGGCGTGATAGGCGCGGAAGATGTAGCCGGAGCCGTCGACGAGATAGAGCTTAAAACGCGGGCCGTCCTGGGTGGGCGCGCGCTCGGCGGGCAGAGGCGGGGGGGAGGGCGTCGGGATCGAGGGTGTCGGTCATGGGGGGAAGATAGGCGGGGTGCGGGGAATCCTCCACCTAGGAATGCGGGGAGGGGGCCGGTCTTTTGAACCACCAAGATCACCAAGGACACCAAGGACAGCAGGGCGCGGCGGCTAACCTAGGCGCTCATCCCGGCGGAGGCCGGGACCCAGACTGTAGGGCGCGAGTCCGAGACTAGGTGTAAAGGCCCGAGGAGAACGGCGAGCTGATCCAGCTTGATGACACTCTTGAGGTCGCCACTTCTGCCGCGAATCAGTGGCGAAAGAAGGCGATGTAGCCAAGATTACTCGTATAACGTCGAATTCCCACGGACCGAAAGGAATCAGGGAGCACCGGGGTTTGCTTAGCAAAGTCCTCGATCTAAACGCGGTCCCACGTTGATAGCCCTATCGAGCCGCGTAAACCCAGCGACCGATAGGGTGCCCGAATAAGCCCGTACTCAGTCCAACGGCAGGGGCCCGGGGCCATAGTCACGCCTATAAGAGGGGGCGGGCTGGGTCCGTTGAGAATGGCAGCTTAAGAGCGGTCGTCATTTTCCAATCAACGGACAGCCGGTAGCCAGTCCCGAACGCCTGGCCTAAACTGTCTGGTCACCGACACGCCAAGCGACGGCCCATGAAACCGCGATACATATCGACAGATAGCCGGGAGCGTGGACGCCGCGCATTTACCGCGGCCTAAATCCCCCTCAAATCCATGCCAAGCCATTCGATTCCGGGGCCGGACAACTCAAGGCTCGCCTGCGGGCGACCGCGCAGCGGCGGCGCGGAGCGCCGGCCTTGACTTGGCCGGTCCCGGAAGCTCCGATTTCACCATGGAATTAAGGGCGGGTTGGATTTCCGATGCAAAGCATTCTCCATCATCATTTCATCCCGTCATCCTCGGAAAAGGCAAGCTTTTATCAAGAACCGCGCATTGGGACCACCTTGGCCGGAGACGGCCATGACCTTTGAAGGCAATCAGGCTTGGATTTCTCCGGCGTCCTGACCGCAACCGCTAGGTTAGCTCCACCACGTCGCCGTCCTTGACGCGCAGCCAACGGATTGCCGGGGCGCGGACGGTCGAACAACGTCCATTCCGGCTCGCCGTCCGCCGTCATGAAGGTGACCAGGTGCAGATTCCGTCGAGGGCGACGGCGATCTCGGGAAGGCGGCCAAATAGGGCGACATCGAGGACGCTTCGGCCAAGCAGCCGGTCGAACGCGGGCTGCCACAGGCGCTCATAGCTCCAACTGCCGCAGGCGATGGCCGGACCGTCTTCGATCCGCCAACTCCAGGGCGCCATCAATTCGAGCTCGCCCGTCGGGCTCGGCCTTTGGCGAACCGTCGCCGCGGATCGACGGCATAAGCGCGCCGAATTCAACAAATAGCGCTGATCCATGCCCGCGCCAGACATGGGACACGGCGCGGCCGATCAAGGCGCTGCGATAAGGCTTCAGCAGTGAGGAGGCATCCAACACCGTCTCAGCTTATGCCGAACGGCCTATGCACGCGCCAAGCCCGAATTTGATTTGGATCAATGCCTCGCCCCAGCCCCTGCCCCATGCGCGAATGGGGATCGCTTTGCTCAAGACCTATACGCTCTATCTGCGCGACGGCCGCAGCCAGGACCGCTTCACGCCGGCCATGTGCGCCTCCGTGTCCGAAGCGATGAGGCGCTCCAACGAGCTTCTGGCGCAGAACGCCGACTGCGAGGCGATCGAGGTGTTCTTCGGCGACAAGCTTCTGGTGCGCGTGGAGCGGCCGACGGGCTAGGCGTACGGCGCCTGGGTCCCCGGCTCGGCCTCGCTTTGCTCGTTGGCCGGGGATGACGGGATTTAATGTCCCGCCGCGCCCTCATATACGCCCGGCGCCAGGATCTCGTCCTCTTCGCCCGAGGCGCCCTTGGCCAGGACGAATTTGCGGTCGCAGTAGGGGCAGTCGATGAAATCGTCCTCGCCCATTTCGAGAAAGACTCGCGGATGCCCCAGCGCGCCGCCGACCCCGTCGCAGGCCACCCGGCGCGTGCGCACCGTGATCTGCTCGGGCGCGTCGATGCGGTCGGGATGGGAAGCGTGGGCGGGCATGGACGACCTCGGGACGACAGACGCAGGCGTGCTTGGCAAAGGGCCTGCCGGGGCATACCTATGCGCACCGGTCCGGAGCGTCAATTTCCCCCTCATGAGCCTGCCTGATTTCGCCATCGAAGCCGAAAGCCTGTTCAAGACCTATCCGGCGACGCGGCAGATGCCGCCCAAGGAAGCCTTGAAGGGCGTCGAGCTGAAGGTGCCGCGCGGCTCCATCTTCGGCCTCCTGGGTCCCAACGGCGCGGGCAAGTCGACCTTCATCAACATCCTGGCGGGCGTGACGCTGAAATCCGGCGGGACCGTGCGCATCTGGAGCCGCGACATCGACAAGCAGCCGCGCGATGCGCGCGCCGCCATCGGGGTGGTGCCGCAGGAGTTGGCGGTGGACGTGTTCTTTACGCCGCGCGAATCCCTGGAGGTGCAGGCGGGCTTTTACGGCGTGCCCAAGAAGGAGCGGCGCACCGACGAACTGCTGGCGGCGCTCGGCCTGTCGGACAAGGCCAACGCCTATGTGCGCCAGCTGTCGGGCGGGATGAAGCGGCGGCTGATGGTGGCCAAGGCCATGGTGCACGCCCCGCCGGTGCTGATCCTGGACGAGCCCACCGCCGGCGTTGACGTGGAGCTGCGCCGCCAGCTGTGGGACTATGTGGGCGAATTGAACCGCCAGGGCGTGACCATCGTGCTGACCACCCACTATCTGGAGGAGGCCGAGGCTCTGTGCGACACCATCGCCATCGTCAACCACGGCCGGGTGGTCACCTGCCAGCCGACGCGGGATCTGCTTAACACCCTGGACGGACGCACCGTGGTGATCACGCCCAACACCCCCCTGGCCGCCGCGCCGGACCTGGGAGGCTTTGTTGGCAAGCTGACCGAGCACGGACGGCTGACAATCGATTTCAGGACCAGCGAAAGCGACATCGAGACGGTGCTGAGCGCCGTGCGCGAGGCGGGGGTGGGCATCCGCGACCTGTCGATCCGCGAGCCGGCGCTGGAGGATGTATTCCTGGCCCTGACCTATGGCGCGGACTCTTCGGCGGCGTAGGGCGCGCTGATTGCGAAGCGGGGTCCTTTCCGCTAGGAAGTCGCCTCCCTGGACCAAAGCACCCGTAGCTCAGCTGGATAGAGCGTTGCCCTCCGAAGGCAAAGGTCACACGTTCGAATCGTGTCGGGTGCGCCAGGGCGTACAGCGACGATCAGGCGCTGTGTCTCAAGTTCGCGCTTTGCGCTGACCAGTCGTGGACTTCTTCCGTCACCACCTTGAACTGGGTCAACACGGCCTGGCCGAAGGCCGTTGAAATGGCCACGTCCGTGGCGTCACGGCCGACCGCGATCAGGATGCGGCCGATGCGTGGCCGGTTATGACGTGCGTCGAACGTGCGCCATGCGCCGCCAAGAAAGACCTGGAACCAGGCGCTGAAATCCATCGGGGCGTCGATCGGCTCAATGCCGATGTCGCCAAGATAGCCGGTGCAATAGCGCGCCGGAATGTTCATGCAGCGGCACAGCGCGATGGCCAAATGAGCAAAGTCTCGGCACACGCCGTGCTGCTCGGCGTGAACCTCGAACGCGGTCTTGGTCGGGCGAGCGTGGCCATAGCTGAAGCGAACGCGTTCGTGCACATAGTCCACGATGGCCTGGACCCGCGCCCAGCCTGGCGGTGTCGAGCCGAACAGGCTCCATGCGGTCTGCATCAGCTGCTCGACCTCGCAGTAACGGCTCGGCAGCAAAAAGGACAGCACCTCGTCGGGAAGGTCCTCGATGGCGTGCTGGACGGCGTCCGGCGCGACCGGGTCCGGCCGTCCGCTGTCCTGGATGAGGAAATCGGACGTGAAGGCGGCCTGGCCCGGTTCGACCACCACTCGGCTGCACCGATTGCCGAACACGTCTCGGTAGTGGTGCATCGGCGCCTTGGGGGAGACCGCGATGATGTCGGGGGTGATCAGATCCTGTTGGCGTTCAGGGCGTATCGACAGGGCGAGGGCGAACGTGGTGCGTTCGGGGCATTGAAAAGCGATATTGAAACCGGCTCGGATCAGCATGGAAAACCTCGACGCAGGCGTCCATCGGCCTGCCGTTAGGCTACGTGGAGGTTGCGTTCCGGTTCCATCGCGAGGCTAACTTCTGTCCCACGCCTCAGATTTTCATAGTTCGTCCGTCTCCTGAGGTCGGGCCTGCCGAGGCATGGGTCACAGGTTCGATTCACGTGGCCCCCGGCCACGGCCCGCGCACAATTAAGACATCTTGCCTGGTTATGGGGAAGCGGCGCCATTGCGGCGCTCGGGGCGGTCCTCTACTGCAACGGCGGCGTCAACAAGACAGAGGGAGCGGGATGGGTGGTGTCGGCGGTCGCGCGGCGCAGCGCACGATGGGGCCGTTGGCGCTGATTCTCGCGGCGACCTGTCCAGCCGGCCATGCCCTGGCCCAGACCGCCGCGACGGATGAACTGGTCATCGTCGCGCCCACGCCCATTCCCGGCGTCGGACTGGACAGGGACAAGGCGCCGGTGGATCTGCAGGTGCTGTCCGGCCGGGACTTGTCCAAGGACGGCGAGGCCAACGCCCTGCGCGCGCTAGAAAATCAAGCAGGGTCGGTGAATCTGGATTCAGCGTCGGGCAATCCGTACCAGCCCAACATATTTTACCACGGCTTTGAGGCCTCGCCGCTGCAGGGCGTCGCGCAGGGGCTGGCGATCTATGTGGAAGGCGTGCGCTTCAACCAGGCCTTCGGCGACACGGTCAACTGGGACCTCATCCCCAGCCTTGCCATCGACAGGCTGACGGTGGAGGGTTCCAATCCCCTGTTCGGGCTGAACGCCCTGGGCGGATCGATCAACGTCCAGCTCAAGACCGGTTTCACCTATCGGGGCCTGGAAGCGGATCTGTCGGGCGGCTCGTTCGGCCAGGTCCAGGGCGATCTGCAGTACGGTTCGACATCAGGCGACCTCGGCATTTATTTGGCGGGCGGCGACGTTCATCAGGACGGCTGGCGCGATCTGCAGTCTTCCGACATGCAGAACCTCTACGGCGATCTGGGCTGGCGCCATGAAAGCGCCGAACTGCATGTGGATGTCAGGCTGGCGCAGTCGGACCTCAACGGGCCCGGCACCTCGCCGGTGGAGCTGTTGGCCGTCGATCCTCGGGCCCAGTTCACCTCGCCCAACAATATCAAGAACAGCAACGCCCAGATCGGCGTGCGCGGCGCGTACGGCCTAAGCGCCAACACCTCGGTTCAGGGCGTGGCCTACGTCGATAACTTCCATCAGGTGGTGCTGAACGGAAACGCTTCGGGCGATCTGCCCTGCAACGACGGATCGGGCCTGCTCTGTTCGGATTCCGGCTACAGCGCCACGACCGGCGGCGCGACAATTCCGGCGTTCCTGGGCGACAGCGCCTTCGCCTATTCGGAGCTGGATCATCAGAGCGCGGTGACCGACAGCTACGGCGGCTCGGCTCAGATCGTGAACACAGACAGCGTTCTGGGCCTGACCAATCACGCGGTGGTCGGCGCGGCCTTCGACGGCGCCCAGACCAAGTTCGACGCCACGGTCTATGTCGGGGGTCTGACGGCGGACACGCGCGCCTATGTCGGTCCCGGGGTCCTCATCGACGAACCCGGCAATGCGCCCGTTTCGGTAGCAGTCTCCGACGCCCTGTACGGGGTGTTCGCCAGCGACACGCTCGATCTGACGCCGAGCCTGTCCCTTACGGTCTCGGGGCGGTTCAACGACGCCGAGATCGACCTGCATGACCGGCTCGGCGGCGATCTCAGCGGCAATCACAACTACAGCCGAATTCAATCCCGCCATCGGCGCGACCTGGAAGGCCCAGCCCTGGCTGACGCTTTACGCCGGCTATGCGGAGGCCAACCGTGCGCCGACCCCCGCGGAGCTGTCCTGCGCGGGCCCGAACGACACCTGCAGCCTGGAGAACTTCTTCGTTGGTGATCCTAATCTGCAGCAGGTCGTGTCCCGCACGATGGAGGCCGGGCTACGTGGTCGGTTCGGCGAGGTGTTCGGCGGCGCGCTCAGCTACGACATTGGTTTTTACCGTTCGGACCTGAGCAACGACATCGCCTTCGTCAACAGCGTGACTCTCAATCGGGCGTTCTTCGCCAATGTGGGCGACACGCGCCGCCAAGGGGTGGACGCGAACGTCCAGTTCAAGACCGGTCGCTGGTCGGCCTACCTCGACTACGCCCACACCGACGCCACCTATCAGACCGGCTTCGTGGAGGCGGCGGGCAGCAATCCGGCGGCGGACGCCAACGGCAATCTGACCATCACCAAGGGGGATCATTTCCCCGGCGTGCCGATCGATCAGATCAAGCTCGGCCTGGACGTGAGGGCCACCGAAAGGCTGACTCTGGGCCTGGTGGCGATCGGTCGAGGCCCGGCCTTCCTGCAGGACGACGAGGCCAATCTGACGCCGCCGCTGCCGGGCTATGTCGTGTCGAATCTCAGCGGCGCCTATCAGCTGAACTCGCATCTGCAGCTCTTCGCGCGGGTGGAAAACGCGACCAACCTTCGCTACGACAGCTATGGGACCTTCTCGCCCACCAGCTCGGTTTTTCTCGTTCAAGCGCCGGGCGCCTCCAATCCGCGCGCCTTCAGTCCAGCCGCCCCGATTGGCGCCTTTGGCGGCGTACGGGTCACATTCTAGATTGGGTTGAGCCTCGCTTGCTGCGGAGTTGAAACTTGTCAGACGATGGTCGATGACGAGCTAAGATTGATAAGGGTCGCCATTCGAGCGAGCTGGATAATAACAACGAGGGAAACGCCCTGATGCCGATCGATCTGCCGCCTCCGGCCGACTCCGTCGTGATCCAGGCGCCGCGCCTGCCCTCCTCGCCGGCCGACGCGGCGTTCGCCGTGGTGCAAATTTCCACTCAGGACCTCGCCTCCACACCCCGCCTGGACCAGGTGCTGGAGACTTCGCCCGGCGCGTCTCTTTATCGTCCGGGCTCCAGCGCCGGGGCCAATCCCACCACCCAAGGCATATCCCTGCGCTCCATCGCGCCGTCCGCCGCGAGCCGCGCCCTGGTCACCCTGGACGGCGTGCCCCAGAACGACCCCTTCGGCGGCTGGGTGATCTGGAGCAGCCTGCCGGCCGAGGACATCGGCGACATCCGGATGGTGCGCGGCTCCGGCGCCGGTCCCTATGGCGCGGGAGCGCTGACCGGCGTGATCGATTTGCAGGAGCGCGCCCTGGCGCCCGGTTCGGTCGCCGGCGAGGTATCCGCCGGCAGCCGGGGCGGGGATCGCGGCGCGGCGGTGGGCGACGCCCAGGCCGGCCCGGTCAATCTGTTCGGGTCGGTCTCCAGCGAGCAGGGCGACCGCTGGACGCCGGTGGTCAATGGACGCGGGGCGGCGGACGACGCCTTGACCCTGCACGACTGGAACGGCGCGGGTCGGGCGCAGATGGAGGTGGGCCGCGCGGTAATCGCCGCGCATCTGGGCGCCTATGAGGAGGACCGCGACTTGGGCCTGGTGGGCGCCATTTCCCGCTCGCGCGGCCAGGACGCTAGCCTGACCGCCGCCGCCCAGCCGACCAACACCGATCTGGGCTGGCGCCTGCAGGGCTGGGTGCGCCATTCGGACCTGCTCAACACCTCCGTTTCCACCGCGACAAACCGCAGTTCCACCACCCCCTCCAACGACGAGTATTCCACCCCCGCAACCGGTTGGGGGGTGAACGCGGCGGTGCGAAAGACGGGCGAATGGGGCGATGTGGAGGTCGGCGCGGACCTGCGCGATACGACCGGCAAGGACCACGAACTGTTCAGCTACGTGGGCTCGGCCTACACCAAGAACCGCCTGGCGGGCGGTTCAGAAGGCGTGGCCGGGATTTATGTGGAAGGCGCGCGCGCCTGGTCCGGCTGGCTGCTGACCGGCGGACTGCGGGTGGACGGCTGGCGCCAGACCGATTCCCAGCTGATCGAACGGAGCCTCTCCACCGGCGCCATTACTTTGAATTCGCCCACGCCCGATAAGAGCGGCGCCGAGCCCACCGGGCGCGTGGCCCTGCGGCGGGACCTGACGGACGGTCTTTATCTGCGCGCCGCCGCCTACACCGGCTTTCGTCAGCCGACCCTCAACGAGCTCGATCGACCCTACCGTGTGGGCAACAACGTGATCGAGGCCAACCCCCTGCTCAAGCCCGAACGCCTGTCCGGTTTCGAAGGCGGAGTGGGCGGCGATGCAGGGCCCGTCAAATGGTCCGCGAACATTTTCGACAATCGCCTGGCCGATCCGGTGATCAACGCCACCATCGGCATGGGTCCGGGCACCTTCCCCATCGCCGGCGCGGTTCCAGCCGGCGGCATTCTGTACAAGCGCGAGAACGTGGCGGCGATCAACGCCTATGGCGTGGAGGCGGACGCGGAGGCCCATCCGCTGCCGCAACTGACCGTCAAGCTCGCCGGCGCCTACACCGACGCCCATGTGGACGGCGGATTGGCGGCGCCTCAATTGACCGGCAAGATGCCGGCGCTGGACGCCAAGTTCACCGGCACGGCCTCGGGCGCCTGGTCACTCACCCCGAGCTGGAATGTCTCCGCCAGCCTGCGCTATGAGAGCCTGCGCTATGACGACGACCTGAACACCTTGGTCGATGAGCCGTTCCTGACCGCCGATCTGCGCACCGACTACAAGGTGACGCCCAATTTCGGCGTCTATCTGGCGGTGATCAACGTGGGCGACGCGGCCATCGTCACCGCGCGCGCGGCCACCGGCGTGCCCAGCTACGACATTCCGCGTACGGTGCGGGTGGGGATTACGTTCAGGCGGTGAGCCTTGCCACGAACGACCTCCCCCGTCACGGGGGAGGCGGCCCAGAGGGCCGGAGGGGGCATGCCAAGCCCACTTCCGATGAGTTCGTCCATAGGTGAAACCAACCGCCGCGCACCGGCATGCCCCCTCCGTCGCTTCGCGCCACCTCCCCCGTTTCGCTGCCGCTACACAGGGGAGGTCGCAGCTTGAAAGGTTGGTGGGTTATGCGAGCTTTGCTCCGGAAAGTCCCGACCCTTAAGTCCATGCCAAGATCGCAGCTTCCGGCCCCGGCCAAGTCAAGGCCGACGCTCCGCGTCGCCGCTGCGCGGCCGCCGAAGGCGGGCCTTGAGTTGGCCGGGACCGGAAGCAAATGCTCCGCCATGGAATTAGGGGTTCGCATTTTGGCGGCGGCCATGGCCGGCCTGGATTTTCTGGCCCAACTTGAAGAGGTCCAATTGCGCCTATAGCGTGTTCCTCTGCGGGTTCCCGTTGGGAAGGGCGTTATGTGAAAAGACCAACTCCCCGTCTGATTTCCCTGCTTGCAGTGGCGGCTGCCTTTCTTGCAGTTGCAGCAGCGTTCGGCGCGGGCGCGTCAGAGCCAATCGAACGTTGCGCCGACGCGTTGAACCACGGAGACGACGTGGCCGCGATCAGATGCCTCCAACCATTCGCAGATGCCGGGAATGCGAAGGCCGAGATGCTTCTCGGGACGGTCTATCCCACCGTCAATCTGCCGTCTCATGACGCAGAAAAATCTGCATATTGGATGAGGAAGGCTCGGAGCAGGGCGACATAGACGCGCAGGTCAGGCCGGCTACCTCTTCCGAGAAGGCGAAGGAGTTCGCTCCCGGAGTTGTGAGGTTTCGCGCTGCGGCGGACCGCGGCAATCAGATCGCCGAGGTACAACGGCATTGATGTACTTAAGGCTGGGGATCCCGAGGGACGTGAAAAGAGCGCTGCAGGAACATGATCGAACAGGGTGTCCCACCCCGCCTCGACCATCGCCGGCTTGCCTGAATGCACCTGCGCACCACGCCTCTCAGGTGACGACTTACCGCAGAAACATATCCATCGCGCCGGAGGTCGGTCAATTGGGCGGTGGCTGGGCCGCCCTGATGGCGAGGCGTCCGGAGCACCCTTCCTTGCCGCGCGGGCCCTGATCCGCTAGAGCCCCCGCCATGTCAGACGCTGATTTCCGCCCCCAGGCGCGCGTTCCGCGCGGCTTTGTCGACAAACGCGCGGCGACCCTGCGCGCCGAGCGCGCCATCGTGGAAGCGGTCTCGCGCGTCTATGAGCAATACGGCTTTGAGGCGCTGGACACCGGCGCCTTCGAATACGCCGACGCGATCGGCAAGTTCCTGCCCGATTCCGACCGGCCCAATGAGGGCGTGTTCGCCCTGCAGGACGATCCGGACGCCGAGGGGAACGGCGAGTGGATGGCCCTGCGCTACGACCTGACCGCGCCCTTGGCCAGGTTCTGCGCCGAGCATTGGGAAACCCTGGCCAAGCCCTTCCGCCGTTACGCCTTCGGGCCGGTGTGGCGCAACGAGAAGCCCGGGCCGGGGCGGTTCCGTCAGTTCGTGCAGTGCGACGCGGACACGGTCGGCTCGGCGCGGCCCGAGGCCGACGCGGAGATGATCGCCATGGCGGGCGAGGGCCTTCGGGCGGCGGGTCTGTCGGCGCAGGACTATGTGCTGAAGATCAACAGCCGCAAGCTGCTCAATGGGCTGCTGGCCCAGGCCGGCGTGGACAGCGCCGGGCAGAAGCTGGCGGTGCTGCGCGCGGCCGACAAGCTGGACCGGCTGGGCCTGGACGGCGTGCGCCTGCTGCTGGGCGAAGGGCGCAAGGACGAATCCGGCGCCTTCACCGTCGGGGCCAAGCTCAAACCCGCTGCGGTGGACGCCGTGCTGGCCTTTGTGCAGGCCGGGAGCGAGACGCGCTCGGGGACCCTCGCCAGTCTGGCCGCAGTAGTCGGCGGTTCGGCCGAGGGCGCTCAGGGTCTCGAGGACCTGGCGCGCATCGACGCGGCGCTGAAGGGTCTGGGCGTGGCCGAGGCGCAGGCGGTGTTCGACCCGTCGGTGGTGCGCGGCCTTGAGTATTACACCGGGCGCGGTGTTCGAGGCGGAGCTTCTCGTTCAGACCACGGATGAAAAGGGCGAGCCGATGCGTTTCGGCTCTGTCGGCGGCGGCGGACGCTATGACGATCTGGTCGCCCGCTTCACCGGCCAGACCACGCCGGCCACGGGCTTTTCCTTCGGCGTGTCGCGCCTGGCGACGGCGCTGAAGGCGGCCGACCGGCAGCGCGATACCGCGCCGCGCGGACCGGTGGTCGTCATCGTGTTCGATCAGGATCAGATGGCGGACTATTTCGCCGCCGCCGGCGAATTGCGCGCCGCCGGGATCGCGGCGGAGGTCTATCTGGGCGCCTCAGGCATGAAGGCGCAGATGAAATACGCCGACCGCCGCGCCTCTCCCGCCGCCGTGATGATCGGCGAGGACGAGCGCGCCGCCGGACAGGTGACCATCAAGGACCTGGACCTGGGCCGCGCCCTGTCGCAAGGCGTGACCGACAACGCCGCCTGGCGCGAAGGCCGGCCGGGCCAGTTCACCGTGGCGCGAGATCAGATGGTCCAGGCCGTGCGAGGAATCCTGGAGCGCGCGCCGTGATCGCGCTGGAGCCCTCGGTCCCCGAACAGGCCCTGGCCGCCATGCGCGCGCCGTTTCTGGCGCGGGCGGCCCAGCCCATTGACGTGCCCGTGATGCAGCCCCTGTCCCTACTGCTGGACCTGTCGGGCGAGGCCATGCGTTCGCGCCTGTTCGTGGTGCAGGCCGACGGCATCGACGAGGCGTGCCTGCGCCCGGATTTCACCATTCCGGTGGCCCTGGCGCACATGGCCTCGGGCGCGCATTCGGCCAACTATCGCTACGAGGGCAAGGCGTTTCGCGTGGCGCCGCCGGGATCGGGACGTTCTGAGGAATTTCTGCAGATCGGCCTGGAGGTGCTGGGCGATGAACGACCCAAGCCGCACGACGCCGAGCTGCTGCTCCTGGCCTGGCAGGCCGCGCAGGCGGGCGGACGGTGCGATCTTTGGATCGAATTGGGCGATGTCAGCCTGTTTTCGGCTTTCGTTGACGCCCTGGGCCTGGCGCCCTCCCTGGCGGCGCGGCTGAAACGGGCGTTCCAGCGTCCGCGCTCTTTGCGCGCCGAGCTTGAGCGCGCCCGCTCGCCCGAGCCGCCGGTCCGCGAAGGTGATCACATGGCAGCTCTTCTGGCCAAGCTTCCGGAAGCGGACGCGGCGGAGGCCTTGGAGGTGCTGTGGGCCGAGGCCCGCGTGGAGCCGGTCGGCGGCCGCACTGCCGATGAAATCGTGCAGCGCCTGGCCGCGCGCGCGCGCGACCGCGCGGCCCCGCGCCTGAGCGACGCGCAATCGGATATGATCACGCGGTTTCTCTCGATCCACGAGGCGCCGGACGCCGCGCTGTCGGCGATCGAGGCCCTGTCCGCGACGGTGGGCGCGGACCTGTCCGATCAGATCGCGGACTGGCGCGCGCGCCTAGCCGGCCTTGAGGCGTCAGGCGTTCCGCAATCGGCCATGCGTCTGTCGCCGGCCTTTGGACGCGCCTTCGGCTACTATGACGGCTTTTTGTTCGAGGTCCGCAGCGCGGCCTTGAGCGCCGAGGAGCCGGTGGCGGCGGGCGGGCGCTACGACAGCTTGCTGCGGCGTCTGAACGTCCAGGCCGGCGGCATGACCGGGACGCCCATGGGCGGGGCGGCCGGCTGCATCGTTCGGCCCTGGCGCGCCTGGGCGGAGGGCCAGTCATGAGCGAGCCTTTGGTCTTGGCCTTGCCCTCAAAGGGGCGACTGAAGGAACAGGCCGAAGCCTGGCTGGCCGACTGCGGTTTCGCCTTGAAGGCCACGGGCGGGGCGCGCGGCTATCGCGCCGTCATTGATCAGCTGCCCGATGTGCAGGTTCAGCTGTTGTCGGCCGCCGATATCGCTGTGGCGCTCGACGCCGGCGAGGCGCACCTGGGCGTCACCGGCGAGGACCTGCTGCGTGAACGCGGCGAGGGGGTGGAGTCCCGCGTCATGCTGTTGCGGCCGCTCGGCTTCGGCCGCGCCGACGTGGTGGTGGCCGCGCCCAAGAGCTGGGTCGACGTCGAAACCATGACGGACGTGGAGGAGGTGGCCGCGGCTTTTCTCGCGCGGACCGGTCGGCGCCTGCGGGTAGCCACCAAATACACCGTTCTGACCCGCGGATTTTTCGCGCAGCACGGGGTGACCGACTACCGCATCGTGGAGTCGAGCGGGGCCACGGAAGGCGCTCCGGCGGCGGGGGCCGCGGAGCTGATCGTGGACATCACCACCACCGGCGCGACCCTCGCGGCCAACAACCTCAAGCCCCTGGCGGACGGGGTGATCCTGAAAAGCCAAGCCCAGCTGGCCGCCGCCTTGAAGGCGCCCTGGACGGCCGATCAGGTCGAGACGGCGCGCGGATTCCTGCGCGCGGTGGAAGCGCGCGCCCGGGCCAAGGATCTGGCCACGGTCGCCTGGGCCGGCCAGGAAGGCGAGGGTCTCAATCGCGGCCTGCTCACTCCGATCGGCGAGCTTTTCCAGACGGCGGAGGGCTTGGCCGCCTCCGGCCTCGGCCCCACGACGGCCAATCGTCCGGACTATGTGTTCCAGGCCGATTGCCCCATGGCGGACGCGTTAGCCAAAGCGCTCGGACTGTAAAGCCAAGTCGACTGTGGTTTTTGTGCCGATACGCCAAAAATAGTTGCAAAAATCACGAAAATTTGGACTGGCTGGATAGTACTGACGCGGGCGATAAGTTGACAGCCGCCTGGAATTGCGTTTGTCTCCTGTCCGCGCGGACACGAAGGACGTCAGACGCCTCGACCGCCGGCGTTTCGGGGAGGAAACGCCCTACTTAATCTGAGGTTTAACGACCAAGATTGAGCCCGCCGCGAAGGCTTCGCGGCGGCTCTTTCGTTTTTGGCCGCCGCGCCGGGTTTTTTGACACTCTCGCCTAAAATTACCAAATGCGCACCCGCTGGTCCGGCGCCAGATAAAGTTTGTCCGTAGGGGCTACGCCGAAGGCCGGGTACCAGGGGTCGACATTGTGGGCCACGCCGTTGACCCTAAAGGCGCTGGGCGAGTGAGGGTCCGCCGCCAGTTGCTGTCGCCCGGCGTCGTCACGGATTTTTTCGGCCCAGATCTGCGCCCAGCCCAGGAAGAACCGCTGATCTCCCGAAAGGCCGTCGATCTTCGGCGCGGTCTGGCCGTGCAGCGAGGCGTGGTAGGCGTCGAGCGCGATCAGCAGCCCGCCCAGGTCGGCGATGTTCTCGCCCAAGGTCAGCCTGCCGTTGATGTGTACGCCCGGGTAGGGTTCGAAGGCGGAGTATTGCTCGGCCAGACGGTCGGTCCGCTCGGTGAAGCGCTTGGCGTCCTCGGCCGTCCACCAGTCGCGCAGCACCCCGTCACCGTCGGACTTGCGGCCCTGGTCGTCGAATCCGTGGGTCATTTCATGACCGATGACCTGGCCGATGGCGCCGTAATTCACCGCTGGATCGGCGGCCGGATCGAAAAACGGCGGCTGCAGGATGGCGGCGGGGAAGACGATCTCATTCTTAGTGGCGTCGTAGTAGGCGTTGACCGTTTGAGGGGTCATGTCCCACTCCTCGCGATCGACGGGCTTGTTCAGGCGATTGACGTGGAACGCCCAGTCGAAGGCCTCGGCGCGCTCGACATTGCCGTACAGATCATCCGGCCTCAGAGTGAGAGTGGAGTAATCCCGCCATTTGTTGGGATAGCCCACCTTGACGTTCAGTTTACTGAGTTTTTCCAGGGCCTTTTGCTTGGTCTGATCGCTCATCCAGTCCAGTCGTTGTAGGCGCGCGCCCAGCGCGGCGCGCAGATCGGCGATGAGGGCCGACATCTTGGCCTTGGAGTCCGGCGGGAAGTACGCCTGCACGTAAAGCCGTCCGAGCGCCTCGCCCATGTTGTCATTGATCAGGGCCACGGCCCGCTTCCAGCGGGCGCGCTGCTCGGGCACGCCGGACAGTTCGGTTGAGTGGAAGGCGAATTGAGCCTGATCGAAGGCCTTGTCCAGATAGGGCGAGGCGTGATCGGCCAGGGTGAAGGCGGTCCAGGCCTTGAGCACCTCGACCGGGGTTTGTGCGTAGAGCGCGGCGATTTTGGGGAAAGCTGTGTCTTCGCTGACGATCACGCGCTGAACCTGTCCCAGGTCGGCGGCCTGCAGGAACACCTTCCAGGGAAAGCCCGGGGCGCTGTCGGCCAGGTCCTGCACCGTGTACGGGTGATAGCTCTTCTCCTCGTCGCGCCGCTCGACCCGGCTCCAGCTGACCTGGGCGATGGCGGTCTCCAGGGCCACGACGTCCTTGGCGCGGGCGGCCGCATCGGGCCAGCCGATCCGCGCGAGGGTGGCGGCGACATAGTCCTCGTACTTGGCCTTCTGCGGTGCGAAGCCGGGCGTCAGGTAATAGTCGCGGTCCGGCAGGCCTAGGCCCGCCTGGTCCAGAATAACGGCGTAGCGGGTGGGGTCCTTGGCGTCGTCGCCGATGTAGAGGCCGAACCAGGCGCCGTAGAGCGACTTGGCGCCGATGCCCATCAAGCGGGCGAGGTCCTCGCGGGTGCGGCGCCTGGCGCACGGCGTCGAGCTCCGGCTGCAGCGGCTTGGCGCCGAGGGCCTCAAGGCGAGCCTCATCCATGAAGCTGGCGTACAGGGCGCCGATGCGTTGCGCGTCCGGGTCCGCTGACCCCGCGGCGGTCTCGATCACATGGCGGCTACGCGCCTCCGACAGGTCCTCCAGGGCGTCGAACCGCGCGAACCGCGAGTGGTCAGACGGTATGACAATCGCGTCCACCGCCTTGCCCTGGGCGAAACGATAGAAGTCGTTTCCTGGCCGGACCGACAAATCCTGGCCGGACCGGTCAAAGCCCCAGGTTCCGAACCGCGGCGCCTGGGTCAAATCCACGCCGGGCGCCCCCGTCTGGGCGCGCGCCGCGCCGATCCCCATCGCCAGGGCCAGGATCGCCGCCGATAGACAAGCCGTCCGCATGGGCCTTCCTTCGTTCCGTTCCGTCCCTGACACCCTGTGAGCTATGCGCCAAATGTGGCGGCCGACGGGCGCCCACCCGCTTTGCCGCCTTTTCCCTCGTGCGTGAAGCCCCCATAGTCGAGCAGACTCACTGCAAAGGGCCAGCAGCGCGTGGAACACGGCGTCTCCCCCGCCAATTACAAGGATCTGGTGCTGTTTCTGGCTACGGCCGGGGTGATCGTGCCGCTGTTCAAGCGGCTGAGGATCAGCCCGATCCTGGGCTTCCTCGCCGCCGGCGTGGCGCTCGGACCGTTCGGCCTGGGCGCGGCGGC
Organism: uncultured Alphaproteobacteria bacterium; assembly: GCA_963804105.1. Classification (GTDB taxonomy): domain Bacteria; phylum Pseudomonadota; class Alphaproteobacteria; order Caulobacterales; family Caulobacteraceae; genus BOG-938. The sequence goes on from CAWDPL010000019.1 coordinate 19,755, forward strand.
CAAGGCGGCGCCCTGGCTGTCGCTTCTGACCATCTCCAACCCGGCCGACATCAACGCCATCGCCGAGCTCGGGAGTGGTGTTCCTACTGTTCATGGTCGGGCTTGAGCTGTCGTGGGAGCGGCTGCGCCTGCTTCGCCGCCTGGTGTTCGGCTTGGGCGGCGCCCAGACGGTGCTCAGCGCACTGGTGCTGGGCCTCGTCGCCGCCGCTTTCGGCCAGCCGCCGGCCGCCGCCGCGGTGATCGGCATGGCGCTCGCCCTGTCGTCCACCGCCATCGTCGTCCCGGCCCTGGTCGAGCGCAAACGGCTGCATTCCGACGTCGGCCGAACGGCCTTTTCCGTGCTGCTGTTCCAGGATCTGGCGGTGGCGCCGATCCTGGTGGCTGTCTCACTGCTGCGCGGACGGGCTCATCCTCTGGGGACGGACTTCCTGTGGGCCGTGGCGCCCGCTGTGGCCACACCCATCCTGATCCTGGTGGTCGGCCGAGCGGTGCTGCGGCCCATGCTCAAGTCCGTGGCGCGGGCCAAGAGCCAGGAAATGTTCATGGCCGCCTGCCTGCTGGTGGTGGTGGGCGCGGGCTTGGCCTCGGCGGCGGCGGGCCAATCCATGGCGCTGGGCGCCTTCATCGCGGGCCTTTT
>CAWDPL010000020.1:0-110101 GCA_963804105.1 uncultured Alphaproteobacteria bacterium
GTTCATAGCTGCGCGTAAGGATGCGCGCAACTTCTCTGAAAAACCCTACTCGATAGCCGTTCTACTTTGAACAGCCGGAGTGGAGCAGTACTATTACTTACAATGTTTAGACCTTCACGGCCGAGCAGAGATTTAACTCTGCCTTTGATTTCATCTCTGATGGCTCGAACTTCATCAACGGGCTGCCCTTTGGGATCACGGAGAGGCCAGTCGTCGCGGCGAAGTCCTGGCACGTATGGGCACTTGTCGCCGCAACCCATCGTGATAAGAAGCTGCGCGTCCCGTGCCAGTTCATCTGTCAATTTCTGAGGCTTAGCACTGCTGAGGTCGATCCCGATCTCTTGCATTGCCGCGAGAACCTCGGGATGAACGCGCAAGCCGGGATCTGTTCCCGCCGATACGGCTACAGCCTTCGCTGGATCAGCAAGTTGATTGAAAAATGCTGCCGCCATCTGCGAACGTCCAGCGTTATGAATACAGGCAAAAATTACTTTGACCATGGTTTCCTCTCCTTGTTTATTGCTTTCCAATGTTGTCGATCTCCCGTTGCAGGGAAAAGGTCTCAAGCGATGCCAAAGGCAGGCAGAGGAAGAGGCTGATGCGGCGGTCGAGCACAGCCAATGCTTGAGAGAAAGCTCGCTCAATCTCCGCAGGCGTGCCCTGCACTGCTGCCGGATCGGGAACGCCCCAATGGGCTGTCATCGGCTGTCCTGGCCATAAAGGACAAACCTCACTGGCGGCCTTGTCGCAGACAGTGAAAACGAAGTGGAGCGGTGGCGCATCGGGCACTGAAAACTCGTCCCAGGACTTGCTGCGGAGATTCGCGGTACTCAAACCTGCCTTTTCGAGTTGGTGGATGGCCTCAGGCCGCACGGCTCCCGTAGGATGGCTTCCGGCGCTGTAGGCAGTGAAGTTCGCAGCGCCTTTGCGATTCATGATCGCCTCAGCCATGATCGAGCGGGCGGAGTTTCCCGTACAGAGAAACAACACGTTGTAGTGAGCCATTGCAGTGTCCTTTGGCAGTTTCGCGGAAGGGTTAGGAGTTTGTCTTCGGCTTGACGGCGTATACCTTCACGCTGGCCGCAGCCGCATTGACGTCGTATTGCGCAGGAGTGTCTTGAGTTCCTCATGCACGGATGGCGATGCGGCGGGCGCAGGGGAGCAGCAGGACGCCTCAATGACCTGAAGAGGATTTGCGGCGTCCATCGTTGGCGAGCAGCAGCCGGACTGATTCTCAACTTTGGCGTATGCATTCAGGTCCTTGCCGCTGTCCACGATTTCGACGTGCTCGAAGCCGGCGGCAAGCAGACCAGCCCGATAGTCGTCGATCTGGATGGCTCCGGCAATGCAGCCAACATAGGCGGCAACGCTCTTTGCGACAGCCTCGGGAAGTTCCTGTTTCAATGCGATGTCGCTCACGGCCACTCTGCCGCCCGGTTTCAGCACGCGGGCAATCTCACGAAAGACCGCGGGCTTGTCCGGCGCAAGATTGAGGACGCAGTTGGAGATGACGCAATCAACCGAAGCATCCGGCAATGGAATCTGGTCGATGGTGGACTGGTAGAACTCGACGTTGGTGTAGCCGCCCGCCTTGGCATTTGCGCGCGCACGCTCAATCATGGCCGGCGTCATATCGATGCCGATGGCGCGGCCTTCCGGGCCAACCATCTTGGCCGCGAGAAAGACATCGAGACCTCCGCCGGAGCCGAGATCGACAACAACCTCACCGGGCCTGATGTGTGCCGTAGCCGTGGGATTGCCGCAAGACAAGCCCATATTGGCTTCCGCCGGAATCGACGTAAGTTCCTCTGCCGTATAGCCGAAGGCCTCCGCCACGGCCTTGACGCCGGCATTGTCGCTCGACAGTGAACTTTCCGCCACCGCCCCATACTTCGACTTCACCGATTCCAGAATCTGTTCTGTCATGATTCCCTCCAAAAACATATTCGCTAAAACGACTATATCCCTTGCGCACATATTCGTCAAGGCGTATAAATAAATCATGGCAGCGAAATCGTCTCCGTTCAATATGGAGCGCTTCTTTCAGGCTTTGGGCGACAAGACCCGTCTCCGCCTGCTCAACCTGATGGGAGACCAGGAGATTTGCGTCTGCTATTTTGTCGAGATTCTTGGGCAGGCGCAGCCCAAGATTTCCCGGCATCTGGCCTATCTTCGCAGCGCCGGAATCGTTGAGGCCCGGCGCGAAGGCAAGTGGATGCACTATCGCATCGTCATGCCGCCGAATACTCGGCGCTGCACAGGTACTGCGCCAGACGCTGGCGTGGCTCAAAGATGACCGGGCCATGCAGGCGGACCGGGCGCGACTTTCAAAGGCTTGCTGTAGCCCGACAAAGTTCGTTGCTCTGCAAAGTGCGCCCTTACCTGTTTCTGTCGATTGCCCAAACACCATTGAGGCCAAATAATCATGTCCAGCAAACCGTATACGCAGGTCCAGAATTGCGCGCCGATTGCAGCGGAAGCATCTCTCATTCCTTGACCGCTTCCTCACACTCTGGATATTCCTTGCGATGGCCATCGGAGTGGCGCTTGGTCACTTCGTCCCAGGCTCCGCGGGGTTCGTCAACCGCTTTCAGAGCGGCACAACGAATATCCCCATCGCCATTGGGTTGATCATCATGATGTTCCCGCCGCTGGCGAAGGTTCGATACGAGAAGCTGCATGATGTCTTCCGCAACAAGCGCGTGCTCGGACTTTCGCTGATCCAGAACTGGCTCATCGGTCCGGCGTTGATGTTCGTCCTCGCCATTGTGTTTCTTCGCGGCGAGCCTGCCTATATGCGCGGCCTCATCCTGATCGGCATTGCGCGCTGCATCGCAATGGTCATGGTGTGGAATGAGCTGGCAGATGGCGACACGGACTACGTTGCCGGACTGGTCGCCATCAACAGCGTCTTTCAGGTGCTCTTTTACAGCCTCTACGCGTGGGTCTTCATCACTGTGCTTCCCAAGTGGTTCGGCCTGCAAGGAAGCATTGTCGATGTCAGCATCGGCCAGATCGCAAAGAGCGTTGCCATCTACCTTGGCATTCCATTCGTCTCCGGCTTCATCACTCGATTTGTCCTGATTCGCATCAAGGGCGAAGAGTGGTATCGCACTCGCTTCATTCCGCGCATCAGCCCGCTTACGTTGGTGGCTCTGCTCTTCACGATCCTGGTGATGTTCTCGCTCAAGGGCGACTTGATCGTGCGTCTTGCCGCTCGACGTGGTGCGCATTGCAATTCCGCTGGTCGTCTACTTCCTCATCATGTTTCTGGTCAGCTTCTGGATGGGCAAGCGGCTCGGCGCAAATTACGCGCAGTCGGCCACTCTGTCGTTTACGGCGGCTGGCAACAACTTCGAGTTGGCGATTGCCGTGGCCGTAGCCGTCTTCGGCTTGAATTCCGGCGAAGCATTCGTCGGTGTCGTCGGCCCGCTCATCGAAGTGCCCGCACTAATCGGGCTGGTGAACGTCGCATTCTGGATGCGGAGGCGTTATTTTGCTTCCGAAAGCCGAAACTTCGCAGTCCATCCAGTGGAAGACACTCCACAGTGAAGAGAACTCTCGCACGGTTACACAAATATCGCAATCATCGAAACGGCCGCCACGCACGCCACAACAATCCCACGGCTGTACTTTCCAAAGTGTTAGAAGTGCAAAGGCCGAGAGAAACAATCCAGAAATCTCCAGATGTGTGGATGGTCCGAAGTCCAGATTGGCTGGAAGAGATATAAGCGCCGGAGCAAAAATAGACCACAGAACGCCGCGAGAGCGGCGTTCTGCGGCGGAGTAAAAGTAGTCCACCCGCCAGAATAGGTTTCACGGACAACGAGGACATTGGGGGGACGAACTAGGTTAGCCGCCCCCGACAGGGCTGTTTTATGGGATACCGGAGGGATGTACCAGTGGAGATATACGGGCGTGTGCGGCGTGCGGTGCTGGTGGAAGGACGGAGCCGGCGGGCGGTGGCGCGGGAGTTTGGCATCTCGCGCAAGACGATTCAGAAGATGCTGACGTACTCAGTGCCGCCGGGTTATCAGCGGCAGCAGCCGATCAAGCGGCCCAAGCTGGGACCGTGGCTGGGCGTGATCGACGCCATTTTGAAGGATGACAAGACGCGGCCTGCCAAGCAGCGGCATACCGCCAAGCGCATCTTTGAGCGGCTAAAAGAAGAACATGGTTTTACCGGCGGCTACACCATCGTCAAGGACTATGTGCGCGGCGAGGAACTGCGCGGCCGGGAGATGTTTGTGCCGCTGGTACATCCGCCCGGTGAGGCACAGGCCGACTTCGGCGAAGCGCTGGTGGTGATCGCCGGAGTGGAGCAGAAGGCGCACTTTCTGGCGATGGATCTTCCTCACTCGGATGATGGTTTTGTCGCGGCGTTTCCAGGCGAAACGACCGAGGCTTTCCAGCAAGGCCACGTGCTTGCTTTCGAGTATTTTGGCGCCGTTCCTACGCGCATTCTCTACGACAACACCAAGATCGCGGTAGCAAAGATACTTGGTGGCGAAAAACGAACCAAGACGAAGGCCTTTATCGAATTACAGAGTCACTATCTGTTTGCCAATAAGTTCGGCCGCCCAGGCAAGGGCGATGTGGAGGGACTGGTCGGTTATGCGCGACGGAATTTCATGGTCCCGATTCCCAGCGTGATTGCGGTCGCGCAGTCGCTCGTACATCGGGTACGAAATCGATTCGCTCCACGACCGGCCGGTGCGTTTGTCTTCAAAGCTGCTGCCCTCCAGGCTTTCGACCACGTCCGGCCATCCTTTGGCCGACCACTTCAACAGCACCAGTTCCCGCGGCGACTTCACCGGCAGCATCTCCAGCATCACCGCGTCCATGAGGCTGAAGATCGCTGTATTAGCCCCGATCCCCAACGCCAGCGAAAGCGCCACCACCAGGGTGTAACCGGGGTTGGCCCGCATCTGCCGCATTCCGTGGCGGATATCCGCCGCCAGATCCTGCAGGAAATTCACTTTGCGCATGTCCCGGCACTCCTCCTTGATTTGATCCACCCCCCGCCATTCCCGCCGCGCCGTCTCTCGCGCATCGCGCGGCGTCAGCCCCTCGGCCACCAACTGCTCGGTTCGCTGCGTTAGATGGTAGGCAAGTTCTTCATCGAGATCCTGGTCTGCCTGCCCCCATTGCAGAAGCGACCGGAGGCGCAGCGGCACCGTATAAATCCAACGCCGCATCTCAAGCCTCCTTCAACTGCACCACCCGCGAAATTGCCGAGGAGAGGCGTTTCCAATCGGCAGCCTCCTGCTTCAGCTTGCCCCGGCCCAGCGAAGTCAGCGAATAGTATTTGGCGCGCCGCTTGTTTTCGCTCGCCTTCCATTCCGCGGTGATCCACCCTTCCTGCTCCAGCTTGTGCAGCGCCGGATAAAGCGACCCGTCGCTGACTTGCAAGGTGTCTCCCGATATCAGCTTCAGCCGCTGGCTGATCGCCCATCCATTCAAAGGCTCCAGCGCCAGCATCTTCAGGATCAGCAGGTCCAGAGTGCCTTGAACCAGGTCTGCGGGTTTGCTCATTTCGTCGCTCCCCTCGTTTACCGAGCTTAGAATACTACGCTCCCCTCGGTAAGCAAGTGGTCCGATGTCACCGTTCGATCACTTTGCCAAATGTCACCGTTCGGTTACCCCACTGCGGCATTTCAGAAACGGTCAAACCGCCAACGGAGAAAAGACCAGAGCAAGAATAAGCAGAACACTAGCCGGCAGACTGGTAACTCGCCTCACCTACTCCCCTTCAAATATTTATCGAACCAGGCAATCGCCAGCCCCTGTGCCTCTGCATGCGCCGCCCCATAAATCCCGTAGTGCGTAATCCCCGGTATCTCCACCAGGTTCTTCGTCCCGTTGAACTTCTGGTAAGCCTTGATCGCGTGATCGCGATTATCGAACAGCTCCTCTTTCTCCGCGATAAGGAACTGCATCGCGCAGTGCGGTGCCTTGTTCACGTCCTCCACCGGGTCGTACGGCACGAATTTCTCCCGGATGGGGCTCCCCGCAGATTCCCGATCGCCTTCACCCCCGGCTCCGGATACCCGATCTCCCCGCGCGCCATCCGCGTCGCTTCCTCGTAGGTCTTGCGCCGCTCCGCCTCGTTCGCGATCATCGCCCGCCCGTCCATCGCGCCCACCTGGCTGTGGATTGCCTTCACCCGCGCATCGTGTTCCGCCACGTACACCACCAGCCCGCCCGAGAAGCTGCTCCCCCATAGCCCCAGCCGCTCCGGATCGAACTGCGGCTCCGCCTGCAGCCAGGCGATCGCGTTGAACCAGTCCGTGGCCTGATCCATCGGGTCCACCACTTCCCGCACTTCCCGCACCTCGGCCGTGAACTTGCCGCCCTTTTCCTCGCTCGCTTGGATGGTTCGGACTATTGTGGCTTTGCGTCAAGCCTGCTTTGAATTTTGGCGATACCCGCTTGGGCGCAGATTTTCGCCGTTGTCCTCGGAGCTTAGCGGAGCCCCCGCTCACACCAATCGAGCCTAATCGTTTCCTTGCCCACTTTTATGAGTACAGCGCCGGGCAAAAAATAGAAGCTCGGTCGAGCCGCTTTGAACGTTGCTCAATCCCTGTGGGAATGTGCAATGAGTTTTACCAATGCGCTGGATGTATCGACGCCAAACATCGGTCCCATGCTGACAATAGTGTAGGCCTTTCTGAACGAAAATCGCTGCGAATGAATGGGCGTGCCATCGCCACGGGCCTGTATCTTGACCACACCGTCCGGGTCAACAACGCTAACCGTCACTTTATAGCCCTTGGCGTCGCAATCACGGATCGCTTCGCTGACTGCTTCCATGGACAAAGAGAGCGGCAAGACTGTCGCCGTGTCCGCGCGCGCGAGCGCAGACGGCGCGGCAACCACGATCCCGGAAGCCAGAGTAAGAAGCAGACCCCTTGGGACTGCAGAAAGAGCCGCCCAACCGATTGAAGGACTCTTGTGTTTCATAACTTATTCCTTGAGGGGGGCCGTCGTAAAATCCGTTAGGCGATGCCTCCAAGATTGGCATGGCCGATAACCCCATTTAAGGTCCAATCCAGTGGAAAAATTGGACCAGAGGGGCTGAAAGGGGTTAGCTCGACGTTTTCGTTAGGCGGGCCACGATTTCGCGTACCAGTGGGGCAACGACAACTGCCGATGGGAAAGCGACGGGCCATGCGGTTGCAAAGCCTTTCAGCCATTGATGTGGGAGCTCTGTTGTAAGCCCCTGGTTAATAAGCACGACGGCGCCGGAAATTATTGTCACCTGGATGCCAGAAAGCAGGCAGCCAAACAACAGATTGCTATATTTCGCCGGTACTTTCATTGCCTCTTGCCTTCATATGCCGTCGACTTTGCCGTGGATCGGGTAAGCGCCCTTCGGCACGTGTGGGTATCTGGCGTTATTCATTCTGCGTTGATTGGCATAGTGGCGTAACTAGCATAAGGTCCAATTCGCTGAAATATTTGGTCCTGGCGTCCACCATGCTGCACATCCGCTTACACGAAGGCCAAACCGCCTCCCCCCTACATCAACAGATCGCGGGTCAGATTTTATTCCAAATTGAACAGGGTGAAGTCTTGCCAGGAATGCGCCTGCCTGCCTCGCGTGATCTTGCCCGCGAGCTCGGGTTTACGCGGCACCGTCGTCCTTGCCTATGAAGAGCTCTGCTCCATGGGCGTGTGTGAAAGTCACGTGGGGCGAGGAACGTCGGTCAGTAAGTCTTTGGCGCGCACTTCGTATGCGGCCCCTTCTCAAATGGTGGCGAAACAAGACTGGGCGCTGATCACCCCAGACGAGCCTGTAAATGTGGACCCCAGAGGGCTTTCTCTTTTACCCAGCATTGCCGATACGGACCATTTGCCCATCACGGATATGCGGCGGGCTTTCGACCGCGTGCTGAGGTTTCCCGGTCATATTACGCTGCGTTTTCCGAATGCCGGCGACCCCATGCTTCGGCGGCTGATTTGCCGAAAAGATCCTGCCCGAGCGCGGCGTACGCGCGGACATCTCACAGGTCATGATTGTTCCTGGCACCCAATATGCCTCCATGCTTATTGCGCTTGGCCTCGCTGAAATGCGCAAACACATCCATTTTGGATCTCCCGGCTATCTTGACTTTACCCCGGAACTTCCGCGCTTTGGGTTTGAAATGGTGGCCCACAGCGTTTGAGCCAAGACGGGATTGATTTGGCCGGACCGGAGAACCTTGGCCAAGATGACGTGCTCTACATCATGCCGGATCACCGGCTTTCCCCAGTGCGTCACCTTCCGAGCGACGACAGGCGCCTTGCGATAAAACATATTGCCTTGGACAATAATCTTTTGGTTATCGAAGATGATTACGACGGTGAGTATTATTCTATGACCGCAGACCAATGCCTGCGTTGAGAGCTGGGAAAGCGTCTTCACGCATTATCTATCTCGGCACGTTTCTCCAAGACCTTATTCAACAACCTGCGGCTAGGCTATTTGGTGGCCGAACCGGAATTGATCAGGGCGCTCGCTACACTGCATTTGGAGTACTGTCGCGGGGACGAGTGGTTTGCTTCAACGATCGGTCGCCGAACTCATCAAAGACGATGTGCTTGAACGGCATGTGCGGCGTATGCGGACAGTCTACCGTCGTAAGCAGGGATCGTATCGGCGCGGTCCTTCACAGGGACTTCCTGATTGGCGGTTTGAGCTGCCCAAAGGAGGCTTGCAGTTTTTCATTGACGTCGGCGATCCAAAAATTGTGACGTCAATTATGGCGATCTGCAAACAGAAGAAATTGAAGGTCGCGTCACCCTCCAATTACGTCCTGGGCGGTGATGGAATAAACGAAAGTTTCCTGGTCCTCGGATTTGGGTCTGCGCCGCTTCGTCAGATTCTGGAAGCTTTGGAAGAACTAAAATGGGTTGAGGTCGTGGACGATGTAAGGAAAGAGAGTCAGCGCGCAAGTCACAAGTACGAACCTGATAGACACGGGCGTGCGATTGAACAGGATGAGTGTCGCGACGACTAGTGGGGTGGCAAGGGACATCAGTGGGTCCGCGGCGCGGCGGCGCCTGGAGCGGCGGCTTCTTCATCGGAGGCTAGGGCCCAGCGCATTTTCGGGCGGCTTAGGCAGCCGAGGTCAGCCGCCGAGGCCGCCTTGGCTCCGAATGCGGGGTCGTTGCTTTGGGGACCATTTCTGCGGGCGGAGACGATTGTCGAATCTCTTGTGCGCCGGAAGCGCCAGACCTATTGCGCGCCGCCGTCGCCGAGGGCGGCGGCGATCACGGCCCACTCCGGCTTGCGAGCCGGCAGGAACTCGTCTTAGATTAAAACACAGCCAGAATGCGGTTGTCGAGTCGGGCGTCCCTTCGGTTTCGTTGCCGCGGTACCAGTCTCGTCAAGGCCAGCGCGTCGGACGCCTCTCCGTAGCGTACCCGGCATTTCGACGCTGTGCCTGTCGTGAAGCCGACCACACCGCCGATAGCGGCGCAATCCGCGTGGGCTGCCAGCAGACTATGTCCCGTCTTCGTCGAGCGGACCAAAGCCTCAAGCTCGACGCGCCCTTCTTTCGTCAATGTAATCGAGGGCGCTTCAATGATGGGATTTCATAGATCATTTAAATCATAACTTCGCGCATCTGCAAAAGTGGGTACTAGGGTATCAACCCCAATCCCGCCATAACCACAGCGACGTAAGCCGCGGCCAAGCGCCTCGAGCGCGCGCGCATGTGCTTCCTGGTTATGTTCCAGTTGATATCGCATTGTCGCCTCATGGAATCACGGGCGTTATTTTGAGATTGAGCTCTATAACGATCGCTATGTAATTTGAGAATAACGATCGTTATGCAACGGATCGTGGCGGGAGGCAACGCCGCTCATGCCTAGCAAAAGTTGGAGATAGTTATGCCCATTAGCATCACACTCACCGAAGGTGTCATCCCTGCCGGACAGGAAGGCGTCGCTGTTGCGAAGATCACCAAATCCTTCCTCAAGCATCATGGAATGGGCGGGAACAAGCTGATGACCCCCAACGTCACCACCCACCTCAACATCCTGCCCAAGGGCCACACCTTCGCCGGCGGCCAGCCGGTTGATGGGGCCTGGGTCGAAACCAAGACGCCGTCCTTTGCGCTCGCGGACCATGCGGTCCAGACAGCATTTTTCGGCGAAGCGACCCAGATCCTGCACGATCTTTAGGCGGACGCTCGCCAAGGACCGCATCTGGTCGAACGGCGTTCACGCAGTCGATGGCACCTGGAACATCGGTGGTCGGGCCCTGACCAATGAGAGAGATCGGCGCGGCCGTCGCCGCTGCCTGAACCGTTCTGTACAAAAACAGGGAACATTCCCATGAAGAGATTTCTCATACTGCTCGCCGCAACAGGCGTCGCGCTTGCACTTTCAAATCCCGAGGAGTGGCTGCGGGGGAGGCCGGCCAAAGCTGCATGCCGATCGGCGGGGTCGCGATTTCGAATTTCTTCCCCGAAGGTGAAGGCAAGCCGATCATCTTCGGCATATGTCTCCGGCAGCGTCAACAATGCTGCGGGCAAGATCCTCGCCCAGGACAGACGCCGTGGGCCTTGAAATGGACATGGAACACTATTTCGGGCCGCGACGATGGAGGCGCGATCCACACCAAGGACCTCGGCATCCTGACCGCAGTTCCGGGCAAGCCGGGTCGCTACATGCTGGAGATTACCTACAACATCCAGGGCAGCAGGACTCGCGCGGCACGCTTAAGGGATACGGCGGGACGTTCAACAGCTACGGCCTCGTTGATCTGCGCGATGCGAACAACATGGTCGGGCTGGTCCGCTACACCGGCGAAATCTGCAAGTAAATGGACCCGCTATTACCGCCCGGGTCTCAATCACAGCATCGCACGTCGCGCACGACAGATGCTTCAAGAGCGGCGGGAAGGTTCGCCTTTGACCCGCCGCACTCCCGCTATTTTCAATCAGGAATCTCAACATGCCATTGCTACGCATCACCTATCAGCCGCGGCGCGCTAACCCAGGCCCAGAAGGACCAGCTCGCCGCGGACGTCACGCCGGTGCTGATCGCGCGAAGTCGGAGAAGACAATCCCGCTGGCCGAGCGCTCGCCTATGTTCTGTTCCATGAAATGGAGCCCAAGACCGAATGGTATGTCGGCGGCAAACCCGACGTTGATGCGCCCAAGGGAGGCCGATTTCTTTGAAATTTGGTATGTTGAAGGAGCCGCGACCCAAGAAGCCGAAAAGTCCGATGTTCATGCGAAGATGAATGCCATCATCGCCCGAACCGTTGGCGTCGATGGCGAATTTCCTAATCGCCTGACCGACTGGGTAATCATCAATGGGAACTTGAAGGCGCGTGGGGTGCGAGCGGAGTGACCATTGGCGTCGCTGCGGCCAACGAAGCGTTGGGGGGATCCTGACCGCGCTGAGTATTTCGAGCGCTATCTCGCCGCCAAGCGGCACGCCGCCGAAACGCTTCCCGTTCCCCAGCTGAACGCGCCTAATTCCCACTACCCTCGCTGCCCGCGCCCCGTGGTCGTGCCCGTGGCGCCGCCACGACCGGGAAGTCAAATGGGGAAGGATGAGATGACATGACCTATCGAGTATATACTACCGGAGACGGCGCCAGCGAATGCGAGGGAAATGCTGAAGAGCATCGAGAAAGCGTTTGGATTTGTTCCCAACATGCTCGGCGCCATGGCTAGGGGCCCCTACCGTGCTCGAAGTCTATCAGACCGCCGGCGCCCTGTTCGACAAGACGTCGTTGTCCGCCACCGAACGACAGGTCGTGATGCTGACGACCAGCGCCGAAAATGGGTGCGAATATTGCGTCAGCGTGCACACCGCGCTTTCGGCCATGCAGAAGGTGCCGGACGATGTGGTCCAGTCGATCCGTCAACGGTGTGGTGATCGCTGACCCAAAGCTCGAAGCGCTGCGCCGGTTCGCTGCGGCGGTTGTCGTGTCACGAGGGCATCCCTCGGCTGCCGAACTGAGCGCGATCGGCAGTGCAGGCTATGGCGAGCAGCAGGTGCTGGAAATCATTCTCGGCATCGGCCTTAAGTCAATCGCCAACTACGGGCGACTATCAAAGCGCCTTTCGCGCGGTGGAAAAAACGGGCCTGCACCCTGGAACGGACGCGGCCGACGCGGAATTCCTGGCCGGCTGGATCGCCTTGACGCGCATGCACGACGCGGCCCTGGCCGATCAGCATTTCGCGGCGCTGGAAAAGTTCGGCGCCTCGCCGATCACCCAGGCGCGCGCCTACTATTGGCGTGGGCGGGCCAAGGAAGCGGCCGGCGACGCCGCCGGGGCCAAGGCCGAATACGCCCTTGGCGCGCGGTTCATCACCACCTTCTACGGCCAGCTGGCGGCGGCCAAGGCGGGGCTAACCGAGTTGATCCTGGCCAGGGACCCTGAGCCCACCCCTGAGGAGCGGGCTCGATTTGAAAGCCGAGAGATCGTCCAGGCGGCCAAGATGGCCGCCGACGCCGGTCTGGGAAATCTGTTCGACCTGTTCGTCATCACGGCCGCCGACACCCTCACCGACGGCACGGATTGCGCCCAGCTGGTTGATCTCGCCCGGAGCTACGGCGAACAGAATCTGTCCATGCGGGCTGTGCGGCTGTGCGCCCAACACGGCGTCACCCTGCCCGAGCGCGGCTATCCCCTGCGAGCGTCCCCTGCTTCCGCGAGCGTGGAGCCGGCCATGGTTCTGGGCATTGTGCGCCAGGAAAGCGGATTTGATCCTAACGTTCGTTCCGGCGCCGGAGCGCGCGGCATGATGCAGCTGATGCCGCAGACCGCGAAGATTCTCGCACGGCGCGGAAGGGATGCCGTTTTCGCCCTCCCGACCTGGACGACGCCGATTACAACATGACCCTCGGAACCCAATTCCTGGGATCGCTGGTCAATGAATTCAGCGGGTCCTATCTGATGGCGGCGGCGGCCTATAACGCTGGACCGGGCCGGCCGACCCAATGGGTCTCTGCCTGCGGCGACCCGCGAACCTCTTCGACCGACCCACTCGACTACATCGAATGCATCCCCATTTCGGAAACGCGCAATTATGTGATGCGGGTGCTCGAGGGCATGCAGGTATACCGCGCCCGGACTGAACGGCGGCCGGGCACGCCCTGACCCTCCCTGCCGATCTAAACGCGGCGGGTACCGGGCCAGGGCGTGCAGGTCGCGTCGGCGGCAATCACCATCAATTCCCTCCTGCGAAGGCTCCCTCGGCGCGGGAACCGATGCCCAGGCCGAGGTCGTGGCGTCCACGCCCGTGCCCAATCCGCCGGAGATCGAACGGGTCCGGCCCGCGCGCGAGCACCCTGCCGAACACGGCAAGCATCACGGCAAGGCGCATGGCGAAAAGGCCCGCCCTTCGTCCAGGATGTCGCACGCCAAGACCAAACACAAGAAGCACAAATAGGCCCCCCGCGCTTTACCCCGCGGCCAAGGCCCCCTAATGCCGGTTCATGACTTCGCAAAACCCCGTCATGTCCCACGAGGCCGTGATCGCGCGCACCGCCGGCTGGCCGGATTACGCCCTGGTGGACAGCGGCGACGGGCGGAAGCTTGAACGCTACGGGCCCTATCACGTGGTCCGGCCCGAACCGCAGTGCCTATGGACGCCGCGACTGGATTCAGCGCAATGGGACGCCGCGGACGCCGTGTTCGATCCCACGGACGAGGATGAGGCCGGCCATTGGCGGTTTCGCGCCCAGCCGCCCGACACCTGGCCGCTCAAGTGGGGCGCCATGACGTTCAAGGCCCGCTTCACCAGCTTTCGCCACCTGGCGTTCTTTCCCGAACAGGCCGCCAACTGGGCCTGGCTGCGCGACCGCGCCGTCGCCCGCCCGGGCATGCGGGTGCTCAACCTGTTCGGCTACACCGGCGTGGCCAGCCTGGTTTGCGCCGCCGCCGGGGCGGCCGTGACGCACGTGGACGCGTCGAAGCGTTCCGTAGGCTGGGCGCGCGAGAACGCTGAGCTTTCCGGCCTGGCCGACCGCCCGATCCGTTGGCTCTGCGAAGACGCCCGGCGCTACGTCCAGCGCGAGGTGCGGCGCGGCGCGCAATATGAGGGCGTCATCCTCGATCCGCCCAAATACGGCCGTGGACCGGGCGGCGAGGTGTGGCGACTGTTCGAGGACCTGCCCGAACTGATGCAGCTGTGCGCCCAGCTGCTGTCCGACAAGGCCGGCTTTCTGCTCGTCAACGCCTATGCCGCGCGCATCTCCGGAATCGCCCTCGCCCATCTGCTGAACGAGCGCATGGCGGGTCGGGGCGGCCAAATCGATTGGGGCGAACTGGCGCTGCAGGAGGACGGCGGCGGGCGCGAAATCGGCCTGTCCTTCTTCGCCCGCTGGACGGACGGTTCGCCGTGAGCGGACGCTCGATCAGCTCCCTGACCAATCCGACGGTCAAGGCGGTGCGCGCCCTGCACCTGCGCAAGGAACGCGAGGAAAGCGGCCTGTTCCTGTCCGAGGGCCTGAAGATCGTGGTTGACGCCGTGGAGCTCGGACACGCGCCCAAGGTGCTCATGTTCGGGTCGGAGGCAGCCGGGCATCCGCTGCTGAAACGCTGCGCAGAGGCCACCGCCAGGACCGGCGGCGAAGTGATCGAGGTCACGCGCGAGGTGTTGGAAAAGGTCTCGAGGCGTGACAATCCACAAGCTGTTATCGCTGTTTTTTCACAAGTTTTCACGCCGCTCTTAAACCTTTCACCAAGCGATGCGCCATGCTGGGTCGCGCTCCAGGCCGTGCGTGATCCGGGCAATCTTGGGACCATCATCCGCACCGCCGACGCGGCCGGCTGCGGCGGCGTGATCCTGCTGGGCGATTGCTGCGATCCCTATTCGGTGGAGGCGGTGCGCGCCACCATGGGCTCGGTGTTCGCGGTCAAGATCGCCAAGGCCTCGGCCCAGGAATTCCTGAGTTGGAGGGCGTCTTGGCCGGGCTCGGTGGTGGGCACCCTGCTCAGCGCCACGATCGATCACCGCGCCGCCGACTATCGCCGTCCCACGCTGATCCTCATGGGCAACGAACAGGCCGGGCTTTCGCCCGATCTGGCCGCGGCCTGCGACGTCAACGTAAAAATCCCCATGCGCGGCCGCGCCGACAGTTTGAACCTGGCGGTCGCCACCGGGATCATGATCTACACCGTCACACCGTGAGAGAGAGCCCATGCCCTACTGGATGATCGCCCTCTATCTGGCCCACGTCGGCGCGGGCCTCTATTGGCTAATGTCCAGCTTTCTGGTGGCCCTGGCCAAGGGCCAAGGCGCAGAGGCCCAGTTTCGGCCGCAGATGGTCGCCGCGGGGCTGACGTTCGCCCTGGGTTTGTTCCTATGGAGCCGGATGCACGCCTACGGCTTCGGCAAGATGGAGGCGATGCTGGCCTTGGGCGCGGCCTGCGCGGTGTTGGCCGCCGGCGTCCAGGGCGTGCGGGTCGGCGGCTCCTTGCGCAAACTGCGCACGGGCGTGATCAGCAAGGATCTCGCCCTGCACAGGATCAGGCAGGGCCACCGTCAGGCCGCCGTTCTTCTGGCCGCTGCACTGCTGACCATGGTCGGCTCCTACCACGTCTAGGTTCCGCGCGGTTTGGCCCGGGTCGTCGGCGCCTCGGCCAAGGGGTCCTCCGGCCAGGGGTGCTTGGGATAGCGTCCGCGCAGGTCCGCCCGCACCGCCTTCCATGAACCCCGCCGAGAATCCCGGCAGATCCCGCGTCACCTGGATTGGACGGCGGGCCGGGGACAGCAGCACCAGGGTCAGCGGAACCTGCCCGTCCGCGACAGTCGGATGCCGCTGCAAACCAAACAGTTCCTGCACTCTGATTTCGGCGCTGGGACCGCCCTCCGCGGCGTAGTCGATCTTCACGCGTGAACCCGTCGGCGCTGTCCAGCTCTCCGGGGCCGACCGATCCAACGCCTGCATATGCGGCCAATCAATCCGCGCGCCCAGGGCGCCGTCCAGGGCGGCAGGCGAAATCTCGCCCAGGGCGTTCTTGCCGGCGAGCAATGGCGGCAGCCAGGCGTCCATGTCCTGCGCGAGCGCCTGGTCCGACAGGTCCGGCGCCCCAGGTCCCAAGCCCCGAAGGAAGGCGGCCCGCGCCCTCAGGCCCTGCGCGGCCTCGCCCCAAGGCAGGGCGCAAACGCCCTCTTCACGGGCTTTGTCCAGCAAGGCCGAGGCGATCAGTTGCGGATCGGGGTCGTCGATCGCCCGATCCGCCAGGATCAAGCGATCCAGGCGCAGGCGCCTGCGGGCGCGCAACCGGCCCTTGGCGTCTGTCTCAAGCGTGTCCTCCCGCACGATCCGGTCGGCGAAGTCCTCAAGCAGCGCCGCTTCTTCAATGGGCGCGGCCAGCAGCACCCGGTCGCGCGCCTCTCCGCCGCCCAGATCGCCGACGGCCAGCCAGGGCTCGCGAGCGAGAGCCTCGGTCGGGTCAAGCTGCACGCCCCGCCCGGACGCCAACTGAAACTGGCCCAGGGGGCCGCGGGCCTTGGCGATGCGATCGGGATAGGCTTCGGCCAGCAGCAGACCATCGCTCAGGCCTTGGCCTTTAGCTACAGCGGCGTCACGCGCAAGCCCAGCCCAGCGGCTAGCCAATTGACGCGCATCATTGGCCCGTGGGCCGCGGTCCCGCGACCAGTGATCGAGCCGATGGCTGAGGTCCACACCTGTCCCGCCCAGCCCCCGCTCGGTGATCACCGCCGCGATCTGCGCCGCTCGTTCGCCCACGCCGGCGGCTGCGCCCCGGATCACCATATGCGCCAGACGGGGCGGCAAGGGGATGGAGGCAAGCGCGCGGCCGTGGGCGGTCAGGGCGCCGTCGGCGTCCAAGGCCTGCAGTCGCGCCAGCAGTCCCCTCGCCTCGTTGAACGCGCCGGCGGGCGGCGGATCGAGCAGGGCCAAGCCGGCCGGATCGCGCGCGCCCCAGCGGGCCAGGTCCAAGGCCAGGCCGGACAGGTCGGCCTCCAGGATTTCCGGCCGCTCGAACGCAGGCAAGGCGCGCGTCTCCGCTTCATCCCACAGGCGGTAGCAAACGCCCGGTTCGGTGCGGCCCGCGCGGCCCCGGCGCTGGTCGGCCGCCGCCCGGCTCACCCGCACCGTCGCCAATCGCGTCAGGCCGCTGGCCGGATCAAAGCGCGGGACCCGCGACAGGCCCGCGTCGATCACCACGCGTACGCCCTCGATGGTCAGGCTGGTTTCGGCGATGGAGGTGGCCAGCACCACCTTGCGCCGGCCCGGGGGCGACGGGGCGATGGCTCGGTCCTGCTGCGCTGGATCCAGGGCTCCATAGAGCGGCGCAACGTCCACAGGCCGCTCGCCCAGGCGTTCAACCAGGAGCCGTTCGGCGCGGCGGATTTCACCCTGGCCCGGCAGAAACACCAGCACCCCGCCGTCTTCCTCCGCCAGGGCCTTCAGCGCGGCCTTGGCCGCCTGTTCCTCCAGGCTGAACCGCTGGTCGCGGCCCAGGTAGCGGGTCTCGACCGGATACTGCCGGCCATGGCTTTCGATCAGCGGAGCCCCGCCCAGCAGCGAAGCGACCTTGCCCCCGTCCAGCGTCGCCGACATGACCAGAATGCGCAGATCCGCGCGCAAAAGGCCCTGAGCGTCGCGCGCAAGGGCCAGGCCGAGGTCCGCATCCAGACTGCGCTCGTGAAATTCGTCGAACAGCACGGCAGCCACGCCGTCCAGACCCGGATCGTCCAGGATCATGCGGGTGAACACGCCCTCGGTGACCACCTCGATCCGGGTTTTGGCCGAGACCTTGGCCTGCAGCCGCACGCGATAGCCGACGGTTTCCCCAGCCTTCTCGCCCAGGCTCTTGGCCATGAACTCGGCGGCGGCGCGAGCGGCCAGGCGGCGGGGCTCCAGAACGATGATCTTGCCGCCGCGCACCCACGGCTGATTCAGCAAAGCCAGGGGCGTCACGGTGGTCTTGCCTGCGCCCGGCGCCGCGACGAGCACCGCGCAGTTGTTCTCGGCCAAGGCGGCCTTCAGCGCGTCCAGAACCTCATGAATCGGCAGCATGTCGCGCATTTAGCGCCCGCCGCGATCCCTGTCAGATCGAAAGCTTGGCCGCGTGCTGCTTGGAATGCCAGTAGGCATAGCCGAAATAGACCACCAGGCCGATGCCCATCCAGATGAATAGCCGCGGCCAGGTCTCGGGCGGCAGCTTGTAGATCAGATAGGCGCAGCCCAGCGCGCCGGCAGGCGCGGTGAGGAACACCAAGGGCGTCTTGAACCGGCGCGGGAGGTCGGGCTGGGAAAAGCGCAGATAGAGCACGCCCATGCAGATCAGGCCGAACGCCAGCAGCGTGCCCATGGACACCAGCTCGCCCAGAATCTTGATGGGAAACAGCCCGCCGAACAGGGCGGCGAAGGCGGCGACGATCACCGTGCCCCAGATCGGCGTGCGGGTTTTCACATTGACCGCGCCGAAGAAGCCCGGGCAGCAGGCCGTCGCGGGTCATGGCGTAGATGATCCTCGACTGTCCGTAGAGCAGGGACAGAATGGTCGAACCCAGGCCCACCGCCACGCCGATATTCACGATCTGCGTGAGCCAGGCGAGCGAGGGCACATTGGCGAGGGCCGTGGCCACCGGCGCGGGATTGTTCAGGGTCTGGTAGGGCGCCATTCCGGTGGTGACCAGCGCCATCAGGACATAGAGCACCGTGCAGATGGCCAGCGAGCCGAGGATGCCGATCGGCATGGTTCGCTGCGGGTCCTTGGCCTCTTGGGCCGCCGTGGAGACCGCCTCAAAGCCGATATAGGCGAAAAAGATCACGCTGGCCGCCTGGGCCACGCCGTTCAGGCCGAACTGGCCCTGGGGAAATGCGGGGGTGGGCGGAATGTGCGGCGGGATCAAGGGATGCCACAGCTTCGGATCGACGTGAGCGAAACCGAACCCGATCACCGCCAGGACGATGCACATCTTCAGGCTGACGATGGTGTTGTTGGCGATCTTGCTTTCGGTGATGCCGGCGATCAGGAAAGCCGCCATCAAGGCGATAATCGCCATGGCCGGCAGGTTCAGCGTCGCGCCGGTCTGCACGATGGCGTGGCCGTCCCAAGTGTAGGGCGCCGTGGACCAGTTGGTCGGCAAGGTGACGCCGAAGCCGCTGAGCATTCGGTTGAAATAGCCCGACCAGCCCGCCGACACGGTGGCCGCCGCGATCCCGTATTCCAGGATCAGGTCCCAGGCGATCAGCCACGCGAAGAATTCTCCGATCGTGGCGTAGGTGTAGGTGTAGGCCGACCCGGCAACCGGGATCATCGACGCCAGTTCGGAATAGCACAGGGCGCAAAAGGCGCACACCACGCCGGCCAGGACGAAGGACAGCACGATCCCGGGTCCGGCGTTGATGGCGGCCTGTTGGCCGGTGAGGACGAAGATGCCGGCGCCGATGACGCCTCCGATGCCCAGAAGCGTCAGTGATGCGGCGCCCAGCCCGCGTCTGAGGGCGTGATCGCCTTCCTCATTGGCCTGCGCCAACAGCAATTCGATCGGCTTCTTGGTGAAAAGTCCCATGCGGCCGGCGCCCCCTCAGTTCAGCCCACGAAGGCCAGGTGCGAACCTGACCTTCCCGGCCGGGAGAGTGGCCTACCTTGCCGCGCACAGCAACGCCTTGCCTGCCCGCCCCAGCACAAGGGGCGATCAGGCGGCCGAGACGGCCATCGCGGCGGAGCGGGAAAGCTGTCGGTGCAGCACGGTGTAGAGCACGTCGAGTTGAACGGGCTTGGACACATGCTCGACCATGCCGGCTTGGCGGCAAAGGGCGATGTTGTGGGGCAGAACGTCGGCGCTCAGGCCGATGATCGGAACACGGCCCGCATGACCTTCCATCTTGAGTATGGCCCGGGTCGCGGCAAGGCCGTCCATGCGGGGCATGTGAACGTCCATCAGAATGGCGTCATACCCGCCCGTGGCCGCGGCCGCGACCGCCTGCTCGCCATCCTCGGCCAGATCGACTTGGCAGCCCAGCATTTCCAGCAGGGCTTGGCCCAATTGGCGGTTGACCGGATGGTCGTCGACCAGAAGCACCCGCGCGTTGAGGGGGAGCCGTTCGGCCGCGGCGTCGGCCCTCTGATCTTCATCCGCTTCAACGACCCGTTCCAAGGGCGTTTCGAACCAGAATGTCGAGCCGACGCCGACTTCGCTCTCCACGCCGATTCGACCGCTCATGCGTTCGACCAGGCCTTTGCAGATCGCCAGGCCCAGCCCCGTGCCGCCATAGGTTCGGCTGATGGAGCTGTCGGCCTGGAAAAAGCGCGTGAACAGCCGCGAGATCACCTCCGGTTCGATCCCGATGCCCGTGTCGGCGATTTCGAACCTGACCATGGCGCCGTCCGCGCTCATCCGCGCCGACAGGCGCACCTCGCCTTGGTCGGTGAACTTCACCGCATTGTTCATGAGATTGAGCAGGACTTGCCGGAGCCTGAGCCCGTCGCCCCTGAACTGACCCACCATCGCCGGATCGGATTGGAACCGAACCTTGAGCCCCTTGGCCTCGGCGGTCGAGGCGACGATGTCGACCACCTCTCGACAGGTCTCGAGCAGGTCCACTGATTCCAAGTTGAGTTCGAACTGGTTCGCCTCGATTTTCGAAAAATCCAACACGTCGCCCAGGAGCGCCATCAGCGATGAGCCCGCGGTGGCGATCAAGCCGACCTTGTCGCGCACATCGGGCGGCAGCCGCATATCCTCTTTGAGCACCTCGGTGAAACCGAGGATGCTGTTCATGGGCGTACGAACCTCGTGGCTCATGGTGGCCAGGAACTCCGTCTTGGCCCGGCTGGCTTGAATGGCGCGACGACGGGCCGCGCGGGCGGTCTCGGCGCGCCGCGCCAGGAGCTGCGCCAAGCGCGCCTGCTGGGCGAGGATAAACGCCAACAACGTCACGCCAAACAACAGGGACAGCACCGTGACCTGGAAGATCGCCACGCGCTGATCGAAGTCCCAGCCGGGATGCAGTCCGAACGGCCCGCCGCCCGAGATCACCATCGGAAAAGCGAGCAGGCTAAGGATGAGCGTGGACATGGCCGCGCCGCGGGGGCCCAATCGGAACGTGGCGAACAGCAATGTCGGCGTGATGACCAGGGCCGGCGGCCCGACCTGACGCGATATCAAGAACACCACAACGGCGACGCCGCCCAGGATGGCGGCGGTTTCGCGCCAGGAGCGCCGGAGTTCCGGCAAAGTCGGCTGGACCATCAGCAACATTGCCGGGAAGACGGTAGCCATGCCGAGCATATGAGACAGGACGCTGTTTTGCAGGCTCCAGGCCACGCCCGGGCGAAGAAGCAAATGCTCGACTAGGAAGCCTATGGCCCCCAACAGGCACGCGGGAAAAACCGCCAGGGCCTGAAGCCTGAGAAATCCGCCTGGGGTGCGCAACAGAGCGCGCGGGCCCAAAACCCTATGAGCCAAGCGCGCTGTCAGCGCAGCTTCGCTGAGGTCCCACTGGGCATGCATCAGACTTGGGGCGATGGCGCCCTGATGATGAGGGGTCAGGACCAACTCGATCAGCCCGCCCAAAATTGCCAGCGCCACGCTGGTCCAACCCCGCGTGAGGAAAAAGGCCGACGCCAAAAATCCGCTCGCGAGCCAAATACCCGCTGGACCGGTGTTCTCTACGAACATCAGCCAGTTTGCACCGGCGAACGCGCACAGCAGAAAGCCTGCAGCCACTGTCTGCCTGTGGGTTAGGCGCGCCTTCATTATCGCTCACAAGGTCCCTATCTTGAGGGATAACTTAAACCTCGAATGTTAAGGCGGCGTTCAAGCGGCCTTGATTTGACGCAGGAAAAGCCAAGCATTGTCAGCCTTGATGGAAAATACCGCCGCTCCGGACATCGCGGCGATGATCGCGCCGGTCACCGCTTTTCAGCAGAACTGCACCATCGTCTGGTGCCAAAAGACGATGAAGGCCGCCGTTATTGATCCGGGCGGAGAGGTCGATCGCCTATTGAACGCCATTGCCGAGCGTGGGCTGCACCTGGAGAAGATCTGGATCACCCACGGGCACGCCGACCATGCCGGCGGCGCGGACGCCCTTCGCCAAGCCAGCGGCGCCCCGATCGAAGGACCCCACAAGGACGATCTGTTCTGGATCGAACAAATTCCCGCCGCTGTGGAGGCCTGGGGCCTGACTGGCGCTCGCGCGTTCACGCCGGACCGATGGCTGGGCGAGGGCGAGGAGGTCCAGGTCGGAGAGGCGCGCTTTGAGGTGCGTCACTGCCCCGGCCACACGCCCGGCCACGTCATCTTCTTCCACCGCCAATCCCGTTTCGCCCAGGTGGGCGACGTGCTTTTCAAGGGATCGATCGGCCGCACTGATTTTCCCCGCGGAAACCACGCCCAACTTATCGCGTCCATCACCCAAAAGCTTTGGCCGCTGGGGAACGACGTCCGGTTCGTGCCGGGGCACGGCCCGATGTCGAGTTTCGGAGTGGAACGGGCGAGCAATCCTTATGTCGGCGACGAAGTCCTGGGAGACTTCGATTTCAAAGTCTGACAAACGTGTGTGTTCGTGTTGCAAATCAGAAATTCTCCGGCGACCCTGGTTTGAACATAAGTTTGCATGGATGCTGAATTGAGCCCCGCTCCCGCCAACAGCGCCCGAATTCTCATGGTCGACGACGATCCGGGAATTCGCGATGTGGTGTCCGAGTTCTTGACGCGCCACGGCTACAGCGTGGAAACCGCGGCCGACGCGGTCGGCATGGAACAGGCCCTCGAGAAGGGCAATGTCGACTTGATGGTGCTGGACGTGATGCTGCCCGGCGAGGACGGCCTGTCGATCTGTCGGCGCATGGCCGGCGGCGGGCCGGCGATCATCATGCTGAGCGCCATGGGCGAGGATACGGACCGCATCGTCGGTCTGGAGATCGGCGCGGACGACTATCTGGCCAAGCCCTGCAATCCACGGGAACTGCTGGCGCGCGTTCGGGCAGTGCTGCGCCGTCGTCAGGACCCCAAATCGGCCGAGGGCCGCCTCGGCGGCGCCTTGGAGTTCGCAGGCTGGCGGCTGGATCTCGTCCGGCGCGAACTCAGAACCCCAGAGGGCGTGGTGATCAACCTGTCGAGCGGAGAATTCTCGCTCCTGCGGGCCTTCGTCGAACGGCCGCAGCGGGTCTTGAGCCGAGACCAGTTGCTGGACTTCGCCCGGGGGCCGGAAACGGAAGCCTACGATCGGGCCATCGATGTGCAGATCAGCCGTCTGCGCAAGAAGCTGGACGACGGGATCGGCGGCCAGGAGCTTATCCGCACGATCCGCAACGAAGGCTATATGTTCAACGCCAAGGTCACGCGGACATGAAACTGTTCCCGACCCGCGTCACGGCGACCTTGTTCGCCCAGGTGCTGGGCCTGATCCTGCTGGTGCTGGCTCTGGCCGAGGCGATCAACATCGGCATCGTGCTGAGCCTTCCTGCGCCAACGCCGGTGTTTTACACCCAGAGCCAGATCACCAAGGCCTTGCAAGGCGGGCCGGGAACCGCGGCGACGAGCAATCCGCTCACGGTGAAGATCGTCAACCACCCCAAACTGACCTCCAACGACCGCCCCGGCTTCGTCAGATTTCGTCAGGCCTTGGCGCGCGATCTGGGCGTCGACGCCAATCGACTTGTGGTGGTCACCGAAGTCGGTTCGCCGGACAGCTACACGTTCCGCGTGGTGCGCAGCGCGTTCCGCGTCGTGCATAACCAGCTGACCCAGGAGGGACAGGCAAAGGAGGAAGGCTTTCTCATCGCCCCGTTCAAACTCTACCTGGAACGCCCCGACGGACGATGGTTCGAGGTCGCTCCCGCCGGCCATCAGTATCTGGAGCCGTGGCAACAACGGATTCTGATCTGGTTCGGCCTGAGCACATTGGCGGTCGCCCCGCTGTGCTATCTGTTCGCCCGTCGTCTGGCCAAGCCCTTCACCCTGTTTGGCGCCGCCGCCGAACGTCTTGGCCGCGACCCCAACGCTCCGCCCCTGCCCCTGACCGTCGGCGGCAGCGTGGAAATTCGCGTGGCCACCGCTGCGTTCAATGAAATGCAGCAGCGCCTGCGTCGCTACGTGGAAGACCGGACGACCATGGTCGGCGCCATCGCGCACGACATGCGCACGCCGCTTACTCGACTGAGGTTTCGCGTCGAAGCCGCCCCCGAAGAGTTGCGGGCTAAGATGACGGCGGACATAGATCAGATGGAAGCCATGATCGCCGCCACCCTGGCCTTCGTCCGCGACACCGCCGGCGAACCCCAGCGCAGCAAGCTTGAACTATCTTCCCTGCTTGAAAGCGTGGCGGACGACCTGGCCGAGACCGGCGCCCACGTCACCATGGAAAAGGCCGAACGGGTGGTCATCAGCGCTGATTCCCTGGCCTTGCGTCGCCTGTTTTCCAACCTGTTGGAAAATGCGGTCAAGTTCGGCGGGCAAGCGCGGGCGCGCCTGTCGGTGGAAGATCACGCCGCGGTAGTCGAAATTGACGATGATGGGCCGGGCGTGCCGGAATCAGAAATGGAACGGGTGTTCGCGCCTTTCTATCGCCGCGAACCCTCGCGCAACCGCAAGACCGGCGGCATCGGACTGGGGCTGTCGGTGGCGCGGTCGATCGCCCGCAGCCACGGGGGCGACCTGGTGCTCAAGAACAGACCCGGCGGCGGGCTGACCGCCCGGGCCACCTTGCCGGTCTAGGCGTTCAGTTCCGACGAAAGGCTTCCGACGTCTTTTGTGACAACCGCGCCCAACGCCCAGAATGTCGGGGGCGTGCAAGCCCATAGGACATGGCGTGCTTTCAATCGAATCCGTCCCGCAGCGGGCCCTATTGGTGGAAGACGAGGTCTTGGTCGCCATGGCGGTCGCCGACAGCCTGCGCCTGATGGGCTTTGAAGCGGTCGTCGCGGCGACCGGCGAAGAGGCCTTGCAGGCCGTGGCGCAACACGGACCGTCGATCGCCCTGGCCATGATCGACATCGGCCTGCCGGACATGCGGGGCGACGTCCTCGCCCGCCGAGTCCGCCACGCCCTGCCAAGCCTGCCCATCGTCCTGTCCACCGGTTACGACGGCGCTGAACTGGCCCGGGATTTCGCCGGAGATGGGCAAACTTGGATTTTGCCCAAGCCCTATTCCGAAGCCCAATTGCGGCTGACCTTGGCGGAACTGGGTCGGACCTAGATCTATCCTGGACAATTTCGGCGAACGCGGCGTTCACGGACGATCCGCTCAAAAACTTTTGGCGACTCGCGGAGAACCATCTGGCGTTTTCGGCGTTTAGGCTTGCACAGGCGCATTGCAGCCGGGGGCGCTGCACGTCCAGATCGGCCGAAAAGGAGTAAGCTCATGCACCCTAACTCGCGTACGTCCAAGATTCCGGCTCGCCGCGGCTTTGCCGCCATGGACAAGGACCGGCAGCGTGAAATCGCCCGCAAGGGCGGGGCCAGCGTCCCCGACGAAAAGCGGAGCTTCTCGCAGGACCGCGATCTGGCCGCAGCCGCCGGACGTAAGGGCGGCGAAGCCTCCCACGGGGGGGGACGGGTCAGTCGCTCGGACTCCACGCGGGCCATCTAGCGCGTTAGCCGCGAGGGCCGACCGCCCAAAGCCCCCGGCATATCACGCGGGCTATTGCGGACGGGTTCGTTACGGGGCCAACTATCCTCGCCGCGCGAACCATGCGGCGGGAGGAACGACATGTCTCACAGGATTCTGGCCTTGCTCGCGGGGGCCGGCGTGGCTTGCGCGGGATTGCTCTTCCACTCCGTTCAGGCGCAAACGCCATCAGCCGCCATCATGGCTGCGGTGGCCGACCCGGACCGTCCCGCAGCCGACACCGCGCGCGACGCCAACCGCCATCCGGCCGAGATTGTCGCCTTCGCCGGGGTCAAACCGGGCCAGAAGATCGCGGAATTCGCCCCCGGCGGCGGCTATTACACCCGCATCCTGGCCAAGACCGTCGGTCCCAATGGACACGTCTACTCCATCTATGTGGCCAGCCAGGGCGATCGCGCCTCCAAGGGGGCCAGCGCCGTGGCGGCGAGCAATCCCAATGTCTCCCTCGTTCCCCTCAGCGGAACGAGTTTTTCCCTGCCGGAAAAGGTGGACGTGGCTTGGATCACCGACAACTACCACGACTTCCTGAACCCCGGTTACGGCGCCCTGGACATGCCCACGTTCGACAAGGCGATCTTCGACGTCCTTAAGCCCGGCGGGGTGCTGTTGATCGAGGACTACCAAACCGCCCCCGGCGCCGGCGCGACTCAGACCGCTACTCTGCACCGGATCGAGGAATCCCTCGTCAAATCGCAGGTGACCGGCGCCGGGTTCGTGTTCGACGGGGAGAGCACGGTGCTCAAAAACCCGAACGACGACCACACCCTCAAGCTGTTCGATCCAAGCATCCGCGGCCGCGTCGACCAGTATGTCATCCGGTTCCGCAAACCGCGTTAGGCCCTGTCAGGATTTGGCGAACAAATAATCAGCTTGGCGGCGACGTGGCTCTGCTTCTCGGGCGCCGCGATGTACAGGAATCAGACTTCCAGCATGCCGTCGGCTAAATGCGGCTGGGGTCCCTGGGCCGGGAAATGTTCGGCCAGCAGCGCCCCGCACAGCGTGACGGCGTCGATGAATCCGGACGCCGGCGCGCCCTGTTTGACCCCTTTCAGCACCGCCGCCACGGCCTTGTCCCAAGCCTGGTCGCCGACCTTTTGATGGATCGCCTCATCAGCCACGACGGCCACCATGCGATCCTCCAACGAGGCGAAGATCACCACGGCGGCGCCGATTTGCGATCCCAACAGCCGGGTCGCCATGAGTTGCGCAAAGGCCGCCTGACGCACGCGCCGATGCTTGAGAATGCCCGGCGTGAGGGCCAGTTTGACGGGTCGAAAAGCGGCGATCGCCAGAGCTGTCAGGGCGAACACGAGAATCTGCGCCAGGGCGTAGCCGCCCAGGACCGCGCGAACCGCGCCGTCGAGCCCGCCGGCGCCGGCGTCCCAACCTGTCGCGGCCCCCGGCGCGAGGCGCACGCCCAGGGCCAGAACGATGGGGGGCAAAAGTAGCGCGGCGCCCGCCCCCCAAGCCAGCGGGGTTTCACGGTAGTTGGACACCCTCTGCGCGAGGACGCAGAGGATTTCTCCGGACGTCCCGGCCTCGGCGCTCCGCACGGCTTGGGCGATTTTTTCGTGATCGGCCTTGGTCAGCATCACCAGCTCCCCGAAGATCCGCCGCCGCCGAACGACCCGCCGCCGCCGCCGGAGAAACCACCACCACCGCCGCCGCCGAAGTCATCGTCGCCGTAGCCGCGCCCGCCAAAGCCCCCGCTGAGGAAGAGCAAGGGAAAGATCCAGCCCACGCCCCCTCGCCCGCCGCCGCCCAGGACCGCGCCCATCGCCCACAGCAGGACAAAGCCGAAAATGATCAGCGCCAACGGATTAGCCCCAGCGCGGCCCGCCCCCCCGTGCCCGGCCTGGGCCGCTTGCGCAGCCTTCAACTCCGCCGCGGAGGGATCCAGGCTGAGTTGATCCACCAGCGCCTGCACGCCGTCGACGATCCCGCCCTGCATGTCGCCGGTGCGAAACTTGGGCAGGATATCCTCCTGCAGAATCTGGCTGGACAGGGCGTCGGTGACGATGGGCTCCAGGCCATAGCCGACCTCGATGCGCACCTTGTGCTCGGCCGGCGCCACGATCAGCAGAATGCCGTTATCGAGGCCCTTCTGGCCTACGCCCCACGCGCGTCCGAGCTGGTAGCCGTAGTCGGCGATATCGTAGCCGTTCAGCGAGGCGAGGGTGACGACGATCAGCTGTCGGCTGGTCTTGGCCTGAAGCGCGTCCAACTCCTGAGTCAGTTGAGCCTGCACCTGTGGCGAGATCACGTGGGCCTGATCGACCACCCGTCCGGTGAGAGGCGGAAAACTCGGGGCCGCGCGCGCCAGACCGCCGGTCAGGCTTAAGGCGACGACGAGGAGCAAGCTCCAGATCAGACCGGGCGCCCGGCTGCGAGACCTCATTTGGGCGGCGCCGAACCCGGCGCCGCGCCCGCCCCTGCGCCTCCGGGCGGCGCGATGTTGAAGTTGACCTGAGGCGCGCTCTGCGCCGTCTGGCTGGCGGCGAACAGGTTCATCGGCTTGGCGTCGTGATACAGCGTCGAGGCCCACAGAACGCCGGGAAAGGTGCGCAACTCGGTGTTGTAGGAGCGAACCGCCTCATTGTAGTCGCGCCGGGACACGGCGATGCGGTTCTCGGTGCCTTCCAACTGCGACTGCAACTCCATGAAGTTCTCGTTGGACTTCAGGTCGGGGTATTTTTCGTTGATGGACATCAGGTGGCCGAGCACCCCGGTCAATTGATCCTGCGCCTGTTCAAAGCGCTGGAAGGCGGCCGGATCGGTGAGGGTGGAGGCGTTGACCTGGACCTGGGTGGCCTTGGCCCGGGCGTTGGTCACGTCCACCAGAACGCCACGCTCCTGCTGGGCGTAGCCTTGCACGGTGCTGACCAGGTTCGGAATCAGGTCGGAGCGCCGCTGATATTGATTTTGCACGTCGGCCCAGGCGGCCTTGGCCTGTTCTTCCTTGGTGGGGATCGTATTGATTCCGCAGCCTCCGAGCGCCAACGGCAGGGCGAGCGCCAACCAAACGATCGAACGGCGAAGAATTGAAGGGGTCACGGAGGGCTCCTCGAAATGGGGGCGAGCACAGCTTAGCAGAGCCGCGGTCCCGCTCATATGGCCCTGAGCACGCTCGCCGCAAGCCTATCGGAGTTGACCGCGCGCCCGCAAAGCCGCTTCCGTGCGATTGCGCGCGCCGGTGATGTTGAGGATGGCCTGGACGTGCAGTTTCACCGTCGCCACCGATATCCCCAGCGCCTGGGCGATCTCCTTGTTGGTTTGCCCGATTTCGATCAACCGCAAGACCTCGAACTGGCGGGTGGACAGCCGCGCGCGCAGGCCCGGTTCGGCGGGCGGCCTGGAGACCATTTCGCCGAAGTCGCTGAAATAGACGCCGCCGGCCAAGACCAGCTTGAGCGCAGCGGTGAGCAACTCGGGCGGCGCGGTCTTGGGCACGCATCCCTTCACCCCGGCCTCGTAGGCCGCCTGAACTTCCGCACGCGGAAGAACGGCGAACAGGACCACGGGCGTTGGCCGCACCGCGTTGACGGCGTGCTTGATTTCCTCAAGGGCGGGGACGCCGGCGTCCACCTCGACCACCATCAAATCCCACGGATTTTTTGCGGTGGCGGCCATGGCCTCGTCCAGGCTCGAGACCGTTTCGACCTGCGGCGAAGTCAAGAGGTCGCCCACCAGAGCGCCGAAGTCCTCCGCGGGTAACCGGATAGCGACTTACGATAATCGCCCGCATCAATACGGCCCGGTCGCGCGCTTCATTTCGTAAGGGCTCCCCGCTTTTTCTGCGCAATGATTTGCGACTGGGACGAAGCACTAGGGTGATGCTGGCCGCTCGTCATCTAGCCAGAAGGACTAAATTGGGGGTGGTATTTAGAGTTCGGCCTTGAAGCTGGCTCAAGAACTCGCTTGTTGCGCGAGTAATGAACCCAACGGAACTTGGACGATGTCGATTTAACTGAGGCGATTCAGATGACACAGCGCGGCTCGCCCGGGATTTATTGAGGGCGATCTACTTGTATCCGTTATGTGGTGTCTTGAGACGGCGCACGCAAGGTCTGCTCGCAAGGTCGACTTGCGGGGTCAGGGCGCCGTGGCCCCGCGCCGGAAGACGATGTGCTTGGAGCCGAGGTAATTGATCGTCAGTCCGGCCGCCGCGCCGAACGCCAGCGCCAGGATCGGCCAGTCGGCGCAGACCTGCACGCTGTGCACCAATGCGGAATAGACCGCAAAGTTGGCCGCGCCGCCGACCAGTTGCACGGCCACATAGGTGGATGCTTCCTTCACCCGCGACTGCTCGATCTTGTCGGGAAAGGTGAACGTGCGGTTGGCCAGCCACGTCGCAAGCACCGCCACCGGAAAGGACACTGCGCGACCGGCGATGGGATTCATGCCCACGAAGATCATGGCCTCCAGCACGGCGCCGTCGACCACGAAGCCCAGGCCGCCGACGAGACCGAAACGCATCAGGTGACTGTTCAAGGGCGGCAGGAATTGCCCGATCACCGGTTGCAGCCGCACGCGGTTCCACAGGCCGTTCACCCAATTGAAGCCCCGCCTGGCTAGGCTCGCCGTCGCAGCGAGGGACACCGGCAAGGCGCAGGCCGTCAGTCCCGCGGCCAGAGGCGTTAGCCAGACGATCCGGGCCTGGTAGCGCGCGAATGGGCCGGAAAAGATCCCGCAGACCGCGGCGTTGAGCGCCACCACCATCATCAGCAGGGCGACGGTCGCCAGAGTGCGGGCTGCGTCGTCGTCGTTTTTCAAGCCCTTGCGCGAAAACGCGGCGCGAACGTCCGACAGGCTGAACCGCCAGATCACGAAAGCCAGCGTGAACACCAGAACGGCGCTGTGCCAAGCGCCAAGGCTGCTTTGAGAAAACGGCGGCCGGCAGCTGTGAGGCGGCCGGCAGGCGTTGAAATTGGGGATCAACTTGGGCAGGGTCGTGGTCGGCCAGTACCGCCCCACGAGGTAGGCTGCCGGGTTGCGCAATGGATCGTCCACTTGAACGTAGACGAGTTGCCGCCCCCAGTTGGCGAAGGCCGCGCCGAGTTCCTGCAGAGGCTCTTGCTCGATCGTTCCGAGAACGAAGGGCGTTTCCTCGTCCTCCAGGCGTTCACGGGTCGCGCGATTGGCGATGTTGAACACGCCCAAGGTGCGGCGGGTCGACCAGAGGATCAGGTTCTCGGTGGAGTACCGATTGAGATTCTTGGCGAAGAAGCACACCGCGTAGGCGTTGTTGTCCTTGGCGCAGGCGGTGTGGAGGTAATCCCGCCCGGGACCGTCGGCGAGCACGCGCGCCAGCACGAACGGCGGGTGCGTCAGGGTCAGACCGGTGCGGGCCTTGTAGCCGGCGCCGTACGCCAAGCCGCTTATCCAAGCCACGGCGGCCGCCAACATCAAGGTCCCGGCGCGCCTCAGCAGGATTTCGCGCTTCATCCCCATGAGGAGCAGAAGGAAATAACCCGCCGCCATCAAGCCGATCACGGTGATCAGATGCGATTTGTGTATCGCCAGGCTGTAGGTCAGCAGCGCCCACACGCCGATCTTCTCGGCTTTCTTAAGCCGATCCGCTTGGGCCAAGAGGAGTACTGCGGCGCCTCCGCCAATTCCGGCGAACACGTCGGGCATGGCGAAGGTCGTGAAAAACGACAGGCTGGTGCCGATGACCAAGCCCCCGACCAGGGCCAGATAGCTCCAAAGCGGCGCCCGTGGCGCAAGCGTGCGCCACAACAGATAGGTCACCCAGGCCGCCAGGGCGCTTTGGATGAAGGCCAGCAGCCAGAGGGTGCCGATCACATAGGCGCCGTGCAGCAGCACGCCGTAATACGCCGACCGGGCCCCCTCGACTTCCGAATCGATGAACCGATCGGTCGTCACCGGCTCATCGCCCCACTTGACGCCGGGATTCATCTTGAACTGGACGCTGCGCGGAAACTCCTGAACCACCTGGATCAGGTTGCGTCCCATCACGTCATAGCTGTGGGAATTCGTAAAAGACCGAAGGGCGTCCATTGACGAACGCCACCGCCATCATCAGCAGTGTCGCAGCCAGGATGCTGATAAGCGGCGCAAACCGGCGCATACTTAAAAAAGACCGGGTTAGCTGCGGATGGTCAATAGCGAGGTCAAGAATGCCGTGGCCGCCAGTTGGGCCGCCACCGCGACAGCCGTGAGCGAGGGCACAAGCACGCGCAACACGCTGTAGTAAAGGATCGGACCAAATCCGCTGTTCGCCCAGCTGCTCACCGCCCAGACGCAGCCGATCACGCCCGCCAGCAGGATCACCCCGGCCACGCGAAGCAGAGGCTCGAGGGTCATGCCGAGAATGAGGCCTTGGAATTTGGCGGGTCCGGGCACAAAGCCCTCCACCATGGCGTAACGTCGGGCCAAGGCGCCGAAAGACACCAGCTGAGCGCCGATCATGACCGCGAAGCACGACACGATCATGGTGTGGATGTCCAACTCGACGCGGCCGATGTGGACCGAGCCGCGGCTCAGCAGCGCTGCGCCGACCAGACCTAGGACGATGAGCGCCAGGCCGGGATAGACGAACAGCCAGGTCGGGCTGTGCAGCAGCAGGAACTTCAGGTGACGCCAGCCGTCGCGCCAGGTCTTCAGGTGCGGCGGCCGCGAGCGGCCGTCGGGCGACAGGACCGTCGGCACCTCGGCCATGCGCAGACCGTGAAAGGCGGCTTTGACCACCATCTCGCTGGCGAATTCCATGCCCGGGCTCTTCAGCCTCAGCTTTAGCGCCGCCTCGCGCGAGAAACCGCGCAGACCGCAGTGGAAATCGCCCACTGGAATACGGAAGAGCAGACGGCCCAGGAAGGACAGGACAGGATTGCCGAGATAGCGGTGCAGGAACGGCATGGCGCCCGGCTTGATGCCGCCGCGGAAGCGGTTGCCCATGACCAGTTGATCGCCCGCGCGCAGGCGGTCGACCATGGAATCCAGGTTCTCGAAATCGTAGCTGTCGTCCGCGTCGCCCATGATGACAAAACGGCCGCGCGCCGCGCCGATGCCGCCGATCAGCGCCGCGCCGTAGCCGCGCTCGGGAATCGCCACCACCCTGGCGCCGTTCTCTTCGGCGATCAGTTGCGAACCGTCGGTCGAGCCGTTGTCGGCAATCAGCACTTCGCCGACGATGCCCGCGCGCTCAAGAAAGCCGCGCGCCTTCTGAACGCACACGGCCAAGGTTTCAGCCTCATTCAGGCAAGGCATCAGGATGGTCAGCTCGATGGCGCCGTCGTTGGCTGGGGCCTTCAGGCGCGGTTGCTCAAGCGTCTTTACCGATGCACTCATCGTAGCTCCTCGTCCGGGGGGGCCGGGTCTGCGGGAAGGAATATGGTCACTGGAAAGTGATTTGCCATCTAAGATACACGACTCTCTCCAAAAATCGATGGAGACTTATCCTGCGTTCCGATGGAACAGGTGACAGGTCAGATTGGTTAGGAATTGG
Source organism: uncultured Alphaproteobacteria bacterium (assembly GCA_963804105.1). Classification (GTDB taxonomy): domain Bacteria; phylum Pseudomonadota; class Alphaproteobacteria; order Caulobacterales; family Caulobacteraceae; genus BOG-938. Next base: position 33,042 of record CAWDPL010000020.1, read on the forward strand.
TGACACGCGCCTCAAACGCACTCATAACGGCCGAGCTCGCTGGGTCTTAGGGCGGCGCGCGCCAAAGCTATGGGCGCCCTGTGCGCGCGAAGCAAGCGGCGCCGATGATGGGCCGGTAAAACGGCCCGGTGACGCTGGTCAGTGAGGAACCGCATTTGTCCGCCTCCGCGCCGCCGGCCCGATCCGCCGACAATCGCCACATCCGGCAAGGCCATTACGCACGCGTTCGCGCACGCACCGCCGCACTTGCCGCGCCTCTCAGCGCGGAAGACCAGCAAATCCAGTCCATGCCGGATGTCAGCCCGACCAAATGGCATCTGGCCCACACCAGCTGGTTCTTTGAAACCTTCGTCTTGATCCCACACGCCAAGGGCTATCGGCCGTTCGACGAACGGTACGGCTATCTGTTCAATTCCTACTATGAGGCGGTCGGCGAGCGCTGGCCGCGCAACGCGCGCGGCCTTTTGTCACGGCCGTCGCTGGACCAGATCAGGGCCTATCGGGCGCATGTCGACGACGCCGTCGCGGCGTTCATCGCGCGGAACGCTGACGATGCCTGGAACCGGGCCGAGCCCATGCTCGAACTGGGGCTGCACCACGAGCAGCAGCACCAGGAGCTGATCCTGATGGACATACTGCATGTCCTGTCGGCCAATCCACTGGCGCCCGCCTACGATCCGCGCGTGCGGGCGTCGTTGCAGCTGAATGCGACGCTGGAATGGACCCGCCTTCCCGGCGGACTGGCGGATATCGGCCACGACGGTCACGGCTTCGCCTTCGACAACGAAGGGCCTGGCCATCGGGTGTGGCTTGACGCTTTTCGCATCGCCGCCCGCCCGGCCAGCTGCGGCGAGTTTTTGGCGTTCATGAAAGACGGCGGCTACCGGCGGCCGGAACTGTGGTTGTCCGACGGTTGGGCGGCCGTGCAGCAGCAGGGCTGGAGCGCGCCGCTCTATTGGCGCGAGCCGAACGAAGACGGCGTGCGCGAGGTCTTCACCTTGGCGGGTCTTCGCCCTTGGAACGCGGACGAGCCGGTCTGCCACATCAGCTTTTTCGAAGCCGAAGCCTTTGCGCGTTGGTCGGGAAAACGCCTTCCCACGGAAGCGGAATGGGAGACTGCGGCGCGAGCCGGCGTCCTCGGCCAAACGGGCGAGGTGTGGGAATGGACCGCCGGCGCCTATGGCCCCTACCCTCGTTACCGACCGTTGCCCGGCGCCGTGGGGGAATACAACGGCAAGTTCATGAGCGGGCAGATGGTGTTGCGGGGCGGTTGCGCGGCCACGCCGGATGACCATATGCGCGTGACCTATCGGAATTTTTTCCCGCCGACCGCCCGATGGGCTTTCAGCGGTCTTAGATTGGCGGACGATGCTTGACCTAGGCGCCGAAGCTGACTTCAGCGACATCAGTCATTATGACCCGGCGCCGGCGACGAGCGGCTTCGCCGACGCCTTGGTCCATGGCTTATCCCAGCCGAAAAAATCCATTCCCTGCCGCTTCCTCTATGACGCACGTGGCTCGGCCCTGTTCGACCGGATTTGCCGGTTGGAGGAATATTACCCAACCCGCACGGAGATCGGCATCCTGCGCGCCTGCGCCGACGAAATCGCGCGGCGCGTCGGACCGGACGCTGAACTGATCGAGCTGGGCGGCGCCTCCAGCCTCAAGGCGGAAATCCTGCTGGACGCCTTGGAGCGCCCCGGCGCCTACGTGCCCATCGACATCTCCCGCGAGCACCTGCGTTCGGCCGCCCGTCGCCTTCGCCAAGAGCGGCCGGCGCTATCCATCCGAGCCGTCTGCGCCGACTACGCCCAGCCGTTCGAACTTCCCGCAACCCCCGCTAACGGCCGTAGGCTGGGCTTTTTTCCGGGCTCGACCATAGGCAATCTTCAGCCTGGAGAGGCGGTCAGCTTCATGGCCGATTGGGCAAGGCGTCTAGGCGCTGATGCGGCGATGGTCGTCGGCGTGGACCTGCGCAAGTCGCCGGCGATCCTTCAGCGCGCCTACGACGACGCCCAGGGGCTGACCGAGACCTTCAGCAAGAACGTGCTTGTGCGGGCCAATCGCGAGCTCGGCTGCGATTTCGACCCGACGCGCTTCGCCCACCGCGCCCATTACGACGAGGCCCTGGGCCGGATCGAGATTCATCTGGAAAGCCTGATCCGCCAGTCCGTGCGCATTCCGGGGGGCCGGATCACGTTGGCGGCCGGCGAACGCATTCATATCGAGGATTCCTACAAGTACTCGATTGACGGCTTTCGCGATCTTGCCTGCAGGGCGGGCTTTGTTCCCGCCGCGGTGTGGACCGATGCCGCCCGTCTGTTCAGCGTGCACTATCTGCAAACGCAGCCCGCCTAGAGCCATTTCCGATCGGCGTTCGGCGGTTGTCGGATCGAATAAGACTTTAGCAGCCGAGCGGCGCCAAATCCGTCGCTTTAACGACGGGGCTGCTGACGTGGAGAATTTGCCCGCGGGACCGCCGCCGCCGCGTTGCCCCACCCGTCCGGTTCAGTTATGACGGCTCGGCCGTGTGGCCGATCTGTCCCGTTCACGTGAACAGCGCCGATCCTCGCGAAGCTCGGGAGCCGACCCGATCAAAAAAGCATCAGGTGACGTGGCCGAGTGGCTGAAGGCGGCGGTTTGCTAAACCGTTGTACGGGGTAAACCCGTACCGAGGGTTCGAATCCCTCCGTCACCGCCATATTCTACGAAGCCCGCGCCGCCTTAAGGCGACGGTGGTCATGCGGGTCGGGTCCGCGCGCAATTGGGCCCGCTCGAAGGCCGGCTGCGGATTTAGGGGTAACGCCTTGGGTGAAACGCTGAGCGACATCATCAAAAGTCACGTCGGCGATCAACACTGGGATGCGCAGACAGGCTTGACGAGCGTCCCAGCCAAGGCGGCGCACGCTCCGCTCAAACGCGCCGGAGTCCTGGCGGCGATCGGCGTCATGTCCCTGATGGCCGCGCTGGGCATTTGGGTCGGGGAATTTCTCCGGGTGACCGGGCGCTGACCCCCCGCTAGAGCAAGATGTCGAGCCCGACTATGCGAACGCGTCCGACTCTAGCGCGGCTCTTGCGACAACGGTGAGTCATCGGCCGGTTCGGGCGTAAGCGACGCAAGTTCGGCATAGGCCTCGTGCGACGGGGCCGGCGTCCATTGCAACGGGGCCGGCGGCGGCGGCTCGCGCGACTGGGCGACGATCTGCTCGCTCGCGGCGAGGAACTCGGAGTCCGACGCCGGCGGCGGCTCCGTCCGCACAGGCTCATCGCGCGCTTGTTCGATGTCCTGGACCGGCGTCTCCGGCTTGACGGGCATGCCAAATTCCCAGTCCTGCGCCTCTGCCGTAGGAGGGTCTTCTTGCGCGCGCGCCGCGGACAAAGGCCCGGTTGCGTTCGCCGCGGGCTCGGGCGGAAGCAGGGAGGAAAATGCGTGAAATTCCGGCCAGCTCAGATCGGCCCGATAGGTCTTGCCCCACAGCATGAGCGGATGCGCCAACTCAGGCCTGTGCTCGGGCTCCGGTTCAGCTGAGCCAGGATGGTCCTCCGGCGCATCGGACGTCGCATGGCCCGTCGCCGCGGCGGCGTCCGGCAAGACGGTTTGGGTTGTAACGTCATGAACTGGATTGGGCTCGAACGAGGACGCCTGCAGGGGTTCGACCGTTTCCAGAGCCAACACAGCCGGACGTTCGGGTTGTGGATTTCCCACGAAGGCGACGCCCTCGCCGAAACGATTGCGCCTGGACGATCCCACGAGAAAGCCCAGGTCCATGATCAGCCGCGCCAGTCCATAAACGGGGATCAGGCCGATCAGCAACCACCAGCCGCTGCGCTCCAGATCGTGGGCGCGCTTCACCATCACGCCCATGGCCGCCCAGGCGCTGATGACGCCCACGACCAACAGCGCGAACCCCGCGCCGATGACGTCGCCGCCGGGCCGGTGTGGGATTCCCGATTGCAGATATTCGGAGTGGATCCAGTCCGAAACGAAGGCCACCACCGCCAGATCGAGCAGGAGCACCGCGATGATCAGCAGCCAAAATGTGCTGCGGCCGATGCGGCCGGCGAAGCCGAACAGCGTTTGCCATAAGGTCATGGCTCAAATCCTCGCTCGCACGACGCCAAGCTTATCACCGCCGCGTAAAATCCGGAAAAATTAGTAAGTTGCCGCCGGCGCCTAGCCTATCGGCCTGACCGTAAGGCGGGGTGCGGCACGTAGGGTTCGCCCTGTGCGCGCCTTTCCATCCGTCCATCCCCTCGCCAAGGATCCTGTCGAATCGCCTGCTGGGCCGACTTGCGTCGGCCCGTCCGCCGAGGCTTAAACAATTAGGCCGGGCGTCCGGCGAAGGAAGTGTGACCATGGGAACATCCCAAGACAGCCGCTCGCAAGCGGGCTTTGACCTTTCCCCGCCCACGCCGGCTCAACGCGCCGCGCTCGAGGCCGACCTGACGGCGGACGAGGCCCAGGTTCTGCTGCGGCACGGAACCGAGGCGCCGTTCTGCGGCGGCCTGCTGGGTAACAAGGAGCCTGGAGTCTACGCCTGCCGCCTGTGCGGCTTGCCCCTGTTCCGCTCGCATGCCAAGTTCGAGTCCGGCACCGGGTGGCCCAGCTTCTACGCCCCGTTCGATCCGGCGCATGTCAAGCTGGTGCGCGACCTCAGCCACGGCATGGTGCGGGTGGAAACCCGCTGCGCCCGCTGCGACAGCCACCAAGGCCACGTCTTCCCCGATGGCCCAAAACCCACAGGCCATCGCTACTGCATCAATTCCGTGTCGCTGGAGTTCATCCCCGCCGCTCAGCCCCTGCCCGACAAGTTGGGACGCGCCGCGCCCGAAGGCCTGCCTCTCGCCGCGGACTAATCGGCGAGCGCCCGAAACCAGGACTCCAGCATGAGCGCCTCCGCCAGCATGCCCTGGACCCGGACCGCGGCCTCCGCGTCCACGCCCCACCGTTCGGCTTGGTAGATCTCGTCCAGCCGCGAAAGTTCAAGGGCCACGGCTCCGCCCAGCTTGTCGCGCTGCACGGCGAACGCCAGCACCGCGGAACCGAACAGGCCGGCGGCATGGGCCAGGCCCGTCAGGCCGAAGTCGCCCAGCTGTCCGGCGAGACTCGCGGCGCGCAGCAAGCTGTCCGCCGGCTGGGCCCGATGGGCCACGCCGACCGTGCGGATAAGGTGCAGACCCAGCGCCTCCTCGGCCCATTCCAGCAAAGGGACCCAAGCCTGAATTTGGCGTTCTTCCAGGCTCTTGGGCGCCTCGGCGAAATAGCAAAGCACGTCGGATTCCGCGTAGCGCGCGATCTGCGCGCAGACCGCCTCGCGGGCGTCCGCCACCCGGTCCAGCGCGGTGAACGCAAGGCGCGTGGCAGGCATGGACGCCATCACGATGAGCCGATCCTGAGCGGCCCACTCGGCGGCCAGCATCCTCGCCAGCGCCTCGGTCGGTGCGATCAGCGCCTTGCCCGCGGGCGTGCGCGCACCGCGCCCGTCGAGCCGAATGCGATAGCCGCCCTCGTCCGTCTCGATGTCGACGGCCTTGTAGAAGCGTCCGGGAGGCTCTGTCGGATTGGTCATCATTAGGCCTCTAAGGGCATCTAACGAATATGCAACGTCTAGCAGGCGTTCATCGGTAGCGGGAGTGAGATGATGGCTCTTGAGTCCGATCGCAATTTGATGGCCGCCATCGCCGTGACCCGTTTCGGGCTCGGCGCCCGGCCCGGCGAGATCGCCGCGGCGATGGATGATCCCCGCGCATTCCTGAAAGCGCAGATTCGCGTGGAAGGAGCCGAACAGCCGATCGGGAACCTCAAGTCCAGCAGCGAAAACCTCTACGTCTACGACGGCCTGCGCAAGGCGCGCCAAGCGGCCAAGGCCGAGGACGCGGTCGACATGCTCAAACAGGTGCAACTGCAGATCCGCGACCTGGTCATCAATGAGATGGCGGCGCGCGGACGGCTGGGGGCGGAGACCCAGAACGGCTTTGCCGAGCGCTGGACCCTGTTCTGGGCCAACCACTTCACCGTCTCCGCGCTCAAGGGCGCCTCGGCCCCCGTCGTGGGCTCCTTTGAGCGCGAGGCGATCCGTCCCCACGTGTTCGGCCGTTTCGAGGACATGCTCCTGGCCTCCTCGCGCCATCCGGCCATGCTGCTTTACCTGGACCAGGCCCAGTCGGCGGGTCCCAACAGTCTGGCCGGGCAAAGGCGCAAACAAGGGCTGAACGAGAACCTCGGACGCGAAATCCTCGAACTGCACACCGTCGGCCTAGGCGCCGGCTATAGTCAGGCGGACGTCACCGAATTCGCTAGGGCCCTGACCGGCTGGAGCATCAGTCGAGGGCGCGATGCCCCGGGCGCGCAGAATGATGTCGGTCCGGTCGGGACCTTCATGTTCCGGCCCTATCTTCACGAGCCGGGCGGACGACAGATCATGGGCCGCATCTACGCCGAGGGCGGGGAGGATCAGGCCCGCGCCGTCCTACATGATCTCGCCTACCATCCGTCCACCGCCAACCACATCGCCCGCAAGCTGGCTCGGCACTTCGTGGCCGACGATCCGCCGGCGTCCCTGGTCGCCAAACTGCAGGCCAATTACGTCAAGACCGGCGGACGGCTGGACGCCTTGGCCGAGACCCTGATCGACGCACCGGAGGCCTGGACCCCGGACGCCGCCAAGTTCAAGACGCCCTACGAATTCCTGATTTCCAGCTGGCGCGCGTCAGGCCAGGCGCCGGATCTGTCGGCGCCGCAAAAGTTCGTGGGCTCCCTGTCTGTGATGGGCCAACGCCCGTTTTCCGCCGACTCGCCCAAGGGCTGGTCGGACGAGGCGAGCGACTGGGCCTCCTCAGACGGGGTGGTCAAGCGGCTGGCGTGGGCCGAACAGGCCGCCGCCGCCATGTCCGGCCAGGGCCTCGATCCCAACGACACCGCCAAGTCCGCTTTGGGCGCGCGCCTGACGCCAGCCGCGGCTCAAGCCATCGGACGCGCCGAAACGCGGACCGAGGCCTTCGCGGTCCTTCTCATGTCGCCGGAGTTCCAACGCCGATGAATGGTCCCGCTGAGCTTCGCCTCAATCGTCGCACCGCCCTGGCCGCCGCCGCGGGGCTGGGCCTGTCCGTCAGCTTTCTCGGCCGGGCCGCCTACGCGGCCGCCGATGGCGATCTGGCCCGCAAGAAGCTTGTGGTCATCGTCTGCCGCGGCGGCATGGACGGCTTGTCCGTCTCCCCGCCCATCGGTGATCCGGACTATGCGAGCCTGCGCAAGAGCATCGCCATCGCCCCCTTCGGCGCGCCCGACGGCGCGTTGCAGTTGGACGACACGTTCGGGTTGCACCCCTCGCTCAAGGCGGTGCATCGCCTGGCGCTGGCGGGGCAGGCGCGCATCGCGCCCGCCGTGGCCACACCCGACCGGGCCCGTTCGCATTTCGAAGCCCAGGACGTGCTGGAAAGCGGCGGGACCCTGGTCTACGGCACGCCCTCGGGCTGGCTGAACCGCACGCTGCAATCCCTCGCGCCCTCGCGCAAGCTGCAGGCCCTGTCGGTGGGCGTGGAGGCGCCGCTGATTCTGCGCGGAACGGTGCATGCGGCCTCCTGGTCGCCGGGCGGACTGCAGAGCCGCGACGCGCGCCTGCCCATGATCCTGGCCGACCTCTACGCCCACGATCCGCTGCTAGGCCCGGCCCTGGCCAGCGGCCTGCAGACCCAGACCATGGCCAAGGCGGCGTCCAGCCTGGCCATGGCCCAGCAACAGTCCGAAACGCCGCCGGACGCCATGAACTCGATGGACCCTGCCTCGGCCAAGCCCCAAGCCGCAAACCTCGGCGGCAATCCCGAAGCCGTGCGCGCCGCGGGCGTCACCGTGGCCAAGTTCATGACCGCCGAGAACGGCCCGCAGATCGTCGCCATCTCGGTGGACAACTTCGACACGCACGCCAATCAGGGTACCTCACGCGGCCTTCTCGCCACCCGCCTGACCTATCTGGACAATCTGCTGGACGGCCTGTCGGACGGTCTGGGCCCGGAGTGGAGCAACACCGTCGTGGTGGCCGCCACCGAATTCGGCCGCACCGCGCACGTCAACGGCACAAATGGCACGGACCACGGCACAGCCTCCACCGCCCTGGTCCTGGGCGGCGCCTTGAAGCGACGGGGCGTCATCGGCGATTGGCCTACCCTGCAGCCCGCCAGGTTGTTCGAAGCCCGCGACACCGCCCCGACCCTGGACATGCGCGCCCTGTTCAAGGGCGTGCTGGTGGAGCATCTGGGCGTGGAACGCCGCGCCTTGGATACGGTGATCTTTCCTGACAGCGCCGCGGTGGCCCCGGCGACCGGCGTGGTGGCCTAATCCGGGCTTATCGCCGCCGCCCCCCGCCCGACGGACCTAGGCGATCGAACGGTTCCGGATCGGCCTCGTGCTCGTCAAAACCGAAGCGCTCGAACCCGGCTCTCAGCTCAGGGCTGATCGGCGCTTCAATCACCAGCATGCCGCCGCCGGGATGCGGCAGCGTGAGACGCCGGGCGTGAAGTTGCAGCTTCAAACCAGCGGACAACTCCACCGAGGCCTCGTCGCCGTATTTGGGATCGCCCAGGATCGCGTGGCCGATGGCCTTCATATGCGCCCGCAGCTGATGGGTGCGCCCGGTCAAGGGCCGCAGAGCCAGCCACGCCGCGCGCTTGGCCGCCCGGCTGATGGTGACGTATTCCGTTTCCGCCGGCTCGGCCCCGAATTCCTTCGGATCGGCCGGCACGACCAGTTCCCGATCGCCCACCCCCTTCTTGACCAGGGGCAGCTCGATCAGGCCCTGCGGCGGATGCGGATTGCCCGCGACGATGGCCCAATAGGTCTTCTTGGCCTTGCGCTTGGCGAAGGCGCCCGACAGGCGCGCGGCGGCAGCCGGGGTCTTTCCCAGCAGCAGCACGCCGGTGGTGTCGCGGTCCAGCCTGTGCACCAGCCGCGGCCGCTCCAGTCCCTCGCCCCAGGCGCTGAGCAGGCGATCCACGTGCTTGACCGTCTTGGTGCCGCCCTGCACCGCCAAGCCGGAAGGCTTGTTGAGCGCCAGGACCTCATCATCCTCGTACAACACCAGCGATTTGGCGTAGGCGATGTCGCGCTCGGACAGCCCCGGCTTGGCCTCACCCGGCTCAGGCGGCTCGGGCAGCGGCGGCACGCGCACCTGGGCGCCGGCGGTCAGGCGCGTGTCGGGCTTGGCCCGGGCGCCGTCCACGCGGATCTGGCCCGAGCGCGCCAGCTTGTTGATCTGGATGTGGTTCAGGTGCGGCCAGCGCCGCTTGAACCAGCGGTCAAGGCGCACGCCATCCTCGCCGGGGGCCACGAAAAGGGTGCGAACTTCCTTCAACAGCTCACTGTTTCTTATGCAAAAAGGCGTCTGGCGGTAAGCAGTCCTGCAAACAACGCCGTCACGGCCAGCACCACGGACAGTAAGATATAGAGGCCGGCCTGGCCGTATTCCCGCCGCTCGATCATCAGCGCCACTTCCAGCGAGAAGCTGGAAAAGGTCGTAAAGCCGCCCAACACGCCCACGGCGAACAATACGCGCCAACGCTCCTGATCGGCCCCGCCCCTATGGGCGAGAAAGCCAATCAGCGCGCCCATCACCAGGCCGCCGACCACATTGACCGTGAAGGTGCCATAGGGCCAACCCGCGCCCAGCCGCTTCATGGCCAGCACGCCCACTCCGTAGCGCGCGACCGATCCCAGGCCGCCGCCCAGAAAAACAAGGAGAAACTTTTCCATGGCGTCTTATGCGTCCACGCCCTTGGTCAGGGCAAGCCTGCAGGCGAGTTCTTCAAAGTCCGCCGGCGGCGCCGCCTCGATCCGCTTCATCCCGCCGTCCGGATGCGGAAAGCCCAGCGCGGCGGCGTGCAGCATTAGGCGGGGAACGGCTTCGCCGCCGAGAACCAGGGCGCCGCCGTAGCGGGCGTCGCCGACGATGGGGCGGCCAATCGAGGCCATGTGCACGCGCAGCTGGTGCATGCGGCCGGTATGGGGCTCCAGTTCCAGCAGGGCCGCGCCCGGCCCCTCGGCCAGGGTGCGATAGACGCTCTTGGCGCTCTGTGAGTCCGGGTGATCCGGCTCACACAAGCGCATGAAGGCCTCGCGGCCCTGCTCCACGCGGCGCAGCGGCGTCTCGATGACGCCCGAGCGCGGCTCTGGCGCTCCGGGCGCCACGATGGCGCGATAGGTCTTGCGAAAGCGGCGCGCCATCAGGGCCTTGCCGAGGAAGGCGGCGGCCGGCTTGGTCTTGGCGGTGAGGATCAGGCCCGAGGTGTCGCGGTCGAGCCGATGAACCAGCCGTGGCCGAGCGCCTCCGCGCCTAGCGAAGGCCCACAACAGCTCGTCCAGCGTATGCACCTGCCCTCGCCCGCCCTGGCTGGACAGGCCCGCCGGCTTGTTCAGGGCCAAGATGTGGGCGTCCTCGAACACAACCATGGAGCCGGACCCAGGCGATCTCTTCGGGTGAGAGTTGGACGGGTGCGCCCCTCGCCTTCGATCCGCTCAAGCGCCGCCCTTTTTGGCCCGCAGTTCAGCCCAGCGGTCCAGGCGTTCCTTGATCTTGGCTTCCGCGCCCTCGCCCCTTGGCTGATAGAACGTCCGGCGCTCCATGCCGTCGGGAAAATAGTTCTGTCCGGAAAAGCCGTCCTCGGTCTCCGGGTCATAGGCGTAGCCGGCGCCGTAGCCGATATCCTTCATCAGCCGGGTCGGCGCGTTGAGGATGTGCTTGGGCGGCATGAGCGAGCCGGTCTCGCGCGCGGCGCGGCGCGCGGCGCCGAATGCCTTGTAGACGGCGGTCGATTTGGCCGCTGACGCCAGGTGCACGCAGGCGTGGGCCAGGGCCAGTTCGCCCTCGGGCGAGCCCAGGAAGTCGTAAGAGTCCTTGGCGGCGATGGCCACCAACAGGCCCGTGGCGTCGGCCAGCCCGATATCCTCGCTGGCCATGCGCACCAGCCGCCGCGCGATGAACAGCGGGTCTTCCCCGCCCTCCAGCATCCGCGCCAGCCAGTACAGCGCCGCGTCCGGGTCCGAGCCGCGCACCGCCTTATGCAGGGCGGAGATGAGGTTGTAGTGCTCCTCGCGATCCTTGTCGTAGGCCGGGCTGCGCTTTTGCAGCACCTGGCCCAGTTCGGCGGGGGTCAGCGGGTGATCGGCGCCGAGATTGAACAAGGTCTCGGCAAGGGTCAGCAAATAGCGACCGTCCCCGTCGGCCATGGCGAACATGGCTTCACGCGCGGCCGGATCGAGCGGCAGTTGGCGGCCCTCGAAAGCTTCCGCCTTGGCCAACAAGGTCTCCAGCGCCGCCTCGTCCAACCGCCTCAAGACATAGACCTGGCAGCGCGACAGCAGGGCCCCGTTCAGCTCGAAGGACGGGTTTTCGGTGGTGGCGCCCACCAGGGTGACGGTGCCGTCCTCCACGAAGGGCAGGAAGCCGTCTTGCTGGGCGCGGTTGAAGCGGTGGATTTCGTCGACGAACAGCAAGGTGGCCTGGCCGGCGAGGCGCCGCGCCTTGGCGGCTTCGAACGCCTTCTTCAGGTCCGCAACGCCCGAGAACACAGCCGACAGCTGCTGGAACTCATAGCCCGCCGCCTTGGCCAGCAGCCGGGCGATGGTGGTCTTGCCGGTGCCGGGCGGTCCCCACAGGATCATGGACGACAGCCGCCGAGCCGCCGCCATGCGTGTGATCGGTCCGCCGGGGCCCAGAAGGTGATCCTGGCCGACCACCTCATCCAGGCTTTGCGGCCTCAGCCGGTCGGCCAGGGGACGCGGCGCCTCGGGCGTCAGGCCGGCGGCTTGGAACAGATCGCTCATGATCCAGGCTACCAAATATGGCGCGGCTTAGAGACTGAAATTCCCCTCGACCCTTTGGCCCTGCCGCTCGATCACCACGCCCCAGCGATGGGCGTCCGACAGCGCCGCCTTGAGCTCGGCCACGGTGCGGATGTCCTGCCCGTTGACTTGGCGGATGATGTCGCCCGGCTGGAAATACTCGGCGGCGACACCGCCTTTGATGGCCGTGATCAGGACGCCCTTGGCGAAGGGATCGCCGCCCAGCTCCAGCGCCACGGCCGGCGACAGATTGACCACCGTAGCGCCCTGAAACGGCTCGCGGCCCGCGAGCAGCTGCTCATCGCGCGGCGGATTGGCCGGCGGCGGCGCGGCGACCGCACGGGCCGTGCGCAGCACGCCTTTGCGCCGATATTCGATGCTGACCGGATCGCCGGCCATGTGGGAACCGATGCGGTAATTCAGGCCGGCGGCGTCGTTCACCGCCTGGCCGTCCACCGACAGGATGATGTCGCCCTGCGCCAGTTCCGCCCGCGCGGCGGCCGAGCCGGGATAGACCTCGTCCACCAGCACGCCGACGGGCCGGTCCAGGCCCAGGGTCCGGGCGATGTCGGAGGTGACGGTCTGGCCGCTGACGCCCAGCCACGGGCGCACCACCGAATGGCCCCCGCCGAGCGCCGTTTCCACCACCTGGCGGACGACGGCTCCGGGGATGGCGAAGCCCACGCCGACCGAGCCGCCCGAGCGAGACAGGATGAAGCTGTTCACCCCGATCAGGTCGCCGTTCATATCCACCAAGGCCCCGCCGGAATTGCCCGGATTGATGGCCGCGTCGGTCTGGATGTAGGAAAAATTGTCGCCCGAACCGACGTCGGTGCGGTTGAGCGCGGAGATGATGCCGTTGGTCACGGTCTGGCCCACGCCGAACGGATCGCCGATGGCCAGCACCAGATCGCCGACCTCATGATCGTCGCCGCCGTCGATGGCCAGGGTCGGCAGATCGGTCGCCGCGATCTTGAGCACCGCAAGGTCAGCCCGCGGGTCCGCCAGCAGCACCTTGGCCGGGAATTCGCGCCGGTCCGCCAGGCTGACGGTGATCTCCTGCCCGCCCTCGATCACGTGGTTGTTGGTGACGATCACCCCGTCGGCGCGGACGATCACGCCCGAACCCAGCGAGCCTTCCACCCGGTCGCGCGGCAGTCCGCCGCCGAACATCTCCCAGAATGGATCGACCTGCTGACGCACCACCCGCTTGGACGAGATATTGACCACGGCCGGCGCGGCGCGTTTCACCACCGGCGCGAAGGACAGCTTGACCTGAGCCGCGCTCGAGGGCGCTTGGCGGACGGGCTCAGGCAGCGCCAGTCCGCCATGCACCGGCTGCGCCGTACTTTGCGACGGCGGCGCCGAACAGGCGGCCAGCAGCGTCACGAACAGCAGGGCGAGAGGATAGGCGCGCATGCAAGCCGAAGCCTTCGATTTGTAATCGTCGCCTTAGATAGACTGCCGGCCAAGCGGCGCAAGCGGCGGGTGCGATTTTGCGGTGTCAGGCCATACCCCCCATCGACATCCCACGGGCGTCCGAAGGACGAACCGGGGATGACGATGGAATTTTGACCGGAATTGACAGACGCCTCCACGCCCCAGTCCGGCCTTCGTAAGGTCAGCAATCGCCTTGGCGAATTTGCGTAGCCGGGCTTCAATGACAAATTGAAACTTTCCGGAGTTCTTCGTTGAAGAAACGGCGAGGCGAAGCGATCAAATTGACCATAGCCATCGTGGTGGCTCTGGTCTTCGTGGTGTTTCTCACGCCTGCAACTCTGTTGGGTATAGCGTTAGCCTTTGGATCTCAACGAACCGTATTTGAGAGAGCTACGTCTCCAAACGGTTGGCGAGAAGCCCGCGTTCAGTTCGATGACGCTGGCGCGGTCAACGGCTTTTCCCGCTTGGTCTTTGTAAAGCCGCGCTGGAATGTGAGCGACACTCCTCTTCTGAGTTGCAGAGCGTTCTGGGCGGAAGGAGAAGAGGCCGTTCATCTTCGCTGGTTGGACAATCGGACTTTGGTGATTAAGCACGGCTTCGCGCCCAATGCCGTCCAAGCGGTCGTCAGCCACTGTGGTCCTGTTCGGTTGATAGTCCAACCAATCGGACCAACCAATTCCACCAAGTGATCAGCGCCTGCTAACCACGCCATGCCGATCTTTTTTGGCTGCTCCTCCAACGCAAATAGCCCCAGACTTTCGCGACGAATTCGATCACCGTCGTGGGCGTGGTCGCTGTGCCGGAATTCGGCCTTGAGCACGCGACCCAACCGTCGGCTAAGCTGGCGGCCTTCCACCATTCGGCAGGTCGCGATAGACCCGGTCGCGGCAGGAAAAGAGCCATCCGTTCTTACAGAGAACCGGGCGTACCGCGACCATCTCGGCATCGGTCAAGGTCCACAGCCAGCGGCCTTGACCCATGTCTCGAACCAATCCCCGTCCCGGTTGCGCCCCTATCCAACCCACCAAATCCAAGCCGCCTTCGATAGGTCTGTGCCGATGGCGCGCTGAAAAAAGATTGACTTTGAAAAATATCCCGCATCTTCGGACCGCCGCGAGACCATAAAAGCGCCTCATCCACGACGTCAGCCCAATTGCCGACTTCTGCAGCGTCATTGCTGTCCAACGCGCTGCCGTCCAAAAGAGTCTGTCGTGCCGCACATGTACCCTTCTGGACCACAGAAATCATCCCGCACGAAGTAATAGCCGTATTCCGCGCCCAGGATATCGACGGACAATTGCAACAGGTCGCTGGCTGTCTTGATCGGGTCTCCGTCTATTGGAAAATTGAAGTTGGCGTAAAAACGCCAGGGCGGTCCCGGTACAGGCGTTGGCCCCGGATTGCCTCTACGTTGGCGAATGGAACCGGCGCTTCCGCCAAAGTATACGACGTTGTGATCGGCCCCTAAGGCGTCCCGTCGGCACTTGAGAAGAACGCTCTCTGCATCTTTCGCGCCCGATAGCAATCCCCGGGTAAGACGTTCGAACGACTTCGGCGCGATCGCGCGCGTGCGCCACTCGCCGGGCCGATTATAGCCCGCATAGTGCATTTCATCGAAACCGCAGCGTTTGGCGGCGTCCAGCATGAAGCGGGCGGCGACTTCGTAGCCGGGCCATTCCACGCCGTGGACATCGATGCCGCCTACCAGATTTTCCCGCCAGCCAATCCTTCTGGCTCGCCACATCGATTTGATGTCGAAGATGTCGGACGTCACAAACATCGCCTAACCCCCGGCCGCCATCATATTAGGTTTTCTTTATTTCGGGACTATGCCGAAGACGCCCAATGCGCGGATCAGTCGGCATTTGCTTTTCACGGTCACGCGCCTTCTGCCCCGGCGATAAGATTTCGTGAGGAAAATAACGCTCGATATTATCAATTTCCGGCCTAAGGACCCCAAACACGTCGGGGCGAAGTGAACTTTGAACGATCCGGCCTGTGGACACCGAAATGCTTCGATTGGAAACAGACTTCCGAACACCGATTGGTCACCGCCATAGCGAGCGCCGCTTCGATGCTGTCAGGAGCGTGATTGGTTTCCTCACCATGAGAGTACGTGACTTGAGGTATGCCTTTGAGCGTGACGGCATCATAGCCCGTCGGTGGGGGTGGGAAATCCGTCGTGGAGTTCGATCCCACGAGGAGAGGTCCATGGCCATTCTGGGGAACGTAAATTTGCAGTCGTCGGCATAACGCCGCCGGTGCGAGCGCCAGGACGGCCTTGATCAAGTCGTGGCTGACAGTTGGCCAAGGCTTGCCGTGGAGTAGGGGGTGGTCCTGATAGACGAGGCCGCCGATGCTATGGCCCGTAGGCACGAAGCCTCGGGCGCGCCTCATCCTCGGGAAGTTCCTCGTCATCGCCGGGAAGGCTGTTGTGCCCGATGCCCAGGCTCATCCCCGTCCCCGTTCTGAATTCGGATGAGACAGCCGCCATAAAGGCCGTAACCGTCCGTCCAGCGGCCCTCCGGCGAAGAGCCGCCAGTAGAGCCGCCGGTCGTCCACGGACCGTCCCAATCCCTCGGCTCATCCGGATTGTAACCGGAATGTCCACCGGAGCGTGCGGTTGGCGAAAGGCGTGAGCGCAGGCCGCGCACCATCGCGTCCCGCAAACCCAGCCGCCGCAAAGTCTGGACGTGCAAATCGTCGCCAAGGACGAGGTCGATCATGTGCGCCGCGTCGTATTTGGACAGTTGAGTAGGGCTAAACCGGTCTTCGCGATCGCCCATATTCGACATGGCTGCCCTGCTTCCCCTAAAGCCAAGATCATCATTATATGTTCTTGGTTTGTTCTTTTCAAGGGTAATGCCACACAGCAAGAACGGCCCCCGCGTTGGCAGGGGCTGTTTGGTACCCGGTCAAGCCGGGGGATGACGTCGCGTTGATCAGGCGCGGCTCAGTCCTCGGCCGCCACGTTCACCGGCCCGCTGTCCTTGCCCTTTTCCGCCGGATCACGGTCGACGAACTCGATCACCGCCATCGGCGCATTGTCGCCATGGCGGAAGCCGGCCTTGAGCACGCGGATGTAGCCGCCTTCGCGGGCCTTGTAGCGCGGGCCGAGGGTGGCGAACAGCTTGCCGACCTGGTCGACGTCGCGCACGCGGCTGATGGCGATGCGGCGGGCGTGCAGGTCGCCGCGCTTGGCCAGGGTCACCAGCTTCTCGACGAAGGGACGCAGTTCCTTGGCCTTGGGCAGGGTGGTGACGATCTGCTCGTGCTTGATCAGGCTCGCCGCCATGTTGGCGAACATGGCGGTGCGGTGGCTCGTCGTGCGGCCCAGTTTGCGGTGCGCGTAACCGTGGCGCATGGCGTCATCTCCTCTGTGCGGGCCGTCTCTCGACGGGCCCGTAGCGAGGTTTAGATCTGGTCTTCGAACTTCTTGGCCAGGTCTTCGATGTTTTCCGGCGGCCAGTTGGGCACGTCCATGCCCAGGTGCAGGTTCATGCCCGCCAGCACTTCCTTGATTTCGTTCAAGGACTTGCGGCCGAAGTTGGGCGTGCGCAGCATCTCCGCCTCGGTCTTCTGGATCAGGTCGCCGATGTAGACGATGTTGTCGTTCTTCAGGCAGTTGGCCGAACGGACCGACAGCTCCAGCTCGTCGACCTTCTTGAGCAGCGCCGGGTTGAACGGCAGCTCGGGCTTGGCCTCGCCTTCGACCTTCTTCTTCGGCTCGTCGAAGGTGATGAAGATCTGCAGCTGGTCTTGCAGGATGCGGGCGGCGTAGGC
Source organism: uncultured Alphaproteobacteria bacterium (assembly GCA_963804105.1). Taxonomy (GTDB): domain Bacteria; phylum Pseudomonadota; class Alphaproteobacteria; order Caulobacterales; family Caulobacteraceae; genus BOG-938. The sequence goes on from CAWDPL010000020.1 coordinate 50,098, forward strand.
CACCGCGTCCACCGGCGAGACCGCGCCGTTGGTTTCCACTTCCATCACCAGCTTGTCGTAGTCGAGGCACTGGCCCTGGCGGGTCGGCTCGACGCGATAGGCGACGCGCTTGACCGGGCTGTAGAGCGCATCCACGGCGATCAGGCCGATCGGGGCGTCTTCCGGGCGGTTCGTCTCGGCCGGGACATAGCCCTTGCCGTTCTGCACGGTGAACTCCATGCGCACCTGGGCGCCGTCGTCCAGGGTGCAGCAGCACGTGATCGTTGTTGAGGATCTCGATGTCCGAAGGCGCTTCGATCTGGCCGGCGGTGACCGCGCCGGGGCCCGTGGCGCGCAGGGTCATGCGCTTGGGGCCTTCGGCGTGCATGCGCAGCGGCCAGTTGCTTGATGTTCAGGACGATGTCGACCACGTCCTCGCGCACGCCCTCCATGCGACGAGAATTCGTGCACCACGCCGTCGATCTGGACGGCGGTGACCGCCGCGCCTTGCAGCGAGGACAGCAGCACCCGGCGCAGGGAGTTGCCCAGCGTCACGCCGAAACCGCGCTCCAGCGGCTCGGCGACCATGCGGGCCTTGCGGCTGGCGTCCGCGCCGGTCTCGATCAGCGGCTTCTCGGGACGGATAAGTTCGTTCCAGTTTCTTTCGATCACGGATGAGGTCCCTCGAACGCGGAAGGCCGGCGCGGAGCTCGCGCCGGCGAAGGGATAAATAGACAGTACGATCTAGACCCGCCGACGCTTGGGCGGACGGCAGCCGTTGTGCGGGATCGGCGTCACGTCGCGGATGGTGGTGATGGTCATGCCCACCGCCTGCAGCGCCCGCAGCGCCGATTCGCGACCCGAGCCGGGACCCGACACATTGACTTCCAGCGTCTTGACGCCGTGCTCGATCGCCTTGCTTGCCCGCGTCCTCGGCCGCCATCTGCGCGGCGTAAGGGGTGGACTTGCGCGAACCCTTGAAGCCCATCGTGCCGGCCGAGGACCAGGAGATGGTGTTCCCCTGGGCGTCGGTGATGGTCACCATGGTGTTGTTGAACGAGGCGTTCACATGCGCCACGCCCGAGGTGATGTTCTTGCGCTCGCGCTTTTTGACGCGCGCCGGTTCCTTGGCCATGGGGTGCTCGCTTACTTCTTCTTGCCGGCGATCGGCTTGGCCGGGCCCTTGCGGGTGCGGGCGTTGGTGTGGGTGCGCTGGCCGCGGACCGGCAGGCCCTTGCGGTGACGCAGGCCGCGGTAGCAGGCCAGATCCATCAGCCGCTTGATATTGACGGCGGTCTCGCGGCGCAGGTCGCCTTCGACGGTGTAGTCGCGGTCGATCGCTTCGCGGATTTGCAGGACTTCGGCGTCGGTCAGTTGGTTGACGCGGCGGGCGTCTTCGATGCCCACTTTGTGCACGATCTCGCGCGCCTTGGCCGGGCCGATGCCATGGATATACTGAAGCGCGATGATCACGCGCTTGTTGGTCGGTATGTTGACGCCTGCGATACGGGCCACGCGTATTTTCTCCTGCTCGCGCTTATAAACGCGAAAGACGCCCCGGCCATCCGCCGAGACGGATGATCCGGCGCGACGATCGCGCTCTTTCGCGGAAGCGCACCGTTATAGGGAGGAATGCACTTCCGTCAATGGTCGGCGTTGCTCGACGCCGCAAAAACTTCACGTTCCGAAGGCTTTGGCCGGGGGCCCGTCAAGAGCCGCAGCAATGGCCTGGGCCACCTCTTCCACACCCGCCATGCCGTCGACCTCCGCCAGCTTGCCCTGCCGGCTGTAAAACGGAAGCAAAGGCGCGGTTTGGGCGTTGTAGGCGGCGAGCCGCACCTTGAAGGAGTCCGGGTTGTCGTCCGCCCGCCCCTCCTCGGAAAAACGCTTGGTCACCCGATCCAACAAGCCTTGATCGTCGACTTTCAACCGGATCACCCGGTCGATCGTCTCGCCCTTGCGCGCCAGCATGGCGTCGAGCGCCTCGGCCTGGGCCACGGTGCGTGGAAAGCCGTCGAAGATCGCGCCCCCGGCCGCCTTGGCCTCTGGCAGCCGCTCCTCGATCAGGGAAACAACGATATCGTCGGATACGAGCGAGCCGGAGTCCATGATCGCGGCGACCTGCTTGCCAAGCGGCGTGCCCGACGCACGAGCGGCGCGCAGCATGTCGCCGGTGGACAGTTGGATCATGCCGCGGGTCGCCACAAGCTTCTTGGCCTGGGTGCCCTTGCCCGCCGCCGGCGGGCCGAACAGGATGAGAATTCAACGCCCGCGTCCTCCGCGCAGCTTCGACTTCTTGATCAAGCCTTCGTACTGGTGGGCAAGCAGATAGGACTGAATCTGGGCGACCGTATCCATGGTCACCGTCACCACGATCAGAATCGAGGTGCCGCCAAAGTACAGGCTGCCGCCGATCTTGGCCATCAGCGCTTCGGGCAAGAGGCAGACCACGGCGATATAGGCCGCGCCGATCACCGTCAGGCGGGTCAGCACATAGTCCATGTATTCCGCCGTCCGTTTGCCCGGGCGTATGCCCGGCAAAAGCCGCCGTACTTGCGCAGGTTTTCTGCGGTTTCCTCGGGATTGAACACCACCGAGGTGTAGAAGAAGCAGAAGAACACGATCAGCAGGCCGTAGAGCAGCATGAACAGCGGCCGGCCGTGCTGAAGCTGACCCACCGCGCCAGGGAGCCATTGGGCCCAGGACGGCAGATTGGCGGTAGCCAGAAAGCCCATGGCGGTGGTCGGCAACAGCAGCAGGCTGGAGGCGAAGATCGGCGGGATCACGCCCGCGGTGTTGACCTTCAGCGGCAGGAACGAGGATTCCCCGCCGAACATGCGGTTGCCCACTTGCCGCTTGGGGTACTGGACCAGCAGGCGTCTCTGGGCGCGCTCGACGAACACGATGAAGGCCACCACGGCCACCGACATGACCGCGATGAACAGCAGCACGCCGCCGCCCAGCGAACCGGTGCGCACCATCGACAGCAGCTGCATGGTCAGATTGGGCAGGCCCGCGGCGATGCCGGCGAAGATGATCAGGGAGATGCCGTTGCCCACGCCGCGCGCGGTGATCTGCTCGCCCAGCCACATCATGAACAGGGTGCCGCCGGTCAGGGTGACCACGGTGGACACCACGAAGGGCAGGCCCGGATCGTCCACCACGCCCGGGCTGTTCTGCAGCCCCATGGAAATGGCGAAGGATTGGCCCAACGCCAGCACAACGGCGAGATAGCGCGTGTACTGGTTCAGCTGCTTGCGGCCGGCTTCGCCGCCTTCCTTGCGCAGCTTTTCCCACGGCGGATAGATGGTGCCCATCAGCTGGACGATGATCGAGGCCGAAATGTAAGGCATCACGTTCAGGGCGAACACCGCCATGCGTTGCACCGCGCCGCCGGAGAACATGTTGAACATGCCCAGCACGCCCTGCGCCTGTCCCTGGAAGGCCTTAGCGAAATAGCCCGCATCGATCCCGGGAATGGGAATGTAGGTCCCCAGCCGATACATGATCAGCGCGCCGATGGTGAACCAAAGGCGTTTGTGCAGGTCGGTGGCCTTCTGGAAGGCCCCGACGTTCAGATTGGCTGCGAGTTGTTCCGCCGCCGAGGCCATGACGCCTCCCCTTGATTCAGACTCGCCTCAAATAAGGCCAAGGCGCTCCAAATGCGAGCGCGCGATGACACGAGACCCTCAAGCCTCGAATCGTCAAGACGTTACGCCTCCGGCGCATCCCCCGTCTGCACGGCGGTGGCGAGCTTGCCGCCGGCCGCCTCCACCGCCTTGCGGGCTGACGCGCTGGCCGAGTGCACGCTGATGTCCAGCTTGCCCTTGATCGCGCCCGCGCCCAGCAGACGCACGCCGTCCTTGGCGCGGCGCACCACGCCGGCGGCCACCAGGGCCTCGGCGTCGATGGTCTTCTTGGGGTCCAGCTTGCCCGCCTCGATGGCCTGGGCGATGCGCCACAGGTTCACTTCGGCGTAGGCCTTGCGGAAGATGTTGTTGAAGCCGCGCTTGGGCAGACGCATGTGCAACGGCATCTGGCCGCCTTCGAAGCCAGCGATGGCCACGCCGCTGCGGGCCTTCTGGCCCTTGACGCCGCGACCGGCGGTCTTGCCCTTGCCCGACCCCGGTCCACGGCCCACGCGCATGCGCTTCTTGGCCGCGCCTTGATTGTCGGCGATTTCGTTGAGCTTGGTCATGAGAGCCTCTCCTTGGAGATCAATCGCCGGAGCGGGAGCTCCAACTCGGCTGGATTTAACGACGCCGCTTGTCCCGCTTTCGCGGAGATGAGCGGTGAACAGGTTAGCCCTCGACCGCCACCAGGTGCTGCACCTTGGCGATCATCCCGCGCACTGAGGGGGTGTCCTCCAGCACGGCCTTGCGACCGATACGGTTCAGGCCCAGGCCCACCAAGGTGGCGCGCTGATCGTTCTTGCGGCGGATCGGGCTGGCGGTCTGTACGACGGTGATCTTGGCCATCTTGCTCATCCTCAGCCTTCGGCGACTTCGGCCGCGGCCGAAGCGCCGTCATTGCGGCGGCCGAGCAGATCGCCCACCTTCTTGCCGCGCTTGGAGGCGACCTGACGGGGCGAGCTTTGGCCCTTCAGGGCGTCGAAGGTGGCGCGCACCATGTTATAGGGATTGGACGAGCCGACCGACTTGGCCACCACATCCTGCACGCCCAGGGTTTCCAGCACCGCGCGCATGGGACCGCCGGCGATCACGCCGGTGCCCGGAGGCGCCGCGCGCAGCATCACCTTGCCCGCGCCGTGACGGCCCGCGCCGTCGTGGTGCAGGGTGCGGCTTTCGCGCAGGGGCACGCGGACCATGGACTTCTTGGCCTCTTCGGTCGCCTTGCGGATGGCTTCGGGCACTTCGCGAGCCTTGCCGTGGCCATAGCCGACTCGGCCCTTCTGATCGCCCACCACCATCAGGGCGGCGAAGGAGAACCGGCGCCCGCCCTTCACCGTGGCGGCGACACGATTGATGTGCACCAGCTTTTCGACGATGTCGCTTTCGCGCTCGTCGGCGTTGTTGTTGCGGTCGCGACGCTCGCCGCGCTCTTCTCTACGGGCCATTTGGATCCCTTTAGAAATTCAAGCCGGCTTCACGCGCGGCGTCGGCGAGGGCCTTGATGCGGCCGTGATAGATGTAGCCGCCGCGGTCGAACACGACGTCCTTGACGCCCTTTTCGATCGCACGTTCCGCGACCAGCTTGCCCACCTTCTCCGCGGCGCCCCCGATCCGAGCCCTTGTCCGCTTCCAGCGAGGAGGCGGCCGCCACGGTGACGCCGCGAGCGTCGTCGATGACTTGGGCGTAGATGTTTTTGGACGAGCGGAACACGGTCAGGCGAAGCCGCCCCGAAGACAGAGCCTTCAGGCGGGTGCGGGTGCGCTGAGCGCGGCGCTGGGTGATATCGCGAGGTGAGAGCGCCATGGCTTACTTCTTCTTGCCTTCCTTGCGGCGGACGTTTTCGCCGGCGTAACGCACGCCCTTGCCCTTGTAAGGCTCGGGCGGACGGATGCGACGGATGCGGGCGGCGGTTTCGCCGACCAGCTGCTTGTCGATGCCGCTGATGCGGACTTCGGTCTGCTTGGGCACGGCGAAGGTGATGCCCTTGGGCGGCGGAATGTCCACGTCATGGCTGAAGCCCAGCTGCATGGACAGGGCCTGGCCCTTGAGCGCGGCGCGATAGCCGACGCCCACCAACTCGAGTACTTCTTCGTAGCCCTTGGTCACGCCAACGACCATGTTGTCCACCAGGGTGCGCGACAGGCCCCACATGCCCCGCGCGCGCTGGGTCTCGCTGCGCGGCGTAAGCGTGAGCCGGCCGTCTTCCATGGCGACCTCGATCTCCTCGGACACCGTCCAGGCGAGCTGGCCCTTGGGTCCCTTGACCGTGACGGTCTGGCCGTCGAGCGTGACGGTCACGCCGGACGGGATGGCGACGGGCTTCTTGCCGATCCGTGACATGATTTTTCCCTCGCTCCGCCTAGTAGACTCGGCAGAGCACTTCGCCGCCGACGTTCTGGTCGCGGGCGGAAGCGTCCGACATGACGCCCTTGGGCGTCGACAGGATCGAGATGCCCAGGCCGTTCTTGATCGGCTTGAGATCCTTGATCGACGAATAGACGCGGCGGCCCGGCTTGGACACGCGCGCGATCTCGGCGATGACCGGCTCGCCATCGAAGTACTTCAGTTCGATCTCGAACTCCGGATGCTTGCCCGGTTCTTCCACCAGGGCGTAGCCGCGGATGTAGCCTTCGGACTGCAGCACGTCGAGCACCCGGCCGCGCATCTTGGAGGCGGGGGTCGCCACCTTGGAGCGCTTGCGCATGGCGGCGTTCTTGATGCGGGCGATCATATCGCCGATGGGGTCGTTCACGGACATGGGCCCCTCCTCACCAGCTCGACTTGACCAGGCCGGGCACATGGCCGGCCGAGCCCAGTTCGCGAAGCGCGATCCGCGACATCTTCAGCTTGCGATAGTAGGCGCGCGGGCGCCCGGTCAGTTCGCAGCGGTTGCGAATCCGCGTCTTGGACGAATTGCGCGGCAGTTTGGCGAGCTTCAGGCGCGCCTCGAAGCGCTCTTCCAGCGGAAGGGCCTCGTTGTTGGCGGTCGCCTTCAGCGCGGCGCGCTTGGCTTCGTACTGTTTGGCGAGACGGCGGACCATCTCGTTGCGGTTGACGGCGCTTTTCTTGGCCATGTGTGCTTTCCCCCCGTCCTAGCTGTTGAACGGGAATTGGAATTCTTTGAGGAGAGCCTTGGCCTCCTCGTCGGTCTTGGCGGTGGTGCAAACGACGATGTCCATGCCCCACATCTGGTCGATCTGGTCGTAGTTGATCTCGGGGAACACGATGTGCTCCTTCAGGCCCATGGCGTAGTTGCCGCGACCGTCGAAGCTCTTGCCGTTCAGGCCCCGGAAATCCTTCACCCGCGGAAGGGCGATGGTGATCAGCCGGTCCAGGAACTCGTACATCCGGTCCTTGCGCAGGGTCACCTTGGCGCCGATGACCATGTTCTCGCGCAGCTTGAAGCCGGCGATGGACTTGCGCGCGCGGGTCTGGGCCGGCTTTTGACCGGCGATCGCCGTCAGATCCTTGACAGCCGCCTGGACCTTCTTGGAGTCGTTCACCGCTTCGCCGATGCCCATGTTCAGGACGATCTTGTCCAGCTTAGGGATCTGCATCTCGTTGGTGTAGCCGAACTGCTCCTTGAGCACGGCGCGGATGCGCTCGCGATAGACGCTCTTCAGGCGCGGTTCGTAGGTTTTCGCATCAGCCATTGATCACCTCGCCGGATTTCTTGGCGAACCGAACCTTCTTGTCGCCTTCGACGCGGAAGCCGACGCGGGTCGCGCCGCCGGACTTGGGGTCGACGATGGCGACGTTGGAAATATGCAGGGCCGCTTCCTTGGTCTTGATGCCGCCCTGGGGGTCGCCCTGGGTCGGACGGGTGTGGCGATGAACCATGTTCAGGCCTTCCACCACCACGCGGTCTTCCTTGGGCAGCACCTTCAGCACGGCGCCCTGACGGCCCTTGTCGCGGCCGGTCAGCACGATCACGCGATCGCCCTTCTTGATCTTGGCGGCCATTACAGGACCTCCGGCGCGAGGGAGATGATCTTCATGTGGTTCTTGGCGCGCAGTTCGCGGGGAACCGGTCCGAAGATCCGCGTGCCGATCGGCTCGTTCTGCTTGTTGACGATCACCGCCGCGCTCTTGTCGAAGCGGATCAGCGAGCCGTCCTTGCGCTTCACGCCCTGGGCCGTGCGCACGACGATCGCCCGCAAGACGTCGCCCTTCTTCACACGGCCGCGCGGAATCGCTTCCTTGACCGACACCACGATGACATCGCCGACGCTGGCGTAACGACGCCCCGCGCCGCCCAGCACCTTGATGCACATGACCCGGCGCGCGCCGGAATTGTCGGCGACCTCCAGGTTAGTTTGCATCTGGATCATTGACTGGCCTTCCTAATTCACGCGCTCGCGGCCTGGGCGTCCTTGGGCAGGACCTCCCAGGTCTTGAGCTTGGATTTGGGCGCGCACTCGACGATCTTGGCGATCTCGCCGGCCTTGTAGGCGTTGGCCTCGTCGTGAGCGTGATACTTCTTGGACCGGCGGACGGTTTTCTTGAGCACCGGATGCAGGAAGGTCCGCTCGACCTTCACCACCACGGTCTTGTCTCCCTTGTCGGAGACCACCACGCCTTCGAGAATTCGCTTGGGCATCTCTATTGTCCTTAGGCCGCGACCGCGGCGGCCTTGCCGCGCAGCACGGTTTTGATGCGAGCGATGTCCTTGCGGATCTCGTTCACGCGATGGGTCTTTTCCATTTGGCCCGTGGCCGCCTGGAAACGCAGGTTGAACTGCTCCTTCTTCAGCTGGATCAGCTGGTCCTGGAGCTGGTCGGGGGTCAGCCGACGGACTTCATCGATCTTCATCGCGCCCTACTCCGCCGCATGCGCCACGCCAGCGTCGATCCGGGTCACCACCTTGGTGCGGATCGGCAGCTTGGCTGAGCCCAGACGCAGCGCCTCGCGGGCGACATCGTCCGGAACCCCGTCGATTTCGAACAGGATGCGGCCCGGGTGAATGCGCGCGGCCCAGTATTCCACCGCGCCCTTGCCCTTACCCATCCGCACTTCCGCCGGCTTGTCGGACACGGGCAGGTCCGGGAACACCCGGATCCACACGCGCCCTTGGCGCTTCATCTGGCGGGTGATCGCGCGGCGGGCCGCCTCGATCTGACGCGCCGTGACGCGTTCGGGCTCCAGGGCCTTGAGGCCATAGGCGCCGAAGTTCAGCGAGAAGCCGCCCTTGGCCGAGCCATGGATGCGCCCCTTGAACGCCTTGCGGTATTTGGTTTTTTTCGGTGACAGCATGACTTATCTCACCCGGCCCGATCGCGCCGGCCGCCGCGATCGCCGCGGTCCGAACGTTCAGGACGTTCATTGCGTCCGCCGCCCTCGCCCGCCGGACCGGTTTCGCCGGCCAGGCGCTTGTCCAGCGCCATGGGATCGTGTTCGAGCACTTCGCCTTTGAAGATCCACACCTTCACGCCGATGATGCCGTAGGTGGTCTTGGCTTCGGCGAACCCGTAGTCGATGTCCGCGCGCAGGGTGTGCAGGGGCACGCGGCCCTCGCGGTACCATTCCATCCGCGCGATTTCCGCGCCGCCCAGACGACCCGAGACGTTGATCCGTACGCCCTTGGCGCCGAGGCGCATCGCGGACTGGATCGAACGCTTCATGGCGCGGCGGAAGGCCACCCGGCGCTCAAGCTGCTGGGCGATGTTCTCGGCCACCAGCTGGCTGTCGGTCTCCGGCTTGCGCACTTCGACGATGTTGAGGAACACCTCGCCCTCGGCCATCGCCGACAGGTCCTTGCGCAGCTTTTCAATGTCCGCGCCCTTCTTGCCGATGATCACGCCGGGGCGCGCGGCATAGATGGTCACGCGGCACTTCTTGTGCGGACGTTCGATGATGATGCGCGAGACGCCGGCCTGGCCAAGGCGCTTTTTCAGCTCCTTGCGCATGGCGATGTCCTGGTGCAGCAGACGGCCGTAGTCATGGCCGCGCGGCGAACCAGCGGCTGTCCCAGGTGCGGTTGATGCCGAGCCGCAGCCCGATCGGATTGACTTTCTGTCCCATCAGGCGGCCTCGCCAAGCTCGCGGACCACGATCGTGATCTCGGAAAAGGGCTTTTCGATACGCGACGAGCGGCCCCGCGCCCGGGCGGAGAAACGCTTCATCACCAGGTTCTTGCCCACATAGGCCTCGGCCACGACCAGGTTGTCGATGTCGAGGTTGTGGTTGTTCTCGGCGTTGGAAATGGCCGAATACAGGGCCTTGCGCACATCCTTGGCGATGCGCTTGGCCGAGAATTCCAGCTCGTTGAAGGCGCGCTGCACCTTCAGGCCGCGGATCGACTGAGCCACGAGGTTCAGCTTGCGCGGGCTGGTGCGCAGGGTGCGCACCTTGGCCATGGCTTCGACGGGCTTGAGGCGCCGTTCGGTCGCTTTCTTGCTCATCGCTACTTCCTCTTGGCCTTCTTGTCGGCCGCGTGGCCGTAGAAGTTGCGGGTGGGGGCGAATTCGCCGAGCTTGTGGCCGACCATGTCTTCGCTCACCAGCACCGGAACGTGCTTTTGGCCGTTGTAGACGGCGAAGGTCAGGCCGACGAACTGCGGCATGACGGTCGAACGGCGCGACCAGGTCTTGATCACATCCTTGCGGCCGGCGCCTTGCACCGCTTCGGCTTTCTTCAGCAGAAAGCCGTCGACGAACGGGCCTTTCCAGACTGAACGGGTCATCGTTTAGCGGCCCTTCTTCGAGACGTGGCGAGAACGGATGATGTATTTGTCCGTCGTCTTGTTGGTGCGGGTCTTGCGGCCCTTGGTCGGCTTGCCCCAGGGGGTCACCGGGTGACGGCCGCCGGAGGTCTTGCCTTCGCCGCCGCCGTGGGGGTGATCGACCGGGTTCATGGCCACGCCGCGCACGTGCGGGCGACGGCCCTGATGGCGAACGCGTCCGGCCTTGCCGAGGGTTTCGTTCATATGGTCGGGGTTGGACACCGCGCCCACCGTGGCCATGCAGCCGTCCTGCACCATGCGCAGTTCGCCCGAGGTCAGGCGGATCTGGGCGTAGCCGGCGTCGCGTCCGACCAGCTGGGCGTAGGCCCCGGCGGAGCGCGCGAGCTGTCCGCCCTTTAGGGGCTTCAGCTCGATGTTGTGGATGATGGTGCCGATCGGCATGCCGCGCAGGGGCATGGCGTTGCCGGGCTTCACGTCGGTCTTTTCACCCGCGATCACCTCGTCGCCTACCTTCAGGCGCTGCGGCGCCAGGATGTAGGCCAGTTCGCCGTCGGCGTATTTGATCAGGGCGATGAAGGCGGTGCGGTTGGGGTCGTACTCGATGCGCTCGACCGTGCCGACCACGTCGAACTTGCGGCGCTTGAAGTCGATCAGGCGGTACAGGCGCTTGGCGCCGCCGCCGCGGAAACGCACGGTGATGCGCCCGTTGCTGGAGCGGCCGCCCGACTTGGTCAGGCCCTCGACCAGGCTTTTTTCCGGCTTGCCCTTGTGCAGGTCGGACTTATCGACCAGCACCAGGCCGCGACGGGCCGGTGAGGTCGGATTGAATGTTTTCAGAGCCATCTGCTTAGAGCCCCGTGGAAATATCGATCGTTTGGCCCTCTTGCAGGGTCACGATCGCTTTCTTGACGTCGGAACGGCGCCCGAGGATGCCGCGGAACCGCTTGGTCTTGCCCTTGGTGATCAGGGTGTTGACCTTGATCACCTTGACTTTGAACAGCTCTTCGACCGCCGCGGCGATCTCGTCCTTGGTGGCGTCTTCGGCCACCTTGAACACGACCTTGTTCTGCTCGGTGAGCAGTGTGGCCTTCTCGGTGATGAGCGGGGCGATGATGGTGTCGTAATGGCGAGCGGTCGGCATCAGGCGGCGTCCTTGTCGGAGAAGCGCGCCTGGATGGCCTGCACCGCGTCGCGGGTCAGGACCAGGGTATGGCGACGCAGCACGTCATAGACGTTCAGACCGGCGTTCGGCAGCACGTCCACATTGGGGATGTTGCGGGCGGCCAGCTTGAAGGCGCCGTCCACTTCCGCGCCGGCGATAATCAGGGCGTTGGCCAGGCCGAGCTTGTCGAACCGAGCGCGCAGGGCCGCCGTCTTGGGGGCGTCGAGCGTCACGGAATCGATCACGATCAAGGAGCCGGACTTGGCCTTGGACGACAGCGCATGGCGCAGGCCCATGGCCCGGACCTTCTTGGGCAGGTCGAAGGCGTGGCTGCGCACGACCGGGCCATGCGCCTTGGCGCCGCCGACGAACTGGGCCGCCCGGCGCGAGCCGTGACGGGCGCCGCCGGTGCCCTTCTGCTTGTACATTTTCTTGCCGGTCCGCGAGACTTCGTTGCGGACCTGGATCTTGTGCGTGCCGGCGCGGCGCTTGGCCAGTTGCCAGGTCACCACCCGCTGCAGGATGTCTCCGCGGATATCTTCGATGCCGAAGATGTCGTCGGGCAAATCGATCGAGCCGGCCTTGCCGGCGTCCAGGGTCACGACGTCGAGTTTCATGCTTCGTCCCCGGCTTCGTGGGTTTCCACCGGCGCCTCGGCCTCCGCAACTTGCGGAGCGGCTTCAGCCTGGGCCTTGCGCACCGCGCCGGGCTTGGGGGCGTTGGTCGGCGGGCGCTTGATGGCGTCGCGGACCTTGACGTAGCCGCCCTCGGCGCCCGGAACCGCGCCCTTGACCAGGATCAGGCCGCGCTCGACGTCAACGCGCCAGACGGTGATGTTCTGGGTGGTTATGTTGTCCTGGCCCAGATGGCCGGCCATTTTCTTGTTCTTGAACACCTTGCCCGGGTCCTGGCGTTGGCCGGTGGAGCCATGCGAGCGGTGCGAAACGGACACGCCATGGGTGGCGCGCAGACCGCCGAAGTGCCAGCGCTTGATGGCCCCGGCGAAGCCCTTGCCGACGGTCACGCCTTGGATATCGACCTTCTGGCCGGGCACGAAGTGATCTGCGGTGAATTCCGCGCCCACCTCGATCAGGCCGGCCTCGTCCACGCGAAATTCGGCCAGGACGCGCTTGGGTTCAACCAGGGCCTTGGCGAAGTGTCCGCGCATGGCCTGGCTGGTGTTCTTGGCTTTCCTGGCGCCCGCGCCGAGCTGCAGGGCCACATAGCCGTCTTTTTCCTTGGTGCGCTGGGCGGTGACCTGGCAGCCGTCGAGCGACAGCACGGTCACGGGCACATGGGCGCCGTCTTCGTCGAAGAAGCGCGTCATGCCCAGCTTCTTGGCGATCACGCCGGTTCGCATGGCGGCCATCCCCTAGAGCTTGATCTCGACGTCCACGCCGGCGGACAGGTCGAGCTTCATCAAAGCGTCTACGGTCTGCGGCGTGGGGTCGACGATGTCGAGCACGCGCTTGTGCGTGCGGATTTCGAACTGTTCGCGCGACTTCTTGTCGACGTGCGGCGAACGGTTGACGGTGAAACGCTCGATGAGCGTCGGCAGCGGGATCGGGCCGCGCACGGTCGCGCCGGTGCGCTTGGCGGTGTTGACGATCTCGCGTGTTGAATGATCCAGCACCCGGTGGTCGAAGGCCTTGAGCCGGATGCGGATATTTTGTCGATCCATATCGCTCTCTCTTAAGCGCTCGCCACGCCAGATACCGTGTCAAAGACCAAACCCGAGCAGCCCAGGCGAACCTGAACGACATCGAACGGGCGATTCCGCAAAACGAATGGCCCGCGCGGAAGCCGCGAGGGCCGTTTCCCAAAACGACGCCCCAAATCAAAACCTAGGTTTCGGGGCGCTTATGTCAGGTCGTCTCGCGAACCGCGTCTAACCTTGGTCACCCTCGGTTACGGCCGGTCCAACAGAGGCGCGGTGGATACTCCGAGCGGTCGGCGCCGTCAAGGCTGAAAGGCGTAAAATGACCAGAACCTTTTTGTGGCCCGAGACATAGGGGATGGGCGCCGAAGCCGACGTCTAGGACCGAGACTGCCTCCGCGAGCCTCTCACGGCGGGCGGACTCGTCTATGCCGACATTCGTTCGCCGCGCCCGCGCCGGCCATGGGAGACAGATTTTATGCGCTATCTATTGCTGGCCTCAGCCGTCCTCGCGCTCGCGGCCGTCCACCCCGGCCTGGCGCAGACCCGAACGGGCGCGCCAGCGGCCCCTGGCGGGGCCCGGGAGCGGACAGCACGGCGGGGCCAGTCCCGCAGCGGCGTCCATGCCTGCCCCGGGCCCCGCCAAGCCCACAGGCTCATTCGAGGCCTCCTGCCGCAACATTCAGGTGCAGGGCGCCCAATGTGACCGCCGAGTGCCACAATATTCACAACAGGTACCCTGTCAGCACCATCACCTTCACCGCGTGCCGGGGCGACCTGTCCAACAACAACGGCGTGCTCGTCCTGCCCCGGCGCAACGGCTAGCGTGCCGCCCGGACAGGATGACGGTTCGGCGCCGCGCAAAGGCAACAACGACGCCCAGATCGCCGGCGCGGTGCTGGGAGCCCTGGCGGCCGGCGGCAATCCAGGCCCGCCTCCTCCCCCGCAGCCGGGCGTCGGCTATCCGGCTTTCGGGGATCAGCATTATGGCGATCCAGCCTACGATCCGCGTTACCGACCTCAAGGCTGGGGCTTTGGACATCGTCCCGGCGAATGGGTGTGGATACGCGATCGGGCCGATTGGTTGGACCGCCGTGTCGATCGGGCGGTCGACGCGGGCGCCATGAGCCGCCGCGAAGCGCGCGAACTGCGGCGCGACCTGGCCGATCTGGAGGACCTTGAGAACCGCTACAGGCGGCAAGGCTTGGCGCCCTGGATGCGTGAGGATCTGGACCGCCGTTTTGACGCCCTGGCTTCGCGGGTGAACGACGCCCTGCCGCCGCCCCAGCCGAGGGACTACGGCCGCTAGACCGCAATCCCCGCCGGAGCGATCCGGCGGGGGGCCAACCGCTCTTTCTCGTCTCGCTGAACCAAGCTCAGCGACCGGTTCGCACCAGCCGGACCGACACCACGTTCGTCCGCCATCCCTGGTCGGGATCGCCCCGTCCGAAACCCACGCCCCAGGCCACCACAAGCGGGCCCGGCGTGCTGGACCAGTACCAATAGGCGCCGGACTCCATGCCGGGGAAGACGTCCTCGTTGATCGCCGGAAAACTGCAACTGGATGAGATCAGAGTCAGCAGCTCGTTCATGGTCGGGACGCGCCATCCGTCGACCCCCTGCTTTTGCGCGTCGTCCCAAGACAGCTGCTGGACCGGTCCGACACACCCGGCGCCTTCGCTCCAGTGCTGGCCGATGCTGCAACGCTGCCAGGTGAGATTGGTCTGGGTGTCGTAGACGGTCGCGCCGTCGATCACATAGCGCGAGGCCGGCTTATCGCTGGGCGAATCGCAGGTCGCCCAGGCCGGAGCCGCCGTCCCCAGCACCCAGAGCGTCGCCAGGGCGCAGCGCCATGCCCTCAAGTTGCTCGTCCGCATTTCCTGCCCCATCGACGTTGATTTTGGGGGCAAGCTTAATCATGGCGATAACGGTCTGTCACTTCGCCCGCCCGCCGGCGTCGAGCGCCCCAAAAAACAAATCGGCCGCCGGATCGCTCCGACGGCCGTATGTTTAGTCTGGTTCCCCGGCTCGGCCTTCGGGCTTCGCCCTTCGTTGGCCGGGGATGAGCGGGCTCTAAGGCCTACTCCAGGATCTTGGCCACCACGCCTGCGCCCACCGTGCGTCCGCCTTCGCGGATGGCGAAGCGCAGCTTTTCTTCCATGGCGATCGGGGTGATCAGCTCCACGTTCAGCTCGGCGTTGTCGCCGGGCATGATCATCTCCACGCCCTCCTTCAGACGGATGATCCCCGTCACGTCGGTGGTGCGGAAGTAGAACTGAGGCCGGTAGTTGGTGAAGAACGGCGTGTGACGGCCGCCCTCCTCCTTGGTCAGGATATAGGCCTCGGCCACGAACTTGGTGTGCGGCGTGATCGAGCCGGGCTTGCACAGCACCTGGCCGCGCTCCACGTCCTCGCGCTTGGTGCCGCGCAGCAGAACGCCCACGTTGTCTCCCGCTTGTCCCTGGTCCAGCAGCTTGCGGAACATCTCCACGCCCGTGCAGGTGGTCTTCTGGTTGGCCCGAAGACCCACGATCTCCACTTCCTCGCCCACCTTGACGATCCCGCGCTCGATGCGGCCCGTCACCACCGTGCCCCGGCCCGAGATGGAGAACACGTCTTCCACCGGCATCAGGAACGGCAGGTCCACCGGACGGTCCGGCTGCGGGATATAGGCGTCCACCTGCGTCATCAGCTCCAGGATCGCGTCCTCGCCGATGATCGGGTCGCGCCCTTCCACCGCCGCCAGGGCCGAGCCCTTGACGATGGGAATGTCATCGCCCGGGAACTGGTAGCTGGACAGAAGCTCGCGAACCTCCATCTCGACGAGCTCCAAGCAGCTCGGCGTCGTCCACCATGTCCACCTTGTTGAGGAACACCACCAGCGCCGGCACGCCCACCTGACGGGCCAACAGAATGTGCTCGCGCGTCTGAGGCATCGGACCGTCCGCCGCCGACACCACCAGGATCGCGCCGTCCATCTGCGCCGCGCCCGTGATCATGTTCTTCACATAGTCCGCGTGCCCAGGGCAGTCCACGTGCGCGTAGTGACGGTTCTTGGTCTCATATTCCACGTGCGCCGTGTTGATCGTGATCCCACGCGCCTTCTCCTCCGGCGCCGCGTCAATGTCCGCATAGGCCATCGCCTTGGCCCCGCCCGTGCGCGCCAAAGTGATGGTGATCGCCGCCGTCAACGTCGTCTTGCCATGGTCCACGTGACCAATCGTGCCGATGTTGCAGTGCGGCTTGTTGCGTTCGAATTTTTCCTTGGCCATTTCAAGCTCCAGCCCTGTCCGGGCTTGTCCTCTAACTAGGGTTGGATGGGATTAGGCGTACTTCTTGATGACTTCATCGGCGACGTGTTGCGGCACCGCTTCGTAGTGATCGTATTGCATGGTGAACTGGGCGCGTCCCTGAGACATGCCGCGCAGATTGCCGATATAGCCGAACATGTTGGCCAACGGCACGAAGGCGGTGACGACCTGGGCGTTGCCGCGCTGGTCGGTGCCTTGGATCTGGCCGCGACGGCTGTTCAGGTCGCCGATCACATCGCCCAGATATTCGTCCGGGGTCAGCACCTCGACCTTCATGATCGGCTCCAGCAGCTTGGGCGCGCCCTTCTCGCGCAGTTCCTTGAAGGCCGCGCGCGCGGCGATTTCAAAGGCCAGCACCGAGGAGTCCACGTCGTGATAGGCGCCGTCGACCAAGGTCGCGGAGAAATCGATCAGGGGGAAGCCGGCCAAGAGGCCGTTCTCCTTGGAGCTTTCCAGCCCCTTTTCGACGCCCGGAATGAATTCCTTGGGCACCGCCCCGCCGACGATCTTGCTCTCGAACTTGAAGCCCGAGCCCGGCTCGCCCGGCTCGAAGATCAGCTTGATGCGGGCGAACTGGCCCGTGCCGCCGGTCTGCTTCTTGTGGGTGTAGTCGATCTCGGCGCGCCGGCCGAGGCTTTCGCGATAGGCCACCTGAGGCGCGCCGATGTTGGCTTCCACCTTGTAGGTGCGCTTGAGGATATCGACCTTGATGTCCAGGTGCAGCTCGCCCATGCCCTTCATGATCGTCTGGCCCGACTCCTGGTCGGTGTGGACGGTGAAGGACGGGTCCTCGGCCACCATCTTGCCCAGGGCCACGCCGAGCTTTTCCTGGTCGGCCTTGGACTTGGGCTCGATGGCGATCTCGATCACCGGGGCGGGGAAGTTCATCTTTTCCAGGATCACCGGCGACTTGTTGGGGTCGCACAGGGTGTCTCCGGTGCGGGTGTCCTTCAGGCCCGCCAGGGCCACGATATCGCCGGCGAAGGCTTCCTTGATGTCTTCGCGGTTGTTGGAGTGCATCAGCAGCATGCGCCCGACCCGCTCGCGCTTGTCGCGCGTGGAGTTGAGCAGGCCCATGCCGGTTTCCAGCTTGCCCGAATAGATGCGGCAGAAGGTCAGGGAGCCGACGAAAGGGTCGTCCATGATCTTGAACGCCAGCACCGACAGGGGCTCGTCGTCCGACGCCTTGCGCACGATCGGCTCTTCGGTCTTGAAGTCGATGCCGGCGGTGGGCGGGATGTCGACCGGCGAGGGCAGATAGTCGACCACGGCGTCCAGCAGGGGCTGCACGCCCTTGTTCTTGAAGGCCGAGCCGGCCAGGATCGGATAGAAGGCGCCCGACAGCACCGCCTTGCGGATGCAGTTCTTGAGCACCGCCTCGGACGGCTCGGTCCCGTCGAGATAGGCCTCCATGGCCTCATCGTCGAGCTCGACGGCGTTCTCGATCAGATAGTGGCGCGCTTCCTCGCACGCGGCCTTCATGTCGGCCGGAATCTCTTCGTCGTGGTAGTTGGCGCCCAGGCCCTCGGACTCCCACACCACCGCCTTCATGCGGACCAGATCGACCACGCCCTTGAGCGCAGCCTCGGACCCGATCGGCAGCTGGATCGGCACGGCCTTGACGGCCAGGCGCTCGCGGATGGTGCGCAGGCACATCTGGAAGTCGGCGCCGGTCTTGTCCATCTTGTTGACGAACACGATGCGCGGAACATTGTAGCGGTCGGCCTGACGCCAGACCGTTTCGGTCTGCGGCTCAACGCCCTGGTTGCCGTCGAGCACGGCCACGGCGCCGTCCAGCACCCGCAGCGAACGCTCCACCTCAATGGTGAAGTCCACGTGCCCGGGGGTGTCGATGATGTTCAGCCGCTTGCCGTTCCAAAAGGCGGTGGTGGCGGCGGAGGTGATGGTGATCCCCCGCTCCTGCTCCTGCTCCATCCAGTCCATGGTCGCGGCGCCGTCGTGGACTTCGCCGATCTTATGGCTCTTGCCGGTGTAGTAGAGAATCCGCTCGGTGGTCGTGGTTTTCCCGGCGTCGATGTGGGCCATGATGCCGAAATTGCGGTAGTCTTCGATCTTGTGCGAGCGGGGCATTGGTGGGCTCTGATTAACAGGCGTTCAAACGTGCGGCGCGGGCGGTTTAACGCAAACCACCCGCGCAAGGAAGGCTGACGAGGTCCGGTCGACGATTATCGAGCGGCCTACCAGCGGTAGTGGGAGAAGGCGCGGTTGGCTTCGGCCATCTTGTGGGTGTCTTCGCGCTTCTTCACCGCGGTCCCGCGGTTGTTGGAGGCGTCCAGCAGTTCGCCGGCCAGCTTCTCGGTCATGGTGTTCTCGCCGCGCTTGCGCGCCGCGGTGACCAGCCAGCGGATGGCCAGGGCGCGGCGGCGCTCGGGGCGCACTTCGACGGGCACCTGATAGGTCGCCCCGCCGACCCGGCGCGAGCGCACTTCCACGGCCGGCGCGACATTGTCGAGGGCGGAATGGAAGGTTTCCAGGGCGCCCTGATCGCGGCGCTTGTTTTCCAGGATGTCGAAGGCCCCATAGACGATATTCTCGGCCACGGCCTTTTTGCCCTCGTACATGACGTAGTTCATGAACTTGGTGACGACCAGGTCGCCGAACTTCGGATCGGGCAGGACTTCGCGTTTCTCAGCGCGGTGACGGCGGGACATACAGAGTCTTCCTTATTTCGGGCGCTTGGCGCCGTAGAGCGAACGGCGCTGCTTGCGGTTCTTGACGCCCTGGGTGTCGAGCACCCCGCGCAGGATGTGATAGCGCACGCCGGGCAGGTCCTTCACCCGGCCGCCGCGGATGAGCACCACGGAGTGCTCCTGCAGATTGTGGCCTTCGCCGGGAATGTAGCACACGGCCTCGATGCCCGAGGTCAGACGCACCTTGGCCACCTTCCGCAGAGCCGAGTTCGGCTTCTTGGGGGTGGTCGTATAGACGCGGGTGCAGACGCCCCGGCGTTGCGGGCAGCCCTTCAGGGCGGGCACCTTGTTGCGAGCCACCTTGGGGGTGCGCGGCTTGCGGATGAGCTGGTTGACTGTGGGCATCGCTCTTTTTCACTGTGGAGGCCTGCGCCTTTCGGCCGGGCGACCTCGGATTGCAAGGGTCAAAAACGGGCTTCGAGGGCGTCCGACAAACAAGCAAGATCGCCGGAATGTCCTATTGGACTTCCGGCGGCCTCGTGGCGAACCTTGTTCAGGGCGCCGGTCCATCGGGCCGCAGGGTCGGCAAGCGCTTTCCCGGGCCTCGAAAATGAGCGCGCTAGATACGCGCGGGGCCGGCTTGGGTCAAGCGGCAATGGCCCGTCGCCGGGACGAGTCCAGCCCGTCCCGGCCAAAGGATCCCCGCGCCTTACCAGCAGGCGCGGACGTAACGGCCCAGAGTAGGGCGACCAGCGCCAGCCGCAACCCCCGTAATAACCCCAGGTCGGGCCGACATAGACGCCGGGCACGCCCCACCAGCCGCCGCGCCAGCCTGGACGCCAGCCGGCGCCGTGCCAGACGGCGTGTCCGCCGCCATGCCAGCCGCCATGCGGCGCGGCGTCGGCCGAGGTGGCGGCCATGACGCCGCCGATGGAAAGGGCCGCCGCGGCGGCGATCAAAGTTTTCTTGAACATCTGAACGTCCCCTAAGGGTTGGACCGGGCGACAAGGGAATTCGCCGCCGGCGGGCGCAGCGCCCTACACGCGTCAAAGATGCTCGCCCGAGTTTGAACGTGATCCGAGACCGGCGTTCAGCCAGGGTTCATGTGCATGAACGCGCTTGACCGCTTCATGCAGCCTTAACCACGTTCTTACACATGGACTTAACCACGCCCTGCCAGTGGTGGTGAGTCCTGTCGGGCGGGAGCGGGCTTATGACCTTCGGCGCGGAAACCATCATCCAAGGCGACTGCATCGAGGCCCTGGCCAAGCTGCCCGACCGCAGCGTCGACCTGGTGTTCGCCGACCCGCCCTACAATCTGCAACTCGGCGGCGACCTGCTGCGGCCCGACAATTCCAAGGTCGACGCGGTGGACGACGATTGGGACCGCTTCGCCTCATTCGCCGAATACGACGCCTTCACCAAGGCCTGGCTCGGACAATGCCGCCGCGTGCTGAAGGACGACGGGGCCCTGTGGGTCATCGGCAGCTATCACAACATCTTCCGCGTGGGCGCGGTCATGCAGGACTTGGGCTTCTGGATCCTCAACGACGTGATCTGGCGTAAGTCCAATCCCATGCCCAACTTCAAGGGCACGCGCTTTTCCAACGCGCACGAGACCCTGATCTGGGCGGCCAAGGGCCGCGGCCAGAAGCGCTACACCTTCAACTACGACGCCATGAAGATGGCCAACGACGACCTGCAGATGCGCTCGGACTGGACCTTGCCCCTGTGCACCGGCGAGGAGCGGCTGAAGGACGAGCTGGGCCAGAAGGTTCATCCCACGCAAAAGCCGGAGGCCCTGCTGCACCGGGTCATCCTGGCGTCGTCCAAGCCGGGCGATGTGATCCTGGACCCCTTCTTCGGCACGGGCACCACCGGCGCGGCGGCCAAGCGCCTGGGCCGCCGGTTCATCGGCGTCGAGCGCGACGAGGCCTATATCGCCGCCGCGCGCAAACGCATCGCAGAGGTCATCCCGATCTCGCCCGAGGACCTGGACGTGATGGGCTCCAAGCGCAGCGAGCCGCGCATTCCCTTCGGCCAGATCCTGGAGGCGGGCCTGCTGCGGCCGGGCGACAGCCTATATTGCCCCAAGGGCGACAAGGTGGCCCGCGTGCGCGCCGACGGCAGCGTGGTGGTGGGCGACCTGGCCGGCTCGATCCACAAGGTCGGCGCCATGGTCCAGGCCGCGCCCGCGTGCAACGGCTGGACCTACTGGCACTTCAAGACCGACAAGGGCCTGGCCCCCATCGACGTGCTGCGCGCCAAGGTCAGGGCCGGACTGAACTGACATGACCGACGAGCGGCTCGAGCGCGGCTGGGAGACGGTGCGCCAGATCAACGCCCCCGCCGCCCAAAAGCAGTGGGACGATCTGGCCGCCATCTATCCCGACTTCGCCCGCTACATCGTGCAGAGCGCCTACGCCGACGTCCTGGCCCGCCCCGCCCTGCCCCTGCGCGAGCGCGAGATCGCCACCCTGGCCGCGCTGACGACCCTGGGCAACGCGCCCGGCCAGCTGAAGGCCCACATCGAAGGCGCCCTCAACGTCGGCGTCACTCGCGAGGAAATCTGCGAGGTGCTGATGCAGATGGCCGTCTACGCGGGCATCCCAGCGGCCATCAACGCCATGAAGCTCGCCGGCGAGGTGTTTGCGGCGCGGGGCGTCGCCTAGAGAGGCGTGGGCCAAGGTTCGCCCTTTCACTAGAGATATCCAAGTTCCGTAACGGGAGTCGCTGGTCGGACGACCGCCGTCGGCGCGGTGCGGGCCCGGCGTCCGACAGGGACCGAATTGCAAGCCTCGGTGATCGGCGCCCATATTCGGCTTTCGTTGGAGGGGTGCATGAAACATCTTCAGATCGCCGCTCTCGCAGCGGCCCTGGGACTGACCAACGCGCCTGGCGCGTCCGCTCAGACGACGAACCCCATGCCTCCCGGGCCCTGGGCGGACGCACAGCGTCTCCAATCACAAGAGTTAGCCAAGGTGCGAACCGGCGGGATCCTCGCCATAGCGCCCGATGTGTCCGCCATTGAAGGGGCCGTCGCCGCCGCGCCCCGGACAAGCTCGGTGGAATCCGGCGGCCAAGTCGTGGTTCTGGTGGACGGGTCCGCCCAGTCGCTGGCGGCCACGAACGGTCCTTGGGCCGGCCGGCCGGTTTCGGTGGTCGCCGACCCCTATCCCCTGCTGTCGCTGATACTGGGCAGCTATTACAACGAGGTCGGTCGGTCGGCCGACGCCTTGCGGGCCTTGGACGCGGGCCTGGCCCTGCCCAGCGAAACGGCGCCCGTCCCCGGTCAGATCAAGCCCAATCTCACCATAGAGCGCGGCGCCGCTCTCGTCGGCCTGCATGATTGGCCAAGGGCTCTGGCGGATTATGAGGCCGGGCTCGCCCTGCCGGCGCTAAGCAAAGCGTCCACGCGAGGCTGCTGCGGGGACGCGGCTTTGCCCTGACCGAGTTGGGCCGGTTGGACGAAGCGGAGAGCGCCTATCAGGATTTGCTCAAGTTAGATCCGTCCAACGCCACTGCGCAGAGTGAGCTGGCCTACATCGCGAGCTTGAAGGCCGGCGGCGCCAAACGCGGCACGGGCCTTGTGAGCATCCAGCCTCACGCGCAATGATCCGCGCCATCGGGTTGAACTGTGGCGACTGGAGCCTTGGCCATGCCGAAATTGATTGTTTCGCCGCTGATCCTGATCGTTCTGACCCTGGCTCTCGGCGCGCCGGCCTGGGCGCAGACATCGGCCCTGGCGGAAAACGCCCTGATCGCGCAACTCAACGCCGCGACCCAGGCCGGCCGTTGGCAGGAGGCCGCCGACGCCGCGGGCCAACTCGTCGCAATCGACCCCAAGGAACGGTTCTACGAAGCCCTCGGCGCCGCGCGGATGCAGCTTGGCGCCTACGCCGGCGCGCTTGAGAGTTTCGACGCAGCCCTCGCCGCCATTAGGCGCGAGGCGGCCGGCGGCCAACCGCCGAACGCCGATTTGTCGCGGCTCCTCACAGAGCGGGGCAACGCTTTGCTGAAGCTGAAGCGATATGACGAGGCCATGGCCGCGTACAGTCAGGCCGCGCCGCTCGCCGCCAATCCGGGCCGCGCCTGGTTCAACGTTTGCGCCACGGCCTTTAACATTGGCAGGACGGACGATGCGCTGGGGTCCTGCGGGAAAGCTGTCGCCGCCGACCCGGCCCGGGCCGATGCTTGGTTCGTCCTGGGCAGCGTGCTGTTCAGCCAGGGAACGGTGGACAAGGACGGTCGCTATATCCTGCCGCCCGGAACGCTGGAGGCGCTCCAGCGCTACCAGGCCCTCGCGCCAACCGGTCCCCATGCCGCCGATGTCAAGGCGATGCTGGACGCCGCCGGTCAAAAATAAGCGCCGCCAAGCCGCCCGGGCCGCAGGCCGTCACCACGTCGCGCTGCCAAGCCGCGCGTTTTGCCAAGTCAGATACACGTCGGCATCCTCCCCAGTTCCCGAAAAGCCTAGATTGTCCGCACCTTCTTCGATGTGCACGAACCCGCGTTTCAGGTTCGGAGGGGAACAGGAATTGTCGGCGTCCGCGAAATAGAAGGCGGTTGATCCCGTGTATTCCACGCCGCTGCCCCCGGTGCAAAAGCTTTGCCCATACATGTTCAGTTGCCCTCCCTCATAGGTATCCGAGGTCCAAGCTCGGGAGAGGTCCGGGTGCTGCGGATCACCCGCATTATAGGCAAAATAATAGCGATGGGCGGTATAGGAATTGGCTGGAAACGGGTAGATGCACCCTCCCGGCTGCAATACAAACCACCCCTTTGAGTGCAGGCCGGGGGACGTGAAGCCATACCAAGCAATCGCTACGGAGACTTGAATATTCGTGCTGTTGCATATTCGCGGCGCGGCATGAACGGCGCCGAATGAAAACGTGAAAACGAGAAATATGACGCACGCCGGCCGGCGCAGCACCCCAGAGAGCGGCCTCATCCTGATCTCTCCCGACGTTTTGCAGAGAGCTGGTCGATCCAGTTGCCTTGTGCGCAAGGATAGCGCCGCCGCAGGGAACCCAGAAGCGCGAAATTGGCGTGTTTCGTCCATCGCGCTGCCGGACGCCTAAACACTGCGCTCACAGCTCCCATTTTGGGCCGAGTAGCCGACCTTGCGAGCCGTAATTGACGGCGGCGGGGCGGAACTACCCGACTTGCCGTGGGTTGATAATCTGTCCCCGCACCGGCGGCGATGGAGAAGTCCCATGAACGCAAACGATATCGAAAGCGCGGTCGACAAGGGCGTCGGCAAGGCCCAGTCCATGGCCGGCGAGGCGCTGGACGATCCGGAGATGGAACTGGACGGCGACGCTCGGCAGATGGAGGGCGGCGTGCATGAGATCATCGGCCAGGTGCAGGACGCCATCGCCGACGCCGCCGACACCGTGTCCGCCACCGCCGCCAAGGTGGGCGAGCGGGCGCGGGAGACCTATGCCGACGTGACCATCCGCGTGCAACGGGTGGCCGATCAGGTCGACCCCTTCGTCAAAGCCCAGCCCTACGCGGCCCTGGCGGTCGCCGCGTTGGGCGGACTGATGCTCGGCCTGCTCTACGCCGGTCGCGGGCCGAAGATCGTCTACATCAAGCCGCGCCACTAACCCCAGGCTCAGGCCTCACGCCGCAATTCACAGCGCCCTGGCCACGCGGAACCCGATGTGCGTGCCCCGGAACGTCGCGTCGGACGGTCCGTTGCGGTAGGCCGAGCGCATATAGTGCGCCGAATCCGCCCAGGCCCCGCCGCGCCAGGCGTGGGTGGCGCAGGAGGTCGTCACGAGCGGCGATCCGTCCGTCGGCGCGCCCTTGTACGTTGGGCTCCAGCAGTCCTCGGTCCAGATCAGCACGTCGCCGATCATGTCGTACAGGCCGAAGGGGTTGGGCGGAAAGGCGCCCACCGGCGAGGTGTAGGCGTAGCCGTCGTGGCAGGCCTTGGTCACGTCGGTGTCGCCCGGGTGCGCGGCGCTATAGTCCAGATCGCCGAAGTTCATGTCGGCGCACATTTCCGACTCCACGTCGCTGCCGTAGCGCGACTTGGTCGTTCCCGCCCGCGCCGCGTATTCGAACTCCGCTTCCGACAGCAGGCGATAGGCGTGGCCGGTCTTGGCCGACAGCCAGGCGACATAGGCCTTGGCGTCGTCCCAGCCCACGCACACCACCGGATCGCGGCCGGTCTGGGCAAAGCCGGGATTGTGCCAGTTCAGGCCCGCGGTCTGTTTCAGACTGCCGGAGGCATCGAAGGTCCAGCAGTCGGCCGGATCGGCGCGCTGGGTCTCGGCGACGAACTCGGCGTACTGATCGCGCGTGATGTCGTACTTGCTCACCGCGTAGGCGTGCTTGATCGACACCGCATGCACCGGGCCCTCGTTGTCGTAACGCCCCTTCTCGGAATCGGGCGAACCCATCATGAAATCGCCCGGCTTAACCGTGACCATCTGCGGACAGACGTCCGTGCAATCGCTGAAACTCGCGCCCTTGGCCTTGGGTTTGGCGTCGGCGGCCGTGCTGAACAGACACAGTGCAGCGCCGATCATCAAAGCGTTTACGGCATCCCGGATTCGCATCGCGTCCTCCGCCGATCTTGGCCAAGCTGAGCGCTAGGGCTGATCGAACGATAGGACCGTGGCCAAGGATTGCAAAGCACTTCTGCGCGGCCCGCCAGGGGGCCTGCCGCCGGCGAGACTCCTCCCCGCCCCTAAAGGTTCGCGCCGGTTTCCAGCAGCGACTTCAGATCGCTGAGGATCCAGTTCCACCCGCCGCCGCCCTGGTCGGAGAACCGGCTGGTGACCATGCCGGCCGCGATCGGCGCGCCGGTCAGATCGTGGGTCACGGTCAGGCGGGTAAAGCCGCCGGAGGTCGGCGCGATCTCCCAGGTCAGGCGCGTGAACCCCTCGGCCTTGGTCTGCTCGTTGAACAGGAAGCGATAGGTCTGCACCAGCCGGTGCGGCGGATCGGCCTCCATCACCTCGCCGTCGATGATCACCTCGTTCAGGCCCATGGCCCGCATCTGGGCGTTGGCGCGGACCACGAAGGCGCCGCCGGGCCGCAGATCATACTCCGAAAGCGCCTTGTAACCGTATCGCCCGGTCCATTCGGGCGTGGTGATCGCATCCCACACGGCCTGGGCCGGCGCCTTGATGTAGATCTCGAACACCTTGATCGTCGTCTCGCTCATGGCTTGCTCCAATTGCTTCTTCAGGCCTGTGAGCGCCGACACGGGTCGCTCGGTGTATTTGTCGATCCACCGGTCATGGATCAGCCGGACCGGCACGGCGTTCAAAAAATGCAGCTTCTCCGCCCAGACCGGCGCGTGAGCACCAGACCCGCCTCCTCCAGCACGCGCAGGTGTTTCATCACCCCGAAGCGCGTCATCTCCACCGCCTCCACGAGCTGCGAGAGCGTGCGCCCATCGCCCGCGTAAAGCCGGTCGAGCAGACGCCGCCGCGTAGGATCGGCCAGCGCTTTGAAGACCAGGTCGTCGTCCGTCACGGGGTTTAATAGGTGACTATTTGGTCACATGTCAAGGGAGGGGGATGAACGCACGAACGCCGTCGGAGTCATTGCGGCGAAATCAGCCGCGCCTTCGGTAAATAGCCCGCGAAGGCGAAAGTCGTCGAAATATGACGTTTGGATTTGCCCGGATTAGTCCTGGTCGGAGCAAGGACCCCGCATTAAGGCGACGATTTGATCGGTGGTCATTCTGTAGTCGCCGCGTCCGCGCAGGCTTTCGACGGAAGTCTGGCCCCGGGTCCGTCGACCGCCTCCAGCCGCAGCCTTGACGAGCCGGACAACGCCGGCCTCGATCTCGAACTCAACATCCGTCCCCGGCATCAGGCCCGCGCGTTCCCGCATCTCTTTCGGGATGGTGACGTGGCCCTTGGAGGTGATCCGCATGGAAATGGATTTCTTACTATTCATAGTAAGAATGCCGTTTTTAGATTGCGATTTCAATGTTGCGCGCCCGTTCGCCGTGGCAGGACGGGGGTGAGGATAGCCCCGCGTGGGCCGACTTTCCGGGACGCGCCCCACCTGTCCGGCTGCGCCTCTTCCAGCCCCCGGTTCGCCACCCGGTCCGCGCAATCGTTCAGATCTATGGTCGGTAATTGATATGGCGTCGCCGTAACTGGAGGGGCGGCAGCCTTTCCCACCAGTCGTCGTAAGCTTGACGATTCTCGGCTAGGTCGTGGCCAGGCAAGCCTTGCCAGCTCGAGCAGTTCAATTATATGTTAATCGACGATGCGATAGATGCGGCCTTTAACGACGGCCAGCTCGTCTCTGCGAGGCCAATCGCGGCGTGGGCTGGGGGAGCCAAGGGTCTTTCTGATGTGTCAGCCCCTGTTCTCTGCGGTTGAAGCAGGCAAGCTGAGCACTGATACCCGCGAACGGGCGAGATGGGCACAGCTTGAAGCAGACATCGGGCATTTTGTCGAAGGCGGCCTGATGACCGAAAACCTGATCAAGCAGCTTAAGCCGGAAAAATTTGAACACTGGGAGTTAATCAGCCGTAGGCCGAAGCCGTCCCTTCGCGTCTTTGGCCGCTTCGCCAAGCCCAATGTGTTCGTAGGGACTTACGTTCGCGAACGGCGCGGGTTGGGGAAACGCGGTCGCAACAATTTGAACTGGAAAAGCTGTGCTGCGAGGAAATTTGGAAAGCGGCGGGTTTGCCTGGATTGAGCTCCGCCGGAGCGTTTAGTGCTCCGCCGAACTTTCCGTATGAAGGCTATATCACCGACAACGCGGCCAGAAAGGTGCGGGTGCCATCGTGAATTATCCCTATAACATGGCCGCTTTTGCGGCCCGTAATCGCAACCAGGTTTATGACGTTGTAATCAAAGCATTAGAACAGGCAGCGCGTGAAAAGGTATAACCTGAAAGGACATTGCCGTTGCTATTGGGAGAAAGCCGTCTCAAATTAGCACATGGCTGTCTGGCCGATCAAACTGGACGCTAGATACGGTAAGTGATCTCTTCGCGTGCCGTCGGCGCTACTGTGGATTATCACGTCGTATTTGATGAAAATCGAGCAAAGTCGAACGTCTTTCATCCATCTGCCGTTACACGAACGTCGTTTACAACGCACTTCGTCGAAAACCACACGAGTTCAGGTCCTGCACAAGTGGAGGGAACGGCTCCCCATGTTTCTGTAGCGCTGGAACTTGTAAATGTCAAATAAAGGCGGGGCTTTTGGTAGATGTCGCTCTTGTGAAGACGTTCGTACAGAGATAAATAACAAGCACACTCTAGTTGGTGTTTTAAGTGGTGATATTAACATTGGACAGATACCTGGTGTTTTCGAAATAGCGGCCTATATCGAATACTATCCGAAAGCCGGAGAAGCGGTCCTGAGCATCAAACTGATGCTGGATGGACTCGCTGTCGGCAATTTGACCGTTCCCATGCCTTCCGTCCTGCCCGGCACGCCGATGATCATTGTCATGGCGAGGGGGCAATTGGGTATCAATAAGCCTGGAGTTCCAACTTTCAGCGTCAAGCGACGGCGGACGTTGGAAAACAATTTTGTCTAAGCGGATCTCAGTTACCCGCATCCGGCCAGTCGAGTCACCGACCTCGCCGAGCGGCTGTCGCCTAAGCCTTATGCCAGGTCAATTCGAGATCGGCGGCAGAGGCAGTGAACATCTCTCTGCTCTCCACGAGATCGGCTGACTCCAGAAGGCGCGGGGGACCTTGCCCGGCTCAGGCACGAACGCTGCGCATTAGCGAACTTCTGCGATGCGATTTGCTTAATAGCGCCGATATGCTGGTCGGCCAGCCGATACAAATGGGTTTTACTCAGGTTTTGGCCGCCGCAGGCATCTTCGAGGGCGGGAGGGGGTGATAAGGGCAAGGACCACCTCACGGCCGCCATGACCCCATAGCACCACGATGCCGTCGAGCGTGCCGCTCTGGTCTACTTCAAACTGCATGGTTTACCCCACGGCATCGTTGCTCGGTTTATCCGGGCCCCGCGACATCCTATGGAAATCTCGGGACGGCCACCCCAGCCGTCAAGTATTCGCCGTCGCTCCACCAGCGCTTTTGCGGCAGCTGCGGTGCGTCAATTCAGACCCAAATGGTCATGTGAGGAAGTTTGTATCGGCCAATGTTGCCCCGCAGGCAGACCGTCCCGAGGTACATCGGCGGTCGAAATTTCCGGTTTGGAGAGCGAGCTGAGGGTCGCGTTTCGAGCGCGCCGCGAATGACAGCAACTGCCGCACCCCAATCCCCTACCCCTGCTCCAACCCCTCCTCCAACCCCCTATTCGCCAACCGGTCCGCCCGTTCGTTCAGCTCGTGGCCGTTGTGGCCCTTGACCCAGCGCCAGTCCACGTGATGGCGCTGTCGCGCCGCATCCAGCCGCCGCCATAAATCCTCGTTCTTCACCGGCTTCTTGTCGGCGGTTTTCCAGCCGCGCGCCTTCCAGCCGGTGATCCAGTCCTGGATGCCGGTCTGCACATATTTGCTGTCGGTGTGCAGCTCCACGCGGCAGGGCTTGTTGAGCGTCTCCAGGGCCATGATGGCGGCCATCAGCTCCATGCGGTTGTTGGTGGTGGCGCTCTCGCCGCCGCATAGCTCCTTTTCGTGGACGCCGGAGATCAGGATGGCGCCCCAGCCGCCCGGGCCCGGATTGCCGCGGCAGGCGCCGTCGGTGAAGATCGTCACCTTGGGGGTCAAGCGCCGCCCTCGAACAGCACAAGGCCGCCGGAGGCGTAGGCGGCGCGGTGCACCGCCATCTTGCGCTCGTATTCCAGCGGATCGTGCGGCTTGACCAGGGCGCCCTCCCCGCCCGGGCGGAAGTCGTGCAGGCGGGTGAGGAAGAACCGCAGGGCCGCGCCCCAGGCCAGCACCGGCAGGGCGGCCTTCTCCTGCGCCGACAGGGCGCGTACGCTCTGATAGCCCGCCACGAGCGCCCCGCCGGCGGTGACGTTGAAGCTGCCGTCCGGCTCAAAGCACCAGGCGTTCAGGCACACGCCGACGTCGTAGGCGTAAAGGTCGGTGCAGGCGAAATAGAAGTCGATGGCGGCGGCGAACTTGCCGTTTCGGAAAAACACATTGTCGGGAAAGAAGTCGGCGTGGATCACGCCCTGCGGCAAGTCGCGCGGCCACAGGCGCGCGAAGGTCTCGATGTCCGCCTTGATCACCGCCGCCAGACCCGGCTTGAGCGCCTCGGCCTGGTCCTCATAGCCCTTGAACATGGAAGCCCAGAACGGCTGACCGAGGTTATTTTCGCGGCTCATGGCAAAGCCCTGGGTCGCCAGGTGCAGCTTGGCCAGGCCGACCCCCGCCTCGCGGCAGTGCGCTGCACCCGGCCGGCGAACCGACATGCCGTTCAGGAAGCTGACGATGGCCGCCGGCTTGCCGCGCACGCGCTTGTAAAGCGCCCCGTCCCTGGCCGGCATGGGCGTGGCGCTGGGATAGCCGTGGTCGTGCAGCCAGCGCATGAGCGACAGGAAAAACGGCAGGTCCGCCTCGTCCGTGCGCTGCTCATAGACCGTCAGGATGAAGCGGCCGCGCTCGGTCTCCAGCAGGAAGTTGGAATTGGACACGCCCTCGGCGATGCCCTTGAAGGACAAGGGGGGCGCCCAGATCGAACTGCGCCATAAAGGCGTCGAGCTCGGCGCTGTCGATGTCGGTATAGACGGCCATGGCGCTCTGTTGAGCGAGCGCGCGGCCGGGGTCAAGGGATAGCCTACTCCGCCAGCACCCTCGGCAGCTTGAAGCTGATGTTCTCGCGCATGGGCGCGATCTCGCGCACCAGCATATCATAGCGCGCGGCGATGGCGTCCAGCACCCTCTGCACCAGCGCCTCCGGCGCCGAGGCCCCGGCGGTCAGGCCGATCACCGCCTTGTCCTTCAGCCAGCTCCAGTCGATATCCTCCGCCCCGTCGATCAGCCGGGCGATCTTGGCGCCCGAGCGGGCGGCCACTTCCACCAGCCGCACCGAATTGGACGAGGTCTTGGAGCCGACCACCAGCACCAGGTCGCACCCCTCGGCCATCTGCTTGACCGCCTCCTGCCGATTGGTGGTGGCGTAGCAGATGTCGTCCTTCACCGGGCCGATCACGCCGGGAAAGCGCGTCTTCAGCACACCGGAAATCTCCGCCGCCTCATCCACCGACAGGGTGGTTTGGGTGACGAAGGCCAGGGGCCGGCGTTCGTCCCATTGAAAGGCCCGCGCATCGTCCGCCGTTTCGATCAGGCTCATGGCCCCGGCGGGCAGACGCCCCAGCGCGCCCAGCACCTCCGGATGGCCCGCGTGGCCGATCAGCAGCACATGCCGCCCCTCGGCATGATGGCGCTCGGCCTCGTTGTGCACCTTGGTGACCAGGGGACAGGTGGCGTCCAGCTGGAAGATGCCCCGCCGCTCCGCCGCCTCGAACGCCGCCTTGGGCGCGCCGTGGGCCGAGAACACCAGGGGTCGATCGGCCGGGCAGTCGGCAACGTCCTCGACAAACACCGCGCCCAGGGCGGCCAGGCGTTCGACCACGCTGCGGTTGTGCACGATTTCGTGACGCACATAGACGGGCGCGCCGTATTTGGCGATCGCGCGTTCGACCATCTGGATCGCCCGGTCCACGCCCGCGCAAAACCCCCGCGGACTGGCCAATCTGACCTCGACACTGGGTCCCGCCGACGATTGCATCGCCCAACACTCCATCCATAAAGCGCCGCGAGGCTGCGTGAACACGCCTTGAGGCTTTCGCCCTAAAGTGAGACCGAGCGGGCCACGGCGCGCCGAGCCGGGGCCCGTGCGTTCATCGTCCCTCACCCTTCGCGTTGCGGCGTAGCGGAGAAGCCGGTATCACACCAGCCACAGCGGCCTTGAACCGCATCAATTTCTTTTGTCGGATGGCATCATGCGCCGCCCTCTTCTCACCATGCTGTTCCTGGCCGCCTGTTTCGCCGCCAGTCCCCTGCATCACGCCCTCGCCCAAAGCGATTCCGGGCAGTCCGACGACGACAAGAAAAAGAAGGACGACTGGGGCGACAAGCACCCGCCGATTCCCGCCATCCAGAATGCGGGGCCCTGCCCCTTCGTCCGGGTGCTCTACGACGCCGCGCGCTATGTGGAGTTGAAGGACAACCGCGAACAGTTCTCGGCGGTGGGCTACACCGGTGAAATCCAGAGCCTGTCTTCGGTGTGCCAGTACAAGAACGCCGAGCCGATCCGCGTGCAGATGGAGGTGCTGTTCGCCCTCGGGCGCGGCCCGCAGGCGGAAGGCTCGTCCAAGACCTACCGCTACTGGGTGGCCGTGACGGACCGCAATCGCGAGGTGATCGACAAGACCTACTTCAATCTGCCCGTCAGCTTCCCGGCTGGGCAGGATCGGGTGATGTACACCGACACCTTGAAGGGCATCAGCATACCGCGCGCCAGCGCCAAGGTCAGCGGCGCCAATTTCGAGGTGCTGGTCGGTTTTGACGTGACGCCGGAGATGGTCGCCTTCAACCGCGACGGCAAGCGCTTCAAGCCCTCTGCGGTGATCGCGGCCGAGACCCAGAGCAACTCCACGACCAAATGACCGACTTGCGACGGGCTTTGAGCGAGGCGGTGGGAGCCGCATTCGCCGCAGCCGAACTGCCGGCGGAACTGGGCCGGGTCACCGCCAGCGACCGGCCGGACTTGGCCGACTTCCAATGCAACGGCGCCTTGGCCGCGGCCAAGGGCGTGCGGCGCGACCCGCGCGAGATCGGCGCGGCGGTCGTCGCCCAGCTGCGCGAAAACCGGCTTTTCGCTTCCGTCGAACTGGCGGGGCTCGGTTTCATCAACATCCGCGTGGCCAATCAGACCCTCGCCGAACGGGTCGGCGAGATCGCCGCCGATGACCGGCTGGGCGCCGGCGTGACCGACGCGCCCCGCCGGGTGCTGCTCGACTACGGCGGTCCCAACGTGGCCAAGCCCATGCATGTGGGCCATCTGCGGTCCTCGATCATCGGCGAGTCCCTCAAGCGCATCTTCCGCTTCTGCGGCGACGAGGCGGTGGGCGACGCGCATTTCGGCGACTGGGGCTTTCAGATGGGGCTGCTCATCGTGGCCGCCAGCGACGAGAATCCGCGCTGGCGCGCCGTGGCCGAGGAGCTCTGGCGCACGCCCGAGGGGCCCAAGCCGCACGAGGAGGAGCGGTTCGTGGCCCTGCTGATGGAGGGCCTGGACCTGGACGCCCTGGACCGGCTCTATCCCGCCGCCGCGACCAAGGCCAAGCTGGACGAGGCCTACCGCGACCGCGCGCGCAAGGCCACCGCCGAGCTGCAAGCGGGCAAGCCGGGCTATGTGCGCCTGTGGCGTCATTTCGTGACGGTGAGCCGCGCGGCCCTGCAGCGTGAATTTGACGCCCTCGGCATCGAGTTCGATCTGTGGAAGGGCGAAAGCGACGCCGATCCCCTGATCCCCGAGATGATCGAGGATCTGAAGGCCAAGGGCCTGCTGACCCACGACCAGGGCGCCCAGATCGTCCGCGTGACGCGCGAAGGCGACAAGCGCGAGCTGCCGCCCCTGCTGGTGGTGTCCTCCGAGGGGTCGGCCATGTACGGCACCACCGACCTGGCCACAGTGCTCGACCGCCGGCGCACCTTTGACCCGCAGTTGGTCCTTTACGTGGTCGATCAACGTCAGGCCGACCATTTCGAACAGGTGTTCCGCGCCGCCTATATGGTCGGCTATGCGCCGGAAGGCTCGCTGGAGCACCTGGGCTTCGGCACCATGAACGGGGCGGACGGAAAGCCCTTCAAGACCCGCGAGGGCGGGGTGCTGAAGCTGCACGACCTGATCCAGTCGGCCCGCGAGAAGGCCGGCCAGCGGCTGCACGAGGCGGGTCTCGGCATCGAACTGACCGAAGCGGCCTTCGAGGACACCGCGCATAAGGTCGCCATGGCCGCGATCAAGTTCGCCGATCTGCAGAACTTCCGCGGCGCCAGCTACATCTTCGACCTGGACCGTTTCACCAACTTCGAGGGCAAGACCGGGCCTTACCTGCTGTATCAGGCGGTGCGGATCAAATCCCTGCTGCGCAAGGCCGCCGGCGAGAACGCCTTTCCCGGGACCGTGATCGTCGAAGAGCCGGCCGAACGGGAGCTGGCCCTGGTGCTGGACGCCTTCGATCAGGCGGTCGCCGACGCCTACGCCAAACGCGCGCCCAATTTCATCTCCGAGCACGCCTTTCGGCTGGCGCAGTGCTTTTCCAAGTTCTACGCCGCCTGCCCGGTTCTGGGCGCCGATACGCAAGAGCAGCGCGCCTCACGGCTCACCTTGGCCGAAACCGCGCTGGCGCAGCTTGAGCTGGCGCTCGGCCTTTTGGGGTTGGAAGCACCCGAGCGGATGTAGTCCGGCGCCTCAATCTCGGGCTTGGTGTTCACACTGCGGCCTATTCGCCATGCGTCCACAGAAAATGCGCCCGCGACGTGGCGCCGCGCCACGCTCAAGTTGACTCCCCTCCTCGCCGCGACCACGTTCAGCGGGCTCTCGCGGGAGAGGCCGGGATTCGCTCCCGGCGCCGAAGGCGCAACCGCCCCGGAAACGCTCAGGCAAAAGGACCGCGCGGGCGAACAGACGCTGGAAAGCAGCGGCCTCGGCCGCTCGCCGACGGAGCAAGGGTCCTGCCGCCTGTGGGCGCCCGGGCCTGAAATCTCTCAGGCGCTCAGGACAGCGGGGGCGTAGCGCGGGGGCAATCCGTCCTTGCCTAGCCGTCCTGTGTCCGGAGCGTCGATGAATTCTCAGTCCTCGCCAGAGCCCATGCTGCGCACGCCGTTGTACGACGCGCATGCGGCCTCGGGGGCCCGCTTTGTCCCCTTCGCCGGCTATGAAATGCCGGTGCAGTATCAGGACGGGGTCCTGGCCGAGCATCGCTGGACGCGCGAGCACGCGGGCCTGTTCGACGTCTCGCACATGGGACCGGCCGTGCTGACGCTGAACCATCCCACCGGCGATCCCGAAGCCGATCACCTAGCCGTGGCCTCGGCCCTGGAGCGGCTGGTTCCGGGCGACGTCGTCGGCCTCAAACGCGGGCGCCAGCGCTACACCTTCCTGCTCAACGACGAAGGCGGGATTGTCGACGATCTGATGGTGTTCCGTCCCGAGCGGGACGACCGGCAGGACAGGCTGTTTCTGGTCGTCAACGCTGGAACCAAGGCGAACGACTTCGCCCTGATCGGCCAAGCGGCGAGCGGCGTCGCCACGCTTACGCCGCTGTGCGGCCACGCCCTGATTGCGTTGCAGGGACCCGAGGCCGCTGCGGTATTCGCCGCCCTGGTTCCCCAAGCGGCCGAACTTGCCTTCATGCAGGGCCGCTGGTTGGGCTGGGAGGGCCATTTCCTCACCGTCACCCGCTCGGGCTACACCGGCGAGGATGGCTTTGAGATTATGATCGAAGCCCCCGCCGCGCCCGCCCTATGGACTCGGCTGCTCGAAGGACGAGCGTGTCAAACCGATCGGACTGGGGGCGCGTGATTCCCTGCGGCTCGAGGCCGGCCTGCCGCTCTACGGCCACGACCTGGACGAGACCGTCTCGCCGGTGGAGGCCGGGCTGACCTTCGCCCTTTCCAAGCGCCGACTGGCCGCCGCGGATTTTCCCGGCGCAGCCCGTATCAGTCGCGAACTGGCGAATGGACCGGGGCGGGTGCGCGTAGCTCTCAAAGTGACCGGCGCGCCCGCGCGCGAAGGCGCAGAGATCACTTCGCCCGAAGGCGCGGTCATCGGCCGCGTCACCAGCGGCGGCCCATCGCCGAGCCTGTCCCAGCCCATCGCCTTGGCCTTCGTCCCGCCCGGCTTCGCCGCCCTCGGCGCCCATCTGCAGGCTGTCGTCCGGGGAAAGCCCCAGCCGGCCGAGGTCGTATCCCTGCCCTTCGTTCCGCACCGCTACGTGCGCCAACCCTGACGAGAGATCGCCATGCGCTTCACCAAGGACCACGAATGGATCGAGCTGGTCGGCGATGTCGCCACCGTCGGCATCACCGCCTATGCGGCCGAGCAGCTGGGCGATGTGGTGTTCGTCGAGACCCCTGACATCGGCAAGAGCGTCAAGGCCGGCGATCCCTTGGCTGTCGTCGAGAGCGTCAAGGCGGCGTCGGACATCTACGCCCCCATCGATGGAACCGTCGTGGAAGCTCACACCGGACTGTCGGACGCACCGGAGACCGTCAACCAGGACCCCGAAGGTCGCGGCTGGTTCGTCAAACTCAAGCCGGCCGATCCCGCTCAAATCGAGGCCCTGATGGACCGCCCCGCCTACGAAGCCTTCCTGGACACCCTGTAATCATGCGTTACCTGCCCCTGACCCCCGAAGATCGCGCCGTGATGCTGGCCGCCGTCGGCGTCCGGCATATCGACGAACTGTTCGCCGACGCACCTGCCTCGGCCCGCCTGAGCGGTCCGGTCGATCTGCCGCTGCATCAGGGTGAGCTGGAGGTGGAACGCGAGCTTGGCGCCCTGGCGGCCATGAATCGGCCCGCCGGCGCGGGGCCATCCTTCTGCGGCGCGGGGGCCTATCGCCATCATGTGCCCGCCAGCGTGGACCACATCATCCAGCGCTCGGAGTTCCTCACCAGCTACACGCCCTATCAGCCGGAAATCGCCCAGGGCACCCTACAGGCCCTGTTCGAGTTCCAGAGCCAGGTGGCCGCCCTCACGGGCATGGAGGTCGCCAACGCCTCCATGTACGACGGCTCGACCGCCTGCGCGGAGGCCGTGATGATGGCCGCGCGGGTCACCGGGCGGGCCAAGGCGGTGCTTTCGGGCGGTCTGCATCCGCACTACGCGGCGTCGGCTGAAACGCTCGCGCACGTATCGGGCATCGCAACCCTGCGCCTGACCCCCGCCGTGGACGGCGAGGCGGCCGTGATCGCCGCCATCGACGCGGACACGGCCTGCGTCGTTGTGCAGACGCCCAATGTGTTTGGTCAGGCCAGCGATGTTTCCGCCATCGCCGAAGCCGCCCACGCCAAGGGCGCCCTGCTGGTGGTGGTCACCACCGAGGCGGTGTCCTACGGCCTCTTGAAATCACCAGGCGAGATGGGCGCGGACATCGCCGTGGCCGAGGGACAGTCCATCGGCAACGGATTGAACTTCGGCGGGCCCTATGTCGGCCTGTTCGCCGCCCGCGAAAAATTCATCCGCCAGATGCCGGGCCGCCTTTGCGGCGAGACAGTGGATGCGGATGGCCTGCGCGGCTTCGTGCTCACACTGTCTACCCGCGAGCAGCATATCCGCCGTGAGAAGGCGACTTCCAATATCTGCACCAATTCAGGCCTTTGCGCCCTGGCCTTCACTGTCCATATGAGCCTGCTGGGCGAGGCGGGACTGCGCCGCCTGGCCCTGCTCAATCACCAGAAGGCCCGCGCGCTGAAAACCGCCCTCGCGGCCGTGCCGGGCGTACAGGTCCTGACCACGCGCTTCTTCAACGAACTGACCGTTCGATTGCCGGTTCCCGCGGCCCCGGTCGTCGAGGTCCTGGCTGAACGCGGCGTGCTGGCCGGCGTGCCCTACAGCCGCCTGAATCCTGACGCCGGCCTGGACAACCTGTTGCTCGCGGCCGCCACCGAAACCACCACGGCCTCCGACATCGACGCCCTGGCCAAATCCCTCAGCGAGGTTCTGGCATGACCATGCAGACCGTCGGCCGCCCGACCCGTCCCGATC
Organism: uncultured Alphaproteobacteria bacterium; assembly: GCA_963804105.1. Lineage (GTDB taxonomy): Bacteria > Pseudomonadota > Alphaproteobacteria > Caulobacterales > Caulobacteraceae > BOG-938. The sequence continues at coordinate 87,806 of CAWDPL010000020.1, forward strand.
CCGCCCTTGCGCCCCCAATGCCGCAGGCCATCGCCGAGGGGCTGATGCAGGCCGAGCCGCTGATCTTCGAGCTCGGCGGCTGGAACAAAACCGGGGTGGACCTGCCCGAGCCCGACGCGAACGTCGCCGACGATCTCGGCGATCTTTTCCGAAGCTCGCCGATCGGCCTGCCGGGTCTGTCGGAGCCTGAGACCCTGCGCCACTATGTGCGCCTGTCGCAGAAGAACCACGCTATCGACCTGGCGCTTTATCCGCTCGGGTCCTGCACCATGAAGCACAACCCGCGCCTGAACGAGAAGATGGCGCGGTTGGCGGGCTTCGCGGACATCCATCCCCTGCAGCCGCAGTCCACAGTCCAGGGCGCCTTGGCCCTGATGGACCGGCTGTCGCATTGGCTGAAGACCCTCACCGGCATGCCGGCCGTGGCCCTGCCACCCAAGGCCGGCGCGCACGGCGAGCTGTGCGGTCTTTTGGCCATCCGCGCGGCTCACGAGGCGCGGGGCGATGCGCGCAAGCGGGTGCTGGTTCCCGCCTCGGCCCACGGCACCAATCCGGCCACCGCCGCCTTCGTCGGCTATCAGGTGCAGGACATCGCCCAGACCGCCGATGGACGGGTGGACCTGGACGACCTGGCCGCCAAGCTCGGACCGGACGTGGCCGCCATCATGGTGACCAATCCCAACACCTGCGGCCTGTTCGAACGCGACATCGTGGAGATCGCGCGACTAACTCACGCGGCGGGCGCTTACTTCTACTGCGACGGCGCCAATTTCAACGCCATCGTCGGCAAGATCAGGCCCGGCGACCTGGGCGTGGACGCCATGCACATCAACCTGCACAAGACCTTCTCCACGCCGCACGGCGGTGGCGGGCCGGGTGCGGGGCCGGTGGTGTTGTCGGCGGCGCTCGCGCCCTATGCGCCCGAGCCTTGGCTGGTGCGCGACGGGGAAGGCTGGCGGCTGGAAGAACACCGGGCGGGCGAGGCGATCCACGCCTTCGGCCGCATGAGCGCCTTTCACGGCCAGATGGGCATGTTCGTGCGCGCCTACGCCTACATGCTCAGCCACGGCGCCGATGGCCTGGCCCAAGTGGCCGAGGACGCGGTGCTCAACGCCAACTACATCAAGGCTCGCCTGCAGGACCTGATGACCCCGGCTTTCCCGGCAGGCCCCTGCATGCACGAGGCCCTGTTCAGCGACGCCTGGCTGGAGGGCGCGGGCGTGACGACCCTGGACTTCGCCAAGGCCATCATCGACGCGGGCTTTCACCCCATGACCATGTATTTCCCCCTGGTCGTGCACGGCGCCATGTTGATCGAGCCCACCGAGACGGAGTCCAAGGCCGAGATCGACCGCTTCTGCGACGTGCTGCGGGACCTGGCCGAACAGGCGCTGTCGGCCAGGACCGATCCCGACGCCCTGGCCCGGTTCAAGGCCGCGCCGGTCAAGGCGCCCCTGCGGCGGCTGGACGAGACCCTGGCCGCCCGCAAGCCGCGTCTAAAATGGACTCCGCTGGACGGTTAACCGTCAGCCCGCCTCCGGCGCGGACCTGGCCCCTCGATTGCAGTCTTTTCAGCAGCTTGTGCGGGAAAGACACAGACCATGTCGTCGATTGAGGTTAACGCGGGACCCCGCGCGGTCGCCATCGACCGGCTGAGCGGCGCCATCATTGCTGGCTTTGCGCTCTACCTCGCCCTGCTGATCCTGGGCTGGACGGCGTTCGACCGATGGGCGCCGGACCGGCTCAGCCTTCACCTGATGGGTCACGGCCTGACGATCTCCCAATTGCATCGCCACGTGCTCAGCCACGCCCTGGAAGTCGCGGTGATGTTCCCTGCTATGTTCGTGGCCGAGCTGGCCAACACCGGGTGGGAAAACAGTTCCCTGCGTCGGCTGGCGGCGCTGCGCACCGCCTCCAGCATGAGCGACCTGGCCTGCTGGCTGCTGTGGGAGGTCAAGCTGATGACCGTCCTGATCGGGATCATGAGCCTGGGCGTCGGCTTGATTTCGGGCCTGTGGATTCACGATCAGGTCGCCGCGCTCACGGGCTGGTCGCCCTCCGCGGCCGCCTGGCCCCTGTGGCTGCAGCTTCCCGTCCTGTTCCTTGTGTTTTCCTTCTTCGATTACTGGAACCATCGCCTGGACCACTCTCCCCTGTTCTGGCCATTGCACCGCTTCCATCACGCGGCCGACGATTTCTGCATTCTCAGCGCCGTGCGCGTGCATCCGGCCCTGTTCACCAGCGTCATCACCGCGGTGGGTCCAGCCGTGGCGCTCGGCGCCTCGCCCGAAGCGGTGTTTGAACTAACCTTCAGCACGGCCCTGCTGCGCTACGTGATCCACTCGCGCATCAACTCCAACTTCGGCTGGATCGGCCGCTGGGTCGTGCAGTCGCCCAACCATCACCGCCTGCATCATGTGCTGGACATCTCCAAGACGCCCGTCGGCCATTATAGCCTCGCGCCCATTTGGGACCGCCTGTTCGGCACCTGGGTCGGCGAGGCCGATCAGAGCCTGGCGATCGGCGTGAGCGACGCGCCCTACCGGCACGGCGCCTGGATCGGTCCAGACCTGTGGCGCGACTATGTGGCGTTCTGGCGCGGCCTTTGGCGGGGCGTGAGCCAGGCCGGGTCCGCGGACGCACCCGCGCGGGCTGTGGCGTCCACCCCGTCTTAAGACGCCCGCGTTAGGCTGCCTGTCTGTCCATCGGATGAGATCAGATGAAACGCCTGCTCGCCCTCGCCGTGCTGCTCGCGGCCGGACCGGCCCTGGCCCAGAACGCCGGCCAGATCGCGCGCGCCAAGGCCGGCGCCTCCTGCCCCGGCTGCAACCTGTTTCAGGCCGATTTCCAGAACGTCGAGCTGAAGAACAAGAACTTCGCTGGAGCGCGCCTGCGCCAGGCCGACATGTCCGCCGCCATCATGAACCACACCAGCTTCGCCGGCGGCGATCTGCGCGACATCAACGCCTACGGCGCCCTGTTTTCCAGCGCCAATTTCGCCGGCGCGAATCTGACCAACGCCAGCTTCGTGGGGGCCTATCTGGAAGGCGCCAATCTGCGCGGCGCGCACCTGGACGGCGCCAATTTCTCCGGCGCCGAGATGGAACGCGCCATAGGGCTGACCCAGGCCCAGCTCGACGCGGCCTGCGGCGACGACACCACCCGCCTGCCGAGGGGGCTACACGTCAAGGGCTGCTGAGACCCCTCGCCTACGCAACCCCGTCACCCTAGGGCTTGTCCCTAGGGTCCAGCCGTCCAACGCGGTGCGCTCACCGGATGAGTCTCTGCGGCTGAACTCTGGATCCTAGGCACAAGGCCTAGGATGACGGCCAGGTTTTAGGCCCATCTAAGGCCTAAGCCTCACCGTGAAATCTCTGAGCGAAACCAGCAGCTTGCCGACGAACTCCCGCGTGGGCGCATCGGTCAGGCGGCCCTCGGCGTCAAATCTGGAGGCGGCCTGGCCGATCATCACCTCGGGCCGATTGACGAACTGCAGGTCGAGGAACACGCCCATCTGGCGCAGGTGATACTGCGCCCGCGCCGTGCCGAGCAGGCCGATGGAGGCGCCCATCACCGCGGCCGCCTTGCCGGCGAAGGGCTGCGTCTTCAGGCGCGAGCCCCAGTCGATGGCGTTCTTGAGCACGCCAGGCACCGAGTAGTTGTACTCCGGCGTGACGAACAGGAAGGCGTCGGCCCAGGCCAGCTGGGCGCCGAACGCCTCCACGGCCGGCGGTTCGCCCGCCGCGCGCAGATCCTCGTTATAGAGCGGCAGGTCGCCGATCTCGGCCGTGCGCATTTCAACGCCATCCGGCGCCAGCTCCAGCGCGGCTCGCAGCGCCGCTCGGTTGTAGGAGCCTGCGCGCAGGCTGCCGCACAGCCCCAGTATCTTGACGGGTTCGGCCATGACGGGTCTCCTGATGAACAGCCATAAGACGATAACACCGGGGGAGACAAAAAGATGAAACCCACTGCCGCCGCGAGCCTGTTCGCCTCCGGCGCCGTCTTCGGCGCGATCCTCGGCGCGGCGGGCCTGGCCCTGGCCCAAGGCGCCTTCCCTCCGATGAGCGGGCGCCAGGAAAGCCGCACCCTGGGCGCCGTCGACCTCGGCGCGGAGTTTCCCGCCATGGCCGGATACGCCCTGACCCTGCGCACCACCACCGTGGCGCCCGGCGCGGGCCATGCCATGCATTCGCACAAGGGCGCGCCGGAGATCATCGCCATCGTTTCGGGCGTGCTGAGCGACCAGCGGGACGGCAAGATCACCACCCACGGACCGGGCGATGTGTTGATCAACGATTCCGGCGTCTCCAACGCCGTGTTCAACGCGGGCGCCCAGCCGGTGCTCTACTACGCCGCCACGGTGGCCCCGCCGCCCAAGGCGCGCGCGGCGCCGTGATCGGGTGACGCGTACAGGAACGACACGCTATAGCTAAATCAGGCGCGCAGACGCCGTGGAGGAGACACCATGAACCTATTGAAGACCGGCGCCGTCCTGGCCATCGGCATCACCCTCGGCGCGGCGGGAACCGTGGCGGCCCAGGCGGTCCTGCCCGCCCCCAACGGCCCGCAGCAAAGCCAGCCCCTCGGAAGCATCGACCTGGCCAGCACCAATCCCAACCTCGCCGGCTACACCCTCAACCTGCGCCGGGCCGTGATCCCGCCGGGCGCGGGCCTGGCGCCCCATTCGCATAAGACCTTCCCGGAGATCGCCTACATCGAATCCGGCGTGCTCAGCGATCAGCGCAACGGCGGACCGATCACCACCCACGGCCCGGGCTCGGTCCTGCTGAACACCACCGACGTGACCCACGCCCTGCTCAACCAGGGGACCGAGCCGGTCGTCATGTTCGCCACCTCCGTCGCCCCGACCAAGCCCAAGACCGCCAAGCCCTAGGCCCATTTCCTGTCCGCGAAGCGGAAGAAGAAATTTGAGCCACGAAGCACGCCAAGATCCCCAAGGGCTTGGCGTGCTTGGTGGCCTTGATGGTTCGAGTTTTTTAGCCCCACTGTCCCAGGATCGCGCCCATGATCACCAGCGTGACCAGGTTGTAACCGCTGCTGATCAGGAACAGGCGCGGACTCGCGCCCTCGTAGCTGACCCGGGCGAAGGTGGTCACCGCCACGAAGCCCAGCCAGTTCAAGGCGCCCACCGCCGCGCCCGTCAGGAGCGTGCTGGCGCCGGCGTAGCGCACGGCGTGAGCCAGGACGAAGGCCATCAGGATCGACCCGATCAGGTCCCAGACCAGGGCCATGGGCAAGCGCGCCTTCATGGCTTCATCGCCCACCCCCGTTTCGGCCTGCCAAGGCTTCATGAACGCCAGAGGCGAGAACCACAGGCCGCCGACGATGAACCTGAAGATCACGCATACGGCCAGAGCCACGAGATTGATGGCGATCGGTTCCATTGTTTCCTCCCGGTTTCTTTGGTCGCCCTTTTTAGGGCGCCTAAGCTCAGCACATACCCGCTCCGCCCAACGGTCAAGCGGCCTAGCCCGGGGCGGCGAGCCCTGCTACATGACGCGCCATGACCGCCACAGCGCGCCTTTTCCGAATTAACCGCCCGGCGTGACGCCGCGGGCGAAAGCTCCAGCGCGCGCCGGGGGCCTTAGAACCCGTCATCCTCGGGCAACGGAGCGGCCGAAGGCTGCGTAGGCCGACCCGAGGACCCAAAGTCACTGCGCTAACGATCGATTTTCATGCCCGACGACGCTCCCGCCCATCCCGGCCGCGACTACCGCGACACCGTCTTTTTGCCCGACACGCCCTTTCCCATGCGGGGCGGGCTGCCGCAGAAGGAGCCGGAGATTCTCGCTCGCTGGGCCGAGCAGGACCTTTATCACGCCGTGCGCGAGGCCCGCCGGGCTGCGGGCGCGCCGCTCTATGTGCTGCACGACGGTCCGCCCTACGCCAACGGCGCGATCCACATCGGCCATGCGCTGAACAAGATCCTCAAGGACTTCATCGTCCGCGCGCGCTTCGCCCTGGGCTACGATGTGGACTATGTGCCCGGCTGGGACTGCCACGGCCTTCCCATCGAGTGGAAGATCGAGGAGGAGGTCAGGGCCCAGGGCAAGCGCAAGGACGAGGTCCCGGTGGCCGAGTTCCGCGCCCGCTGCCGCGCCTTCGCCGGCCAGTGGATCGACCTGCAACGCACCGAGTTCAAACGCCTGGGCGTGCTGGGCGATTGGGACAACTATTATTCCACCATGGCCTTCGCCTCCGAGGCCGCCATCGTCGGCGAATTCCATAAGTTCCTGATGAGCGATCAACTCTATCGCGGTTCAAAGCCGGTAATGTGGAGCCCGGTGGAACGCACCGCCCTGGCCGACGCGGAGGTCGAATACCACGACCATGTGTCGCCGACGGTGTGGGTGAAGTTTCCGGTCAAAAGTGCGATGAGGTCCGGCCACGATGCGACTGCCGAGCTAACGCAAGCGGGTCTGGAACGCGCGTCATTCGTCATCTGGACGACGACGCCATGGACCATCCCCGCCAACCGAGCGATCTCTTTCAATCCAGAGATCGCCTACAGCCTCTATGAGGTTGAAGCGATTGAAGCAGGGCTCGCCGTTCGAGCCATGGGCCAAGCCGGGAGACTAGCTTATTGTGGCCGAAAAGCTGGCGGCGGAAGTCGAGGCCGCCGCCAAGATCGCCGACTGGATCGGCTCCAGCCAGTCGATCCCAGATGGCCTGACCGCCCCTCGTCCTTTGGCTAAGCTTGATCCTGCGGACTACGGCTTCGGCGTGCCACTGCTCTCCGGCGATCACGTCACCGACGACACAGGCACCGGCTTTGTTCACACCGCGCCTGGCCACGGCGCCGACGACTACAATGTCTGGCTGGCGCACGGCCTTTCGCGCGACGCCATCCCCGACACCGTCGATCCCGACGGCGCCTACTATCCCTCCGTGCCCCTGTTCGGCGGCCTCAAAGTGCTGGAAACCGAGGGCAAGAAGGCGGGCAAGTTTGGGCCGGCTAACAACGCGGTCATCGAGAAGCTGATCGAGGCGGGCAATCTGCTGGCGCGCGGGCGGCTGGAGCACAGCTATCCGCATTCCTGGCGCTCCAAGGCGCCGGTGATCTTCCGCAATACGCCTCAGTGGTTCGTGCGCGTGGCCGACGAAGGGCTGCGGGCGACCGCGCTCAAGGCCATCGACGACACCCAGTTCTATCCCGCCCAGGGCCGCAACCGCATCCGCTCCATGGTGGAGAGCCGGCCCGACTGGCTGATCTCGCGCCAACGCGCCTGGGGCGCGCCGCTCGCCATGTACGTGAACAAGCAGACCGGCAAGCCGCTCCAGGACGCCGAGGTCAACGCCCGCATCCTCAAGGCGATCGGGCAAGAGGGCGCGGACGCCTGGTTCACCCGGCCGGACGCCGATTTCCTGGGCAATGGCTATGATCCGGCGGACTATGAGAAGGTCGAGGACATTCTCGACGTCTGGTTCGATTCCGGATCGACCCACGCCTTCGTACTGGAGGGCCGCGCCGATAGCCACTGGCCGGCGGACCTCTATCTGGAGGGCTCGGACCAGCATCGCGGCTGGTTCCAGTCGTCCCTGCTGGAGTCCTGCGGCACGCGCGGTCGCGCGCCCTACAACGGCGTCTTGACCCACGGCTTCGTCTTGGACGAGCAGGGCGAGAAGATGTCCAAGTCCAAGGGCAATGTCGTCGATCCCAGGTCATCGCCAGGGAAAGCGGCGTGGAGATCCTGCGCCTGTGGGTGGCCATGTCCGACTATGCAGAGGACCTGCGCATCGGCAAGACCATCCTGCAGACGACGGTGGACGCCTACCGCAAGCTGAGGAACACCGTGCGCTATCTGCTGGGCGCCCTGCACGGCTTCGATGAGGCCGAGCGACTGCCGCTTGAGCAGATGCCGCCGCTGGAGCGCTTCATCCTGCACCGTCTGTGGCAATTGGACGGCCAGGTGCGCGCCGCCTACGAGGCCTACAGCTTCCAGGACGTGTGGCGGCCCATCCTGGACTTCTGTTCCCAGGACCTTTCGGCGCTCTATTTCGACGTGCGCAAGGACAGCCTCTATTGCGACCGGCCCGACGCGGTGCGCCGTCGCGCGGCGCGCACGGTGATGGACCTGGCGTTCGAGCGCCTGACGATCTGGCTCTCGCCGCTGGCGCCCTTCACCATGGAGGAGGCTTGGTCGACGCGCTTCCCCAATGCCGGCTCCAACAGCCTGCGGGTGTTTCCGTACACGCCGGAGGCCTGGCGCAACGAGGCGGAAGCCGACCGCTGGGCCAAGGTCGAGGCGGTCACCCGCGTGGTCACCGGCGCCCTGGAGATCGAGCGCCGAGAAAAACGCATGGGCGGGGCGCTTGAGGCCGCGCCCAAGGTATGGATCGACGATCCGGCCTTGCTCGTGGCCTTCGACGGTCTGGACCCGGCGGAGGTGTTCCGCACCAGCCAGGCCGAGTTGATCGCGGGCCCTGGCCCGGAGGGCGCTTTCGCCTTGCCCGAGGTCATGGGCGTGATGGTGGTTCCGGCCAGGGCCGAGGGCAAGAAATGCGCCCGCTCCTGGCGAATCCTGCCGGAAGTCGGGACCGATCCGCGCTACCCGGACCTGTCGCTGCGCGACGCGGACGCGGTGGCGCATTGGGACAAGGTTCACCGCCTATGACGGATACGCCGATGAAAGCCCCGCCGGTGTCGCGCCTGGGCCTTTACGCCTATGGCCTGGCGGCCGTCACCGTGGCGCTCGACCAGGGGTCCAAGGCCTGGGTGCTGGGCTCGCTGCGCCTGGACGACATCGGCTCAATTCCGGTCTTGCCATTCTTCCGCCTGACGCTCGTGGAGAACCGTGGGGTCAGTTTCGGCCTGCTCAGCGCCGACACCGCCTTCGGGCGCTGGGCGCTGGTGGCCGTGGCCGCCGCGGTGGTGGCTTGGCTGATCTGGTGGGTGCGCAAGGCGGATCGGCCGCTGTTCGCCGCGGCCGTGGGCCTGGTGATCGGCGGGGCGCTCGGCAACAATCTGATCGATCGGGCGCGCATCGGCCGGGTGGTGGATTTCCTGGATTTTTCGGGGCTGTATTTTCCCTGGGTGTTCAACGTAGCCGACAGCGCCATCACCGTGGGGGTGGCCCTGCTGCTTCTCGACAATGTGTTGGCCGCCCGGCAGGAGCGGAACGCCCGCGACCCATAGCGCGCTTGGCGCCGGCCTCCCATCTGGGGTATTGCCGTTCACAAGCTGGCTGGGCCCGACGAGGCTTTCGCCTCCAAGAGGTTTAACGATGACATCCAACCGCACCGTCCTGGCCCTTGCCCTGACCGCCGGCGTGGGCCTTATGGGCCTCAGCCTCGGCGGCTGCAGCTCGACGGCCAAGGCGCTCGGCATGACCAAGGTCGTGCCCGACGAATTCCGCGTGGTGTCCAAGGCGCCCCTGGTGGTGCCCCCTGACTACGCCCTGCGCCCGCCCAATCCCGGCGAGCCGCGCCCGCAGGAGCTGCAGCCGGAAAGCGCCGCGCGCAACGCCCTGCTGGGCCAGGCCCAGCCCGAGCCCCGCTCCGACGGCGAGAAGCTGCTGGCGCTGAAGGCCGGCGCCGACAAGGCCGATCCTCTGATCCGCTACGTGGTGGACGACGAGTTCGGCTCCCTGGCCCACAAGGAGCCGTCCTTCGCCGATCGCGTGATGTTCTGGCGCAAAACCGACACCAAGAAGTCCGGCGCGGTGACGGCCGCCCAGTCGGGCGCGGAAACCCCCGCCCCGGTCGATGCCGCCACCGAGGCCACTCGCCTGAAGTCCCTCACCGGCGACGCGCCGGTCACCATCGCGCGGGATCCGCAGACCGGCGTGAAGCTGCCGGGACTTTAGGGTGGCAGTCAGCGGCTTTCCGCAATGATTGGACAAACTCAGCCAATATAAAGCTTCCTCCTCCCCCATCGAGGGGGAGAGGAGCAGGACTGCCGAAATCGGTCGCTCCAACGTGACAATCCCCCTATCCTGGGCCTTTCCAACTCGGCCCCCACATGCCCATCCGCCGCCTGCCGCCTGAAACCGTCAACCGCATCGCCGCCGGCGAGGTGGTCGAGCGGCCGGCCAGCGCCGTCAAGGAGTTGGTCGAGAATGCACTGGACGCCGGCGCCAGCCGCGTGGACATCCAGGTGGATCAGGGCGGGCTGTCGCGCATCCTGGTGGCCGATGACGGCCAAGGCCTGAACCGCGAGGAGCTGGCCTTGGCGCTCGAGCGCCACGCCACCTCCAAGCTCGCGCCCGGCGCGGACGGGGAGTGGGATCTGCTGCATATCTCCACGCTCGGCTTTCGCGGCGAGGCGCTGCCGTCCATCGGCTCGGTGGCGCGGCTGACGCTGACCTCGCGTCCGAAATCCGGCGGCGACGCCTTCGCCCTCACCGTGGAGGGCGGACTGATGGGCGCGCCCCAGCCGGCGGCCTTTCCGAGCCCGCACGGGGCGCGGGTTGAGGTGCGCGACCTGTTCTTCGCCACCCCCGCGCGGCTGAAGTTCATGAAGTCCGAGCGGGCCGAGGCCATGGCCGTGACCGAGGAGGTCAAGCGCCAGGCCATGGCGCATGAAGCCGTGGCCTTTTCGCTCGATCTGGACGGCCGCCGCGTGCTGCGCCTGGCCGCCGAGCATCCTGGGCCGGAGGGGCGGCTGAAGCGCTTGGCCGCCGTGCTGGGCGCGGAGTTCCACGACAACGCCCTGCTGATCGACCAGACGCGCGAGGGCGTGCGTCTGTCCGGCTATGCCGGCCTGCCGACCTTCTCGCGGGGCAATGCGGGACACCAGCACCTGTTCGTCAACGGACGGCCGGTGCGCGACCGGTTGCTGCAAGGCGCTCTGCGCGCGGCCTATGCGGACTTCTTGGCGCCGCGACCGCCATCCCCTGGCGGCGCTTTATCTGGAGCTCGATCCGACCGAGGTGGACGTCAATGTGCATCCGGCCAAGGCCGAGGTGCGCTTCCGCGATCCCGGCCTGGTGCGTGGGCTGATGATCGGCGCCCTGCGCCACGCCCTGGCCGGCGCGGGCCATCAGGCCTCCACCACGGTGGCGAGCGCGGCGCTGGGCAGTTTTCGGCCCGGACAGGGCGGCTACCAGCCCCCGCCGCGGGCGGGCGGCTTTTCCGCCTGGCGGTCCGGCGGCTGGAGCCCGGCGGCGGCGCCCTTCCCGGGCTTGAGGGCCTGTCGGCGCGCGTGGATCAGGGCCTGGCCGAAGAGCCCGCGCCCTATGATCCGGCGACGGTCGATCCCCTCGATCAGCCGCTCGGCGCCGCGCGGGCGCAGCTGCACGAGACCTATGTCCTGGCCCAGACCCGCGACGGCCTGGTGATTGTCGATCAGCACGCCGCCCACGAACGGCTGGTCTATGAGCGGATGAAATCGGAAATCGCGGCGGGCGGTGCGGCGCGCCAGACCCTGCTGCTGCCCGAGGTGGTCAACCTCGACCCGGCCGAGGCCGAGCGCGTGGCGGCGCGCGCCGAGGAACTGGCCGAGCTCGGCCTGGTGCTGGAGGCGTTCGGTCCGGGCGCGGTGCTGGTGCGCGAGACCCCGGCCCTGTTGGGCGAGGTGGACGTGCAGGGCCTGGTCAAGGACATCGCCGACGATCTGGCCGAGGCCGACTCCGCCCTGGCCCTGAAGGAGCGACTGGGCGAGGTGTGCGGGACCCTGGCCTGCCGCGGCTCGGTGCGCGCGGGGCGCCGACTGAACGCGGCGGAGATGAACGCCCTGCTGCGCCAGATGGAGATCACGCCGCACTCGGGCCAGTGCAACCACGGCCGGCCGACCTATGTGGAGCTGAAGCTGGCCGACATCGAGCGGCTTTTCGGACGGCGCTGAGGCGTGCATAAAGCGGCCATGAGCGAGCCAGAATACAAGCCGACCTTCACGCCCAAGGCCATGGGCTTTTTTTCCGAATGGTACGTCCAGGTGGTCTGGCCGAGCGGCTATAAGGAAAACGTCAACGGCTTCAAGAACGAGGCCCACGCCAAGGGCTGGATCGAGCACGAATCCCAGAAGTGGATCGACGAAAAGCGCGGGCCGCGGCGGTAAGGCGTCCGCTTATCTCGGCGAGCCGAAAGCGCGGCCCGAAAAACATTGAACCACCAAGCTGGGTGGTTCAAGACTTCATGACCGCGCGCGCTAACGCTCGAAAAGATAACGGAGAAACACACGGTGATCAAATTCAAAGGCGCGCTCCTCGCCGCCGCCGCCATCGCCTTGAGCGCCTCGGGCGCCTATGCCCAAACCACCCTGCCCGCCCCGATTCACGGGCCCGTCGGCGAGCGGCTGGGGGTGATCGATCTGGGCAGGGCCTTCCCTCAGATGAAGGGCTATGAGCTGCGCCTTTCGCGCCTAACCATCGCGCCTGGCGCGGGCCTGACCCTGCACTCGCACAAGGAGATGCCCGAGATCGTTTACATCGTCTCGGGCCATCTGACCGAGCAGCGCAACGGCGGCGCGCCAGTGGTCTATGGCCCGGGCAGCACCCTGATCAATGACGAGACCGTCACCCACACGGTGCTCAACCAGACCAACGAGCCGGTGATCTACATCGGAACCCACGTCAGCAAGCCCCAGGCGCCGCCGCCGAAATTCTGAACGCGCCAATCACTCCTGGAGGATGAGCCATGAACGGATGGAAAGCCGGCGCCCTGGTCGGCGTCGGGATCGTGCTGGGCGCCGCGGGGCTGGCCGCCGCCCAGGCCGTGCTGCCGACCCCCACCAAGGGCTACACCGGCGGGCGCCTGGGCCGCATCGACCTGGGCAAGGCCTTCCCCGAGCTGCAGGGCTATGTGCTGCAGGTCTCGCGCCTGGAGCTGCCGCCCAACGGCGGCGGCTTGCCCCTGCACTCGCACAAGGAGATGCCGGAGATCGTCTATATCGTTTCGGGCCACATCACCGAGCAGATCAACGGCGGGCCGATCGAGACCTTCGGCCCGGGCAGCGCCCTGGTCTATGACGAGACCGTCAGCCACAGCGAGATCAACCTCGGGAACGAGCCGGTGGTCTATATCGGCGCCCACGTGGCCAAGGCCTCGCGCCCGGCGCCCAAGCCCTGACACACCCCCTTCCGCTCATCCCCGCGAAAGCGGGGATGAGCGGATTATAGGTGACGGATTTGACTGGAATATCGGAAGCCCGGAGTCACACAAGGGACAGGCCCATGAGCGCATTGAAGATCGCCGCCGTCTTCGCCGCCGGACTGACAACCGGCGCCGCGGGCCTGGCCGCCGCCCAGGCGGTGCTGCCCCAGCCGGTGGGCGCCATCGAGGGCCACACCCTGGCCAATCTGGACCTGGGCAAGGCCTTCCCGGCACTGCAGGGCTATGTCCTGCACGTGGGCCGCGTCACCGTGCCGCCCGGCGCTGGCCTGCCCCTGCATTCGCATCGCTTCAAGCCCGAGGTCATCTATTTCCTGCAGGGCCACATCAGCGGCCAGACCAACGGCGGCAAGATCCAGGTCTATGGGCCTGGCGACGCCTTGGTCGAGGACGAGACCATGACCCACACCCTGGTCAATCTCGGATCCGAAACCGCGGTCTATATCGGCGCCCACGTGGGCCCGGCCCAGCCGCCCAAGTCCTGAATATGAGGCGATTGAGCTGAACCGCCCCCCTTTCAACCGCTCATTCCCGCGAAAGCGGGAACCCAGGTCTTTCCAGCTTGGCGGACCCCGGACAGGACTGGGTCCCCGCTTTCGCGGGGATGAGCGGGTTAGATCGTTGATTTCGCTGGAATATCGAAAGCCCTGAACCGAAAAGGAACACACCCATGAGTGCTTTGAAGATCGGCGCGGCCATGGCCGTGGGCATGGTGCTTGGGGCCGCGGGTCTGGCCGCCGCCCAATCCGCCGCCCAGGCCGTGCTGCCCCTGCCCACCGCCCGTTTCACCGGCAAGAAGCTGGGGGTGATCGACATCGATCCCGTCGCCTTCCCCTGCATGAAGGGCTACCAGCTGGGCCTGTCCATCACCACCGCGCAGCCCGGCGCGGGCCTGGCGCCCCACTCGCACAAGCTCCAGTGGGAGGTGGTCCAGATCGTCTCCGGCGTGCTGTCGGTCCAGCGCAACGGCGGCCCGATCGAGGACCACGGCCCCGGCGACGTCATGCTCAACGATGAAAGCGTCGGCCGCCACCAGGTGCTCAACCGCGGAACCGTCCCGGTGGTGTTCTATACCGCCGCCCTCGGCAAACCCGGCGGCCCCGCTCCACCGACGCAGTGATTACGTTGAACTCCTCTCCCCCTCGATGGGGGAGAGGTTGGGAGTGGGGGTGTGGGCAGGCGGATTTAGGATTGCGCGGATGAGGCGGCGCAGCCTCTTGCGTCATGTCCGGCAAACTCACCGAACCACCCCCATCCCTGCCCTTCCCCCATTGAGGGGGAAGGACGCCAATTTCCGAAAAGCTTTTCCCGCGCTTAGCCCGGGCTTAACCCGCGCACCCCATACTGCTCCGCTTAGACACTTGAGCTTCCCCATGACGCGACACCAACCCCTGCATCGGCTGATCTACGTCAGCCGCTTCAGCCCGCATTTCCCGGGCGAACCCGAAGAGCAGGACCTGGTGCTCAGGGCGATCCTGCGGGTCTCGCTTCGCCGCAACGAAGCCGTCGGGGTGACCGGGCTGCTGCTGGTGCACCGGCGCCATTTCATGCAGGTGCTGGAAGGCTCGGCCGAAGCGGTGACGGCGACCTACGAGCGCATCGTGCAGGACGAGCGCCACACCGACATCCGCCTGCTCGGCGTCAACAGCGGGGAGAGCCGACACTTCCCCGACTGGGCCATGTCCGTGCGCCGCGTCAATGCCCGCGACGGCTCGGTCCTGCACGCGCCGGAGGTGGAAGGCGTGCTCGACCCCTCGGGCCTCAGCTTCGACGGCGCGCTCGGCCTGCTCATCGGCGTGCGCGAAACCCGCAACCGCATGATCCTCACGGCGATGGCCTGAGGCATAACGCTAGGGAAACCCAGAACAAACTCTCCTCTCCCCCTCGATGGGGGAGAGGCGGGAGTGGGGGTGCGGGCGCACCTTTTCAGGATTGTGCAGATGAGGCGGCGCAGCCTCTTGCGCCATGTCCGGCAACCTCACCGAAACACCCCCATCCCTGCCCTTCCCCCATTGAGGGGGAAGGACGTTTTATTCGGACACCCTACGCCTTCAACGGCGTCACCACCCTTAAACTAAGCTCCTTCAGCTGCCGCTCGGACGCCTCAGAGGGCGCGTTCATCAGCAGATCCTGGCCTTGTTGGTTCAGCGGGAAGGCGATCACCTCGCGGATGGCGTCTTGGCCGGCCAGGAGCATGACGATGCGGTCGATGCCGGGCGCCAGACCGCCGTGCGGCGGCGCGCCATACCTGAACGCGTTGAGCATGCCGCCGAACTGCGCCTCCACCACGTCCGGCCCATAGCCGGCGATCTCAAACGCCTTGAGCATAATGGCCGGCAGATGGTTGCGGATGGCGCCCGGAGCACAGCTCATGCCCGTTGCACACGATGTCGTACTGATAGGCCAGGATCTCCAGCGGATCCTTGCTCTCCAAAGCCTCCAGCCCGCCCTGCGGCATGGAGAAGGGATTGTGCGAGAAGTCGACCTTCTTCTCCTCCTCGTTCCACTCGAACATGGGGAAGTCGACGATCCAGCAGAACTTGAAGATGTCCGGCTCGATCAGCGCCAGATCCTGCCCCAGCTTGGTCCGCGCCGATCCGGCGAACTTGTAGAACGCCCCCGGATCGCCGGCGACGAAGAAGGCCGCGTCGCCCTGCCCCAGGCCCAGCCGGCCCATCACCGCCGCCGTGCCCTCGGGGCCGAGGTTCTTGGCGATCGGGCCGCCCCAGCCGCCCTGGTCCTCGCTCCAGAAGATGTAGCCCAGGCCCGGCTGTCCCTCGCCCTGCGCCCAGCTGTTCATCCGGTCGCAGAAGGCGCGCGATGCCGCCGCCGGGCGCGGGAACGCCCCACACCGCGTTCTTCGCGTCGGCGTCCAGAATGCGCGCGAACAGGCCGAACCCGCCGCCGCGGAAAGGCTCGCTCACGTCCTGCATCTCGATCGGATTGCGCAGGTCCGGCTTGTCGGAGCCATACTTGGCGATCGCCTCGCGATAGGGAATGCGCACAAAGGGATAGGGCGTCACCGCCTTGCCCCCCGCGAATTCCTCAAACACCCCGAACAGCACCGGCTCGATGGCGGCGAACACGTCCTCCTGGGTGACGAAGCTCATCTCCACGTCCAGCTGGTAGAACTCCAGCGAACGGTCCGCCCGCAAATCCTCGTCGCGGAAACAGGGCGCGATCTGGAAATAGCGGTCAAAGCCCGACACCATCAGCAGCTGCTTGAACTGCTGCGGCGCCTGGGGCAGCGCATAGAACTTGCCCGCATGCAGGCGCGAGGGCACCAGAAAATCGCGCGCGCCCTCGGGGCTGGAGGCCGTTAGGATCGGCGTCTGAAACTCGGTGAACCCCTGCTCGATCATCCGCCGGCGAATGGACGAGATCACATTGGAGCGCAGCACGATGTTGCGGTGAAGCGTCTCGCGCCGCAAATCCAGATAGCGGTGCTTGAGCCGCAACTCCTCCGGATAGTCCGGCTCGCCGAACACCGGCAGGGGCAGCTCGGCCGCCTCCGACAGCACCTCCACGGCCTTGACGCGAATTTCGATCTCGCCGGTCGGCAGGCCCGGGTTCACCACATCGGCGTCCCGCGCCAGCACCTCGCCATCCACCTTGATCACGCTCTCGGCGCGCAGCCGCTCGACCAGGCCAAAGCCGGGCGTCTCGGGCGACAGCACAAGCTGCGTCAGGCCGTAATGGTCCCGCAGATCGATGAACATCAGCCCGCCATGATCGCGCTTGCGATGAATCCAGCCGGACAGCCGGACGGCCTTGCCCGCGTCGGCGAGGCGCAACGCGCCGCAGGTATGGGAGCGATAGACGTGCATTTTCGGGTGGTGGTCTTCGTGGTTTTTGGAGCGCGGAGGGGCGCATGGGGGGGGCAGGTTGTCAAGGATGACAGAACCGGCCGACGCTCTTGGACGGCTTCAGAACGCCTAGTTGGGCCGTCGACACCCAAGCGCAACCCGCTAATGCGTGGGATACTCGATGCCCTCACGAGATCACACTTCGCCGCAAGCTTCACCGCCTATCGCGCCACTAGGTAAAGTTGTAGAGTTCGTCGCATCCCGGTGGCCGCGAGTTACCTGACGCATGGGGGACGTGATGGACGTTAGGCATTCCGATATCGTGGGCCTGGAAGAGAAAGTGAAGAAACTCTCTTATCGAAAATACCTTCCGTCCATGAAGCTACTTAACGTTCGCAGCTTCACCAGCCAAACTATCAAGTTTGATTTTCCGGTTACTGCAATAATCGGCACTAATGGCGGCGGTAAGAGCACAATCTTGGGTGCCACGGCTCTCGCCTACAAGGATGTAAAACCGGGGGACTTTTTTCCCAAGTCGAACATCGGCGACAACAGCATGGCCAATTGGCGGATCGAGTACGAAGTCCTTGATCGCGCAGCGAACAAAACTACGACTTTTCCACGCAATGCGCACTTCACAAAGGCTAAGTGGCGCGGTGACAAGGTTGCCGAACGCGATGTTGTTGTAATTCCAATCCAGAGAACCGTACCGGCAAACGAACAGGCTAAATTCAAGCACTTCATTGGTATTGCCGCAAACTCCGCTGTTATAAAGCAACCGATTGATGGTCTGATAATCGGTCATGTCAGTCGAATTCTTGGCAAAGACGCCAAGGGTTACGAACGCGTCACGCTCAAAAGTGACAAAGCAAAGAGCATTCTCGTGGGCATGCGTGGGGCTAATGACTACTCCCAGTTCCACTTCGGCGCAGGAGAGGCCTCTATTATTGAGATGGTCTCTCGGATCGAAGCGGCAGAGGATAACTCGCTAATCCTGATCGAGGAGATTGAGAACGGATTGCACCCACTCGCCACCGAAAAGATGGTTGAATATCTCCTCGACGTCGCGCTGCGGAAGGATGTCCAGGTCGTATTCACCACTCATTCGGAGTATGCCCTTAACGTACTTCCGCCGAAGGCCATTTGGGCATGCATTGAGGGCATAGCTTATCAAGGCAAACTGACTATTGAGAGCCTGCGTGCCCTCACGGGTAAAGTCGCAAGAGACGCTGCGATCTTCGTTGAAGATGACTTCGCCAAAGATTTGGTCGAAGAAATGTTCCGACAATACGCGCCAGATATTTTTGAACGTATTCAAGTTCATAAAGCTGGCGGCTTTCCTTACGTTGTGAATGTATTAGATTATCACATTAAAAATCCCACCACATCGCACCCTGCCGTCGCCGTTATTGATGGAGACAATCCGCCATTACCCGTTGCCAACGATGCAGTGTTCGAACTACCAAAAGGCGCACCGGAAGCGGTTGTTTTTGGATACATACTGAAAACAGCCGAAGAAAATAGCGCATTCATCAAGCAACGATGCCATTGCCCATCTATTTCTCAGACAGCTCTGGTCGATATGATAAAATTCGTCGATATGGACACTACAGATCATCACTTATATTTTTCAAAACTTGGTGAGAAACTCGGATTCATATCGGAGATAATTGTTCGGCGCGGCCTTCATTCTATCTTTGTTGAACAAAATGCGGACGAAGTGAAGCCGCTCGTTGCCGCCATCCGCAGCCACATATGAAGCTGTAGCACCCAGTCTCCTAATGTGGGGCAAAAAAGAAGTGGCAAGAAGTGGGGACACACACCACTTTCCCCATCCCACACCCGTCATCCTAGGGCTTGTCCCTAGAATCCAGGGCTCCGCTTCCCCGCCCCGTCCGGCGAGCGCATCGCGTTTGACGCCTGGACCCTAGGGACAAGCCCTAGGGTGACGGGGGTGGATGGTTCGCGCCCGCTTGACTCCCCGTGAACAATTAGAGAACGGTTGCCTATGCGACCGCCCTCCAAAGAGCCCACCCTGTCGAGCCTGATCGCGGAGGACAAGGGCCTGCGCATCTACTGTGAATGCAACGGCGTGCTGCGCATCCTCTCGCCGCTCGAGGCCGTCGCCAGCTATGGCGGCAAGGTGCGCTTCTCGGAGGTGCGGGCGATCATCAAGGGCCGCTGCCGCTCGGCCGACTGCCGCGCGCACATCGGGCCGACGGTGGAGGCGTATTGGAAGTACGAGAAGTGAGGGGGGCGGTGGGATGAAGAATTTGAACCACGAAGACCACGAAGATCACGAAGAAAATAGAGCCCGTCATCCTCCGGCCGCGCAGGGCGGACCGGGATCTCCAGCGACGCAGCAAAGCTCTTAGGTGGCTTGGGTCCCCCGGTTCGTCTTTCAGACGCCCGTGGATCGACGAGACAATGCGAGCCCTTAGCGAACTCGGCGACCTTGGCGGTTCAATACCTTCCCTGCCGAGCAGGCGCGCGCTTACCCGCCCCCCTCCCAATCCTCCACCCTCAACCCGTCCACCCGGGTGAACTCGCCCAGATCGCCGGTGACGACGATCAGGCCGCGGCTGCGGGCGTGGCCGGCGATGAGCAGGTCGTAGCCGCCGATGACCTGGCCGCGCCGCTCGAGCGCCGCGCGGATGTCGCCCGCGTGGCCGGCGGCGTCCGCGTCGAAGGGCAGAACCTCCAGGCGCGCGGCGAAGCGCTCGACCTCGCGGCGGTTGTGGTCGGGCCGAGCGGATTTGGCGGCGCCGTGCAGCAGTTCGGTCAGGACGATGGTGGAGATGGCCAGGCCGTCCGCTTCGTCATTGAACCGGGCGCGCAGGGCCTGGGGCCGATCCCTCAGCACGCGGATGCAGAGGTTCGTATCCAGCATGTAGCGCAGCATCAGAAGGGCTCGCGGTCCTTAACCTGAGGCTGCGCGCGTTCGCCCAGTTCGGCGCCGGGCGCATCGAAGAAATCGTCCCATACGGCGTCGGCGGGCGTGATCACCCGCCGCTTGCCCTCGCGCAGCACGGTGACCTCGCGCGTTCCGGTGGGAAAGGCGACGTCCTTCGGCAGGCGCACCGCCTGGGAGCGGTTGGACAGAAACACCGTGGTGCGCGCCATGACAGCCTCCTTTTGGGATGGACTGAAGGTAGGCTTCGGATGGGATATGTCAATGGGATATACTCCACATCCCTCCCCTTCCCCCCCACCCTACCCTTCTGCCTCCAGCGCGAAGAGCACCTCATCCAACTGCCCAAACGTCTCGGGCATCGCGCCCTCCATGCCGGCGATGGAGTCGTCGAGGGCTTCCTTGGAGGGATGCAGTTCGCGCAGGATCAGGCGCGTGCGCTCGCCCTGGTCCTCGAAGGTCACGGTGGTGACAGCGCCGTCATCGCTTTCCTCATTGGTCCAGACCAGGCGCGCGGACGGCTCGACTTCGAGGTAGCGCCCGAAGAACGCCATGGCCGGCGCGCCCTCCGCGCCGAACTCGAACCGGTAAGCGCCCCCGGCGCGGGCATCGGTCTCGCAGGACTTGAGGGCCACGCCCATCGACCTCGGCGCCCACCACCGCTTGAGCAGCTCCGGGGTGGTCCACGCCGCATAGACGGCGCGGGCCGGGGCGTTAAAGGTCCGCGTCACGACGAGCTCGCGCTCGGATGTGCGTTGCACCGTCGTCGGGTTGGTCATGGGGCGGGCTCCGATTTGGCGGCTAGGCTTCGGGGCGATTTAACCACGAAGAGCACGAAGGGCACGAAGGCTAGCCCAAAAAATCTCCGTCATCCCCCGACTTGATCGGGGGACCCAAGCCACGCAGCGAAGCGGAACGCTCGCTTGGGTCCCCCGGTTCGTCCTTCGGACGCCCGTGGGATGACGGTATGAGGTTGCGCCTTGGTGTGATCTTCGTGATCTTCGTGGTTCAAAAATCTCGGCCCCGTCGAAACCCTGTCCGCACCCCCTCAGCACCACCCCTCGGACGTCAGCTGCGGCACCCTCAGCCAGGTGGAGGTCTTGCCGAACAGGGGGATGCCGACATAGATGCGGGCGACGAAGACGTCGGGGCTCTTGAGCTCGCCGTTGATGCGGTAGGTGTGGCCGTCGTTGGGATTGTAAATCCAGCCATCCTTCCAGTGGTCGGCCCCCGCCGGGGTCATCCCCCACAGCACCTTCAGGCCGCACAACGGGCGCGCGCGCAAGGTCGGGTCGGGGTTTTTCCTGTCGATGACCAGTTCGCCCTGCGGATTGCGCGGGCGCTGCATCCACACGATCCGGCCGCACAGCTGGGCGTCGCAATCGTAAAGCTGCACCGCCGCGTTGAGCGGCAAAAGCCACACCCGCTCGGGGTCTCCGGCGGCGCGGGCCGGCCTGGGCGCGGTCATGATGACGGGCTGGGGGGTGATGATGAAGGAAGACGGAGAAACGGTTCCGGACGTGGATGTCGTGGTCAACAAACCGCCGCGCATGCACGAACTGAACGATCTGCTGCTCCGGATGGCAGAGCCGGCGTAAAGAAGGCTCCCGCATTCACAACATTTCGACACGGCAAGTCGCCGCGCCAGGGAATGAGGACGACAAAACTTTGTCCCACGTGGGACGAAAGTTTTATGGAAGAAGCTTAACGCTGAAATTCCAGCCACCTGAAGCTGCTTCGCTCAAAAGAGCCGGGGGGAAAACTTGTAATCCCTTGCCAGAAGTTCGCGAACGATTGCCACCGACCATTCTTCCGCAATCTTTCCATTATCCACGTCCCGGGCCAGGTCCTTTAACGGCACAAAAGTGCCGCTCAAAAGCAGCGCCGCGTTTATCGAAAAATTCCGCACTGCTCAAGACAATTGCGACGTCGTCGGTTTTTGCTTTCCACTCGTAAACGATGGCGACGTGCTTTTGAGTTCCTTCGCCACCGGGTCCGGAACAAACCACTCCCCGCAATTTTAGTTCGTGAGGCTCAAGGCTAAGGCGCAATTCCTCCTCCGAATTTCTCTCAAGGCGCATTGCAATACCGAGTCTCCGCCGGATTCATCTTCCTTTCGCACGGGGCTGGTCCGCGCGAAAACGCGGCCGGCACCGACATGACCGCCGAAATGAACCCCGACTATAAGTGGCTCAAAACCAGCGGCATCATCAGCCAGAATACCTGGGGCAACCTGCCCGGCGGCGAAATTTTCACTACCCCGGCGAAGTCAACGGCACCTTCGTGGTCGATGGCGTAGTCGGCGGATACCCCTGCGCCAAATATGGCGACTTGCAAGCGCGCCCCTCACCATCCGCATCAAAGGCAACCGGCTTACCGAAGCCCAAGGGACAATCGCGCCCTCGAAGACGAATTCTGGCGCTATACTCATACCGATGAAAACAGCGACCGCGTCGGCGAATTCGCCATCGGCACCAACATCGGAGTACACGACGTCATCGGCAACAT